>CAZNOW010000001.1:0-100349 GCA_964574915.1 uncultured Candidatus Saccharibacteria bacterium
AATGAAAAAAAGAGGCATATTACCTCTGTTAATATAAGTTCGAAACTTGGCTCCCCCTAATAGACATACTTAGTAACCTTGAATCAAATAAAGTTACTTTCGATCAAGCTAAATTGATTAATATCTTATTGTTGAACGCTATTTCGTTGCTCTGACAACTATGTATTGCCACCAACCTTTAGTGGCAAATATTTTACTATAATATCCCATAGTTGTATTTACAAATTTTGACTGAAGTTTGAGTAAGCGAATTATCTGATATGGGATGATCGCCATTCGCCAAAACCATATAATCATTGGCATAACATTAGCCGTAATATTTTTTACTTGAACGTTTTTAAATTCATATTCAGCTAATGATTTTTCATACCAATTAGGCCAAATAATAAGTGCTCCAGGTGCAGCTACATCATTATTAATCCAGTTCATAACTGGACGATATCGCTTTGGAAGATTACTAACCTTTTCCCATGTATAATCAGCAATTACTAGATGACCTTTAGGTTTTAAAACACGTTTAAACTCTTTTAAGGTAGCTTTAGGGTTAGATCCATGAACAATTGTTTCTATTGCATAAATACCATCGAAAGTATTATCAGGGTAAGGTAACTTATTGAAATCCCCCACCAAAAAGTTAGTAGAAGTATTTGATTCTGCCACATTATTACTTGCAATTTCAATGCTTTCTTCTAACAAATCTATCCCTGTAATTAAAAATCCATATTTTTTAGCTAAATAAATAGCCGTAGCACCTTCACCACAACCGGCATCTAATACTTTTGATTCTTTAGGTAATCTTAGTGCTACCGCAACTTGGTCCATCATATTTATCTGAGCTTGCTTGTGGCTGATTGATTCATCTAATGGATAAAATCCACAATGTCGAATGCCATTTAATAAGAGTTTATAGCCCATCCGAGATTCACCAGTACGGAAATATTCTTTTACTAATTTAGTGTGGTTAGACATAAAACAATCATATCAAATTAAATAAAGACCTCAGAATAACAGAGGTCAAAATGCTTATGGCTCCCCTTAGTAGACGTTCTCCGCAACTTTGATAGTCTAGAAGAGAATAGTTTTATTAAGATGCCTAGTACATTTATTATTGATATCCAAAGTTATTAATCATCCTTAAGGGTACACTGGCCATTTGTCAGGCGTAACATACATTGTATTGCGGCAATCGTCACTTCTGATTTGGTAAGATCACCCTGTATTTCGTCTGGTCTAAAGTTTGGTGACCAAGGAGATCCTTCTCTATCCATGAAGGTAATAACTTCATCCACTGTACCTGCACCGTTTTTTATAGCATTAGCTACTGGTGCCGATTTTTTACTAGATAGCACGCCAAAAAGAATCGTGCCATTGTCTGATGGGCCAAGTTCTGTATGACGACTAATGCTTTGGGCTACTTTTTCGGCCGGGCAACCAGAACATAAGTATTGTCTAGATGCTTGTTCTGTCATATCTAACTAACAAGTATTTCATTATTAGATAGACTTGCAAGCGTTACCACTTTAGTCCCGCTGGTGGACGTGTTCAGCAACTTTAAAAATGCTACTGCTTGCTTTACGGAACTTATTGAGACAGAATGTTGTCATTAAGGAGCAGATATGGTCATTCATGAATTTTCAACTAACAGATTTACAAGTACCCAAACCCAAGCTGAGACAGTAAGTCGTTGGCAAGAACGCTATCAACAACTCGCAAAAGTACTTGGATCACTGGGTACAGAAGTAATGATAGAACGAATCCTAGAAACCGATCGGGATATTGCACCTTATCATTTTATTAGACATGCCACACATGAATTTGTGGTTCCTCCGCAAGAGGTAACGGTTTCTGTTGACCACTCTGGTGTTATTGATACTAGCCCGGCTTATGGACTAGTTCGTGAATCTAGGAAGTCAAAGTATGACGAAACTAAGATCACTGGCCATGTGCGGGTAAACTACGATGATGCTGAGAGTCGAATACAATTTTCTGTAGATAATTTAATGGATAACTCTGAATTACCTGAAGCTGTATCAAATGCCATTGATTCAGCATTTCCTCGCGAAGATTCCGATTCTGTAACACCAGCAACGTAGAAATATACTTAAAATCCTTAGATTTACAGAGGTCAAAATGCTTATGGCTCCGGGGACTGGATTCGAACCAGCGACCTAGTGCTTAACAGGCACCCGCTACTACCGCTGAGCTACCCCGGAATATTAGAAACGCATCTTGAAATATCTATGATGATGCACAAAGGATTATATCGAAAACACTTATATCTAGCAACGAATCAGTAAAATACAGGTATTTTTATAATATAAATTTAACTATTGAATATTGTTTCAAGATCGACTGTTGCCGTACAGATTCGAGTATCCGCAGCGCCATAATAAAGTCTAATATTTGCATCTTCTAATACTGAACCACAGCAAAATACTGCCTCAGCCAAATCATTTTTATCATACAATCTATCTATATCATCCACGGACATATTTTTAAGTGATGAATATCCACCCGGAACCATATCAACAAATCCAACTTTCTCATATAATTCTTGCGGACTGATAATGGGTTTTGAACATCTCCATATAACCTTAAGTGGATTATTTAAATCCAATAGTGCAGCCCCAATACAATATATTCGTTTTTCCGTAAAATCATTTATACCGTTATAAAATGCTAACCAACCCCTATCTGTACGAATTGGAGGCGGACCCATCTCAACGTATGCCGAGTCGAAGTAATTAGGACGAGCACCGATAATTGGAACTGAACTAGATGTCCAGTTTATCAAGTTAGTTGATGTTGCCGACCAAATATGATTATCGCCAAAAAGTAGTAAATAATGTTCGTCAATTAATTGAGGAATTATGGCAGCAGCTTTAGACCAATCACCAGGTAAATTCTCACGTTGGGGATGAGCTAAATTAGGGAACAATAAATTATGTTTTTCCCAATGTCGCATATCGGTACTTGAAGCGATAGCAGCCCGAGCAGTTTTCCCATCAAATGCGGTGTAAGTTACCCAATATCTACCATTTAAATATATTACCCGTGGGTCTTCACAGCCCATTTTTTCCCATTCATTTTCGGGAATAATTACCGGATCGGGTTCGATAACAAAATTAATACCATCAGAACTTTCGGCCAACATTATTCTAGATATCCAGTCATCGGCAACGCCTCGAAAAAGCAGATAATATTTACCTTCACGACTTATAACGGCAGCATTATAGGCTTTTTTGGTAAACCATTTTTTATCCGGACCAGGCTCAATAATAGGGTTGCCTTTAAAACGCTTAAGCATATCTGTAGTGTACTGCAAATAAAGTTATAGAAACAGCTATTAACAGTTTATCTTAGATAGAATTTAAAGTATTTAAGATATTTATACTCAGTAAAATACAAATATTAGCTTCGGCGCCGCTATGATAATGAATGCTTGTTTCATCGATGCCGTCGTAACACATAAGAGATCTTGAATCATACATGGGCAGATGTTTAATATTTTTGCCTTTAAACCATTCCATCCATAACTTAGCTTTATTTAAATATTCAGTTTTATGGAAGTATTGATAAGTAGCCACCCAAGCCCAGATCATATAAGCAGAATCAATCGGTTGTTGGGAATAATTCGGAGCTTTATCGGCTTTCTCAGAAAGCCACTTATCATTACCAATTGGACCAAGTAAGCGATGGTCAGTGCATTTAGCTTGAACAAATTCCAAAACTTGAAGACCAAATTGAGCCATATCAGGGTCTTTAGCCACAATGGCGTAACGTAAAAAAGCATAAGGTATGATTCCATTTCCGTATGTCATGGTGGATTCCGGCCACAGCCACTGCTTTTGACAATTACGGAAATACCATTTTAATTTACCAGCGAGTTTTAGTGAAAGTTTTTGGTTAATATAGACTGCTCCTAATAAGGCATAAGCGAATCCCCTGAAATGATGAAAAGCAGATACAACTGGAATTAATTTATCAAATAATGTTTTCGATTCAGATTTATGAAAATTAAGCGAATAAGCATATCCCATAGCCCACATAACTTGGCCGACCGCATCTTCCGAGGCCGGATATTTGATAAATTTACGATCTTTGGTCGCAAATCCATAAAAACCATTATAGTGAAAAGATAAAAAGATATATCTAAATAGAACATCAGCTTGTTCAAGTTTTTGTAAAGACAAACAAGCAATTAAGCCACGAGCGGCATCATCTAAAGCGTAGCCTTCATCATATAAAATAGCTTGCCCGTCAGTATGTTGCCAAATCCCAAAATCGTCTATAAGACTGTCGAAGTAGTCGGTACGCATATCGGGTGTTTAACGTAGTCTTCGATTAATTTTAGATAAGCACCACCTACTACTGGCCATTCCATAGCTGATCCGTAATCTTTTAATTTTTGATGGGTCCGAGATATAAGATCAGTATCTTTAATTAAACGATTCACAATAGTTATGATGCTAATTGGATCTTCAAATGGGACTATAAACCCACGGCCATGATCTAAAAGTTCTTGGGCATAGCGATAGGGTGTGGATATAGATATTAATCCGGTCCCAACGGCGTAGGCTAATGTTCCAGAAGCTGATTGTTCGGGGTCACGGTGAATCGTCAGATAAATATCTGATGCTGACATGTATTCCATTAATTCCTCCGTTTCTAGATATTTATTTATAAAAGTTACAGCATGACCAACCTTAAGTTTTTTAATCAAAGCCATCAATCCATTGCGATAACTTTCACCCTCTTCGGCAATAATTTGCGGATGGGTTTGGCCAACTACCAGTAGATGAACATTGGGGTGCTGTTTTAAGATTTCCGGCAGCGCATTAATAACAATATCTATACCCTTATTCGGACTTATCAATCCGGTAATTACTAAATAATATTTGTCTTCCTCTAAATTGAGTTGTTTTAATATTTCTGAACGGTTTTTATTTGGTAATCGCGGCGCACCGTGTGGAACGACTATTATTTTATTCTCAGCGATTTGGTAATCGGCGCATAAAATCCGCTTAGAATCCTGTGCCATAGTAATAAGCAGTGTTGAGCGATTAGCGATTCTTTTAGTTACCGCTTTTCGGATAGGATCTGGATAAGGTAGTACGGTGTGTAATGTCGTAATTACTGGTGTTGTTACGTTATCTAAAATATCAAAAATAAAATCTCCAGTCGGATCGTGGTGTTCAATCCCTTCATGGATAAAATTAGTCCATTGGCCACCATATAGCCCAAACTCATGTTGTAACAGGAGCACGTCAGGATTGCGTTTTATGATTTCTTTGGCAGCTAGTAAATAGGTGCTGCGGTCATTGGTTTTGAGCTTACCGACCACCAGATCGTCGTAATCATAATTTTCATTCTTTTTTTCAGCTGCTAAGACAAAAACATCAGATTCTGGTTTATTATCTTTAATACCTAAAATCAGATCACGACAAAACGTCGCAATACCACACTTCTTAGGAACATATGAACTGATGAAACCAAGACGCAGATCTTCGTTCATGACTAATTCAAAACCAACCTTGAAGCGATTTTACTAATTCTTATCCCAAAATCCCACCATAGCTCATCTGGAGGAGATTATATGATAATAGCACATCTCACCCCTTAAATCCAGGCTAGTTAATCGACATAAATTTCTGGCGGATATTTTTTTCCTGATCTTTTTGTTTTAAAAGCTGGCGTTTGTCATACTGACGTTTGCCTTTACCGACCGCAATACGTAATTTAATGAATCTACCTTGAGTATTGATCTCTAATGGAATAATAGTTTTACCCTGTTGCTTAGAGGCAATTAACCTATCAATTTCTCGTCGTTTGGCTAGTAATCGACGCGCCCGAGTTTGTTCTCCCTCTGTGATAGTTACCCCGTTCGTACCACTGATAGTGGCATTAGTTAACCATAACTGACCATCTTTAACGGTTACATAAGCACCGCGTAAATAACCGTGACCGGTACGAAGCGACCGAACTTCACCTCCGGTTAGTTCAATGCCCACCACTAAACTATCGCTGAGTTCATAATCAAATTTAGCTCGCCGATTTAGAATTAATTTGGTATTTTGACGCTTCTGCTTGGTCATATTATAAGTATGCCTCAGATCTTGGGGTAACGCTACTATCTTGTTGAGCTAAATAGCTGTTTTGCGGTATTCCAGACTGATGGGTCATGGAGGATGATCATTCGGTAATACCAATACTCTGACCCCCAGAGGTAAATTGATTTCATACCAGTTGCTTCTCCAAAAGCCACTGTTGATTTAAGAGTCTGGGCATTAAAGGATTTGTTTTGTTCAGATAGGGTAGATTGTGGAATGGTCTCTCGATTAGGTGGCCAGGGTTCAGCTTGGAGTTCGTGAATGATCATATCCTTACCGCTCCAGATTTTTTCAATTCCCGCCAAAAAGGCGTAATACCATGCCGGGTATGGATATTCGATATAGCGATTAAATACCGGTGTCCAAACCCTACGATAAATTGATATACCATATTCATCGGGTTGGGGTTGACCGATCGGCCAACCTATGGCGTTTTGGCTGCGAGATATGATCAAGGTATGCTTGGGATCGAGATTTTGAACTAAATTTGCTTCGGTGATTAATCTTTGCCGACTATCGTTACCACAAGTACCAAAGCTGCTTAAAAAATACTCATTTTCTAACTGATAACTACTTAATGCCGGATTATCTTTGTAACGATTAATCACGCGAGTCATAAACTGCAACAACTGAGGCTCCCAAGTAGAAACTGGTTCTAGACCAACCCATGAAGGTTCATGGCATTCTGGCCAACGCGGCTGTCTAAGCCCAATTGCCAGACTTACACTAACGTCATGAGATTCAGCCTGTTGCATTTCCCAGTCCAATTCAGAAAAATCATAGATTCCAGGCTGAGGTTCGATATCACTCCAATAACTGACCAAACGGATATTTTTAACTTTCAAGTCATTTAAAATAGCCAGAAAAGTCTGATGCGGATTAAGGCCGAGCGATTCGGCGTAATCAGCCACAAAAGAAGTGCCCAATTCCAGGGGTTGGTTTCTTTCACTCCAGATATACCACTGTGCTACGCCATACATAAACCCCACCAGAATCAAAGCTAAGCCAATAAAAATACAGATAAGCTTATGCCACCAATTTGTTCGCCAAAATTTAACAATTTGTTTAAAAGGCCAAATAAATATATTTTTTAAAAAATTTATTGAAGTATTTTTATGATGCATGGATTTACGTCGTTTTGTTAGTGTATTTATGATTATACCTTTAGTTACAGATTAAATAATTAATAATCAATACCTTTATTGGCTAAGAATTTTTGATCAAAATGGTGTTTAAGCTTATGCATGTCGGTAATAATATCGGCATGATTGATTAAAGATTTAGGAAAATCTCTTCCAGTAAGGCACAGACTAGTCTGAGCAGACCTACTAGTTATTAACTTTTCTAATTGTTTAATTGTGATTAATTTTTGATGAACGGCGTTATTTATTTCATCGCAGATTACCAAGTTGTATTTTCCGTTAGAAACACACACCAGGGACTCTTGATAGGCTTTTTGGGCCAATTGACGATGTTGTTTAAAGGTTATCTGTTTAGGGCTTAAATCTTGAGGAGCATCCACAAAACCCTTACCCGATTTAACAAAATAAAGTTGATCTTTGTAAAGTGGTTGAATATCACGCAAGAAGACATGCTCGCTTACTCCCCAATCTTTAATATATTGAATAAAAGCTACTTTCCAGCGGTTACCTAGTGCTCGGCACAATAAACCAATAGCCGCACTGGTTTTACCCTTGCCTTCTCCTGTAAATACAACTAAAACTGAATCTTTAATTTTAAAATCTTCGAATGTCACATTAATAATATTACGCTATCTTTGTTCGATTGGTTGATCGCGTATTATTAGATAAATTATTACCACTTTGATGTGTTTGACTCCCTAAAACTAATTCTCCATATAATTTAACCCGTTGTAAATTATATATACGACGTCTAAGTTTATGCTCAGGACTTCCAGGTTTAAAAACCGGATGTTTTAATTCTTCGATAATATTTAATATAATCCAATCTTTTTCGATATTTGCTTCTAGATCTTCATTTTTAGGCAATATAATAAAAGTACCATCATTACTTAAATCAGCTAATCTTAAAACCAATTGATTATTGGTTAATTGATCAGCTGGTAATCTTTCATCAATAGGATTGATATAAAGTAATTCTCCCGAAGAAGCAATAACACCTAATTCATGAACTAATGTGCCTAATGATTCAACTAATGAAGCTCCAGATCGACTTTCTAGCCTATGATTAAACTCTTCAACAACTCTATTTGTCGGTTCATCGGTTAAACCGGAGATACGCAATTGAGATTGTTCGCCAGGTTCTGCCATAAAGCAGTCCTCTTAATTAACAAAAATTATACCGCATCTAGTGTATGCTAACAATAAAGCACCGCTAAATATAGTATAGTTAGGTTTTAAGGGCGGCATCTATCTTTGGTCGATCAAATCCGACAATGATAGTACCATCTATGTCCAGCACAGGAATACCCATTTGCCCAGATTTAGCTACAACTTCTTGGGCAAATTGTGGATTTTTCTCGATATCTCGATCCTCGAACTCAATTCCTAGCTTAGTTAAATAATCTTTAGCGCTATGACAAAATGCACACCAAGTAGTTGTATATATAGTGATATGTTTAGTTTTCATACCCTAATTTTAGCATAATACTATACTAAGTAAAGTATATAAATTTTACTATGAATAACGGATGACAATAAATATATTCATTACTCATATAATACTTATGCTTAAAAAACCATATCGTTTAAATTTTTTAGTAATATTTATAAATAGCGGCAGTCCGCTATTGAACAAGCCAATCAGAAAACAAAGTACTGTTACCTTTTCTTCAAAATCAACAAAATATATTGGTAAAGCTTTAAACTAGAAAAGTTTTAGTACCCGTTTAAAAATACACATGATATGGCATGTGGTTTTAGTTATTAGCTTACCGATTGTTGGCGGAATTGTGCTTGATAAGTATTATCATAAGACACCTATATTATTAGTTGCCGGTAATAATTTGCTTTGATTGGTGTTTATGGAGTTATTAATAAAAATTCATTGAGACTTATCAGCGCCGAGATCAACACAAATTCGATCATAAATAATAAATAAACCGTATATCACTCGGACATATTAATATTAATTAATTCTATGAAACAATTACACTAATTATTATTAATTTTTAAATCAAAAGTTAGTCAAAATAACGTTTTTATTAATTGCCAAAAAGATATTTAATTAAATCAATTTATGTAAAAAAATATGTCTATAAAAAGAACCGTTTACAATCTGTTAAATTAAAAATATTTGAACTAAAATTTAATGTTAAATATTAAATAGAAATGCACCTCTGCTATTGCAATTTAGATAAGCGCATAATAAGCTTAGTTTATAAAACAATAAAGTGGAGGTTTTATAATGTTTGGGAGAAAACAATTAGCCATTTTGGTGGCTGAGTTTCTTGGTACTGGCGCTTTGGCGCTGGTGATGTTGAGCGTCCAACACTCAACAATTGGTCTGCCATACTTTGTGGCACTGCTAGCGGGTCTAACCGTTGCAGTAATGACCATCGTAATCGGTCGTGGTGGCGCTGGGCATTTCAATCCAGCAATCACGGTTGGTATGTGGACAGTTCGACAAATAAAAACCATACCTGCGATTTCATACATCGTAGTACAAATGTTAGGCGCCTGGGCGGCTTACTATTTGTATACCTACTTTGTAAGAACTAAATTATCGCCAGTGGGCGGTCATTATGACGCGCACATTTTAGTAGCTGAAGCAGTTGGTGCATTCGTTTTGGCACTAGCTTGGTCAGCAGCAGTGTTTGGTAAATACTGGAGTTCTAAAGCCGCCGCTTCAATCGGTGCGGCATACGTTCTAGCTATAGTTATTGCATCTGCTGCGGGTATCGGAATTGTGAACCCAGCAATCGCTTTAAGTATGCGAGCGTTTGACGTATTTGGTTCAATGGGTTGGGGTACATACGTACTAGGACCTGTGCTTGGTGCAATAGTAGCCTTTAATTTATATGCTCTACTATTTAGCGATCAAGGAAGCTTAGCTGGTGTTAAAGCAGTAGTTAATAGTTTTGGAAGAACAACTACTGGCTCTAAGGCCGCAACAGTCCGTGCGGAAACTCCACGCCGTCGAACAACTCGTCGCCGCAATACACGACGAGCACGATAAAAATTTAATATAAAATAAAATACTGCCCCGATTAATGTCGGGGCAGTTATATTTTTGACTCAATTAAATCATTTTCGAATTGACGAATGCCTGAGAGATTAGCGGGATATTGCTGGACATTGGGAAATTTAAGAGCCTTAATATGATTCCAAACAGATGACAATAACTTAATATCGCGAGTTAGTTCATTATCAGTAAAATCTAAAGTGAGTGTATCAATTTGTTTATTTTTATTTGGCTCAATGAATTCAATTCGTCCTTGATTAACGCTGTATCCGGCAAATCTTTTAGATTTTTCAATCAGTAATTTATAACAATAGAGCTGCCTTTTATGGGCGTGTAGTTTAGGATCGCTCAGCCAATGGTTATAACTTTTACCGGTTTTAAAATCAACCACCGTAATAACTTTATTGATCTTATCAATTTCTAAGCGGTCGATTTTACCAGTTAACCTAACATCACCAATCAACACGTTATCGAACTTAAAGTTAACTTCAGCTTTATCACTAGGTTTAAAAATTGTTTTTCGTTTAGAAAAAAATATTTTTAAGGCAGCTGTTCCCCTTTCAATCTCTTGCTCGGTTTGTTGATCAGATAGTTTTTTATTTTTAATCCGTATAATAAATTGTTTAAATACTAATTCTAAGTTTGGTAATTTTTGATTCTGATTTACATAATATTGCAGCCATTCTAGAGTTTCATGAATGGCAATCCCAAATTGAATATCGGTAGTCGGTGCTTCCGGGAAGCGTAATATCGTTCGGAAATAGAAACTTTGCGGTCCGCCGTAAATTAAATCAAGATAATGATTTAAATGGGTCGGACTTAAACAGTAGTTAATCAGGCGGTTTTCCAGTAAAGATTTTAGATCTGCAGGCTGCAAATCGATAGCGTGTCTTTGCTGCCAGTCTAATTCCATTAGTTCAAGTCCCGGTGCAATTAAATCGTGTTTTTGGACGATTTGATAATTAGCCGGCAAAATATAATCTTTAACTGTTTTGTCGACTTCTTCTCGTTCATCAAAATATTTTAAGTGTTTAGTTATTTGACCGTCAAAGTCCTGAGCTACGCTAGTTAAATAGAGTCCCATTTTCGCTCTGGTTATAGCGACATATAAAATTCTTAAGCGTTCGTCGTCATTGGCCCCGGCATAGCGTATCGGTATCAGATTGGCCGGCAAAGTCAGCCGGTTTACTTGTCCATGAGAGCTACTCCCCCAGACGTCATTCTGACAATTAGGTAGAAAAACATGTCCGAATTCCAAGCCTTTGGCTTTAAAGACCGTCATGATTTGGACGGCATTGGCTTGTTGATTGTACGGGCTGGTGTTAATCATTCGTTCGTTAGCAGCGGTATACATATCTACAAAATCAATCAAATCGGATATTTTCATGGCGTCATCGATGGTTGCTTGGTGGCGGCGCAGCTTGGTGCGCAGGACTTTGAGATGCGATAAGGTTTCATAAAAAAGCTGTGGTTGTTGATCTTGGGTTTGGGCATTAGTATAAAACTGACGGAGCGGCGATGAGATACTGGGTAGATCGGTTTCATTGGTGGTCACGGCGATTGTTCCGATTAAGTAATCCAAAATGGTTTCGCAAGTTTCTTGCTCGACTTGATTAGCTATACCTAGAAATAGCAGTGCCGGTTTGCGAAAAGTCTTGTTCTTTAAAAGAGCTTGGCTCCAATTTATTATCCCGGTTTTACCGGATGAGCTATGATATTTAGCAGAATCGGCGACTTGCCATGCGATTTGCCAGATGTCACTGACTGGTATCTGCCAAAACTCATAACTTAATACGGTTGGCCATAAATTATTTGTAAGAGCATCGTCATTCTTGCTGAGTGCAATCACTAGTTTACTCATAGTGATGAGCTGTTTAACAACAGGTGATTCTAAGATATTTTCTCTTTTTTCATAACGAACCGGGATATCCAGTTTGTTTAAATATGGCACCAGGGGTTCAAGTTGACGATGTCGCGGTGCTAAGACGGCAATTTCCCTAGGTTGAGTGCCGCTAGAGATAAGTTTTTTAATAGAATTAGCAATCCATTCTGATTGGGCAATATCACTTAAAAACTCTTCGCGGTGGATAGTTACTTTAGTATCGGAATTAAACTTAGCAGCCGTTAGTACTTTTTGGATTCCTGGTATTTGAGTATGTAGTCGTTCGTTAATTTGGCTAGCCACATTTAGAGCCGTTTCCAGAAGTGCCGGATGTGACCGATAATTAGATGTCAGATTAATGACTTTAACTTTTTGATAAAGATGATAAAAATCCATCATATTGGAATAGAGTGCTCCCTGAAAGGTATAAATTGCCTGGTCGTCATCACCAACAGCCATAACATTCGGTCGGCCTTCGTTAACCGGATTATCCGTTAACAGTTGCACAATTTTAAATTGCGCCGGATTGGTATCTTGAAATTCGTCTAGCAGAATATATAGATATTGTTCTTGCAGACTAAACTTTAAATCGTCATTTTTAGCTAAGACATCAATCGCTCGTAAGATCATATCGTCGAAATCGTATAAACCGCGTCTTTCTAGGACGTCTGAGTATTGATCGATGACATCAGCAAGAGCCTTCAGGCGTTTATTTTCCACTTCGCCACCCAATATGAACTGATTTTTGGCATTTTTAATTAGCCAATTATCTTTCCAATTAGTTAACGCGGTTGTTTTTTTCGTTTCAGTAGCTGATTGCAACGCAGTTTCCAGATTATTTATAGCTATTTGAGCGGTTGATCCGTAGCGTCTATTGACCGGTGATTTAGGCTGATGCCTAATTAAGATTGTCAGAATCTTTTCAAATATTGGCAAAGCTTTTTGAAAAGTCGGGATGCGTAGATATTCGCTTAATGATCTTGATATTTCATCACTAGCTTTTTTCAAATAATCTAAATTCTCTTCCGCAATTGCCCTGAGATCATTGGTATCTAATAAAGCCCGCTTAACTTCACTAATAGTATCAAGTAAATCGTTTAAATGATGCTGAGTTTGTTTTAGTGGATTAGCATAACTCAGGCTTTCGACAATTTTACTGATAATTTGACGCTGCTCAAGTTCGTCAATGGAATTTTGCAAACGGTACTGACTGAAATATTCCGGAAAACGTTGAATTAGATCTCCGCCGAAGGCATGATAAGTACTGATCGTTACATCATAGGCAGCTTGTCCGATAAAGCTACTTAAGCGATCGCGCATATTGTCAGCGCCGTTTTCAGTAAATGTCAGACATAAAATATTTCTGGCGGGGGTATCGGTTTTAGTTAGGATATTGGCTACCCTAGCGCTAAGCAGCTGAGTTTTTCCGGTACCTGGACCGGCGATAACTAGCAGCGGACCATCGATTGTATCGACTGCTAATTTCTGTTCGTTATTAAGCGAACGATAGACCTCCGTAAATTTATCCATACAAGTCTATTGTATCAGCGATGTAACTATCTTGATTAGTCGATTAATTAAGATATAAATTAATTTTATACGATAGCTTCGCTCGGTAGTTGAACGGTGGCTTTGGTGCCCTTGCCTACCGTGCTAGATAAAGTAATCATGCCATCATGTAAATCGGCAATATGCTGGGCGATAGACAGACCCAAACCAAACCCACTATTTCCAGTGCGAGCTTTATCCGCTCGGTAAAAACGATCAAATACATGTTTGAGGGCTTTGGGTTCAATACCAATACCGTGATCGCTGACTGATATCGCTACATAGTTTTGATTCTTTTCTGATGAGATAGTAACTGTCGTTAACGTCGGACTATATTTAATAGAGTTATCGAGTAAAATCACTAGCAGCTGAACAAGGCTATCATGGTCGCCAAAAACCGATAGCTCTTTTGTCTCATTGGAAATAGTTATTTGTTTGGCTTCAGCATGCGGTTTAACTAAATTGACTGCATCTTCGATTAATGAGTTTATCGGAACCATTACAAATTTTTGTTTAATTTCATCAGATTCAAGCTGGCTTAAACGCAGTAAATTATTGAGCAGATTTTCTAATTTATTAGTTTCTTCTAAATTACTACTAAGAGCTTCATGTAAGTCGGTTTTAGACAAAGAGTCATCTGATAGAGCGACCTCAGTACTCATTTTTAAAGATGTTAGAGGTGTCCGAAGTTCATGACTGGCGTCAGCCACGAACCGTCTTTGATTCTCACTGGATTCTTGAATCGGTCTAAGTGTCCATTTGGCCAACCAATAACTAGCAATACCAGCTACCAAAAGTACCAGTAGATTAAAATATATTAAATCAATCAGTATATTATGCGATCCAGTTGAGACGTCATTATCGTGCACAAAAAAAGGGTTACCGTTAAATACTGGAAACTGTTGGTAAATGCGCTGCGTCTGAGCACTTAGAGTATTGGCTAGTGTATTTGTTGCAAAATGATAAACCACCACACTAAAGATTAAACTAATGGCCATAACCAGCACTAAATACCAAGCTGTCAGTTTAACAGTTGCCGATTTATAAATGTTATTCATGATTTAAGCTTCCAGTTTATAACCAAAACCTCTTAAGGTGTGGAGCAGCGGCCGACTTTCCGGAAATGGTCGATCAATCTTATTGCGTAAATAACCCATATATACTTCGACGGTATTAGGTAGGACATAGGCATCTTCATCCCAGACATGATTAATAATCATGTCCTTAGTCACTACCCGTCCTTGGCTGTGAAGCAAATATTCAAGTAATGCAAATTCTTTACTGGAAAGTTTAATTTCGGTGTCACCCCTTTTAACTTTGTAATTAGTGGTGTCGACCGATAGATCATCTATTTTCATGATTGTGCCGGTATGGTTTGGCGGGCGTCTTAATAGGGCCTTAACTCTGGCGATTAGTTCGTCGTAAGAAAACGGTTTGACTAAATAATCGTCGGCGCCGCTATTAAGTCCTTCTATCTTATCGCTAATCGTACCACGGGCCGTTAGCATCAATATTGGAACACTGCCCCCTTCTTCTCTAACTTTACGGCAAAGATCGACACCGTCTATACTCCCCGGGAGCATTCTATCAAGCACCACCAGATCATAATCTGGATCGCGTGCGTAAGACAGCCCGGTGTCACCATCATAGACAGCATCAACGGCGTAACCTTTTAGCTCCAGGCCGCGCTTAATGGCCTTGGCGATCTTAATTTCATCTTCTACAACCAGTACGCGCATAACTGAGCTTATTATATAATTCTGCTTGAGATTTAGCTGTAAATAGTGATATAAATCTTGGAAATAATCTATTTACTTCTAAAATATGCAGCCAGTTGGTCTAAGATTATACTTCTGCGATCAACTATTAAAAGTGGTGATCGGATCAGATTTTCCTTTAGTCTTTCTAACTTAACTCGAGTTAGGCCTTTCCAGGCAAGTATATATGATTCTAAGCCCAGGCCTCTACTAACTATTTCCTCGGCATCATAGGTGGCAGCTAGCTTCACACCCCAATTGGCAAACAGTTTTTTAGCATTATTTCGGTGGTAACCGACAGTTACGAGGGCAATATTCCGGAATTGGCCGCTGTAGTATTCGGCAACAGTTTGAGCTGTCCGGGCAGTATCTATCCCAGTTTCGTCTATATAGATGTCATCTACAGGTATGTCGGGGAAACGTTCTCTTAAAAAATTAAAGGCGGATTGTGGTTGCGATGGTATGTCCTTACCGGCGGTTTGGCCACCGGAAAGTAAGATTTTTATTCCTGGTTGATACAATAACCCAGCCGCTACAAGATTAATACGGCTATCAGCGCTGAGATGTTTGGGATCGCGTCTAATATCATCTCTGGTTGAGCCAACACCTAAATTTTTACCGAGTACCACTAAAAGATCTATTGGGGTTGCACTAAATTCTCGATTTGGTAGTTTTTCAAACTCCATAAAAGTTTATCGTATACTAATAATCTATAACTTACAAATATGCAGAGGCGGATCTAGAGTAAATATGCAATCATAAGCACGTTATGATAAGATACAAACTATAGTGATTAAAGGGTTGATATGAGCAAAACAGGTCAGTTATTCAACCTTAAACAGGCGGGTGATACCATTGTTGAAGTAGCTATTGCTATTGCCGTGATATCAACAATTCTAACCGGGGCTTTTGTTGTCACTAACCGCAGCTTAACCGCAGTTCGAGATTCTGAAGAACACTCGGTAGCGCTCGGACTTTTGCAGGGGCAAGTTGAACAGTTGAGAAATGCTGCCACGAATACATCTGATAATAGCTACTTAACCTCAACCAACCCGTTTTGTTTTGATACTAACGGTAATATAGTCACGAGCTGCACAACTGTCGACAATTTATACAATTTATCCATTCAACAGTGTTCGTCTAGTCTGGGCTGTACCTCTGCCGACAATTTAACTACACCATACCTTCTGACTGTAGCCTGGAACGGTCTGGGCGGAGTAGCCGATAAAGAGCAGATAACTTACCGAGTTCAGGTTACTTAATTAAGTTAATATTTATTTAATGTCTTTTTAACTTAAGCAAATTATTCTTAACTGAATACTGTAATAATCTTCACAGTAAATAACGCAATCTTCGAGGCATACTAAGAAAAGATGTAAGCGGAGGAGATCATATTATGGGAATGACTAGAATGGCCCGCTTAACCGCATCATATGAACTGCTTCATCGGCGAAGATTGATTAACTTTATGATACGTCAGGAAAGGAAAAACAATAGACAGCATCAATATCTCAAAAGCTAATGCTACCATCCGCCAAATGGCGTACACTAAAGGTACAATGGCTGATCAGTTGATCAACCCTTTCCATAAGTTCATAAAAAATTATATGGTCAGAACTTTCCGAAAGGGCGAAATTATTATTTTTCAAGGTGAAGCGCCTCGCACGGCTTACGTTGTGAAAAAAGGAGTAGTGAAAGTTTATAACTTAAACTCTAATGGAGATGAAAAACCGGTCGGCTTTCACACAGAGGACAACATCTTCCCTGCCCCCTGGACTTTTTATAAAGCACCAAGCGCCTTATATTATTACGAAGCATTAACAGATGTCGATTTATACCACGTACCAAGGGATGACTACCTGCTTTTCTTAAAAGCACATCCGGATGAAATGTTTGCTCAGCTAGAACATTTAGTCACCGATCATCTGGGGAGTATGATGCGGCTGAATGCCTTGCAACACTCCCGTGCAAGCGACAAATTGATTTATACCCTGCATTATTTAGCGCTGAGTCAGGGCAAAGCCATTTCCCAGCAAGAAGTTGAGATTACTCTTAATTTAACGCATCAGGATTTTGCTAATCTAACTGGTTTAACTCGAGAAACGGCTGCCACAGAATTAAATAAACTTAAACTTCTGGGAGTAATTAGTTACGGCAAGCATTCACCTTACCGCATAAAAATACGCGAATTAAACCACGCGCTTAACGATCAATCAGTTGCCGAAGTTTCTTTAGATTATTAGCTTTTGGCTTTCTTTTTGTGCCGACTGGCTAAAACATCGTCAACTATTTTAGTGAGGTTTTGTGGGGCTGTCCAAGATTTAATGATACAGCGGGCCGCTCCGAGATTGTAAGCCTCATTAACTTCCGGTGAATTTTCCATATTAGTAAAGATTAAAACTTTAACTCCGTCATGGGCGTCAATATTATAATTTTGTAAAAATTCCAGGCCACCCATAATCGGCATCAGCAGATCAAGCAGAATAAGTTCCGGATTAAACTTTTCCACCATATTTAAGGCGCTTTTACCGTTCAGGGCGGATTCAACAGTATGTCCGGCTTTTTGCAGAATAATCTTATAGGCTGTATTTAAATCAATATCATCCTCGACTATTAAAATTCGTGCCATATATTTATTTAACGCCTCCCTC
Source organism: uncultured Candidatus Saccharibacteria bacterium (assembly GCA_964574915.1). Lineage (GTDB taxonomy): Bacteria > Patescibacteriota > Saccharimonadia > Saccharimonadales > UBA4665 > CAVPPA01. Next base: position 18,113 of record CAZNOW010000001.1, read on the forward strand.
TAAATACATACTATATCGTACTTTGTCACTACCTTTTACTAACACGCGCCTAATAACGTTGCAAATGAAATATTTTACAGTTACGCTAGTCGCCATTGGTTTTCCGAGAAATAATTTTAGGAATTGACACAAAAAACGTGCTGCCGGTATGTTCCGCACTCTTAAACCAGATTTTACCATGAAGAATAAGGACCAATCCTTTGACCACATAAAGACCTAAGCCCGTTCCGGAGGTTTCTTTCTGGATAACGTTTTTAGCCCGGAAAAACTTACTAAAGATCTTGTCTTGCGATTGTTCGGGAATGCCGAACCCGGTATCGCTAATCGAAAACTGGACTTGATCGCGTTGGTTTAAGACTGTAACATCTATCATGCCTCTTCTTGGGGTATATTTAATCGCATTACCAACTAAGTTGTTTAGTACTTCCTTGACGATCAGACTATCGGTTTTAATGATGACCGGTTGTTTAGGAATGTGCAGATTTAATTTGATAGATTTGTCTTTAGCGGTTAAGGTTAATTCTTTAACTACTTCTTCGGCCACTTGTCGAATGTCGCAAGGTTTTCGGTAAACTTTAATGCCACCGCTTTCAATCCTAGAAATATTTAATAAGGTGGCGATTAGTTCATTCATATTATTGGTTGCTTTAGTAATAGTTTTAAGGGCTTTGGCCTGTTCTTTGCTGACATCTCCCATATATCCTTCGCTTAACATATGAGCATAAGTCTTTATGGTCGAAAGAGGTGTCCTAAGTTGGTGCGAGGCTATTGAGATAAATTCACTTTTCATCTTATCTATTTCATTTTCATGTGTAATATCTCGAAAAACTTCAATTGCACCGACTGGTGAATCGCCGACCATAATTGGTGATACCGTGGTGTAGATTGGGATTACCCGCCCGCTTTTAAGCTTGTAATACAATTTTTCAGTGATTGATTTACCGGTTAAAAACATCTTAAAAATCGGTCGCTCAATTAACGGTAGTGGTGTATTATCTGGTTTGACAGCGTTTATAACTTTCGGGAACCACTTATTAAGGGCATCAGTCGGTTTAATGTCAAGAATGGCTAAGGCAGCCGGATTGATCCTAGTGATATGACCATATTCATTGGTGGCAATAGCTCCATCACCAATACAGCTAAAAATGACCTCCGCTTCCGCTTGTAATCCGGAAACCGGTGAATCTTGGGTAAGATAGCGGCCCTGTTTTAATTTATTGGCTGATTTCATCTTGGCCTCGGTTTCTTATGAGTCATTTTATTAGGTTTGGAATTGCCTACTAGTAGTGATAATTGCTCGGTATATTCTTCAACTATTTCACTATCTTCTGTTAATAATGATACAGCTACTTTTATCCAATCGATTAATCCGTATAAGTCTTTTTCCGATATTTCTTCAGGTTCTTTATGGAGATGATTGCGGACTTGTCGGCCGATAAAGCGTTCAGTAGACGGACCTAAATAGACATTCGTTATTCGAATGACCTTATCATAAAGGGACGGCTGTTCTTCCATTCCGATTAAACCTCCTCAATTCGTTTTAACTGTCGAGCCCCGTAAGCTATTAATCCGTAACCGAGTGCTTCAATTACCACAATGATGTAAATTGCCAAAAAGGCACTACCTAGTGAAATATTATTTTCAGTTGCAAGTTGGTTATTAATGAACTGCATCACAATCGAACCGATAATGACAATGGTTATGCCAAATGATAGTTGTGTTAAAGCTTTTTTGTAAATAATGCCTTTGATAGCTTGGATATATAACCTAATCTCATTCGCACTTAAAATTCCAATAAACCAAGCGTACAGATATGGAATAATAAAAGTTAGAATTAACCAGTATAAAGATAAGTGATAGGGGTCTTGATGATAATGACTGTTATTAATAATCATATGGGTGAAAAACACGCCGATAATCAGAAATAACAAAACGACAATTCTAGTGGACAATAAACTAATACGGACTTTTGCCAGATCATTTAGCGATCTAGTGCCCCTACCAACATAGGTGAACCCGATTAAAGGAACAAGTAAAATTGCGTAATTTGTAATAATCACTCTGGCAGCAGTAAATCCGGGATGAGAGGTATTAATGGCATCGAGAATAATCGTTAATATGGTTGTAAGTGCCAAGCCCCAAGCTAATACTTGTGTACCGTTAGCAATGTTTTTAAAGCCGTGCCCTTCTTTAGTTCGATGCAATTGTTTGGCATAGGCCTGTAGTCGGTTATAAGCATAAAAAGCTAAAAACAATATTAGTGCATAAGGCAGTATTAAGCTTGCAATTGACAGTCTGTAACTATTTGAAGTTATATTTAGAGTCTGTAACGTGCCTGGTGCTGACGGTAATATTAGTCCAAGTGTTACAGTGACAGTAATTAGTAATCCGTACCATATTAGTGTTGTTGGTCTTCGCAGCATTTATTCTCCTGGCGAAACGCATTATACAGTATATTTTTTAAATGTTCAGTCTAAAAAATGTTAAATTATTAACCCTGATCATGCCATTTATTAAGGTACAATATTAAAATGCCAAGCAACGAGTTTAAGCCAAAAATAGTACTGGCAATTGCTGCACATCCAGATGATGTTGATTTTGGGTTTGCTGGATCAATTGCAAAATGGTCTCAAGCCGGTACTGAAGTTTATTACTTAATAGTAACTGATGGTAGTAAAGGTTCGGATAATCGTCATATTACTACTGATAAATTGATCAGAATTCGTGAAAATGAGCAGCGATCAGCTGCTCAATTATTAGGAGCAAAAGAAGTATTTTTCTTAGGTTTTCCCGACAGTGAACTATTAATGACCATTGAACTTAAAAAGCAAATCACTAGATATATCCGACGATTAAAACCAGATACCGTGTTAACTAGTGATCCAACAATGATTTATTCCGGAGCTAGAGGTTATGGATTTATCAATCATACCGATCATAGAGTTACAGCTCAAGCTACCTTAGATGCTGTATTCCCTTTGGCCAGGGATCATTTAACCTTCCCCGATTTACTTAGCGAAGGACTTGAGCCGCATAAGGTTTCAACTATATTGATGGTAAATTTTGAAAAGCAAAATTTCGTTGTCGATATAAGTACAACTTTAGATAAAAAATTAGAAGCTCTAGCCTTACATGTAAGTCAAATGCCAGATATCGAAAGTACTAAAAAAATGGTAATAAGCTGGGCAGAAACTAATGGTAAACAATGTGGTTATAGGTATGCAGAAGCCTTCGTTCGATTAAATATTGGCTAGTAAAATTACCTGTTATTATTTGTAGAAGAAGTGATAATAAGATAAAATCTTAGCCGTTAGCTATAACAGTTAAGACATTTAAAATATTTGTTTTTGGGGCGTCGCCAAGTGGTAAGGCACCAGGTTTTGGTCCTGGCATTCGGGAGTTCGAATCTCTCCGCCCCAGCCAAAAACTTATTAAAGTATGTAAATTTATAAAGTCTAGCCTTCAAGGTTCCAACGATAAATAGAAAATGTTCTTAGGAGCACGCACCTCTGTATCGCACTTTCATTTGGGCCTACTTAGCTTGGGACAGAAATTTTAAAAACAGACCCCGTATTTTTTTCAGATGTTGCCTTTATAGTCCCGCCGTGCAAATCCAATACTTTTTTTGCCCAATATAAGCCAAGCCCAGTGCCTTTTACAGATGTTGAGAGAGGATTGTCAATCCTAATAAATTTTTCAAATAATTTATGTAGGTCGTTTTTACCTATACCTACACCTTCATCTTTGATTGTAACTATTGTATTAGAGCTATTCTGATGAATTTTAATGATCACGCTTTTGCCCTCTTTTGAGTACTTGCCCGCGTTATCTAAAACATTATCAAAAACCATAAGTAATAATTTAGGATCAATTATTGCCATCATTTTAATTTTAGGTTTATGAAAGACTATGTTTTGTCGCCTGGCATTAAATAGGTTTACTTGACTCTCTATGGCTTTTTCGATCTGTACTGTCACGTCGCAATAAGATTTATCCAAGTACACTTTACCTGCATCTACCCTGGCAACTCTTAGTAAGTCTTCTATTATTTCCAATTGCCGTTCATTATTTTTATAGGCGACCCCTAGCATATCTAGTTGATCTTTAGTTAACAGGCCCGCATATCCCATCTGCAACATACCCACATACTGTTTTACGGCAGTGGCCGGAGTTCGCAATTGATGGGATGCCAATGATATAAACTCATCTTTAGCCTCGCTAATTTTTTGTAACTGATCACGCTGAACAATTAAGCTTTTTGTCATCTCTTCAGCATCTAGTTTTAATTTCCACTCATTAGTTACGTCTTCCATGGCTAGGAGAATGAGCTGTTTACTATCGACCTGCCTTGCATTAAGCAGAATAATCTTTGGGCCGAGATTGGCAAAATTATGCCTGAAAACGTAGTTAGTTAAAACTCTATGTGCAGGCAGAATATTTTCAAGTAATTCACGAAGTTCAACTGAATCCCATTGGTTGTTGCCTAGATCATAAATCCGCTTACCTTCGGTATCCTTTTTTGCAACCTTAAACTTACGATAAAAAGATAAATTAGCGGTTACAACCTTCAAATTATTATCTAATATTATAAAGGGCTCACGAACGGTTTCTGTTATTTCTTTGTAATAAACTAACTGTTTTTTTAGAGCAGAGATACGGGTGTCCTGGTTGATCAACTTTTTTTTAGTATTTTGTAGATAATGAATATTGCTCACGTTCACCATCCTTGCCCAGATCTACCTTATCTAGCAATCAGTAAAAACTATACAATATACTAACTGCTGTAATTAAATTGTATTCTCTAGTTATTTAATGCGATGTAAGATATTCGTCTTTACTTGAACTATTTGTGCATAATATCAAGAGCTGGTGAATAAATCACACAAAGCGTGAAAAGGTTCCAGACCTGCATGCCCAGCCAATTTTCTACCTCAGTTATTGAGATTCCCCGGCTATTTATCCACACCTATTTGACAAAGAACTTGACATATAGCATGGTATGCATATAATATCCAAATTACACACCCGACGTGACGAACGTCGGGTTTTTTGTTTCTAGACGCTCATTAACTTAACTGCGTAATCCTAGAATTAAACATAACCACTCGCGTTAAATGGCAATATTACGACACAAGACTCGCGATAATCGGTATTTTATGCTAAACTGTAACTATGTACATCCAAAGACATGAACAAAAGCGAATCGAGAAAGTTCTCAATAATAACCTAATAGCTATTTTATATGGCGCTCGGCAAGTAGGTAAAACTACTTTAGCCAAAGAGGTAGCTAAACATTTTAAAAATCACCTCTACCTCAATTGCGACGATCCCAATGTTGTGAGTAGCCTATCAAATAAGTCAGCCGTTGAACTAAAATCATATATCGGTGATGCCGATTTGGTGATTATTGACGAAGGACAACGCATTGAGAATATTGGTATTAGCATAAAACTAATCCATGATACCTACCCAACCATAAAATTACTGGTGACTGGTTCTTCAAGCCTAGATTTAGCCAACAAAGTTGCAGAACCGCTTACTGGTAGATCAGAAGAGATTTTATTATATCCGCTCAGCATTACTGAAGTATCTAAAAATCGTCTAGAGACGGATGCTAATTGTAGAACCATGCTCGATCGTGGCGGATATCCTGGTATCTGGCAACTCTCTGCTCGGGATGCGCATACGAGACTTAGCAATATTGCCAATAACTATGTCTATCGTGATGCCTTTGGGGCACAAGTTATGTTTGATCAGACTATTATTAATGACCTATTACGTCTCCTAGCTTACCAAATCGGCCAAGAGGTAAGTTATGGCGAGTTAGCAGGAAAATTATCAGTCAGCAAAGAGACCGTCATGCGTTATATTGACTTACTTGAGAAAGCTTTCATTATTCAAAGGCGTAACCAATACAGACGTAACCAACGAGTTGAGATAGGACGCCTACGTAAAGTTTACTTCACTGACCTTGGCATTCGTAATGCGATCGTCGAAAATTTTAAACCACTTGAGATGCGCGATGATATTGGTGCTTTGTGGGAAAACTTCTGTGTTATAGAACGGCTTAAGTATCTGCAGCTACAAGAACGACGGGTCCGATCATATTACTGGCGCAATGCAGATCAGCGTGAGATCGATATCATTGAGGAGGAATCTGATGTGTTGAGAGCCTATGAATGTAAGATCAATAGCAAAAAGACGGTACGAGTGCCCCTAGCTTTTAGAAAAATGTATCTTAATTACACATTTAATGTAGCAAACCCAGACAATTTTCCTGATATATTGCTTGTCTGAGTATTAACAAGATGTTTTTTGCAATCCACTGTTAAGCAATAATGTTTACGGGGCAATAAAAAAGCCGGCATCGGCGGTCGGTCGAAACCTTAGGCCTATCCGGACATGGTGATACACATAAAGCATAACAACCTGCGTTCAGAATGACGAATCGGGTGAATTAGTTCATGCTAACTATAGTTATTGGGGTCGTCATTGTAATTAAGTTGGGGTTCGAATTCCTAATCCCCAGCTAGTCAATGATTTATATTTCAGCTTTTAGCTTAACGCCTGTTTCTTGAGCAATCTGTAATATTGCATCTCGCAACTTATCCAGTTGACGGGACATAAACATCATCTCATTATGATAGTCTCTTACCTGTGCACTAAGTTCTGCTATAGCTCCTCGTATGTCAGCCCTATTGTCTTTAGCTTCCTCGAAACGTTTGTTAACGTCTTTACGAAACTCTTCGACGTAGTTAAACAATTTTGTGAATTGATCATCACTCATAGTATCCGTTATTATACATCTCCAATTTGTTTACCGATAGGTTTGAATTCCTCATCTCCAGCCAGTTTATTACATTGTCCAGTTTATATATGTCTTGATCTATGAACTTCTGAATTTTACTCTATTTTTATAATTATGCTTACGCTTGCAATTTATCACGGTATTCTGTTAGATTGGGCTGGTTAAAGAAGAAATATATGTCCGTAGAAATACCCAATCTAAAAGATTATATTCGATCTAAACCCGATTATCCTAAGCCCGGAATTATGTTTCGAGATATTACACATTTATTGGGTAACGCTGAAGCTTATAGTCAGGCTGTTGATGAATTATCTGAGCCATATGCCGGTATACACGTAGACAAGGTTTTGGCAACTGAAGCTAGGGGTTGGGCACTGGGTGGACCTTTAGCCCTTCGGCTTTATGCCGGCTTTGTTTTAGTTCGTAAGCCTAACAAGTTGCCTTTCGACACAATAGAAGAAAGCTACGCTCTAGAATATGGTACGGATCGACTTCAGATGCATGTTGACGCTCTTAAGCCAAAGGAATTGGTTGTTGTCCATGACGATCTAATTGCTACAGGCGGTACACTACTAGCGACTGTAAGGCTTGCTCAACGAGCTGGTGCTGAGGTTGTCGGGGTTAGTGCGTTGCTTGACTTACCCGACTTAGGTGGTAGCAAGCTATTACGTGATCTTGGGCTAGTTGTTCATACTCTAATTGAATTCCCTGGTCACTAATAAAATATCAGATCCAAACGATGTGATTTTATTTGTATTCAGGTATTAGTAATTATCATTAATAATTAGACTTTTAACTAAACAAATAGATAATCTTCAAATCTATATAAAAGCAACAGTATCATTAACCCGTATAATACGTATATATGGACAAATGGGACGCTAATAGTAATTCTTTTTTAATTATTATTAAAGAACGATTACCTCGAATAACTGATAAGAATTTACATCTGATTCAAAATGCCTATGAATATGCGAAACTGGCTCATAGCGGACAATTAAGAGCTAATGGTAAACCTTATTTTGAAGAACATTGTGTACCGGTAGCATTGCATGTACTTAATTTTGGCATGAATACGCCCTTAATTTGTGCTGCACTTCTACATGACACAATTGAGGATACTTCGACTACTGTAAAAAATTTAAAAGATAATTTTGGAGAAGAAATTGCTTTTCTAGTTGAGGGTGTAAGTAAGCTTGGAAAAATTAAATACAGCGGCAATGAATATCATGTTGAAAGTTTAAGAAAATTTTTCGTTTTTGTTGCCCAGGATGTTAGAGTAGTTATTTTAAAATTAGCCGACCGATTACATAATCTCGAGACTTTACAATATCTTCCGGCGGAAAAACAACACCGTATAGCCATTGAAAGTATCATGATTCATGCCCCTCTAGCATCACGGATGGGCATGGGTAAATTAGTTAGTAAAATCAATGATTTAGCTTTTCCTTATGCGTATCCCCAAGAATATAAAAAGACTAGATCGATTATGGATGAATTGATTAAAAATTCTGATGAAACTGTAAAAAAAATACATCGAGATCTAAGTGTTGATCTTTATAATGATTTGAACTATTTACCAAAAATCGATAACCGCATCAAAGGAACATATAGTTTTTATAAAAAACTGATCCGTAAAAAATGGAACTATAAAGAAATCTATGATCTAATAGCCATACGAGCTATTGTTCAGTCAATACCTGATTGTTATAGGGCTTTAGGTGTAATTCATCACCACTGGCGGCCAGTCCCAGGTAGAATAAAAGATTACATTGCTATACCAAAACCTAATGGATATCAAAGCTTACATACAGCAGTTTTTAGTGGCGACGGGCATATTATTGAAATTCAGATCCGGACACCCGAAATGCATCAATTTGATGAGTATGGGTTAGCTTCTCATCATAACTATAAACATATCGATACTCAGAAAGGCACGGATAAAGAAAGTTTTGCTTGGATTGAACAGCTCCGTGAACTACAAAATTCTAATTTAACCGCAAGTGAATATTACTCACAACTTAAAACAGATTTTTTTGAAGATCGGATATTCGTTTTTACACCTAAGGGTGATGTAGTGGATTTACCTGTCAGAGCCTCAATTCTAGATTTTGCTTATGCTGTCCATACGGAAATTGGGGAGAGAGCTAGTGGTGGAAGAATAAATGGCAAATTTATGGCACTTAAGACTCAGCTGAAGAGTGAACAAATAGTTGAAATAGTGACTAATAAAAAGGCGCATCCGAGCGATAAATGGCTAGGAATGTGCATAACTAATAATGCCCTTAGTAATATTCGCAAATATCTAAAAATCAAAAGCACTTAATACACTATCTAAGTGGTCATTGATCAACCACTATTGCAATTAAGCTTTGATATATTACCTCATGTAATAAATGATTAGGTCGGGCTTGACAGATTATATTTAAGACTAATTAAGAAGTTAGGTTTTCCTTTTTGTAATTCTTGATAAAGACGGAATGTACCTGGCATTAATTTATCGGAATCTGAACTAAAATTAAACCAAAGATAATGAAACCGTTCCGAAGCGTTAGGTAACTTTATATTTCTTTTGGCAAAATAGACATAACCAATGATGTGAGATAATAGGATTTTGTCGGAGAAAATCGCAACTTCGGCTAGGCCGCGATATTTAAGGGATAGTTTTAAGCCAATTTTTTCTTCGGCTTCCCTTTTAGCGTGATCGATCATCAATTCACCTAAATGTTGTTTACCAGAGGGAAACATTAACTGGTGAATATATGGTTGAGATTGCCGTTCGGCCAATAACCACTGATCATGATTGTTGGTAATAGCAAGAATTGTTATGATTTTTGGTTGTTCTCGAGGTTTTAAATTAACATTACTTAAACTGTCAACGTAATGTAAACCTAGTGGCGCCAGACTATAGCCATCATTAGTTTTACTTATGTATCCTTTCCTTACCAAACTGTTAAGATGATACATGAAAAGATTACTCTCCATATCTTTTGCTTTAAGCTGAGAGAAATGCAGGGTTTCATTAAGCATCAAACGCCTTAAGATGTTTCGCTCAATAAAATGTTCTATCATCTTTTGCTTCAGTACTTACATCCCCTCATATTACTACTGTCTTTAATGCCGAGTAATATAAATTAACCCAAAACAGTTAAGACTAAAGAATTAGTGAAAATATATTGACTCAAAATTCCTAGACCAGAAACTATCTATGCCAGTTTGTAAATTAAAACTGGTTATTTATGGATTAATGAAATGGAAACAATGGAAACGCAAGCGGCAAATCAGGAAAAGTTTGAGCCAAGGGACACTTTTAGATTAAATGGTAATCGGTATATCGTTGATATAACAGGCTTTAAATCCAATCGCACAATTACAACATCAGGAAGCTGCGAATATAGCATGTATGAGTGGGATGAGGATTATGTCGATTTACACGGTGTAGGCTTAATAATTGCACGTGACGGTTCGATTATTCAAAAATTCTATATGGATCAATCAAAAACTAGAAATTCTTATGATAGTCATAAAGTCGATTTTTTATCACAAGTCTTCCTTAGATCAAATGTCAATGTAAGCGAAGAGGATTATGCCGATGCAGTAGCTGAACATTTATTGGCAATTTTTGATTCTACAGCCAAGGGTGAACAATTTGAAGGTTACGACGCTCGTTTTGATGATCACTATAACAACTAATATAATAGACCGGTAAAGTATAATTCGAAAACTCAACGTGCAGCTGTTAATTTGGAAAAATATCCTGCATCGCTTAATAGGTATTTAATTAATCGCGGTATTTTACCTGGGCCATTCGGACAATTCCGCCTACCCCTATCTTCACTTGGAGTAGAGATTTAGAGTCATCATATCTTTTTAAAAATTAATTATCATTTTGTATTAAACTTATCGGAATAATAACTAACCCTACCCCGTTCATCAAAATATATAAGGTTTGAGATAAGGTTGTGAAATTATTAATTACCACGCTAATAATTAGAAATAAACCGGTTAAACATAATAACCAGAGGGTGAATAATGCCATCTTATAATAGTTATTTTGCTTAACTTTAAGAAGATGTAACAAACCCGATAAGCAATATATCAGCGTGATAGCCTCTAAAATACTGGCGATATCATGAGGGGATATAATTTGGCTAAGGGATATACCACAAGCTGAAATTCGCTCTTCGCATTTAGAGGCAATTGGAATAATCGCATCAAATAAAGTCGCAATGCCAAATAATATATAGGAAATAACATATTTTCTATTTTTTATATTCTTTATTATAAGAAGGAAACCAATTGCTAGTACGCATACTCCAGATAAAATATCAGTCAGAACAAACAGCCAAGCGTAAGGTTTACTAGTAACCTCTAAAACACTGATATAACTATTGTGAAGTGCGTTTGGATCTAATAAATAACCTAAAGGCCAAATATTATAAAGTCCGGCAGCAAATATAGCTAGGATGATGGTAACGGGCTTAATTTTATTCATTAACATTAATAGCATCCATTATATTAAATCAGTCTATCGACATAAATCACTGCGATAAATATTAAGTAATACCTCCGAGAACATATCTGAAATTGTTATTACACTATATTAAAAATCAATTTTTCTAGAGAAATTTCATAATCTTACTTTTCAATTGTAATTATCTTAATTGCAAATAACTCAGTAATTTTAGTTATATTAAGTGATCATTAAATATATAGTGGAAGTCCAGTCTGAATATCTTGGATCAATTATTTAAACAATTAAATCAAGGAGAATATTATGCCAGTAAACAATAAAAAAATTATACAAAATACAGATGATGATGTTGCCGTACTTCAGGCTATAGAGGCAATGCCAGAGCCGGATCGTAGTATTGGCGAGAAACTGCATGCCATAATCACGGCCAATGCTCTAGGGCTTATGCCAAGAACCTGGTATGGAATGCCAGCTTATAGTAATGGCAATAAAGTTATTTGTTTTTTTCGAAGTAGACAGAAATTTGGTGAAAGGTTTATGACGATTGGGTTTAATGATGCTGCAAAATTAGACGAAGGATCCCTTTGGCCAATTTGCTATGCCTTAACAGAATTAAACGAATCAGAAGAAAATAGGCTTGCATCCCTTGTCAAAAAAGCGGTGAGCTAGGTGAAGTTATCTACGAATATATAGACCTATAACAAGATTTAAAAATAATAACTAAATTTCTAATTCCGTAGTAGTAAATTAGTCCTGCTTATGTTATAATTTCGGTAATTGGAGGCGGTGTTATAGCACCGTCATTTTTTATGAGTCAAGATCCAGAAAAAATTCGAAATATTGCCATTATTGCTCACGTTGATCACGGTAAGACCACTCTTGTCGATGGTTTATTAAAACAGTCTCATACTTTTAGAAATAACCAGATAGAGATGAGTCAGGACTTAATTATGGACAATAGTGACCAGGAACGCGATCGAGGCATTACTATCACCGCCAAAGTTACTTCAGTTCAGCATCATGATTATCGGATTAATATTATTGATACGCCTGGACATGCTGATTTTAGCGGTGAAATTGAACGGACTATTAATATGGCTGAAGGATGCCTGCTACTTGTCGATGCTCAAGAAGGTCCCATGCCACAAACCAAATTTGTTTTGAAACAAGCCTTGGCGAATAATCTTAAACCGATCGTAGTCATCAATAAAATTGATAAACCAGGATCAAGATTATCCGAAGTAGAAGATGAATTAGCGGATTTGTTCTTAGAGCTAGCAGTACACGAAAATCAGCTTCACTACCCGACTTTTTATGCCGTTGGTCGCGAAGGTAAAGCTTGGGCGCTTCCTCAAAAAGATATCGCTGTTAAAGCTGATTTGTCGGTAATATTTGATGCCATTATAAAAGACATTCCACCACCGGATGTTCAACTGAATGAACCATTTCAGATGATGATTTCGGCTCTGGGTTGGGATAATTATCGAGGAAAATATGCAATCGGTAAAATTAAACGCGGTAAAGTTAAAGTCACAGATCAAGTAATTCTTTGTAAAAAAGATGGTTCAAAAACCAAAGCCAAAGTTGATTGTATCTTAGTCAACCGTGGCGTCATTAAAATTCCGGTTGAAGAAGCAGTAGCTGGTGAAATTGTCGAATTAGCCGGTATCTATGATGCCCAAATCGGTGAAACAGTAACAGATAATTTACATCCGGAGGCTTTGCCGGTGCTAGATATCGAAGCCCCCACCTTAAAAATATATATCGGGCCCAATACCAGTCCTTTTAAAGGAAATGAAGCTAAATTCTCAACTGGTAGACAAATTGGCGATCGTCTTAAAAAAGAACTAGAAACGAATATTAGTCTTGGAGTTAAGGAAGATAAACTCGGCTACATTGTGAGCGGACGTGGCGAATTGCACCTTAGTGTTTTAATAGAATCGTTAAGACGAGAAGGCTATGAATTTGAAGTTGGTAAACCTCAAGTTGTAACTAAAATTGATAACGGTACTACTCTAGAACCGATTGAAGAACTGTTTATTGAAGTACCAAATGAGCATATCGGTGCTGTATTAAGAGAACTCGGATCAAGACGGGCGACACTCTTAAAACAATTTACTACAACTACAGGTCTGACAAAATTGGTATACGAAATACCTACTCGGGCGCTACTAGGTTTGCGAGGCGTATTAACTACTGACTCAAAGGGCACTGTAATTATGAGTAGTATTATTACTGGCTATAAGCCACTTGGCGCACCATTACAGAAGTTAAGGAACGGTGTTCTGGTGGCTTATGAAACCGGTCTAACTACTGCCTATGCATTAGAGATGATTGAAAGTCGAGGCATTTGTTTTGTTAACCCATCCGAAAAAGTCTATGCCGGACAGATAATTGGTCTCAATAAAAGGAGCGACGATTTAGAAATGAATGCATGCAAAAATAAACATCTGACAAATATGCGCAGCAGTTCGAGCGATGGTACTGTCCAATTAACACCGCCAGTTATTTATAGTCTTGAAGAATGCTTAGACTTTATTGAAGATGATGAATTATTAGAAGTCACTCCCCAATCACTAAGACTACGAAAAAAAGAATTAGATCATCACAAAAGAAAAAGCGCCAATAAGCTAATCCAAACTAGTACTTATAACTAATATAACCAAACAGTATTGGTGTTTAATCTAATCTAAACTGATTCAAAGACTGCTTGTGACGGTGTATATATAGAATTATTCGAAGTCTCTGGTTCCAGAATATTTTTTATTTCAGACATCTTATGTGCTAATCCGAGATTGACAATTCTCATAATCATCGACTCGTATTTTAGACCTATATTTAAAACGCAAGCTTTGGGAAACGAGCCATAGCCACTTATTAAACTGGGTATAAGATTAGCTTCTAAAAAATGCGGTATACCATTAGTATCTAAACGAATATCGATACGTCCGTAATCGCGTGCGCCTAGCGCATCGAAAACCGCAAGCGCTAGATCAGTCAATTTTGTCTTTAGATTAATATCAGTAACTTCAAGAGCTTGTTCTGAGTTAGCTGATTTAATTTTGCTACTTAAAAGCCGTATGCCGTATTTATCGAGCGGAGCGACTAGTTCAATCGGAAGCGTAAAATATTCATTTGATAGATCATCTTTCAGTATTGCCACACTAAACTCCCGTCCAGGCAAATATTCTTCTATTAGTACATCAGAGTTTAATTTAGAAGTTATATACTGAACTTTAGATCGTGCCTGGTTAAAATTATGAGCTACAGAATCGCTATCTATACCGCAACCACCCCCACGATTGGTGGGTTTTATAAATAAAGGAAATGTCAGCGGTATGTCGTTAATATCAAACGACTGATCTTGTTTAATAACCACATAGGCTGATGTTGATAGGTTGGCGTTGATGGCGCATTGTTTGGCTAGGTGCTTATTACGACCCAGCTCATGTGCCGTATGTTTTGATCCAGTATAAGCTATTTTATGATCATCGAAATAATCGCTCAACCAGACCTTATTAGAATCAGTTAGTCCTATTTCGGGATAATTTAGGATATATTCCATACCTAAAAAGACGAGATCAGGGCTAGTATCAGTTAGCGCTTCAAGATCAGCCAAGTTATTGACGATCGTGATTCCAATTTTAGTAAAGTGCTTAGCTAATAATTCATAAATAGAATCACAGGATAATTTACTCAGAGAACTCAGCCCTTTGGTCGTAGAACGTACTATCTCAATGTGCAAATTGTTTTTATTCATCTAAAACCAATCAAAGGGCTTGGTTTCCCAAGCCCTTAATTATATTTATTTACAGGGACTATTTAGTAAGATTTACGGAAACCACCGCCACCAGAGCGACGATCTTCTTGGGGTCGAGCTTCATTGACTATAATTGAACGACCACTGACATCTTTACCATTTAAGGCCGCGATGGCAGCTTTTGCTTCGTTATCATCGGTCATTTCAATAAAACCGAAACCTTTAGATTGGCCACTATCACGATCTTTAATGACGGCTGAACTGGCAACTTTACCATATTCAGCAAATAATGCTTCTAGTTCTTGTTCGGTAACGCTATATGCGAGACCACCTACATAAAGTTTCATTGATATATACTTTCCTTCTATTAACTAATATCGCTCGCGAAATACCTATCTGACCGCGATAATAGTTTATTACAAACAAATTATAACAACGGAAAGCTTAAAGTAACCACTTGCTTATTTATACTATAGCATGGATAAGCTTATTATGCATGTATTTATGTAAAGGTAACATTCTAATTGCCAATTTTTGTACATAAAAAATTAATTCGACATTTAGCTTATCGAAGTTGTAAACATCAATCAAAATACTTATACTTAGATCGATAAACTTTGATTTTATTATTTTTATTTTATAGATCATGGAAAAAATAAATAACAGATTCTAAATGTGGGTACAACCGTTTAATCCGCTTCATAGTTTACTTATATCATCATTGGTTGCGGTTATACCAATCGTCATATTAGGAGTTATGTTATTAAGCCGTAAAGTTGCTGGATATTTAGCAACTATTATTACTTTGGCAACGGCCATTGTTATTGCCATATTTGTTTATGGTATGCCGGCAAAGTTAGCTGGCTTATCTGGGCTATATGGAATCTTAGACGGTTTAATGCCAATTAGCTGGATAGTTTTATCTGCGATATTTTTATATAACATAAGTGTTGCAAGTGGTAGTTTTGGTATTGTTCGTCAAAGTATTGAAACCATCACTAATGATCGTCGCTTACAGGCTCTTTTAATTGCTTTTTGTTTTGGGGCCTTTTTAGAGGGTGCTGCCGGTTTTGGTGCCCCAGTAGCTATTACGGCTGGCATATTAATTGGACTTGGTTTTGTACCGATTTATGCGGCCACTATTTGTTTGATAGCCAATACCGCACCGGTAGCCTTTGGCGGAATTGGTATTGCCGTCGTGACGGCTAGTCAATTAACCAGTTTAAATGCTAATACATTAAGTCGGATGATCGGGCATCAACTGCCGTTGATCGCTTTGATAGTCCCCTTATGGCTGGTAGTGATAATTGCCGGTTGGCGTGGTGCACGGGAAGTTTGGCCAGCCGTACTGGTAACCGGTGGTGCTTATGCGACTACGATGTTTCTAACTTCTAGCTATCTAGGTCCGGCCCTACCAGATATTTTATCTTCCATTGTTTCAATGATTTGCTTAGTAGTTTTACTGTCTGTCTGGAGACCAAAGTCAGTTTGGCGATTCCCGCACGAAAAGGCCTCAGCCAATGCTCGAGCCCCTTCTCGACCAAGTACTTCTGTATTAATACGTGCCTGGACGCCGTTTTTACTATTAATCGTATTTATAGCTAATTGGGCGTTTACTGGCACCCAATCATTACTCGGCAAATACACTTTAAAAATACCCTTTGGTGCTTTACATAACGGGATAAGTGTTGCTGGTCATACTTTAGATATTAATTATACTTTTGCCTGGTTATCAGCAGCCGGAACGGGCATTTTTCTTGCTGCAATACTGTCAGCATTGTTAATGCGAATGCCAATTAAACACATCTTCAGAGTGGCTGGACAGACGCTTAAAGAGCTTTATCGCCCACTTATTACAATTGCCTCGATTGTTGGATTTGCCTATGTCGCTAATTATTCGGGGATGTCGATGACTCTAAGTAAAGCCCTGTCGGCTTCTGGCAAAGTCTTTCCCTTAGTCGCCCCATTACTTGGTTGGTTGGGCGTATTTATAACGGGAAGTGATACATCATCGAATGCCCTGTTTAGCAGTGTCCAAGCCCATACTGCTACAAGTTTAGGTATAAATCCGGTATTAACAGTGGCTTCTAATAGCACTGGTGGTGTAGCCGCAAAAATGATTTCACCGCAAAATATGGCCGTAGCGGCAGCAGCCACTAAACTTACTAATAAGGAAGGTCAATTATTTCGCCGTGTGGTACTACACAGTATAGCTATGGTTTGTATTATCTGTTTGCTGGCCTACATCCAAGCATACTATCTTAAATGGATGATTCCGGCGGCTGCCCCACTTCAAGCAACTGTCATTGCCAAATTTAGTTTATCAGACCTAGTTTTCGTGTTGATATCTGTCATTATCATAATAGCCTTAGCCGTATTTAATTATCACGGCCACAGTTTAACTCATCATAAAAAATTACCAAATACCTTAAACGCTTAGAATAATTTATAATTTTTTAAGTGCTAGTGTGAACCAATCGGTTTTACCGAATCGGTCATGTAACTCATGAACAATACTAAACTTTAGGCCAGCGATATCTTTAATTAGCTTCACATTATAGTAATAAAACATGCGCTCTCCGAATTCATCTTTTTTAACTTCTTCGTTATAGATAGGTCTTTCTTTAAGTGAAATTAATAAAATCCCGTCTTTTTTTAAGGAATTGGCTATTTTATTAAAAACTAGTTTTAGATTCGATTTATTGATATGAAGCAGTGAGGCAAAAGCAAAAACGATATCAATATTGTCTGGATAATCATAACTAAGAGCATTTGCAAGCTTAAACGATAATTTAGGGGCTCTTTTTCGGGCAATTTTAATTAGCTCTATCGATGGGTCAAAACCTTCATACCAACTTACTCTTTTAGATATATCTAGAGCGTCTCGTCCGTCGCCGCAACCGATTTCTACAGATCGAATACTTGAAGATCGAACATATTTCAGACCGATATCTATGTATTTAACTCGTGATCCAATGGTTTTAAAATGTTGCGCTAAACTAAATGCTGAATCGTTATAAGTTTGAATAGTTCTTGCATCCCAATCCATTGATTAACAGAATAACTCAGGTTTACTTAGGTAAACAATGTTTATTTTAATTAATGTAATTCAATAGAATTTTCTGTTGAAGTTTTGTTATCGGTAGAAGGAGTTTGATCATTTGGTCGAAGTATTTTGTTAACTATCTGATCTATCTGATCGTTAGACAGATTAGCTTTAACGGCATAACCTTCAATGCCTAATTCACGCAAACCGGCTGGAGCATCAGCTTCATTCAGATTGGAAATAATATAGACCGGTATATGTTTACCCCACTCACTGGAGCGCATTCGAAGTAAGATTTGATCGCCGGCGATATCAGGCACCATTAAATCAAGTAAAACTAAATCGGGTAATTCTTTTTGAATGTAATATAGTCCGGTGATACCGTTATAAGCGATAAAACAGGTATAGCCGATCAACTCCAATCTGGTTTTATAAATATCGGCCAAGCTGGGATTATCTTCAACTATGACTATCCTTTTTTGATTCGAATCAGCTGGCATAATTCAACTGTAGCGCATCGTCTATATAATTACTATATTAAGTTAAGAAGAATTGATCTGTAAATAATAAATTAAAATTGAAGAGTAGTTGTTTAAAGATAGATGATATAAAGTAGTGGTAAGACAATCTTAAATATGGCGAAACATAACCAAAATCCGTCTGATTATATTGTGCCTTTAGATATGAACGGCTTAGTCGGACGGATGCTACATATTCCCGATTCCGGTAATAAAAATATCGAAATTTTATTTGTTTATGGGCAGCATTCTTCGATTGAACGTTGGTGGGGATTAATTAAATTTTTAAATCATTTTGGAGCGGTAACTGTACCTGACTTGCCGGGTTTCGGAGGAATGCAAAGTTTTTATAAGATAAACTCCAAACCGACTATTGATAATTATGCTGATTATTTAGCATCTTTTATGAAGATGCGTTATCACCGTAAAAAGGTTGTGATTATTGGGCTGTCTTTTGGTTTCGTAATTATTACAAGAATGCTACAGCGCTATCCCGAATTAACTAAGAAAGTCAAAATGCTAATCAGTATTGTCGGGTTTTCACATCGCGATGATTTCGGCTTTAAGAAAAGTCGCTATCATTTTTATAGAGTCTTAACTAAAATCGTGTCTTTTCAGTTACCGGCTTTATTTTTTCGCTACGTTTGCCTGAATAGTAAATTGCTAAAACTGGTTTACGATAGAACATATTTAGCTAAGAGTAAATTTAACGGAAAAGATAGCGCAAAAGATCATGCTTTAAAGATGAATGTCGAAACCTGGTTATGGCACCATAACGATGTTAGAACCCACGCTTTTACTACTTATGAATTTTTAGATTTGGATAACTGTCGAGTTAGGGTAAATCTGCCTTTATGGCATATTTTTGCTGACGAAGATCAATATTTTAATCATCGCTGTGTAGAACAACATCTTAAAGTTATATTTAAGAGAGTCAGGATCACGGAGTCGAAAATTGTTAATCACGCACCCAGCATTATAGCTGGCGAAAATGAGGCAGCAGCTTTAGTCTCGCCCGAACTGCGACGGGCTTTCCGTAAGCTTTGATATAATGGTATCCGATATGAAAATTGGGCTCGTTTGTCCGTATAACGTTGCTCGTGGTGGAGGTGTTCAGGAAATAGTCGGTTCGATGCGCCGTTTATTGGTGCAGCATGGATATGATGCCAAGATTATTACTTCCCAACCTCAAGACACCAGCAACATCGATACTGCCGGTATGATATTTTTAGGCCGGGCGATAGATGTCCGATGGCCCACTCATACGACTGCTTCATTTTCGTCTGGATTTAGTAACGAATCAATTGAGCAAATGGTCGAGAGTGAAAAGTTTGATATTTTGCACTTTCATGAACCGTGGGTACCGTCCTTAAGCCGTCAGATTCTTAACCGCAGCCAAAGTGTAAATATTGGGACATTTCACGCCAAAATACCGGAAACCATTGTCAGTCGAACTTTAAAAATAGTTGTCACGCCTTATTTAAGGGTTGTTTTAAAAGATTTACACGAATTAACAGCCGTATCTGATCCAGCCGCGGAATATGTCAGCAGCTTAACCGACCGGCCGATAAATATTATTCCTAACGGTATAAATCTTAAACATTTTATCTATAAACCCAATAAAAAACAGCATAATCCCAAAACTATTTTATATATCGGAAGGTTAGAACATCGTAAAGGTTTGAAGTATTTACTAGAAGCCTTCCAATATCTAGTTCAAGATCACGAAGCTCTGCAACTGATTATTGCCGGCGATGGTCCAGATCGAGAAAAACTCGAGCTATTAGTTCAAGATATGCAGTTGAAAAATGTTCAATTTCTAGGTTATGTAAGCGAAGAAGATAAGATCAAACTATTAGCTAATGCTGACATATTTTGTTCACCAGCCATTTATGGAGAAAGTTTTGGCATTGTCTTGCTCGAAGCAATGGCGAGTGGTACGGTAGTCGTCGCCGGAAATAATCCCGGCTATATGGCCGTTATGCAGCAGCTCGGAGCCTTATCATTAGCAAATCCGAAAGATCCTATGGAATTTGCTAGGAAAATTAAGCTTTTACTTGAAGAAAATAAATTAAGAGATTTATGGCAAAAGTGGGCTAAAGATTATATTAAACAATTTAGTAGTGAAAAAATAATTAAACAATACGAGCAGCTATATCATGAAGCACTGGCCAAAAATGCCATTACCAAAAGAATCAATTAATTTACCTAAAAAATTAAAAATAGGCTTTGTGCTCGACGATAGCCTGGATCGTCCGGCTGGTGTGCAACAATATATATTAACCTTAGGTAGTTGGTTAATTTCAAAAGGTCATGAAGTTCATTACCTAGTTAGTGCTACTAAGCGGACTGACATAAGCCATATTTACAGCTTAAGCCGTAATATTCCTGCACGTTTTAATGGTAATCAAATGAAAATTCCTCTGCCTGCGTCAATTAGTAATATTAAAAAACATTTAAATCGGGAAAATTACGATATCTTACATGTCCAGGTGCCTTATAGTCCATTTTTAGCCGGTATTATTATTAACGCCGCCCAACCACAGACTGCCGTAATAGGAACCTTTCATATTGTGCCCAATAATCAAATTGTAAATATTGCCAATCATCTACTCCGTATCTTATGCATTAGATCATTAAGACGTTTTGACGCAGTTGTTAGTGTTTCACCTGCCGCCCAATCATTTGCTCAATCGGCTTATCATCTTTCCAGCTCCGTTATTCCTAATGCGATCTACTTAGAAAAATTTAAATCAGCCATGCCTTTTACAAAAGATCCAACTAGACAATTCAACTTACTATTTTTAGGTAAACTGGTTCAGCGTAAAGGATGTCTGGAGTTTTTAAAAGCTGTTAGTTTACTGAAAGATTATCAAAATCTATCTTTTCAAGTTACGATATGCGGTAACGGACCGCTAGATAAACAATTAAAACACTATGTTAAATTAAATAATCTGACTAAAATTGTTAGTTTTGCCGGATTTGTTTCTGAAGCTGATAAATTACGCTATTTTGCAGCAGCTGATCTGACAGTATTTCCCAGTCTAGGCGGTGAGAGTTTTGGAATCGTGTTACTAGAGGCTATGGCCTCGGGACGATCAGTCGTTCTAGCTAGTGATAATATTGGTTATCATACGGTCTTAAAAGATTGCCCGGGTAATGTATTATTCGATCCGACTAATACTTTGGCTTTTGCTGAAAAAATCAAGACTTTACTATTAGATCCGATTTTAAGGGAGCATATTTCCAGATGGCAGAGCGATAGAGCTAGTGATTTCGATATCAGCCAGGTTGGTCCCAAAATAATGTCAATTTACAGCTTGGCATTGCAGAGACGGCGTAACATGCAATAATGTAGCTATGAAATTACCTTTTACCACCAAGCCAGAATCAGAAATAGCCGTTACTATTACGGTCGGCACCTTTTTTAAAGTATTACTGTTGATAATTGCCACGATAGTCATCTTAGCGGCTCTTAAAGATGCCGAATACGCCATTACCCTAATATTTATCGCCTTCTTCTTGGCAGTGGCCTTAAACGCCCCTGTGAGTTTAATTGGAAAGTATTTGCCTGGTAAATTAAGAGGCAGCCGACCGATGGCTACCACCTTGTCCTTTTTGATAGTAATTATTGTTCTAGGAGTAGTGTTACTGAATTTAATTCCGCCAATTGTGCATCAAACCCAGGTTTTTATCAATAATGCTCCTAGATTAGTCCAGGATTTACGGAATAATAATAGTGCCGTCGGAAAGTTTATCGACCGATATCACCTACAGGGAGAAATAGATAGTTTTTCCCAAGGACTCACTTCTCGATTACAGCATAGTAGCGGAGCAGCAGTATCGGCTGTTAGTCGGATAGCTAGCAGTATTTTTGCCTCCATCACTATATTAGTCCTGACTTTCATGATGCTCATAGAAGGACCGCGGTGGTTAAGATTATCTAAACAACTCTTACCCGAAAAGCAAAGAGATCATGCTTCACGTCTAGTCCATAACATGTATCACGCCGTTAAGGGTTACGTAAACGGTCAAGTATTACTCGCAGCTATGGCGGCAGTTATCGTATTACCGGCTATGCTCGTTTTTCATGTCAGTTATCCGATAGCTTTGATGGCAGTCATTTTCATCTGCGCCTTAATTCCGGTAATCGGTCATACCATCGCTATTATCATTGTGACAGTTGTTGCCCTATTTCACTCGCCATTTTCAGCCCTTGGTATTTTTGTTTATTACATTCTTTACCAGCAGATTGAAGCTTATCTGATTATTCCGAGACTTCAAGCCAATAACACTAAGTTAACTCCGTTATTTGTCTTTTTAGCTTTAGTAATTGGAGTCAGTTTTGGTGGACTTTTAGGCGGCCTGGTAGCTATACCAGTCATGGCTTGTTTACGGGTTGTGGTTTTAGACTATCTGAATACTAAACATTTACTAGATGAATCGACTGATTCAAGCGTAGTGCAATCTAAATAACTATTGTTTAAACCAGATGACACCGTGTGGGGTATCGCGCAAACCGATACCCTGGATTAGTAGTTGCTGTCTGATTTCGTCAGCTTGGTCCCATTTATTTAAATCACGGGCAGTTTGTCTAGCTTCGATTAATTTATTTTGCTCAACAGTAATATCTTTTCGTATGGCTAGATTAAACCCCAAGAGATCATCCAGTTTATTTAAAAACATCTTAAAAGGTTCAATATCGTTTGGACCAAGTAGATCTACTTCTAATTTATCCTGAAGTTCGCTTAATTTTGCCAACATCGCTGGTGAATTAAGGTCATCTTGAAGATAGTTCAATATATTTTGATACTCAGAGGAAAAATCTATTCCTGTAGATGTAGTAGACTTTGGTTGCCACACCAAATCAGCTAAGGCCTGTAGAGTGTTGAGTCGTTGCTCGGCGGCCGTTAAGCTTTTCCAAGTAAATTTGCTTTGACTTCGGTAATGCGATTCATAAACATGTAAACGAAGTGCCATTAAATTAAGTTTTTTAGCTTCAATATCTTCAAGCGTTACACTGTTATTAGCGGATTTTGAAATTTTGTTTCCTTCTATACTGATGTGATTAGTGTGCATCCAAAGATTAGCGAATTTTTGATCAGTAGCTGCTTCGGACTGGGCTATTTCGTTAGTATGATGAACCGGAATATGATCAATACCACCGGCATGAATATCTAATGTATTACCCAGATATTTCATGCTCATAGCAGAACATTCGATATGCCAACCAGGAAAACCTTTACCCCATGGGCTATCCCATTCCATATCGCGTTGACGATCTTTTGGAGAGAACTTCCATAGAGCGAAGTCGGTTGGTCGATGTTTTTGAGGATTGTATTCAATACGGGCTCCGGCTTGTTGTTCATCTAAATCCAGTTGAGCAAAATCAGCATAGTGCGGGAATTTGCTGGTCTCGAAATATACACCGTCATCAATAATATATGTAAAGCCTTTGGATTCGAGTTTCTTAATCAGATCAACTTGTTCCTTAATATGTTCGGTGGCTCGAGGCATAATATCCGGTTTGGTCATATTAAGCCGATTCAGACCCTGAATAAAATACTCGTAATAATAATTAGCAATATCCCAAGCCGATTTGCCTTCGCGTTTGGCACCTTTTTCGAGCTTATCTTCACCAGTGTCGGCATCGCTAGTTAAATGACCGACGTCGGTTATATTCATTACCCACTTTGGATTAAAGCCGGAGGCCTTTAGCGTGCGAATAAGTAAATCGTAACGAATAAACGTAAACCAGTTACCAATGTGCGGGTAATCATAAACTGTTGGACCGCAAGTATATACCGTAACTTCAGGCGGATTGATTGGTTGAATCGTCTGAACTTGTCGGGTAAGAGTATTGTAGAGTTTCACCGGATTTAGTCTCCTGTTTTATATTATCAAGAAGTTTACTACACAACTCAAGGCAAGATTGCTTAATCTGCTCGGGCGAACGACCGTCGGTGACCTTAAAACCACTGGCATAAGCATGACCTCCTCCACCTAAGGGTTCTGCAATTTTATCGGCAATCGGAAAACCTAAATTAGTCCGGATAGCAGCAGTGATACGGCCGTCGTCGTAAAACTTCATGACAATGGCTACCGCTATGCCGGTGATTTGGAGCATATCGTTTTGAATTAAGGGAATCGGGTTATATAGCGGACTAAATTGACTGATTTCAGTTTGAGGAATACTAACTATAGCTAGCCGGTTATTATCAGTAATTTCGGTCCTTTCAATAAGTTTTGCTTTATATCTGAATATTGCTGGTTCCATTTTAGATAAATTACGTCGTTTAGCTTCAAGAGCCGGACGATTAACGCCAATATCAATTAAATCTGCCATAATCCGATGTGTATTAGCCGTGGCTAATTCGTTGGACAAGCCTTGGGTATCTCCTAGAATCGAAGTCATTAAATATTCGCCAACTTCTTTAGTTAGTTTCCAATCTAGTTGTTTTGCTAAATTAAAGATTATTTCACCAGTTGAAGATGCTTTTTCATCGCAGATTTTAATTTTAGCAAAGGTAATACTATCATCGACAGTCTGATGGTGATCGAGTATGATGCTGGGTTTGGCGGCTATCCAGCCAACCTGATTTTTAGATTGCAATTTATCAAAAAGAGTCAAAGTCGAGGCATCGACGATGATGCATAGATCAAATTGATTGGGTAGTTCATGATCTATCCTGTCCCAACCATCTAGATAGTGTAAATATGACGGTATATCTATACCGCAATACATAGCGATTTGCTTACCTTGATCACCTAATATTTGTTCTAAAGCTAAACTACTGCCCAAAGAATCTGCATCAGGATTGTCGGCTTGAATAATTAAAATTCGAGTAGCTTGTGCAATTAGCGATTTTACTTCCGACGTTTCAGGATAATTCATTATGAGTACCTTAAAGTATGGTACGCCCTTCTAGTGCTCTTCCCAAAGTAATTTGGTCGGCATATTCTAAATCAACTCCAATTGGCAGTCCCCGGGCTAAGCGAGTTATTTTGACTTTACGATCGCCGATTTGCTGGCGGATATATAAAGCCGTTGATTCGCCTTCAACACTGGCGTTTGTGGCGATAATTACTTCTAAAACTTTATCTTTAGTTAATCTTTTTAATAATTCCTTGATATGTAGCTGTTCGGGTGTCACTCCGTCAATTGGCGACACTAATCCACCCAAGACATGGTAAGTACCATGAAATTGACCAGTAGCTTCTAGGGCGACTATATCGAACGGTTCGGCAACTACGGCAACAGTTTGCTTGTCTCGGTTAGGACTAGTATAAAGATCAGACAAAGTTTGATCGGATCCAATTAAAGCAAAAGTTACCTGACAATAGCCAAGCCCGTGCTTTAGTTTTTTTAGAGCATCAGCTAATCGAGCACTTATCTCTGGATCTTGTTTAGTAAGATAGTAAGCATAACGTTCAGCCGTTCGCGGACCAACGCCCGGAAGTGCTCCGAAGGCTTCTATCAGATTAGTTAGGGCTGGTGGTAAGACGCGCATTGATTTTATAGTCCAAGACTACCAAGAGCCCCCATCATCGGTTGCATTTTTTCAGTGGCAACTTTTTGACTTTGTTGGATAGCTTCTTTGACAGCATCTTCTAACCAGAGCTCTAATTGATGAACATCATTGGTGTCTATATATTCCGGGTCAATGCTTATTTTCTTTATCTTTTGATCACCGGTGATTTCGACTTTTACCGCTCCATCACCTTTTTCAATCAAAATTACCTGATGCTCTAATTCTTTTTGAACTTTCTTCATGCGATGAAGCATTTTTACCTGATCTAATCGGCTCATCGATTACTCCTTTTATCTAATTAGTCTTAGGTGTACAGGCTAAATATATTAGTCCGTAACTTCTATTTCACACTTTATTGTAGCAAATGAAACTTTAAGGTGAAACGGGTTGATAAATCTGGGTCGTTTCCGGATTATTTGGCCAGGCTACAAAATATTGCTGTAAATTATAAAAACAAGATAGTCCGATAACTAAAGTGACAATAACTATACCAATACCGCGAGCAATCGGATTACGCGGAAAAACTCTTAACCAAAAATAATGAGTATAAGAAATTCCAGCAACTATTACTAAATAAACTAGCGGTAGAATTATGCTTAAACTAACCGACCCACCAATAGCCACCAACAGACATCCGATCAAAAAATAACTAAGAATCATACGCGGTCGTTCGGATTGCCAGTGTTGAATATAAAAAGCAATACCAACGGCCAGCATTAAACTTAGAAAAGCATCGAGTATCGGTAATCGACCCAACCATAGTTCGGGGTGATATGGAGCTTGGTAAACTAATGCGGACATTGATTTACCGAATTGTTCCAAAATAGTTAGCCATGGTGCAAAATGCACCGGTAAACCTATCCATTGTTGAATTAAATGAGGAGTACGTATGAAATTAATTGCTAAAGCAGCTAAGCCGATGGATGCCAGTAATAAACAAATGAGACGTTGCCAAGTTGCCTGTAAAAAATGCCAACGGTTCAAAATTATATTTCGCTGCCAAAAAATACTTAATATGAATAACCAGATCATACCTGGAATAAATAGTAATATTAGATTTACAACTAACCAGATATAAATCATTAATTGATTATCTTTGTGAGAATCTAAGCCGACTTGGATTGCCAATAGACCTAAAACAGCCGTAAAGTACTCTATATCTGTACCCGTAAATCGACTAATATGTAAAAACCAAGCCGATGAAAGTAAAATACAAAACCCGAAAAAAGTAGATCTTGGACCGTACCAATGCCTAAGTATGTATATGAATAAGATCAAACTACAAACTGCCAGAAAGACACTGGGTAATCGGCTATATAATATCAGGTGCCCAGAAGGTGCCTTGGTTGCTAGCCATTCTAGTAGTCGATAGGGAGCATTCAATGAGTTATGAAGTATTAATTGAATGGAAGAGCTACTAGTTAATGTAATTTTTTCAGTAGGACTAAGGTTAGGAGCTAGTGATCGAAGATGGATTAATAAAGCTGATAGTATGGCAATTACTGCCACAAATAAGATACTCAGCCGTTGCCATGATGCCCACTGCAGCAATCGGTAATTTTTCATATTTTACTATGGCATTGTATCACGCTATATCAGTTGATCAATTGCGCTGCTTAACTTAGGAATTGATTCCCGGTGTCAGAACGTTTAGTTTCCAGGGATCGGAATAATTGTTTTTCACTATCAAAATATAGTTCTGTTCCACCGGTCGGACCGTTACGGTGTTTTTTTATAAATATGTCGGCAATTTTCTTTCGATCGGTATCCGGGTTGTAATATTCTTCCCGATAAATGAACATAACCACATCTGAATCCTGCTCAATAGTGCCGGAGTCTCTTAAGTCGGCTAATTGAGGTATTTGCGGACTGCGGCTTTCGACTGATCGACTTAATTGCGATAAAGCAACTAAAGGTATATTAAGCTCTCGAGCAACACCTTTTAGGCCGCGAGATATTTCAGATATCTCTTGGACACGGTTACCTTCATTGGCGTATTTTCCGCCTCCGCTCATCAGTTGCAGATAATCGACGATAACTAGACCCAGATCACGCTGATGAGCTTCCCTACGGGCTTTAGTACGAAGATCACTCACTGTAATACTCGGTGTATCGTCAATAAAAATTGGCGCTTCGGAAAGGACTCCCATGGCTTGTCCGATTTTCTCAAAATCTGAATCAGTAAGATTGCCGGTTCTCAAAGCCCAAGCGTCAACCCCTGACTCCATAGCCAGTAACCGATCCACTAGCTGCTCTTTGCTCATCTCTAAACTAAATATTAATACAGGCAGTTTTGATTGTACGGCGACATGATGAGCAATATTTAAAGACAACATAGTTTTACCCATAGAAGGTCTTGAGGCGATAATGACTAAATCAGAACGTTGAAATCCGGCTAATAAATTATCTAGATCTTTATACCCAGTGGGAATTCCCCGGATCTTATTTTTGTCTTTATGCAAATCGTCAAGACGCTCAAAGCTTTCTTCTAGAATTGCTTCTAAGCTAATGATGTTATGTTGAACATATTTATGGCTAACTTCAAATAACCGGGATTCGGCCTGTTCAATTAGATCATGCAAGCTAGATGATTCGTCGTGTCCATAGCGATTAATATCGTCTGAAGCAGCAATTAGACGACGACGCAGAGCTTTTTGGGCTACGATATCGGCGTATTGTTCGGCATGTGCTGCGGTAGGTACAAAATTTGTCAATTCGGTCAAATATGCTGGTCCGCCAACCATTTCAAGATTACCCAAACTTTTTAGTTGATCCGCTAGCGTTAGGACATCAATAGCGCTGCGTTTTTCATATAATTTGGAAATGGCTTCGAAGATTTTTTGATGTCGTTTATCGAAGAAATCATTAGGTGTTAATTTGTCGGCAATTTTAACTATTGCATCGTTATCTATTAGAAGAGCCCCAAGTAAACTGGCTTCTGCTTCGATATTTTGCGGACTTTCATTAGAACTGACTGGATTGGTTTTAACACTTTGTGCCATTATGACTACGATTCTATCAGTTCGCTACTACCAAAGATATTGTTTATGGTTTCTAGGGGTGAAATTAAAGATTCAAAATTATCCGGTGCTTGATTTATATTTTCATCAGCAGAAATTTCCTTAGGTTCTTCTTTACGGTATATACATACAATTTCTATATCATCTCCTGTCAATTTGGATAAAACATTAGTTAAAAGGAGCTTATTTTTAGCAATTGTGGCTTGTTTTTGATGAAAAATGTGACCGAAAGTTAAAATGATCTTGCCTGGTTGAAATTCAGGTTCCCCTTGTTTGATAACGCCATAAAGCGTATTGGATCGTTCTTTTAATGAACTTAATGCAGATTGCCACATTTGTTTGTCAATCGTTTGTGAACCGTTAAGATCGACTGTTTTAATTGTGTCATTGACTGAAGCAATAGAATCATCTTTTGGATGTATTTTCGATTTTTCAGTAGTTGATTGATTAGATTTATCTTCCTTATTATCAGTTTTATTTGGTAATTGTTGGGTGCTTGAAGACTCATTATTCTCCGAGTCAGACAGTGAATAATCTAAAAGAATTAATTCTAAGAACTGATCTGGATTATGTGAAGCTGAAACTTCAATTAATCTTGTTAATAAATTAATCAAAGAGCGTTTATTAAATTGATCTTGATTATTCAGTAATAAAATACGTAATTTTTGATTAAGTTGTTTGGCAACCGTCGTTGCTTGAAAACCATTTGATCTAAGTAATGTTAATAAATTTACTAGATTCAAACTATTTCCTGCAGATAGTGCTGAGATTAGTTCATTAATTGCCGAATCTGGTGGGATGCCTAAGAGTTGTTCTAGGTCATCGCGGTTAATTTTTTTATGTAAACTACTGGCTTGATCCAACATGCCGATACTATCACGAAAACTACCTTCGCTATGATCGGCAATTAAATTAAGAGCATCATCGGTAATATCAATATTTTCTTGACTTGCTATATAGCGAAGATGATTAATGATTTTATCAGTTGTTATCGGCCTAAAGGAATAGCGTTGAGTTCGGCTTATAATTGTAGCTGGTAATTTATGTGCCTCTGTTGTGGCTAATATAAATATTACATGAGCTGGCGGTTCTTCGAGTGTTTTTAAGAGAGCATTAAAAGCGGCGGTTGACATCATATGAACCTCATCGATGATATACACCTTATATTTACCGTTGGCGGGTGCAATATAAACCTTTTCACGCAGTTCACGTATCTCATCTACGCCACCCGTACTGGCGGCGTCAATCTCAATAATATCTAAGTGACTATCCTCACCAGTATAGGGTACGTCGTTCAATTGATGAGCTAAAATCCGAGCGATGCTAGTTTTACCCACGCCTCGTGGACCAGTAAATAGATAGGCATGGCTAATTCGTTGTTTAGCTATAGCGTGTCTTAGAGTATCGGTAATGTGTTCTTGACCAATAATTTGATCTAATGATTTTGATCGGTATTTTCGATATAACGCCTGCCTCATGTGTGCTACATTATAAATCGCTTTACACTAAACATCTGTTGTGTAATGAGAGACGAAAACCACTACTCTGTTAGAGGGCCGCTTCAAGCGCAGCCCATTCGGCACTATCGTTATCTTCTGGTAAGTTAACGCTAACCTGATCGCCTGGCCTGGCTTTAAAATAAGTCACACTAGCCAGTAATACTCGGTAATCTTTTTCACCAACTGTTACAAAATAATGACCATTCTCTATCTTTAATGCGCCAACAACTTGTTTGCGAGGGACCGGACCGATCTGTTTGTACATAAAGGTACCGTCATCGGCAATAGTTAATTTCAAAATATCGCCTTGTACAAGTTTTGATTTAGAGGCGTAATTAGCTGGAACAGGGTAGGTTTTACCATCACTGCCAACCATGTTTTGTCCGTCAAAAACACCTTCTATTACTTTACCGATAGTAGCGTCGCGAGTTGCTGGTGCTACCTTTTCGTCATCGCCAACAATACTAATTAATAGCTCTGTTGCTGCTGCTAAATTTGTTTCGGCATCTTGAATCAACGCTTTAAGTCGTTTAACTTGTTTTTCTGGTAAATCTGGCATGTTTATTCCCCGTCTCTCAGCTTTTTGTATACAGCTTTCACTCCTAAAACTAACATGTTTGATAAGTCAAGTCAAAATATGATCCAAACATGTGGAAAACTATCGATTTATTACCTGCTCTCAAATTAAATGAAAACAGTTGTTGATTGTCTTAAAACTAGGCCAATTCTACAGTTGCGCCAGCATCTTCAAGAGTTTTCTTGGCTTTTTCAGCGTCGTCTTTTTTGGCTTTCTCTAGAATCGTCTTAGGTGCACCATCAACTAAAGCCTTGGCTTCACCTAAACCAATTTGAGTAATGTCTTTAACGGCTTTAATAACTGCGACTTTTTGGGCACCTGGATCTTTAAGAATGACGTCATATTCGGCTTTTTCCTGAGTCGCTGTTCCGGCTTCCGCGCCAGCAGCAGGGGCAGCTACGGTTGCAACGGCAGCTGCAGGCTCAATCCCGTACTCGTTTTTCAATATACCTTTTAATTCATTAACTTCTAGAACTGTTAATCCTGTTAATTCTTGAGCTAGTTTCTTTAAATCTGCCATATTATCTCCTTATTAATTAGCTAATTTAGTTGTCAAACTATCTAATAGACCATGTATGTTGCCAGAAATGCCATTAAATACTTCATTTAAGGGTGATTCTAAGGAAGCTAGGCATACGGCAATTAATTGATCTCTACCAGGTAGAGCGGCAAGTTCTTTAACTTCGTCTGAATTTAAAAACTTTCCGGAAGCATTAAAAGCACCTACAAATTCTAATGAGGGGTGTTCCTTGCTAAAGTTGGCAATTGCCTGTGCTGGAGCAACTTCATCTTCACCATTAAAGGCGTAAAGTAGCATACCTTCTAATATGTCGGTATTCAAATCTTTTAGATACTTTGACTGACTAAAAGCTTGTTTTACTAAACGATTTTTGGCTATTTTGATGATTGTTCCGTTAGCACTTGCTTGTCGGCGAAAATCCTGCATTGCTTTAACGGTAGTACCTTGATACTTAGCTAAAACCGTCATTTTTGATTTGTTTAGCAATTCAACGACATCGGCTACGACTTGATGCTTTTTTTCTTTAGATAGAGCCATGTATTCTCCGATAAATTATTTTAATTGCAAAATTATCGACCGGTAATATTGCAGATTTGCCAATAAAAAACGTCTTTGATGAACCAAAGGCGTTATTACTCGATTAGAGTTATACCTCGGCGACAAATTAAGGCATAAAGCCGGTCGCTGTCTTT
Organism: uncultured Candidatus Saccharibacteria bacterium; assembly: GCA_964574915.1. Classification (GTDB taxonomy): domain Bacteria; phylum Patescibacteriota; class Saccharimonadia; order Saccharimonadales; family UBA4665; genus CAVPPA01. Next base: position 50,559 of record CAZNOW010000001.1, read on the forward strand.
GGCAATCTAAGATGATTTTATAATAGTCTAACCCAATCTGTCAATAAAACAATAATGGTAAAAATTATAGATAGATAAATATCTCTGGTACAAATCGCATTGATATACCCGTTTTAGATGGTATAAGATCATTAGCTTCTAAAGTTGATCTGAGGTTTCAACAACTTCTTCCTAAATTATTAGGATCAATATTTAATAATACGACCTTATCATTACTCAACTAGACATAGAAGTAATCAAGCATGTAGCTGGGAAACATGTTGATACTCGAGTCGAACCTATTACTATTTCAAATAGATTATTGTATGAACCTGAATCTGGATTTACGCATTCACTATATACATTTGAAACTTCGGAAACTGATAAACATATACTAATAAATAGTATTGGTGTATTTACAAAAAATGCAGCAAACTGATTTTAAGATTATTTAATTTCTATATTATTAATATATTCCATTAATAACGGATGAATTTCTTTAACTTTTTGATAAATTTTTTCGATTATTGGTTTTAAAGTTTGGTTATCGCTATTAAATCTAAGTAGTTTAATCAGATCAAATAAATTAAGTATAAATTGACAACGTAACCGATGACCTAATAATGTGGAATATTGAGATTCATTATCATAACCGGATTTTATTAATATGCCATTTAGCTCCAGGCTCAGTTCATAGCAGTGTTCGAAATCATCAGTAAGACTTGCATCATCAATGATTAATGGAATTTCAAAGCCATATCGAGGAGACAGTTTCTGCCATATAAAATTATTGGCTATATCTTTTTTTAACAATTCGCATATTACACCGAATTCACATATTAAATCGAAGTTATAAAAGATTTTCTTAAGTGATGAAATACATTTATCAGGATTATCAAAATATTCATTTAAAGAGCTAATGTATATTTTGGCTTTTTGCTCATAACTAAGCCTATCGACTTTATTATTTAAATAACTTAGAGGTTGATCTGCTCTTTCATAAAGTATATCTGAAATAATGTTTAATTCGTTCCGAGGCCAATAATTTACAATCTCAACATTACTGATATTTTCCGAATAATTATTACCAATCAACGCTAAAGTGTCAGTAATTGTTAAGTTAGAACTTTTATTTGTGATATCAGAATCATCAAAGAGTAGTTTGGAATAATTTTTATTGCTAATTTTACTAATGTGATCTGCGATATAGTGTCCAGCTATTGTTGCCTCTGAAAGTAATAAGTGCTTTAGATAACTGGCTAAAATCATAAAATCTCTATTAGTTGCATAAATATCGACTGTTGACGATAGCGCTACTGGTATTAATGAGCTTATATTTGTAACGTTTGATAATTTTTCATTATTATTAGATATTTCTTGAATTTTTTTATTAGCAAACTTATTAATATAGTTATTTAATTCTTGAGTCATTTGAGACTGCAGGCCAATAATTTGCTGCAAAATATTTAAATATTTATTTTGAGTAGTTGAATCAAAATTAGCTGGAATATAAAAAAATGATTTTTTGTCTTCTTTATTAACCAAATAATTATATTTTGCTGAAATATTATAATTGATATTATTTTTAAAAAGATAAAGATAATTCAATAATAAATTTGAAATATTAGATAATTGGATATGTGATTGCTTGTAGCGATCGTCTACATTAATACTATTTTTTCTTTGATTTATATTTTTAGTGTTTGGAATAATTTTAGAAATTGTAGATTCGGGTAATTCTGGTTTTAATGGCAATAACGGCGTTATCTTTTCCCAGATTAAATTATTTATTTTTTCATTATCTAATAAATTACCACCTCTAGAGCAATCGATACGGCTGAAATCTCTAGGAAATAATTGACAGATATCATCATAAACATCAGTTATATGTCTTAACAAAGAAAAATTATCAAACTTTGTTTGACTAGTGAAATTTTCATAGGGCATTCTTAAGATAATCGTTAAATTTGGTCTTGGAATTTCAAAAGTTTGGTATTCAAGATTGTCTAACCAAATAAAATATCCACGCCTTTCTTCAGGATGGCTGAATTTTATACCTTGATGAGCCATATCAAATACCGTAAAGTGACTGGTTATTACTACTTTGCCCTGATTTATTGACTCGCGAATTGATTTTGCAGCATCATACCGATCAAGAGAAAACAATATTGAGCTAGTGTATGGGTTTATCTTATTAATGTCGCCGTATTGATTATTTTGATATTGATTCACAAAATAGCTAGATGGTTTATTAATTTGCGGAAATTCAAACTCTACAACCTCAAACCCTTTGAGGCTTAGTCTGTCTTTTATTAATTCTATTTGAGTCTTCTTAGAAATCCCATCAGTATCATCAATGACGATAAAGACACCTTTATTATCTTGCATCTAACCTTCCAGCCACCGAATTAGTACTATCTAATAAGATAACAAATTATCAGTATTTTGAAAGTAATTACCTTAAAATACAATTCTATTATTCTTGATGAGCCAGATTATTTATGTAACACTCTAAGTGTAATGAAAGTACTACTTTTAGCTTCGCTTACTGTTGACGGTTTAATCGGTCGACATAATTTACATTTAGCTAATTGGAGTAGTGCGGAAGATAAACAGTTCTTCGTTAAAACTACTAAAAAAGCTGGCACTATCATTATGGGATCAAACACCTTTGACACTATTGGTAAGCCTTTACCTGGCAGGAAGACCATATTATATGCTAAAGAACCAGAAAAATATGTATATGATAACGTCGAAACTACGTCTGAAGATCCTAAGCTATTAATAAAACGGCTTAATTTGCAAGGCGTTAAAACAGTAGTTATTTGTGGTGGAGCCAGTATCTATAACTATTTCATGAGCAGTGGCGTGGTTGATGAACTTTATCTAACTATTGAACCGGTAATTTTTGGTGAAGGACTAAGATTGTTTTCTAGCGAGCTTAATATAAATTTGACATTAATCAGCGTTAAGAAGATTAATCAAAATACCATTCTAGTTCATTATAAAGTCAATAAATAACCTTCTTTCTTTAACTAGATGCAAGACAATCTTGTAGATAATATTCTTAACATTTACCGTATTAGACCTGTTAAAATTGGCCCGAAAAATATAGGATATCGTAATGAATCCTACCCTATCTATTTAAAAAATCAGACCATATTAAATCTAATTATTTATAAGAAAGAACCTGACATATTAAATCGGATTAAGGCTGCCGATAAAGTTTCAAATTATCTAAATAATTTAGATTTTCCAACTAGAATTAATATTTACGACAAAATCCTAGCTATTAAATCGCCTAATTTTATTAAATATGCAGCTATATATAATTATCTTCCCGGAAGTACTATTCCCTGGGAAGCTTATACAATGGAACATCTTAAGTTATTGGGACAGATGATGAGTAATATCCATTATTGCTTAAACAAATCAAACCTTAATCAAAATATAACATTTAATACTGATGTCATATCTGGCCATATTCAATTACTTTACAGTATAAATACTTATCTTTGTGATCCAGGGGTTAAACGGGCATTAGGTCATAAATTAGGTTTAACTTATCACCAAAGTATATTTGATCAATTTATTTTATTTTTAAATAAATTAAATTTAACTGATAACTTTCAAATTCTACATATGGATATGGTTAGAGGTAATATTTTATATAAAAAGGATAATAACCATAAATTATATATTTCAGGTATCTTAGATTTTGAAAAAACCAGCCTTGGTCCCACCATGTTTGACATTGCTAGAACATTAGCTTTTTTGGTAATCGATTGTAAATATAAATCGGAAGAAAAGATAAAAAAATATTTTTTAACATCAGGATATAACAAGAGAGGTAATGCTAAGTTTAATGATATTCAAATTAATTTAAATGGCAAATATCTAAGTGCTTTAAATCTATTAATTAATATATTTGTTTTACACGATTTTTATAAGTTTTTACTTCATAACCCATATGAATCATTGTATTTAAATGAGCACTATCTTAGAACTAAAGATTTTCTAATCAAGAATGATATACTAACGTCTTATCAAATGTTCTAAATCTCACAAGAATATTTTCTCTTTAAAAATGTTAGAATACGTTAGAAATCAGTCGCTAAAAACGGGAGGAAGATCTAATGTCAGCACTATGGAAAAAAAGACTCATTGCTCAAAGTGATTTAATGAATCTACACGATAAACTTAAGGACAAAGGCTTAAAAATAGTTTTTACTGCTGGATCATGGGACTTACTGCATGTCGGACAATGTCGCTATCTAGAAGTTGCAAAAACCTACGGAGATATATTAGTTGTTGGAGTAAGTAGTAACGCAGCAATTAAAAAAGTAAAAGGACCGAATAAACCGGTACTGGACGAATCAGTCAGAGCTGAGATGTTGTCATACCTTAAACCAGTAGATTTTATGACCATATTGCCCGATCCTAGTTGTCAGCCATCGCTGGGTTTATTACAGCCGGATGTTTATATTACAATCAAAGAAGATTGGACGAATGATTATAAAAATTCCAAAGAATATAAAACGGTTTTAAAGTATGGCGGTAAAGTTGAAATGCTTGATCGTCAATCGACTAGTATTTCGACAACAAAAATAATCCAAAGAGCTGTTGGTAGTCATCTAAGCGATGTATTTAAGGATTTTATTGACTTAAGAAAAGAACCATTGAGAGAACTTCATCACCAATAGGCAATAATTATCGATGACCAAACCTGAACCAAATAGTCTAAAGAAGCAAATCATCTATCGGGATGCCCGATTATCTGGAGCTTATGATGATATTTGGAAAAATGTCGGTAAGTGTGCATTTTGTGATTTAAGAGAAAAATACATATTTTTTGAAGAGAACAACATAGTTATGACAGTTAGTTTGTACGCCTATATTGACGGTCACTTCATGATCATACCTAGAAGACATGTACGTTCGACCAAACAACTTACTCAAAACGAATGGGAGACAATTCGAAAATTTAGTTATATTGCCAAGAAATTGTTTAAAGACATCTTGAAAGTCAAAGGAATGCAATTAGTGATGAAAGATGGTGTTGATGCCCAAAGTACTGTTGAACACTTACATTTTCACTGTATACCTTTTGATTCTCCGGATCTTTGTCAGTGGAATTATCGTAAACTTGATCGTACACCATTAGAGAATCATCGACTTTACACCAACAACGGTAAGGCTTTGTTAAAATATGCCCAAAAATTTGAACTTAAATACAAGAATAGTAATAGTTTACCAATTGTTTGTGATTTGATTATGGTTAATAAAAACAAACAGATATTATTCCAAGAACGTTCCAAGGAAGCTAAAACCATACCTAACTTAATTACCTTGCCTGGCGGACGAGTGGAGAGCTTTAGTGGTAGTTTATTAGATGAGTTATCGCGTGAAATTAAAGAGGAAATCGGATTCAATTTAGATATTAAATCGGTAAAAATAGTTTCTTCCCAAATCGGTAAAATTACTTATCTAAAAAACTCAGTCCATCTTGACAAAGATTATCCGTTATTTTCACGCTTTATCTGGAATACTTATTTATTAACTTCAGTTAATTCTAAACAAGTTTTTATACCCGGAGATGATTGTGAAAAAGTAGTTTGGTTATCTTTAAATCAAATCAAAGTTCATAAATTAATATCCCCTGAAATTAAAAACTTAATTGCAGGTATTTTTCATGAATAATCTAGTAGCAGTTGCTTATACTTTTGATTGGTCAGAGTTAGCTTTTTCTAGTAAAAAACGCGTAGATCAACTTAAGGCTGTTTATCTATTACCACCTCGTGAAATAACAGAAACTAGATTTATCCAGATTGTAAAGCAATATTTACCACAAGCTAATATGATTATCGGTATAGCTAAAGAGTCATTTGTGGCTGGCTTTGACAATCAACCGCAATTTAAAACCCTCACCCTAAAGCATATACAAAATGTTATTAATAAGGTTAATAATTCTAAAAGTAATCACAAAATATATATATTAAAATCATTTCAATCTGAACAAAAATATATTATTGAAAAACTATTATTTAGTAAAATAATCGCTATAAATGGATCTTGGAACAGAAGTTTTCACACCTTAGACCTATATTATGCAATTGTTAATAAAGAGATTAAATATGAGTTACTATCGGCTTTTTCAAGCGAGTTAGAGGCTAAACAATATGAGATATCTACCGATAAAAATATAAAGTTAATCAACCGTAAAACTAATGTATTAAAACTTAATCAAATCTATAGCGAACATTCTATGATAAAAAATATGCGTCAGATTGCCAAATCATCTTACGATTACACATTTCAAACAGGGTGTGTTTTAGGAAGGCAAATTAATAAGCATTTAAAATACCATTATCTTGGCTACGCTTTTAACAAAGTCGTACCTTTTCAAACCTATGCCATGCTTAACGGATCCCAAAGAGAAATACACTTTTCTCCACCAAATGATCTAAATCATTACGATACAGTACATGCCGAAATTGGTATGCTATTATTCGCCCAAAAGCATAATGTTAGCTTAAAGGGCACGACTTTATTTGTAAGTCTTTTGCCCTGCCCGTCTTGTGCATTTATGATTTCAGAAACTGATATAGAATCAATAGTTTATCTAAATGATCATACCAATGGCTTTGCATTTGAATTTTTAACTAAAGCCGGGAAAAAAATCAGAAGAGTTGCAGAGTATAATTAAGCTCAATGAATCATCCAGAATACCAGTACTTGTCGCTATTAAATAATATTCTTAAAAACGGTAAATCTAAGCCCACGCGGGGAATTCATAATATTAAATCCATATTCGGTTATCAAATCCGGTTTGATCTGCGTTATGGGTTTCCTCTTTTAACAACTAAAAAAATGCCCTTTAAACTACTACTTCATGAGCTGCTTTGGTTTGTGTCGGGTAGTTCTAATATTAAATATTTACAAGATCACAAAATTCATTATTGGGATGAATTTGCTGATAAAAACTTAAATTTAGGTCCAGTATATGGAGTGCAATGGCGACATTGGAAAACTACCGACGGCAAAGAAATTGATCAGCTTTCCTGGGCGATTAATCAAATTAAGAATAATCCTAATTCAAAGGCGATATTAGTCAGTGCTTGGAATGCTGCAGATCTCGAGGCTATGAGACTTCCGCCTTGTCATACGATGTTTCAATTTGATGTTACAAAGGGCAAATTAAAACTTGAACTCTACCAAAGATCATCTGATGTTTTTTTGGGTCTACCCTTTAACATCGCTCAATATGCTCTCTTACTATATATGATTGCTCATCTGACCGATTTAGAGGCCCGTGAGCTGATTATTTCAATTGGTAATGCTCATTTATACAATAATCAAATTGAACCTGCTAAAGAGCAGTTAAAACGCATACCATCAAAGTTTCCAAAATTAAAAATAATTGGTAATGTTACGGATATTGATAGCTTTACAGATAATAATTTTCAATTAATAGACTATACACCTCAGGAACATATTAAAGCGCCGTTGGTGATACTTTAGTACTATTTGATTGATCATTAATGAGTTTACTATAGACAGACACATATTCATTACACATCCGTTCAGAACTAAATCTTTCTTCGAAGATTTTACGACAATCATGACGATTTATTGTATCGATTTGATCTATTGCCCGTGCTATAGCGTTGGCAGTTTTTGTTTCATTTAGAGATGGTTTTTGATTTTTATTATTACTACGAGCAGATTTATTAAATATTTTTTTAACAATTAATCCAGTAACCTGATCATTGATAATCTCTGGTATTGAGCCGGAATCTAAACCGATAACTGGCGTAGCGCAGGCTAACGATTCTATCATTACCATACCAAACGGCTCTTCGAATACAGAAGGAATAATTAGAACTTTAGCTTCACCAAGTAGTTTATTTTTGGCGGCAATATTTCTGATTATGCCTATATATTTAATATATTTATTATCAATTAATGGCTTTACTTTAGTTAACCAATATTTTGGTATGTTTTTTTCTGAATAGTATTTTCCGGCAATTATTAGTTTAAGTTTCGATTTGGGATGATTTTGGTTATATATAATAGTAGCTTTAATAGCTAAGTGAACAGCTTTAGGTTCAATCAGTCGTCCTATAAAGACAATGTATTTAGAATTATTTTGATAATTTGGCTTATATTTCGTCATATCAAGTCCGTGATAGACATTTGCTACCCAGTTTGTATCTTTAGGCATCATTACTCTTTGAGCATAAGATAGTGATACCCAATTTAAATTTTTGTATTTAGGAAAAACATTTCTATATCGAACGTAATAATTAAATGGATCATGATGAGTAAATACTACTGGTTTATGACATAACTGAGCGAATGTAATAGCAATATCTTCCTCATTAGTGTAGACGTGAATGATATCAAGTTGATTATTATTAGCCATCGTATAGGCATTGGCAATCAATTCGCCTTGAACTTGCCTGGCTAAAGAAATAAATATTAACGGATGCTTCATTAATAGATCTAAATAAGAACAATTTCGAAGTTTTAATTCGTTTTCAAAAAAACTCATATCAGCCGTAATATTATTAGCAGTTGTCGTTACCTTTGATGGTGTAAATAGATAAACATCTTCACCTTTAGATTGAAGATGATTAGCTAAATTAATACTTAATTCACCTGGAGCAAAGATTACTTTGGGCAATATAGTATCACTCATAAAAATATGAGGCACTACTAAACCAATTCTCATAAGATTAATTTATACTTTACTTAGATGGTGAGTCATCTGATGGTTTTTGATCATCTAAAAAACTTAAGTCTAGGTCGTTCGTGCTATCTTCTTCACCGTAATAAGCATCTGGTTGATCAGCATTATCGCTCATAATTTATCCTTTATTAATTAATATCTTACTAGATTATCAATTATTTTGATTTCAAAGCAAACAATAAATAATATTAACCTATTTATAGATTAAAAATCTAATCGTCAATTAATGCGCTACAATCATATTTGTAATCATGCAGGTATATAGACAAAAAATCGGAACTCTCTCTAATTTAGTAGCCTTAGCGGTTGCTATTGATGGCCTTTTGATAATCGCTCAAACTTTAATCGGTCAACTTAGGCTTAGGCATGTCTTAGCGCAACCTCATAATATTGGTATTACTGTTTACCTACCTCTATTACTGGGTTTATCACTATTATATGTGAGTATTTATTTAAGACGTCGTAAACGTAATGCTTGGATGTTTGTAACGGGTTTATATATATTTTTAATTGGACTAAATACCAATGATTTATTTATTTATAAAACCAGGTTATTTTCCTACCACCATATTTCACTTTTATTGCCGGTAGTTATCCTGATAATATTACTACTTCTTAGAAAAGACTATATTGTCAGAAGTGATATTCGGTCGTTTACAAACTCTCTTAAGGTTTCAGTATTAATATTAGTCGTAGCTTTACTTTATGGTATAGGTGGATTTTTATTAATGGATAATCATGATTTTCATCATGAAATATCTTTACCGACTGCAGTCCACTATACAATTGATCAGTTCGATCTGACTGTAAATCCATTACACGCTTATTCGAAGCGCGCTAATATATTTCTTGATTCCTTGTCTTTTATTAGTGTGACAGCCGTTGGTTTAGTTTTCGTATCACTCTTTCAACCACTACGTATTCGTTTAAGTAGTCAAAAATCCAAAAGAGAGCTCGCTCGATCATTAATATATAAATATCCTTCTGATAGTGAGGATTATTTTAAGCTTTGGCCTAAGGATAAAACTTACTATTTTAATCGAAATGAGCAATCTGGTTTAGCCTATAAGGTTCAAGGCGGTGTAGCCTTAATCGTTGGTAACCCCTATGGTCTGAAAACAACTTTTAATAAATTACTGAATGATTTTGAAGAACTATGTTTCGTCAATGATTGGCGACCTGCCTTTATACATACCAATTCAACCTATAAAGATTTTTTCAAAGAAAGAGGCTATATTACTCAATTGATTGGCCAAGAAGCTATTGTTGATATTGAAAAATTTTGTAACGAATACATTAATACTAAGTACTTTCGAGAGATTAGCAATCGATTTAAAAAACTAGGCTATACATCTGAATTATTAATACCTCCGCATAATACTGCCATAATTAATAGACTTAAATTAATATCTAATGATTGGCTCGATAAGCCTGGACGCGTAGAAAGACAATTTATGATGGGATATTTTTCTATTGAATACCTGCAAGAATGTGCTTTATTTGTGGTGAGAGATAAAACTAATACAATTCAGGCTTTTTTAAATCTTCTACCTTCTCCGATTACTGAAGAATCAGACTTCGATTTATTGCGGTCTAGTAAAAATGCTCCAGGTAATATAATAGACTTTACACTAATTCAATTAATAGAAAATTTACGACTTTCTGGTACTAAACGGTTAAATATGGGGCTTTGTCCACTAACAGGCATAGAACATGAGCCTAATTCATTGATAAATCGAACTTTACGTTTTGTCTATTCAAATGGTAACCGATTTTATTCATTTACCGGACTATTTCGATTTAAAGAGAAATATCATCCAAATTGGAGCGATAGATATATCGTTTACAAAGGTGGGATTACTGATTTAACAAGAATTATGCGGTCATTAATGAAAGCAATGAGTAAATAGCTTAGATATCACTGATATTTATGGCTATACTTGGGCCCATAGATGTCGTAATATAGACAGATTTTATGTAAATATCTCTAACACTTGACGGTTTATTAAGTTTTACTGAAGCCATTACGGTTTGAAAATTTTGAAATAATTTATCTTTACCGAATGAAACTTTACCGATACCCAAATGGATTATACCGGTACTATCGACACGATACTCAACTCGTCCGGCTTTAGCTTCAGAAACTGCTTTCTGAACATCCGCGGTTACTGTACCGCTTTTAGGATTAGGCATAAGACCTCTTGGACCTAATAATCTGGCGTATTTGCTTAATTTAGGCATAGTGGCTGGTGTGGCAATTAGGATGTCGTAATTAATGATTCCTTTTTCAAGCGAATTAACAATAGTATCCGTACCCGAAACATCACAATTTTCAACTTTTTCATCTGTGAAAGCTGCGATGCGAACAGTTTTACCTGTTCCTGCTGGTAAAATAATATTATCTCGAATATTCTGGTCGGCCTGTTTAGGGTCGACATTTAAATTAATATGCAATTCAACAGTGGCATCAAATTTTGTGGGACTAGTTTGGGTTGCTAATTCTACGGCATCAGTTGGAGTATAGAGTTTATCTTCAATCTTTTTAGCTACATCCCGAAATTTTTTGCCGCGCCTTTCAAGCCGAGTTCTGGTGGGCTTCGGAGTAAATTTTGGTTTATCAATATCTTTTTTATCTATAATCTGACTTTTTCGTATTTCTTTAGCTTTTAACTCTTCCTCAGCTTTAATAGATTTGGAACTTCTTTTACCAGCTTTTGCAATAGCTGTTACTGGAACAACTGCTTCAACTACATCAGGTATTTCTTTGGCAATTACTTTTTTCGGTTTAACTGCTATTTCAGCTTTAACTTTAGTTATTGTTGATTTTTTAACTATCGGCTTAGTCTTTTTAACTTCTGCCATTTATACTCCTTTGTGGTACAGACGTTTTAAGATTAAAACTCCCACAAATTAAAATTATTATTCTATTTCAACACCCATACTTCGTGCAGTACCGGCAACTATCTTTTTTACCGCTTCAATATCTTGAGTATTCATATCCCGAGCTTTCGCTTCGGCGATTTTAGTCAGTTGAGCATTGGATAATTTCTTTTCTACTTTTTCCATATTTGGCTTGCCTGAACCTTTATCAATATTTAATTCAGCTCTGATACGATCATCAGTTGGTTTGCCAACAACTCGAAAATCTATTGTACGATCTTCGTAAACATTGATATGAACAGTAACTAACTCACCTTGCATTTCTCTAGTAGATTCGTTAAACGGATTTATAAAATCCATAATGTTAACTCCGTATTGACCAAGCGTACTACCAACTGGAGGAGCGGCCGTGGCTTGTCCGGCCGGAATTTTAACTTTTAGTCGTGCTGTAATCTTTTTTGCCATATAATCCTTCTTGATCTGGATAACCCGATAATTTTACTTTAATTCACTACCTCTGTCCAGAGAAAAAACTTTAGACACGTTTAACCTGTAAGCTGTCTAGCTCGACAGGCGTTTCCCGTCCAAACATATTAACCAAGACTTTGATTTTGCCCTTTTGAGAATCAATTTCATTGATAGCGCCGTCAAAACCTTTAAATGGGCCATCGGTGATACTAACGACCTCCCCTAATGTCAGGTCAATCTTATGTTTGGGTTGTTCAACACCCATTCGTTTCTGGATCTTTTCGATTTCTTCATCGCTCAGTGGCGTTGGTTCAGTGCCACTTCCCACAAAACCAGTCACACTTGGTGTATTTCTAACGATATACCAAGCATCTTCGCTCATTTTCATTTGAACCAGCACATAACCTTGAAAAATTCTTTTTTCAACAACTCGGCGCTTACCGTTTTTAACTTCTATCATTTTTTCTTTAGGAACTAAAGCTTTAAAGATTTTATCTTTCATATCTAGTGAATCAGCTCGCTGACGAATACTTTCGGCAACTTTTTCTTCGTATCCGCTATAAGTATGGATTGCGTACCAGTGTTTTTGTGAATCGTATCTACCGTTACTCATTTGACTATTACCTCTTTGAATAATTTACCAAAACCTAAATCTAATAATGCTACAAAACTTCCAAGAACTACTGAAAAAATAATTACTGCTAAGGTTAATTGTCGAGATTGCTTACGGGTTGGCCAGGTTACTAGTTTTAGTTCGCGCCAACTATTTCGAAAGTAGGGCGGTACTATGTAATGCCCAATAAATTTAATTGGCCTGAAAACATATCCTAAACCAGTTTTAATATAGCCTAAATAATATTTAAGATATTGCTTTGGTGTACGTCGTCCGGACTCAAGTTTAATCTTATTTTTTTGAGCTCTTTCACGGACAGTTTCACTACTTAAACGTAATTTTCGCTTTTTCGTAGTTCGATTTTGCTCGTCATCCACTAGTTTTCTCCAAACTAAAAGCCTACATTCTAGATGTAGGCCAACATTGTCAAGCTTATCAGGTTATCTTACACCGGTCAAGTATTTCGAATATGAATTGAATTAGCATATTATATTAAAGTTATGTCACTCCTGATCAAGCTGTTTTGGTTAATAACTGCAACTGAACTTATACTCTGGCTGTTGCCTACCCTTAAATTGCGACGCACTTTTGCTCCTTTTGTAATATTAATGCTTTTTGTAATTAGTATTGCCTTATTTTACGTACATCTTAGTATCCCAATTGGAATATTAGTATTTATGAATTTGTATAGAATGCTTAATTTATGGCGGCTATTCAAGGCTAGAATTCATGAACAATATTTAAACCATGTAACAATTCAGACTAGTATTTGGATTATCGGTTTTCAAATGATACTTTTATTATTATGGCAATTAAGCGATTGGTTAAAACTTTCAACTTATCATCTATGGCTGGGATTAGTATATTTAGATTTATTAGGTTCTCTTATTTTATTGCGTACAACTTTTAGGCATTTACAAAAAACTCGTTCACCTAAAACGCATAATAGAGGTATAGCTGATCGAGAATTGCCAACGATTACTGTTGCAATACCAGCACGAAATGAAACTGGCGATCTTCAAGACTGCTTAGAATCGCTAATTTCATCCAACTATCCTAAACTAGAAATCTTAGTATTAGATGATGCATCTCAAAATAAGCGTACACCAGAGATCATTAGAAGTTTTGCTCATGATGGAGTTATCTTTATCCAAGGTACTGAACCGGAGGGAAACTGGTTAGCAAAAAATAATGCCTACCAACGTCTTTTTGAAGCATCTAACGGTGACATGTTATTGTTTTGCGGAGTAGATATCCGATTTAAGCCCAATAGTATAAACCAACTAGTTGAAATTATGCATTTTAAACATAAATCAATGATCAGTGTTATTCCCAAAAATATTCTCAGTGAATCAACCATACACAGAGATTCATTATTACTACAACCATTTCGTTATGCCTGGGAGCTTGCTATACCAAGAAAAATATTTCATCGAGCTCCCGTTTTAAGCTCTTGTTGGATTATTCAAAGAGATGTTATTGAACATGCAGGCGGTTTTGGCGCTGTCAGTCGTTCTATTATTCCGGAGAGTTACTTCGCTCGGGTTTGTGCGGTTCATGACGGCTATAGCTTTATGCAAAGTAATGAAGAGATAGGAATAACCAGCCAAAAGAATTACCAAGAGCAAATATCGACAGCCATTAGAACTCGCTATCCTCAGTTGCATCGAAGGATGGAATTAGTATTAATTGTTACCCTCATTGAAGCGTTTGGTGTGATTATGCCTTTTGCTTTAATAATTGCTGCCCTATTAAAATATCTGTCGTTACAACTAACAATAGTAAGTATTTTTACCGTTATAGCGCTTTCATTGATCTATATCCAGATAGTTATACTGACTTATCGAAAGTGGTTAAATAGATCAATATACGCTTTACCGATAGCCACAATATTTGACTTAGTAATTTTAAATTATTCAATGTGGCGTTATGAATTTTCGAGTGTGATATGGAAAGGTCGTAATATTACGGCACCAATAATGCACGTTTCCGAACAAGCACATAATCCAAATTAAGATTCTGTTTTCTTAGTAAGCGGTAAATTAGGAATAGCAATCTGAAAAGATGAACCTTTGTTAAGCTCGCTAGTCAGAGTAATTTTGGCCTGTATTAAATCCGCTAACTTCGCAGTTACATAGAGTCCCAATCCCGTACCGTTAGTTTTACGTGTTCGATAATCCTCACTTCTGAAGAATTTTTCAAAAATACGTTTTTGATCACCATGACTAATTCCAATACCAGTATCTACAACTGTAAAAATTAGCTGATCCTGATCTTTCTTCACATCTAGCATTACTGATCCGTGTTCGGTGTACTTCAGTGAATTTGTAATAAAGTTCTGCAATATCTCGTGAACATATAGTTTACATGAGTTTAAAATTGTCGCATCTGGATCGAGCTTGGTAAGTAATTTCAAACCTTTTTTAGTGGCTTGTGTTTGATAATTATCAACCAATTCGTTAATTAGTTCATGGATACCGATGGTTTCGACATCAACCTGTAATTTTCCTCGTTCGGCTCGTGATAGCATTGAAAGATCATTCACTAGATCCGCTAAGAATAAAATTTGAGCATGTGCTTCACTTAAGGCTTTTTTAACTTGATCAAGATCGCCTGTTTTATCGGCAATAAATTGAGCGTTACTTATATCTCCCTCGGTAATAGCAATCGGTGTCCTTAATTCGTGGCTAACAACTGAAATAAACTCGTCACGCTCTTCCTCGAGTGATTTCTCACGAGTAATATCACGCATCAAGATAACGTAGCCTCTTTGGCCCACTTCTCCGAACCCTAGACGGACAGGGGCAATACTCAAATACAAATTTATAACACTGCCGTCTCTATATTTTAATTTTAAATCACGATTTGAGGTCGGAACAACAGACATTTCGACTAACTTGCAGATATCTACTGGTTTTTCATCTTTCCCTATGGGGTGCAATATCTCACCAAGTGATTTGTGCTCTATAGTATCATTTCTGTCTAGAATATTTAGAGCAGCTCCGTTATATATGACTACATTGGCCTGTTTATCGACAGCAATAACACCGTCGGCCATGCTATTGATCAATGATGTTAGTCGGCTGTGTTCAAGTCTTGCGGTAGTATTTAATTTTCGAGAATTTCTTCTGATTAACATTTGTTAACATTATGCCATAAACAGTATCAATTATGCTATCAACAGATTAGGATGAAACATTTTCAAATCTTTTCTTAAAAGTTTGGCTTTTGGCTCAATCTTTAACAGTTCATTCCAGAAGCTTGGTCCGTGATGTAATACTTTGGTGTGGGTTAATTCGTGTAATATTACGTAATCAATGAGATTCCAGGGTAGCTGAATTAAAAAGATATTAAAAACCAAATTGTGTTGCTGATCGCAACTACCCCAGCGACTTTTTAATTTTTTGACCTTAAACTGTTTAAAATTAAAATCGTGAAGCTCTGCTAATTCTTTTAAACGATAGTCAAGTAATTTAAGGGATTGAGTTTTTAATGCCTTAAAACAGGCTGCTTCGGCTTTTGATTGCACTGACGTGTCGTTTATATCGTTTGCTAAACCATATTTAACAATAATGTCATTTTGCTTAATTGAGCAGCTAACCGGAACAAAGTCATCAATAAATTTGAAAAATATATGATGCGATTTGCCTATTGGTGCCCCATTATAAATTAATGTTTTGGTTCTTTTTTGACATTGTTTCGATATCCAATCTATTTTTGAGTTAAGAAAAGCGACTCCAATTCGATACGGAGTCCAAAGTGGCATTGTTAAGCGAATCGAGCCATCGTTAGCAACTGTCAATCGTAAACTGCGATTATTACGTCTTTTATAGATTTCTATTTTACCAATGCCGTTAACATCGAATTCTTTATGCGGCATATGGTTATCGAATTACAATATTACGGCGACTAGCATCAAAACGCCCTTGCTGAATATTCGATTGGGGTACGAGATTAACTAAGCCTGGTTTGACAACTGGGATGACATCATCAGCTGACATTAAATTGAGCTCCCTTAAACGCCGGATTACCGTATTGTACTGCGTATTAAAGGTGTGCTTGCCGCTGACCACAATATAATCTTCAAGATTAGATGGATTTTGCATTTGTCCACAGACATTATTGAAACTTGTCTGGTCATAAGCGGCAGCGTATTTATCGTCGATCTTTCTTCGATCACGTTTTAAATTACGCAAGTATGCACTATCGCTATCCATCTGAAACCAAATTAATATTGGTTGGGCATGTACACTTTTAGCTAATTCCCTTAAGGCATGTCGTTGAACTAAACGAGTCGCATTAACGTCATATACGACACTGATTCCGGCATTTAAGAACTCTTCGGTCATGTAATTCATTAAATGAGTAATGACTTCGTTTTCTTGCTTGTCATAGCGAGGTTTATCAAATAATTCAAAGCGAATGCGATCAGCCTGAACTTGTGCTGATTGAATTTTTTCGCAAAATTGACGAGCAAAATAGGTTTTACCGCATCCGGGAAATCCGTAAAGTATTAATAGGATAGGCTTTTCGGTATTCTTCTTTGTCATGGAATTATTGTATATCAATCATAATAATCTGAGAAAGATCAATATTATTGTATATCGTATAGCACATTATGTATAGTTAGGCAAAATGGTTACGATTAATTATTTATATTTTCCTATGCAAAAAGAATTTAATAGTAATTAGTAATTCGAAATTCGGTATTTTAATTCAGATGTTTTATACTGTGATCGTGCAAATTTATAGGGGTGTCCGTTAATGGTAAGCGGCGACTCTCCAAAAGTCGTGCTGTCGGTTCAAGTCCGGCCACCCCTGCCAATTATTTTCATTTAATATTTAAGTTAGTTATTTTTTGTTTTTGAATAAGTAAATTTTGTGCTTTTAAGCATTATTAGTGTGTTGGGCGTTAGTTAAAAATTTACAGTGGTTTATTATGGTTGTGCTTACAACATGGTAGGTGTTATAGTTCTAATAGAATAAACAGAAGTGATTAGACAAACATGAAGGTACTTATGCTTGGATGGGAGCTCCCACCTCACAATAGTGGCGGTTTGGGTGTTGCATGCTATCACCTCTGTAAAGCTCTAGCCGAGCAAAGTATTGATATTGAATTTGTCTTACCTTATGAAGCTAATCATGGAATTGATTTTATGACCGTAACTGCAGCAAGCCCTCTTGGGGTCAAAAGACTAATTAAAAATGATACTGCTTATGACAGTTATAAGTACGTAATGAATGATGGCTCAGAGCAAACGTTAGGAATCTTTGACCAACAATCAATTTATGAAATGGCGGTTGGGAATATTACTTCATCACAGTCTTATGATATTATTCATGCCCACGATTGGCTGACCTTTCGAGCTGCTTTAAGAGCTAAGGAAAATTTGGGGTGTCCGTTAATTTTACATGTTCATTCTTTAGAGTCAGATAGAGCCGGTGGTCAATATGGGAATCCAATGGTTCATGAAATTGAAGAAATAGCCTTTCATGCAGCTGACAAAATAATTGCGGTGAGTGAATTCACTAGACAGTCAATAATTCGAGAATATGAAATTCCTCAAGATAAAATTGATGTAATCCATAACTCAGTTGAATTAAATGATAATTTTTCGTTAAATTGCAACTCGGTAAATACCTATAACTATCTATCAGCTTTGAGAGATCAAGGTTTCCGAATTGTAGCTAACGTCGGTCGATTGACAATCCAAAAAGGCTTAACTAATTTCTTAAAAGCCGCTAAATTAGTGATTGATCATAATCCAAAAACAGTGTTTTTGATTGTAGGTAGTGGTGAACAATATTTTGAGCTTATAAGTTTAGCCGCTGATTTGGGTATTGCTAAAAATGTCATCTTTACAAGTTTTCAACGAGGTAAACCATGGCGCGATGCCTATACTATAGCTGATTTATTTGTAATGCCTTCAGTATCAGAACCATTTGGATTGGCGCCACTCGAAGCGATTGGTTACGGGACTCCGGCATTAATAAGTCGACAATCCGGAGTAAGCGAGGTTCTTTATAACGCTCTTAAAGTTGATTTTTGGGACATTAATGAAATGGCAAATCAAATTATTACGGCCATACAAAATGATGCACTGCGTCAAGAACTTTTAAAAAATGCTAAAACTGAACTAAATCGATTATCTTGGAAAGATGCTGCTAATTTATTATTAGAAATATACGAACAAATTTCTATGTCTGGAGCTGTCGCATGAAAGTTGTAATGAGTGGGGGCTTAATAAAGTGAAAACGATAGCTCTATATTTACATGTCCATCAACCTTATAGAATAAGGCACTATACCGCTTTAGATATCGGACATACTCATAATTATTTTGAATCGCCCAAAGACGTCGGATCTAATAATGAACAGATCTTGCGTAAGGTAGCTGAAAAATCATACCTACCAACTAATTTGCGACTAAAGCAATTGTTAGATAAAAATCCAGATTTTAAAATCAGTTTGTCACTTAGTGGAATAGTTTTAGAGCAATTACAAAAGTGGTCTCCTGAAACTCTTAAATCTTTTCAGGATTTATGCACTAGTAATCGGGTTGAAATACTTGGCGAAACTTATCATCATAGTTTAGCTTTTTTCTATTCCAAAGACGATTTTGAAGCACAAGTTCGAATGCATAAGGATAAAATTGAAACCTTGTTTAATCAGACACCGAAAGTTTTTCGAAACACCGAACTTGCCTATAATAATGATGTAGCTATATGGGCAGAAAAATCTGGCTATAAAGGTATATTAGCTGAGGGTTGGGACCCAATATTGGGTTGGAGATCACCAAATTATATCTATCAACCGTCCAACACCAATAATATCCGCCTGTTACTAAAAAACTATCACTTGAGTGATGATATTGCTTTTCGATTTGGAAATCGCGAATGGAGTGAATGGCCAATGACAGCTGACAAGTTTGCCCATTGGCTTAATGCCGATGAGCATGCTACTAACTTTAATTTATTTATGGATTACGAAACATTCGGCGAGCACCAGTGGCAAGATACTGGTATCTTTGAATTTTTAGAAAATATACCAGAACAATGGCTTAAAACTGCTGGAAATACTTTCATGACCGTATCAGAACTATGTGAGGCCTATCCACCCGTCGATCGAATTGACGTGCCCTATACCATTACTTGGGCTGATACTGAAAGAGATTTAAGTGCATGGCTGGGCAATACTATGCAACAACAAGCAATTACCGCCCTTTATGAACTAGAAAGTCTAATATTGGGTACTCATGATTTAGATCTAATTGATGATTGGCGCCGATTGCAAACTTCTGATCATTTTTACTATATGTGCACCAAATGGTGGAGTGATGGTGATATACATGCCTATTTCAGCCCTTATGATACACCCTACGAGGCCTATATGAACTTCATGAACGCTTTTCATGATCTTCGCTACCGTTTAGTTGAAAAAGGTGTCCAAGTGTAGTTATGGGACGTCCGGTTGTTTTAAGTAATGGGCAATTATTTGTAGGCATTGATGAAAATGGCTTAGTCCATGACTTTTATTACCCATATGTTGGTTTAGATAATTTAACAAACGCCAGAAGTTCACAGCATAAAATTGGTATTTGGGTTGATGGTAAGTTTAGTTGGATTAACGATGGAAGTTGGAATATCAATGTCAACTTTAAAGACGATGCATTAATTGGTTTAGTGACCATGCATTCCGATAATCTGTTAATAACTATGGAATTTCAAGATTTTGTTGATCACGAATATAACGCATGGGTGCGCCATATTAAAATCATAAATCAATCTGATCACCGTCGTGAAATACGGTTATTTATGCATCAAGTTTTCCAAATTTCTAGGGCTGGTCGAGCAGATACAGTTATGTACGTTCCAGATGATAATTATATTTTAGATTATAAAGGTAATTGTTGTTTATTAATTGCAGGAAAAGCTACTACTATTGGTGATTTTGATCAATATTCAGTTGGTAATTATGCTATAGAAGGTAAGGTTGGTACTTATGTCGATGCTGAAGATGGCGAATTATCTGGTAATGCGGTAGAGCATGGCAGTGTTGATAGTGTAATTCGGTTTAAGTTTGAAATTGATTCAAATCAATCTATAACAACAGATTACTGGGTAGTTGCAGCCAATAGCCAGACAGATGCTCAAATTGCACATACCTATTTAAAATATTATCCAATTGAAAAACGTCTTGAAACCGTAAGTTCATATTGGAATAAATGGTTGGATCAAGCGAGCAATAAGTTAAAAGGACTAAATACAATTGATCGTGTTGCTATTCAAAAGAGTTTACTTATTATCAAGGCACATTGCGACGAACGCGGATCCATCTTAGCTAGCGGTGATTCTAGTATTTTCAATTATGACCGTGATTATTATTGCTATTGTTGGCCCAGAGATGCCGCATATGCCACCTGGCCACTTATGCGTGTTGGGATTTTCGATGAAGCAAGAAAATTTTTTGATTTTGCTAAAGACACGATGCATAGAGATGGTTATTTAATGCATAAATATCAACCTGATCGTGCCATTGGAAGTACCTGGCACCCTTTAATCCATGGCCGTACTAAAGAATTAGCTATTCAAGAGGATGAAACTGCTATTGTCATCTATATGATTGGAGAATATTTCCGCTTAAGTCAAGACTCTGATTATATTAAAAATATATATGATAATTTTATATCACCTTGCGCTAATTTTATGAGTAATTTTATAGATGAATCTACAAATTTACCTCATGCTAGTTATGATTTATGGGAACAAAAATTTTTAACTTCAGTTTATACAGTTAGTACTGTTATAGCCGGGCTAGAAACTGCCGCGAGTTTAGCAAAATCAATTGGAAAATCACAATCTGATATCCAATTTTGGCAAAGTTCAGCCGATAGGATTCGTAGATCACTTGATCTTTTATATCATCCGGACGGATATTTCCGTAAAGGATACCTGTTACAGGCTGATGGTAGTTTAGCTTATGATGATGCTATAGATATATCAAATTTATATGGTCCATACATGTTCGCAAAACTCCCCTTAAATGATCCCCGTTTAATAAGTACTTTTAATTTTATTCAAAAACACTTATTAAATACTTCACCGATAGGTGGTGTCATAAGATATGAACACGATGGATACTTTTTATCTAAGAGTCAATACGAGGGTAACCCATGGGTAGTCTGCTCGCTTTGGTTGGCTCAAATATATAACAGTTATGGTCAAACAGATAAAGCTACAGAATTGATTAAGTGGTCCCAAAAACGTGCTTTCCCAAGCGGTGCTATTAGTGAACAATTCGACCCTGAAAATGGATTTTCACTAAGTGTTACTCCATTAATCTGGAGTCACGCTGAACTTGCGAATACTATATTAGATATAAATAATATTAACTAAATATTTCTATTTTTTAGGTTTAACTTCATTTCGACCCAAACTTTTTTTGGTCTCAACAAAAACCACATGTTTTCGAAGTTTAGGACTATATTTTTTTAAAGTTAGACGACCTTGGGTATTAGTACTATTTTTACTGGTATAATAAATTCTTTCGCCAGATTCTTCACTCACCAAACCAACCAATTTACGTTTATCGCTTTTTTTTGCCATAAATATTACCTTTGAAAAGTCTTATTATTTTAACAGATAATGATCTGATCCTCAACTATTAGGCAAATTCTTTTTGGGGCACAACAATCCACATAATAATATAGGCAATAATGATCGGACCGATACCAAAAAGCAGTAAAAAGATAAATATTAATCGGATAATGACTGGATCTGTGTCAAAATATTCAGCCAATCCACCACAAACACCGGCAATCATTTTATCTGTACGAGATCGATATAGTCTCTTTTTCATAAAAAATCCTGGAGCCACGAGCCGGGGTTGAACCGGCGACCTTTTGCTTACCATGCAAACGCTCTACCAACTGAGCTATCGCGGCATTTGGTGCAGGGAGCAGGATTCGAACCTGCGAAGGCATAAGCCAGCTGTTTTACAGACAGTCGTGTTTGTCCACTTCACTATCCCTGCAAGCTAATGGTCGATTTTATTATAAACCGACCGCAAATCTGGAGCCACCTGTCGGACTTGAACCGACGACCTTCACTTTACAAAAGTGTTGCTCTACCACTGAGCTAAGGTGGCGGACATTTAAAATCCAGGCTAATTATAGCCGTAAAGATTATTAATGCACGATAAGTCTATCAAAACAGGGGTTAAATAACAACCCGAGGCGGACGGATAATTCTTTTAGGTTGACCTGAAGTTACGATCATCTTCTTTAATTTATCATCTATGAGATCAGCTTCAGCCTCGTGTTCATGAGCTCGATAAGCTTTTGCCAGTAGTGTATAGGTTTCCCGATTTGGCTCTAACTCAGTAGCTCTTTCTAGCTCTTGAAACATGATTTGATAATTACCTATCTTTTCTTGAACTTTTGCATATGCCACATGGCGAGCTGCTAATTGGTCATCTAATTTCAGAGCTTGTTGAAAGGCAACCACCGCTTTATCATAATTTTCGGTTTCATAATAGATTAACCCAAGATTATGCAAGGCTGAAGGTGTCGCTTCAATACTAGAGGCAATTTCAAAGCAATCGATGGCATCACGGTATTCTTTTTGTTTGGCATATAAAATTCCAAGTCGGTTATAGGCAGCAGCATTTCTTTCATCTATTTTTAAAATAGTTAATAAAGCCTTCTCGGCTCTTAAAAATCGATTATCACGCATACCCTGATGGGCAATATCCCAAAGTCTACCAAGACGATGACCGACGCCCCTAGATATGGCAGCAAATTCATCATCATGGACATGAGCGTTCCAAAATGCTAACAGACCAAACCCAGCAACAATAACTAATTCATTCATGGTTAACCTGTAAATTATATCAAGCTAAAGAGATAACATAAAGTTTAATAGCACAAGCTTTAATTGTGAATTGGCTAATATTTGTTTATTGGCAAGATGACATGCTTGTAATATTTTATGCCACCTCTTAAATGCATCTGGATTTTTATTGGACTGGCTTAAAGATAAATTGGCCATTTGCTCTAAAATATAAATAACATCTTGGCAAAAATGTTTATCTTTAGCTAGTTCATCTATAACCAATAATTTATTAAAAGTAGTTTTTGTTAGTAGATGATGAGCAAAGTTAGTAGCCTCAATTAAGGGATGCTCAGTATTTTTATCTAGAATGGCCTGCATTAAACCAATTAAGCCACCACTCAGCATGATGGCATGATTAATATCTGTGGTCTGAAAGCCTTTATTTTTAAAATGTTCTATGACTTCTTCTTTATCCGGAACTGATAAATTAAGAATTTGCAGTCTTGATAAAATAGTTGGGATTAAAAATCTCTGGTTCGGAGCGGTCAATATTAAAGCCGTACCTTTGGGCGGTTCTTCTATTGTTTTAAGTAAGGCATTCTGAGCTTCAATAGTCATTTTTTGGCTATCTTCAATAACAATAACCCTATCAACTATTGATTTAGATGTCGTTTTGAGGGTCGTAAAATGAATTATTTCCCTTATGGTATCAATACTAATAACTTGCCTGTCATCGGGTTTTATTAATTTAAAGTACGGATGATTTAATAATTTTATATCGGATATTTGCAATAATTCACTCGCTAGAAGCCTGGTAATCGAACCTTTACCGCTGCCACTTGGAGCAATCAATAAAAGTGCGTGTGATGGATCTTTAAGGTAAGTTCTAAGAACTTGTTTAGTGGATTTATGAAGCAGAAGATCGCTCATAGCTATATCATAGCGTGAAAACATGTCGGCAAGGGAGCAATAAATATCTTTTTAGCATGGTTTGGTAAAGTTATTTCTAGTTTAAAGGCATGTAAATATAGTCTGTCAGATATTTCACCTTTATATAAACTATCGCCTAATATCGGATGTCCGATGGCGTTTAGATGTACTCTCAGTTGATGCGTTCTGCCTGTTCGAGGTTTTAACAATACCAAACTATGCGACTGACCTTGCTCTTTGACCCAATATTCAGTCTGGGCGGTTCGACCTTGTTTATTAGTATGAAAAGTTTGTGGTTTTTTGGGATTTCTACTTATCGGCATATCAATCATGGCGTGTTCATATGGTAATTTACCCGTTATAACCGCGTAATAATATTTATTAACTTGTCGTTGCGAGAACTGTTTTTGGAGCCAAAGATAGGATGGCTGAGTCTTGGCACAAATCATCACTCCACTGGTACCTCGATCTAGACGGTGGACGATACCACCTCGTTCACTACCTAAATCATTATTTATTTTATTATGTAACCAGGAGGCTACAGTTGCCTCGGGATTATAAGCACCCTTGCTATGAGTCAATAAACCGCTTGGTTTATTGATAACTAAACAATAATCATCTTCATAAATTATAGGAATTTTTATTTTTGGAAGTTTTTTTAACTCAGACAATTTAAAATCAATCTTAATTTTATCTGTAATCTTTAATTTATATCCTGGCTTAAATATGACTACATTGTTAACTCTAACTTTGCCTTCTTCAATTAAACGCGACGCAAAACTGCGACTAATCTCGGTTATTTGGTCAACTACCGCTTGGTCAAGACGTAGTCCGACTTTAGATTCATTATTTTCCATATTTAGGAACGCAGCCCGACGGCTTTTTGAACTGCGGCTAACTTAGTATTTGCTTGAATATTCAAAGCTGATTCGCTGTCATTAAGCAAAGATTGAATTCTTGTCGAATCAATATCTGCCAATTTCTTTTGAAAATTAATCAAAAAATCTCGTAAGGTATTAGCAACCGACAATTTGAGCTCGTTATAGCTTGTCTTACCTGTCCATTCTTTGACGACATCTTCTAGAGAACGATTACAAAGTAAAGCAAGTAACTGAAGCAAATTCGATATTCCAGGTCTTTTTTCAACATCATAACTAACTTCACTGAAACTATCAGTCGTGGCATTCATAATTTTACTAACAGCAGCTTCCGGGTCATCATTCAAATAAACTATACCTTTGTCAGATTTATCGCTTTTACTCATTTTTTTAGTCGGATCAGCAAGATCTTTTATTCTTAAAGCTTGATTTATACCGAAAAATTGATTTTGATCTGGAACAGGCTTAGGAATTATAAATATCTCTCCAAAACGTTTATTAAATCGCATGGCGATATCACGAGCGAATTCGATATGCTGGGTTTGATCTTCGCCAACCGGTACGTAGGTTGCATTATAAATTAAGATATCAGAGGCCATCAGTACGGGATAATTAAATAATCCAAGACTAATCCTATCGGCACCCAGAGATGATGATTTATCTTTAAATTGAGTCATACGACTCATTTCGCCCATACCAGTAAAACACTCCAAGATCCAAGCAAGTTCACTATGTGCAGGAATAAAACTTTGCCGATATAAATAAGTATCTGGATGACCCTGTGGGAAGCCAGCTGCAATTACACATTTAATATTTTCTAGAACTTGATCTGGTAAATGACGATAATCAATATCGGTAGTAATGCTGTGGAGATCTGGTATAAAGAGATTAAACTGAAATTCGTCTGGTTTTTCTCGGATTAATTTAATTAATGGTTGAATTGCGCCAAAATAATTGCCAATATGTAGTTCGTTATTAGCTCTGATCCCTGTTAATATAACCGGTTTGCTCATGCTGGTATCATTATACCTGACGAAGAATAGATATCACTACTCTCTCGTTTTATGAAAAATTAACGCTTGGTGAATTGTCGTTTTTTACGAGCACCAAGTAAGCCGAATTTTTTACGTTCTTTATCGCGAGGATCACGCGTTAACAGATCTGCACGTTTTAACGTACCCCTATAATCTTCATTCATTAAACTAAGAGCTTTAGATATGCCTAATCTAATAGCTTCAACTTGCCCATCAGCTCCTCCACCGCTTACTACTACTGATACATCAAATTTACTACTATCTAAATCCAGCACTGTAAAAGGAGCTTGCAGTTTACTTTGAATGTACTTGCTGCTAAAAAAGAATTCATTGGACGGCTTACCATTAATCGTAATTAAACCCTTACCGCCAATTAATCTGACTCGGGCTGTTGCCGTTTTTCTTCGGCCTAATGCATAAAAATAATTGTTTTTAGGCATACTATTCACTTCCTCTTAAGGTTATCGTTTCAGGTTTTTGAGCTTCATGCTTATGATCTGCCTCGGCATATATTTTTAGTCTAGCAAGCCGATCATCTCTTAATCGATTAACCGGTATCATACCTCTTACGGAATGTAACACAACTTCCGTCGGGTCGCGTTTGAGTTGTTCGGCTAATGATCGTTCGGTAAGTCCACCAGCGTGTCCGCTATGACTATAATACATTTTTTGGGTTAATTTGTTACCAGTAACGATTAATTTTTTAGCATTAATGATTACGACATAATCACCACAATCAATATGCGAGGTAAACTGCGGTTTATGCTTACCGATTAGCAATGTAGCCGCTTTGGTGCTTAAACGCCCTAAAGGCACCTCAGAAGCGTCTAGGAGGTACCATTTACGCTCTACATCCTTTGGTTTGGCACTATAGGTCTTCATTTTGCTTTAACCTCAGTTTTAACTTCTGGTTTCGTAGTTTCAGCCACTTCTTTAGTCTCTGGCTTTGGATTTAAATCGTCCACAAAACTAATTCTGGCAAGTTGAGCATTATCGCCTTTACGAACGCCTAATTTTTCAATTTTAAGATGTCCGCTGGTACGCTTTGTAAGTTTAGGGGCAATTTCATCAACTAATTTATGGGCACTTTTAAGGGTTTTTAAGCCACTGATTATCTGTCGTCTTTGATGTAAAGTACCTTTTTTGGCTTTAGTTATTAATTTTTCGACATAAGGAACTACTTCTTTAGCTTTAGGTAGGGTTGTTTTGATAGATTCTTGTTGCACTAAAGAATCGGCCAGGTTCTTTATTAGCGCCTGACGCGGTCCGCGTTCGCGGTGTAATTTACGGCCTTGATATCCGTGTCGATGCATGTATTAAAGCTCCAACTCTACTAACTTTTCTTTAACTTCGTCTAAAGCTTTACTGCCAAAGCCTTTTAATTCCCTTAATTCTGATTCGTTTAAGGCGAATAAATCACGAATAGTATGGATGTCGTTATTAATTAAGGCGTTTGCAGTTCGAGCGGATAGATTCAAATCTTCAATTGGTGTGTTTAAGACTGAAGAGTCGTCATTCTCGCTATCGTCTTCTCCGGAAGTACTACCGTTAGCTTCAGCTTCCTCAGCTTCAGTCGAAATACGCGTTTTACCAGCTAGCGCAGTATATTGATTAACTAATATGGCTGCAGCTTCTTCAAATGCTTCGCGCGGTGTAATCGAGCCGTTAGTATCGATTGTGATTAATAGTTTGTCAAAGTCTGTAGCTTGACCAACACGTGTATTTTCAACTTTATAGCGAACCCGCAATACCGGACTAAACATGGCATCTAAGGCAATATGATCACTTGGTTTTTTGACTGATACTTCTTCAATTGTGCGATAACCTCGTCCTATTTCGACATCTAAATCTATGACTAATTTTGCTTTGGGGTCATCCATCGTAGCAATGACGTGTTCAGGATTTACTACTTCTACATCGGCGTTAACCGTAATATCTTTTGCGGTTATGGTGCCTTTACCCTGCTTGACAACTCGAAGTTCTTGCGGTTCATCTCCGTATACTCTAAAATGAACACCTTTTAAGTTTTGCATTATATCCACGACGTCTTCTTTGACGCCGGGTATAGTCGTAAATTCGTGGGTAATTCCTTCAATTTTAAATGAAGTTACGGCCGCACCGGCGATGCTTGAAAGTAGGACTCGTCGCATTGAGTTGCCTAAGGTATTACCATAACCGCCGTGTAGCGGTTCTATACTAAATGTATTGCTAGTCTGACTGTGTTCCTCGACTGCAACAATCCCTGGGGTAATAATCAAGTTTGACATACGCTTCTCTTTCCTCCTTTAGCGTGAGTAGTACTCGACAATTAGTTGTTCATTAATATCAGGTTCAACATCATCTCGGGTCGGTAAACCCTTTACTTCAACCGTAATTTTCTTACGGTTAACTTTAAGCCACTCCGGAATGGTATTCGGTGCCGGACTAATATCATCTAATTTCTTAAAATAATCATTTTTAGAACTTGTATCGCGCAGTTGTAAAATATCACCTATTTGCAAACGGATCGATGGAATATTAACGCGACGACCGTTTAACATAAAATGACCGTGCGATACCAGTTGCCGAGAAGCCCGCCTAGACGTAGCGAATCCTGCACGATATATCGCATTATCAGCTCTTCGTTCCAAAAACTTCAATAAATCTTCTCCGGATTGTCCATGACTGCGCATCGCCTCTTTCATTAGATTGACAAATTGTTTTTCTAGTAAGCCGTATAGTCTTTTAACTTTCTGCTTTTCACGCAGCTGTAAAGCATATTGACTGTCTTTTCTACGAGCAAAATGACTTTGTTGACCCGGTGGAGCAGATCTTTTGACTAATGCTTTGTAGGCTTTGACATGCAGGGCATAGCCTTCCCTCCGGCTCATTTTTACAATAGGTCCAGTATCTCTAGCCATTTTAGACTCTCCTGGCCTTTTTCGGCCTGACGCCACCATGCGGCATACCAGTTACGTCTTTAATGCTTTCGACCTGTATATTTAGTGAGTTTAAAGCTCGAACTGCGGAATCGCGACCTAAACCAACACCTTTAATGAAAACTTCAGATTTGGATAAACCAAATTGTTGTTTGGCAACCTCCAGGGCTTTTTCTGCCGCAACTTGAGCGGCATAAGCGGTACCTTTTTTAGAGCCTCTAAAGCCACACGATCCGGCACTTGCCGTGACTAATGCACTGCCATTTTGATCCGTAACTGTAACGATCGTATTATTAAAAGTCGCTAAAATATGAACTTGTCCAGAACCGACTGTCCGCTTCGCTTTTCGCTTTTTAGGCGTAGTAGAAGTTACGGGAGTAGATTCTGTTGGAGCTGTAGTTGTGGTTGGAGTTGTAGTTTCTGCCATAATTTTCCTTTATCTAAGTTTTAGATGGGGCCTTTCTGGCTGTACCACCAACCGTAACTTTTCGACCACGACGAGTACGCGCATTGGTTCGTGTTCGCTGCCCGCGTGTCGGTAAATTTAGTTTATGACGTAATCCACGATAGGAATTGATATCTTTTAACCGTTTAATGTTTCCGGTAACTATTTGCTGTAATTCACCTTCAACAATATATTTACCATTGATGACGTCTTGAATTCTAGAAATTTCGGCATCAGTTAGACTTTTAGCTCTGATAGTTGGTTCAACTTTAGCTTCAGTTAAAATATCTCGGCTGTGTTTTTGACCGATACCATAAATATAGGTCAACGCGATATCTATTTGCTTATCACTAGGGATAGTTACACCTGAAATTCTTGCCATTAACTAACCCTGCCTTTGTTTATGTTTAGGCTTTAGCTTATTAATAATATAAACCCGACCTTTACGGCGGACGATAATATCATCTGGACTAATTTTTTTAACACTTGCACGCACTTTCATGCGGATCATTGCTCCTTTAATTGTGGCTAATGACACACTGCTTTAAGTTATTAATAATATGAGTCTAGCTAAGATTATCATCACTCATTAAATTATTGACGCGACTAAATCAAAACTAGCTACCCTGGTGATATTTTAACTTCGGCGATAGGTGATTCTACCCTTACTGAGATCGTAAGGAGTCAACTCAACCGTAACGCTGTCTCCTGGCACAATGCGAATGAAATGTTTGCGCATTTTACCGGCGACATGAGCTATTATTTGATGGCCGTTTTCGAGTTCAACACGAAACTGCGCCCCAGGGAGCGTTTCTGTAACAGTTCCTGTTAGCTCAATTACTTCCTTATTAACTGCCATAAAACAACAGGGCATTATAACAGTATTAACCTTGATCTGTAAAGTAGTTTTTCAAGATTAGTAAAAATATTGATTTATTAATTCTTAATTCTATGAAAAGGTAATAGGCTAAAGCGCCTCTTTTTAGGGCTTTCTAATGTTTCAGCTTCAGTATCCACAAAAAAGTCTGACTGACTATATTGATCGTAAGTTACCATCAAGGCCCGCGATTCGACAGCTCTTAAAGTTTGAAGGCTGACTGAGACTAAAATTAAAATACTTGTACCACCAATTGCAATACTGGTTCCGATAAATATTTGGGCAATAACTGGAACCAAAGCTAACATACCTAAACTAAGCGCTCCAAATAAAGTTAACCGGTTAATTACGTGACTTAGATATTTTTCAGTATGCGAACCAGATCTGACTCCTTCAATAAAACCGCCTTGTTTTTGCAGATTCTCAGCAATTTCATTAGAGTTAAAAGCCACACTGGTATAGAAAAAGGTGAATAGGAAGACTAACAAAAAATAAACTACTGGATAAATAAAAGCTTCCAGTCCTCTGGAGTGAATGGTTGCTAGAGTTGGCGGCTGGAACCAGGTCGTTAATGAGGTACCCAAATGTTGCAGACCCAAATTATGAGAATTGGTTAGTAATTGGCCAGCAAAACTCGGTACACTCAAAAATGCTACGGCAAATATAATTGGAATAACTCCAGCGGTAACTAATTTCACTGGCAAAGTGGTAGTTATCCCTCCATAAGCCCTATTCCCTTGAACACGTTTTGCGTAATTAACCGTAATATTTCTGGCCGCTTCATTTAGTTTAACCACTAGCCAAGTTAAAATAATAATTGCCAATACAAATAACACCCCTACAATAAGAGATTTTTTATCGAGAGGGATAACGTGTCCGAATATTTTAAATCTATCAGTTTTACTTAGAAAATCACCGCCAACAGTAGTAATAGTTTCGGGTAATCGACTAACGATACCAATAGTAATAATTAATGAAATACCATTACCCAGACCCTGTTCGGTTACTAATTCTCCTAACCACATCAGCAGCATTGAACCACCTGTTAAGGCTGAAACCATAATTATCCATTGCAAAATTGAGGTATGAGCAGTAATATCACCAACTCCGCCAATTGTTTCAGCAGCTTGTCGTATTAGAAATATCGAACCAATTGATTGAGCAATTGCCAGAGGTAAAGTCAAAAGTCTAGTGTATTGATTGATGCGTTTTTGCCCATATTCACCTTCCTTGTGCATAGCTTCGAGCTGAGGAATGGCTTTGGTCAGCATCTGCATAATAATCGATGCATTGATGTATGGACCAAGACCAGCAATCAATATGGAAAAATTAGCTAATGCTCCACCGCTTAATACATTAACGAAACCTAGAAGTTGCGGGGCATTTGGTGAATTGAAATAATTATTGAGAACTTGTCGAAGCGTTTCAGAATTAGCAATTGGTACAGGTACTTCAGCCAAAATTCGAAAAATAATTACTATACCCAGTACCGCTAATATGCGTTTTCGCATATCATGATGACTGAGTGATCGTCCGATAATCTTCCAGTTCATTAAGCTTTTAGTTTCCCCAAATTTATATCTATCAAATAATCAATAACTTTTATCCAGTATACCTTATTTTACTGATATCTTCTGATGTAATTTGATATCTGTGTTATGATTTTTTGGGTTTAATAGCAGCTCTTTGAATTCGAGGAACTTTTTCAAAACTACCCCCATTTTTTTGAACAATTTCAACAGCTTTAACACTAGCTGAAGCTAACTTAACGGTAACTTTTTTGGTCAATTCACCTTTACCAACTAAAAGCTTGACATTCACATAAGGATTGCTGATTAATTTAGACTCACTTAACAGTACTGTATCGACTATTTTATTAGCAAATTGCTCCAATTGACCAATAAAAACATTTTCCGATTTAATCTTTAAAGTATTAAATCCATGTAGCTTTGGCAGTTGCTGCATTAGGGGGTTTTGACCACCTTCAAACCCAGGACGTCTTGTTGAGCCGGTTCTTGAGCCTTGGCCTTTAGTACCTCGGCCAGCAGTTTTACCTCGTCCACTAGCAATACCACGTCCAAGACGTTTAGAACTCTTGTGAGGCTGAATATCTAATTCGTTATACTTCATCTTTAACTACTCCTTTAATTTTTGTCGTTTCAACTTTAGTAGCTTTTGGCTGTCTAGTTCTAATCCATAAATTTGCCGGTACCAGACGTCTTAAAGCATCCATTGTCGCATAGGCAGTATTGGTTTTGTTATTTGAGCCTAATGACTTACTTAACGCATCTTTAACGCCGGCTATTTCCAGCATGGTACGCACAACACTGCCCGCAATTAGACCAGTACCAGCACTAGCTGGTTTTATTAAAATATGAGCGCCACCAACCTTAGCTTCAACTTCGTGGGGCAAGGTATTTTTATATAACGGTACTCGAAATAATTCTTTCTTAGCAATCTCAGTCGCTTTATTTATTGCAGCCGTAACATCAGCTCCTTTGGCAATACCCATGCCTACACTACCCTTATGATCGCCAGCAACAACTAAAGCACGGAATCGAAAACGACGACCGCCTTTTACAACTCTGGCAACTCGATCAATATCTAATGTACGCTCATCGTATTGTTTTTCTTCTTCGTTTGGATTAACACGTCGATTTTGGCGATTTGGTTGTGATCGAGCCATCTAAAATACCAATCCTTCTTGGCGAGCTGCCTCAGCTAGCGCCTTTATACGACCATGATATAACCTACTCCCGCGATCAAATACGACAAGTTGAATCTTAGCTACTTTGGCTTTTTTGGCAATTTCAGTTCCAACCCAGGTAGCTTTTTCTGTCATAGTTCCTTTAGCTTCTTTAACACCAATCGTAGAAACATAGACTATGGTCTGACGCTCCGTGTCATTAACTAGTTGTGCGGTGATGTTGTGATTACTTATAAATACGCTTAAACGTGGCTTTTCAGCAGTACCAATTATCGTAGAACGAACACGACGGTGTCGTAATATTTGGTTATAAATTTTATGAGTAATTTTTACCATTGGATTATCCTATTTTTCCTTACCAGTTTTACCACTTTTACGAATAATTCGTTCGCCAACGTATTTAATACCCTTACCTTTATAAGGTTCCGGTTTTTTTAGTGTTCTGATTTCGGCGGCGATTTGACCAACCTGTTGTTTGTCAATGCCGCTAACCGTGATGACGTTTTGTTCAATTGTTGTCGTCACGCCATTTGGGATATGATAATCAACATTGTGAGAAAAACCTAGATTAAATCTTAAATCGGAACCTTGCTGATTAACCCTAAAACCAACTCCATTAACTTCTAATTTCTTACTAAATCCCTGACTAACGCCCGTAATCATATTTAATATTAAGGTTCTAGTCAGGCCGTGTTTGGCTCGCATTTCAGCTTCGTCTGATTTTCTAGAAACTACTAATTTATCTTCCTCTAACTTTGCACTTATACCAGGTACTATAGTTCTTTTTAAGGTTCCTTTTGTACCACTAACCGTAACTTCCTGATGGTCAATAGCCACGGTTACACCGCTAGGTATCTTAATTGGTAGCTTACCGATTCGACTCATAATCTTCCTTAATAAACCTTACAGATTAATTCACCGCCGATATGTAATTTTTGGGCATCTTCACCGGACATTAATCCCTTTGAAGTAGATAATATTACTAAACCGCGTCCACGCTTTTCTCGTTTGATTTCTTGTGAATTGACATAAATTCTTCTCCCCGGACTACTTAAGCGATTAATTTCGGTAATTCTCGGGTTAGTCTGCGAATCGTTTATAACTATAATTAAAGTTTTTGAGGTTTTTTCGCCGATCACACGGAAATCATTAATAAAATTATTACTCTTTAATAGCTTAGCGATTTCTGTTTTCAATTTAGAGTAAGGCAAATTTACTTCAGATTTACGTATAGCCACGGCGTTTCTCAGTCGTGTTAACATATCGGCTATTGGATCGGTAGATACAATGTTATTCATTTTAACTCCATTACCAGCTGGCCTTAGTTACACCGGGGATTTCCCCTTTAGATGCATGTTCGCGAAAACTTATCCGACTTAATCCAAACTGTCGCATATATCCATGCGATCGCCCAGTTTCGATACAACGATTTTTTAATCGAGTCGGTGAGGAATTACGCGGTAATTTAGCCAAACCTTCAAAATCACCAATCGATTTCAGTTCTGCCCGTTTTGCCGAATATTTTTGGTTCATATTTCGGCGTTTTTCGTCCCGTAAAATATTAGATTTTTTGGCCATTACTTGCTCTCCTTTTCAAAAGGCATTCCAAATTTTAATAACAATTCTTGAGATTGTTCAATACTCTTACTTTTGATAACAAATATGATTTGTAATCCATGACTAAAAGCCGTATCTTCAAAAGTTAATTCTGGAAATATGGACTGATCATTAATGCCAATGCTGTAATTTCCTTGACGATCAAAAGCTTTTCTATTTACACCATGAAAGTCTCGGAGTCGAGGAATAACTATATTAATGAGTCGGTCCATAAATTCATACATTCTTTCACCGCGTAATGTAACTTTAATCCCAATCTTGTTGCCTTGACGTAGTTTAAAACTAGCAATAGCTTTTTTGGCTTTTGTTTGAACTGGTTGTTGTCCAGTAATTTTTCGTAAAGTATTATTAGCAATTTCCATTGCTCTTTTGTCGTCTTTTACACGACCTAAGCCAATATTTAAAACTATCTTCTGTAAATGCGGTACTTCGTGTATATTCTTTAACTTAAGTTCCTTAAGTAACTTCGGTGCTATATCTAACCGATATTGATCCCGCAGTCGTGCAGCACTAACAGGTTTTTTAGCAGTAGCAACCATTACTTAATTTCCTTTCCACTGCTTTGATACATACGTTTCTTGCCAGTATCGGAAAGTTTATGGTTAATACGAGAAGGCTTTTTGGTGACCGGTTCCATAATACCAACTTTACTAACTAGCATTGGTTTGGTTATCTCAATAATACCGCCCTGGGGATGAGCACGATCTGGTTTTACATGTTTCTTAACGATATTAATACCCTCAACGGTCACCATATTTTCAAAAGGATGAGTCGATAATACTTTTCCGCTTTGTCCTTTATATTTGCCGACGCGGATTACTACCAAATCATCTTTTTTAATTCGAATTTTATAACGTTTAGCAACCATGACTAGAGTACCTCCGGGGCTAAGCTGATAATACGGCTATGGCCTAAGTCTCGAAGTTCGCGAGGTACTGGACCAAATATGCGAGTACCTCTAGGTAATTTATCGTCACCAATGATCACTGCAGCATTATCATCAAATTTAATAGTTGATCCATCTTTACGACGTATTGGATCTTTAGTTCGTACAACTATAGCTTTAACTACTGATTTTTTCTTAACATTTCCAGCAGGATTAGCAAATTTAACAGTTGCCACGATAATGTCTCCAACTCGCGCATAACGTCGCCTGGTGCCTCCTAGAACGCGGATACAGAGAATTTCTCGAGCGCCACTGTTATCACAGACTAATAATCTTGATTCTTGTTGGATCATTTAACTTATCTCCAAATCACTGTCACGTAAAATCGGTTTCTCTACGATATGATCTAGCTTAAAATGTTTACGCGCACTTAACGGTCTAGTTTCAACAATCGCAACTCGGTCACCGATCTGTGCGCTATTTTTTTCATCGTGAACCATAAATCTCTGACTAACTGTATATTGTTTATGATATAAGGGGTGCGTTTTTCGCCTTGATACCGTTACGACAATTGTCTGCTTGCCGGAAATAGAACTGACAACACCGTTCACTAATCGTGACATTAGATATTCTCCTTAGCTAGTTGTTCACTCAGCACGGTCAAGACACGCGCCAAATCCTTACGTTTATTGCGAATAATGCGGACATTTTGCATTTCGCCGGTACTAAGTCGTCGTTTTAAGTCAGCAATTTCTTCGCGCAATTTGGTACTTTCAGTCGCCAAATCAGCTGTAGTCAATTTTCGGACTTCAGCAACTTTCATCTTAGACCTCCTCACGAATCAAAAATTTAGTTTTTACCGGCAATTTGTTACCAGCTAAACGCATTGCTTCACGAGCTACCGATTCAGTCACGCCCTGCATCTCAAATAAAATCGTTCCCGGTCGAACTTTGGCAACAAAAAATTCCGGACTACCTTTACCACTACCCATTTTCACATCCAACGGTTTTCTGGTGACCGGAGTGTGTGGAAATATACGGATCCAGATCTTACCACCGCGCTGTATATAGCGTGTCATAGCTTGGCGTGCCGCTTCGATTTGCCGTGATGAGATACGATCGTTGCCTTGAGCCTGTAGTCCATAGTCGCCAAAGGCAATGAAATTACCACTAGTCGCCACACCGTGGATTTTACCTTTTCGAACTTTACGAAATTTAGTACGACTTGGAAGTAACATTTTAGATCACCTCGCCTTTGTATATCCAGACTTTAACGCCAATTAAACCAGCTGGGGTTTGGGCATTGACTAAAGCATAATCAATATCAGCTCTTAATGTATGAAGCGGAACCGATCCAGCTACTTCTTTTTCACGACGGGACATTTCAGCTCCACCTAAGCGGCCTCCGACTTCAACTCGAACACCTTTTGCTCCGGCTCGCATACTATCTGACACTGCCGTTTTCATAGCCCGGCGAAAACTCATTCGTCTTTCTAATTGATGGGCAATATTCTCAGCAACTAGTTTGGCATATAACTGAGGTTTTTTAACTTCTTCAATATCAACCCGGACCGGTATTTTGTAAATTTTTTCGATTGAATCTTTAAGCTCTTGAGCTCCGGTACCGCCTCGACCGATAACAACGCCGGCCTTAGCAGTGCTAATAGTCACCGTGACTAAATTGGCTGTTCGGGTTATTTCTACCCGGTTTATAGCGGCTCGTGAACCTAGTTTATCTTGAATTAATTTACGAACAGTAAGATCGTCTTTTAAATAACTGGCATAATTTCTTTTATCAACGTACCACTTGCCTCGCCAGTCTTTACTGACTTGTAAGCGCATTGAAATCGGATTTACTTTTTGTCCCATTATTTTGCTTCCTTCTTGGCAACTTTCACTGGTTTTTTAACAATTCTAGTTTCACCATCAACTATAACTTTCAAATGCGAGGTTTTTAATTGGTATGGAAAAGCGCGTCCTTTGGAGCCAGCTCGAAAACGTTTTAATCTTGGTCCCGGTGTTACGCTGATTTCTGAAATCTGAAGAGTTTCCGGTTTTAGATTATGATTTCGATCAGCATTAGCCTTAGCACTAGAAATTACCTTTATAACAGCTTGAGCACTACTTCTTGGTGTATGCTCCAGGATAACTAAGGCATCTTCAACACTTCGCCCGCGAACCAAAGCTGCAACTACGCTAACTTTACGTGGGCTAATTGGTAAACCTTTGGCTAGGGCTTTAACACTCATGTCGTTTCCTTTTGTTCAATTTCTCGTGCTAATCGGCCGCCATGGGCTCGGAATTTTCGAGTAGGAGAAAATTCACCAAGTTTATGACCAACCATATTTTCAGTTACAAATACCGGTACATGTACTTTACCGTTATGGACAGCAATGGTATGGCCGACAAAATCTGGGCTTACTGAGCTGGCCCTGGCCCAAGTCTTAATAATGGTTCGGTCGTCTGCTTTTAAGGCAGATATTTTCTTAGCCAATTTAAAATCGACATATGGTCCTTTTTTAAGTGAACGGCTCATTATACTACCTCTTATTTCCTTTTAGCCGAATGCCGGCTCCTTACAATAAACTGTGCGGTACTTTTGCGCCGGCGAGTCTTATAGCCAAGGGTTTTTTGTCCCCAAGGCGTCCGTGGAGCTTTAGCCATACGGTGTCTTCCACCATCTCCACCACCATGTGGGTGATCTACGGCATTCATAACTACACCCCTAACGCTTGGTCTGATTCCTTTGTGGCGATTACGCCCGGCATTGCCATACTGAATGTTTTTGTGCTGTTCATTGCCGATACTACCGATACTGGCTGTACAGTTTAAGTTAAACAAGCGTACTTCGCCGCTCGGTAGCCGTACTTGAGCATATTTGCCTTCTTTAGCCATCAATTGAGCACCGTTTCCGGCACTTCTGACAATTTGAGCACCTTTTCCGGGCTGTAATTCGAGGGCATGAATGGTACTACCGACCGGGATATTGATAAGTGGTAAACGATTACCAACATCTATGGATACTTCTTCGCCGCTTTCTAATTTCTGACCAATTTTCATTCCGTTAGCTGCCAGAATATAGTGATATGTACCTTTATCGTCTTTAATTCGAGCTATTCGGGCACTACGATTAGGATCATATTCAATTTCTTCTATAACTGCGGAGATACCGCTGATTAATCGAAAATCAATTATCCGATAAAATTTTCGTGCTCCGCCGCCTTGATGACGCGTAGTAATGCGTCCTTGATTATTTCGTCCACTACCACGTCTTTTAGGTATCAGCAAAGAAGAAAGTGGATTTTTAGTGGTTATCTCATCCATATTCTGTGTTGTCATTCCGCGTCGCGAAGCGGTGTATGGTTTATAAGTCTTGATAGCCATTATTTTTTATCCTCTTTTTTACCCAGTAACCTAATCCCGCGTCGTACAGGTTTAGCCGATTTCTGCTCTTTTTCAGTTTGTTTCTCTACGGCTTTATCAATCTGCTTTTGGGCAGCTTCTTCTTTACTTTCAGCTTCTTCAACAGCTGCAAATACTGGTAAACTAAAACCTTTAGCTAATTTTACATATGCTTTACCAATGTCTTTTCGAGCACCAATAACATTTGATCGACGCTTACCGGTAATGGAGATAGTTCTTTTAGCTTTACCCTTACTGTTGGCGATATTAACCGATTCAACGGTCACTTCAAACTGATCGGCGACGGCTTTGGCAATTATCTGCTTATTAATATTTTTAGGAATATCAAAGACATAAACCCGATCTTTCTGGGCCAAAGCATAAGTTTGTTCGCTTAGCCGAGGTTTAATAAACAAAGTCTTACTCATGATTAACCTCTTTCGGTACATCAATCAGCCAGGCGGTAACCAGGTCTAGAGCTTTTTGGCTAAATACAATCACATCAGCATTTAAAATGTCATAAACATTCAAATAATTGGCCTGAACTATTTTAACATTGGCTATATTACCAGTTGCTCGATCTGTTAAAGCGTCCTTTTTACTATTAACCAAAAGTACTTGACCATTAGCATCAATCTTTTTAAGTAAGTTGACTATTTTACTGACTTTACCGTCTTTACAATCCAAAGTTTCTATAACTTTGATTTTATTTTCGTTAATTGAAAGACTTAATGCTTGGCGTAGGGCCATTCTTTTGGCGTGTTTATTTAAAGCTTTAGTATAATTTTCAAATCCGGTTGGGCCAAAGGCTGCCCCACCGCCACGCCAAATCGGATTTCGGGTAGAACCGAAACGAGCCCGACCTGTACCTTTTTGTCGCCAGGGTTTTTTGCCACCACCGCTGACATCTCCTCGGTTTTTGGCAATTGCTAGATTTTGCCGACCATTTGATAAATATGCCAAATAAGCTTGTTTAAGAAGGCTATGATTACTAGGCATAACCTCAAAGACGCGCTGATCTAATTTAGCAGGAGTAGTCGCTTTTGTTCCAAGTTTAGTAAAAGTTGGTACTGACATCATTCAACTCCCTTGATCAGTACAATACCGCGTCTTGGTCCGGGTATCGCGCCGCTTATTCCGATAACATTATGTGCAGAATCAATCAAAACAACTTTTAAATTTTTAACTGTTACGCGTTCATGTCCCATATGTCCAGCCATTTTTTTACCCTTAAATATTTTCTGAGGATACATTGAACCAATCGAGCCGACTCGGCGATAACTTCTACCTCCGTGAGTTTTACGACCGCGATGAAAATTATGGCGTTTAATGGTACCAGCCCAGCCTTTACCCTTACTGACGCCAATTGCATCAACTTTATCGCCAACTGAAAAGACCTCGAGGTTAATTTTATCTCCAACCTTGAGGTCTTCGGCCGCTTCGGGCAAACGAATTTCTTTAATAATCTTTGTGGTAATCCCAGCTGCCTTTAAATGTCCTGATTGAGGCTTGGGTAACTTATCGGCTTTTATTTCTTCAAAGCCTAATTGAACTGCATTATAGCCATCAGGGTCGATCGTTTTTATCTGTGATACCACATTAGGCTCGGTAGAAAGTAAAGTCACAGCAGCAACAGTGCCATCTTTTTCGATGGTGCTCGTCATACCAACTTTTTTAGTTATGATTGCTTTCATAGTTACTCTAGACGCTCTTACTTATCTCACTCTGATTAATTCAGATACTAATCTTTAACAATTAAGGATATCTGGTTAAGGCTATAGGCACTTAAATTTTTTTATCAGTAATTTCGATAAGGTACTCGATCTTAATAAGCCTGGTAATGTGTGGTTTCCATCCCTGTTGGGTATGGACCTTCATGTACACACCAAGCACAGACTTCCGAAATACCTAACAAGAGTAACACGCTGTTATAACTTCTGTCAATGTGTTGCAAATATTACTTCAAATATTGCAAAATTTATTTGTTATTAATATGTGATATATAGTCCGGCTTGGGTCCAAAAACCGACGAACATAGCCACTAACAATACGGCATATTCGATTTTTCGATCAATTTTAAAATGATCATGCATGGCAAATAATAAGCCAATAATTAAACCAAATGGTATCGGTATCTGTCCATTTCCAGAAGAATTACCAAATCGGATCCATAATGCACCGATTATCAAATACATGACTAGTTTTAAGACATAAACACTGTCCAGTTCAGGTTGAACCGCTCGTTTTTTTGTTTTTTGTTTAACCATTACCTTAATTAAAGCTTAGCTAGTCAATAATTACAATCTCAGATTATTCCTGCCTGATGAACCGATATCAGCGAATGTTTTATCTGAGAATGCAAAGGTTTAGGTAATTTATTGAAAGTAAACCAACCAATGTCATCAATTTTAGACGGTTCGTTGTTTTTTACATCTTCTGGATCGACTTGAGCGGCATAAACTACCGCGACCCAGTGAGTTGGGGTTTTATCAGCTAAATAACGATGCGCTTCATATACTTTAATGAACTTTAAATTAAAGGCCGTTGCTCCGTATTCTTCTTTAATTTCCCGTTTAACCGTATCTTCCAGTAAAGTACCAAACTCATGCGAACCACCACCGGTATCCCAATGACCCTGCTCGTCGCGGCAATGCTGACTGCGTTTAGCTAACAAAAAACGACCTTGGCCGTCATGACAGACAAAGACACAAGTTACTCCAATAAAATCGATGCCACGTTTTAAGTCAAATTTACCGTTAGGGAAAGGCTTTTTTAACCTTGGCATATTTAAAATTATTACATCTTAATTTCAACGTCACAACCGGCTGGTAAACTTAGATTCATTAGTGAATCGATAGTTTTCGGAGTCGGCTCAAATACATCGATTAAACGTTTGTGAATACGCATCTCAAATTGTTCGCGACCTTTTTTGTAAACGTGTGGACTTTTAATGACTGTAAAAGTACTGGTTCGAGTCGGCAATGGAATCGGTCCGGCCAGAGATGCTCCTGTCCGTAGCGCAGTATCAATAATCTGCTTAGCAGCCTGATCAATTACTTTGTGATCATAAGCTTTAAGCCTAATTCGAATACGCTGTTTAGATTCAGCTTTAGGTTCTGCCATAATCATTTTCTCCTTATGTGCGATGCTGTAACCTTGGGCGAGAGTGATTACCGCCAAGTTCTCAGCATTATGCTACTTTGTTAACTTATTTATTTAATGACCTTTGTAACTACACCAGCACCGACCGTACGCCCGCCTTCTCGAATGGCGAAACGCAGACCTTGATCCATGGCAATCGGGGCCAATAATTTAACGTTAAAAGTTATAGTATCACCAGGCATGACCATTTCTTTATCAGCTGGTAATTCTACTTCACCAGTTACATCAGTAGTTCTAAAGTAAAATTGCGGTTTATATCCCTTAAAGAACGGGGTGTGTCGACCACCTTCCTCTTTAGTTAAGACATAGACTTCACTGTCAAATTCGGTATGAGGAGTAATGGAACCAGGTTTGGACAATACTTGACCACGCTCTATGTCAGTACGTTCAATACCTCGCAATAGTACACCAGCATTATCGCCGGCTTGACCTTGGTCGAGACTTTTCTTGAATGCTTCAATGCCGGTTACAACTGATTTCTTAGTGGGGTGGATGCCGACAATTTCAACATCGTCATTGATCTTAACAACACCCTGTTCGATACGACCAGTAGCAACTGTGCCTCGACCTTTAATCGAAAAGACATCTTCTATTGGCATCAAAAATGGTTTGTCTAAGTCTCTCTTGGGTTCGGGAATATATTCATCCATAGCCTTAATCAGTTCCATGATAGTATCTTCATTGGCTGAATCGCCTTCTAGAGCTTTGGTAGCTGATCCGCGAATTATCGGACAATCTCGGTCAAATTCGTATTTAGCTAAAAGATCTCGGATTTCTTCCTCAACTAGATCAACTAGTTCAGGATCGGCAAGATCCATTTTATTCATATAAACTAAAATCTTTGGTACTCCAACCTGACGCGCTAATAAGACGTGCTCTCGGGTTTGAGGCATTGGACCATCAGCTGCCGAAACTACCAAAATAGCACCGTCAATTTGAGCAGCACCAGTAATCATGTTCTTTACATAATCAGCGTGTCCCGGCATATCAACATGTGCGTAATGCCTTTTTTCGCTTTCATATTCCTGGTGAGATGTGGCAATAGTAATACCACGAGCTTTTTCTTCCGGTGCATTGTCGATCTGGGCATAGGTTACAGGCTTGTTAACTGTACTAGGCAGCCGCTTAGCTAATACGTGCGTAATTGCTGCTGTTAATGTAGTTTTACCGTGGTCAACGTGGCCCATTGTACCAACATTGACATGCGGTTTGCTTCGGTCAAATTTTTCTGCCATAGAATGGTATCTCCTTACTTAGGCTTATACTAATTAATCAAATCGTGAGGGAAGACACCCACACTTCTTAACAGCGGTTAGTGTACAGTAAATCAGCTCTTGTGTAAAGGTGTTATAAGAAGCTTATTTGCTATTTTTAGCAATGATCGTCTGAGCGACGCTATTTGGTACATCAGCATAGTGGTCTAATTCCATAGTTGAGCTTGCTCGTCCTTGAGTCATACTGCGTAAGTTAGTTGTATAACCAAACATCTCACCTAAAGGTACAAACGCCGTAATTTCTTTAATACCTTGTTGCAAATCTTCCATCGATTCAATACGACCACGCTTTGAGTTGAGGTCGCCAATGACATCGCCCATGAAGTTTTCGGGTGTAACTACAACTAATTTCATAATCGGCTCTAGTAGCACAGGACTGGCTTTTTTAACGCCAGTTTGCAGGGCAATAGAAGCAGCTATTTTAAAGGCTAATTCACTAGAGTCAACTTCGTGATATGACCCGTCATAGAGTTCAGCCTTAATATCAACTACCGGATAGCCCGCAATAACACCGTTACTCATTGCTTCAATGATGCCAGCTTTAACGGCCGGAATATATTCTCCAGGTACTACGCCACCCCTAATGGAATTAATAAATTCAAAACCCTTGCCTGGTTCATTTTGAGACAAACGCAACCAAACATCACCATATTGACCACGACCACCGCTTTGACGAATGTATTTACCTTGAATTTCCACAGCATCTTTGCGAATTGTTTCGCGGTAAGCAACTTGCGGTTGACCGACATTAGCATCAACACTAAACTCTCGCTTCATCCTATCGACGATAATTTCGAGGTGCAATTCACCCATCCCAGAGATAATGGTTTGACCAGTTTCATCGTCAACTTTAATTCTAAAAGTTGGATCTTCTTCGGCTAATCGTTGCATGGCTAAACTCATTTTTTCTTGATCACTTTTTGTCTTGGGTTCAATCGCAATCGATACCGGCGGTTCAGGGAAAGAAATACTCTCCAGTACTACCGGATGATTTGGCTCGCATAAAGTATGACCAGTCGATGTTCCCCTTAAACCAACGATTGCCGCAATATCTCCAGCACCAACTTCAGTAATATCTGCTCTTTTATCTGCTTGCATCCGAACTATTCGTCCGACTCTTTCTTTATCTCCAGTTGTACTATTTAAAATATAACTTCCGGCAAGTAATTTGCCTGAGTAAATTCTAAAATATGCTAATTTTCCAACAAACGGATCAGTAGTTATTTTAAAGGCTAGAGCACAAAATGGTTCGCTTTCAGATGGTTTA
This sequence comes from uncultured Candidatus Saccharibacteria bacterium, assembly GCA_964574915.1. Taxonomy (GTDB): domain Bacteria; phylum Patescibacteriota; class Saccharimonadia; order Saccharimonadales; family UBA4665; genus CAVPPA01. The sequence continues at coordinate 95,480 of CAZNOW010000001.1, forward strand.
CATTCTACCTCATCACCAGTCTTAGGATGAGTTCCCCATGTCGCACCACGATCTTCCGGACTTGGAAGATAATCGGCAACCATATCTAGAACTTTTTCAACTATTACACCGCGACCATCACCACCGGTAACTGCAAAAAAATTACCTGACAATACCGCTTTTCGTACCGCATCTTTAATATCACTCTCTGATAGACCTTTTTCGCCGACTTCAAAATACTTTTCCAGCATTGCTTCATCTTCAGCAACAGCATTTTCAATAAGTAAACTACGGTATTTTTTGGCTTCCTCAACCATGTTGGCGGGAATATCAGTCTCGACTAGTTCATGGTCGGTATAATCCTTATAGATATAAGCTTTCATGGTTATCAGATCGACTACCCCATTAACGCCCTGCTCGAAGCCAATTGGCAAATGAATCGGAAAGGCGTGCTTACTTAAGCGATGATGGATACTTTCTAAAGATTTATAAAAATCACCCCCCGTTTGGTTAATTTTATTGATAAAGCAGATACGAGGCACACCGTACTTAGTCGCCTGGCGCCAAACAGTTTCCGATTGCGATTCAACTCCCATTTTACCGTCAAAAACGACTACTGCACCGTCAAGTACACGCAAACTACGTTCAACCTCAGCCGTAAAATCAATATGTCCCGGTGTATCAATAATATTGATCTGGTGACCTTTCCAATAACAAGTAACAGCGGCTGCGACTATTGTAATGCCGCGTTCCCTTTCTTGAGCCATCCAATCAGTGGTAGTTTCACCTTCGTGTACTGTACCAATTTTATGCTTAAGACCAGTCCGATATAAAATACCTTCTGTAGCAGTGGTTTTTCCGGCATCAATATGGGCAATAATGCCTATATTTCGAATCTTATCTATAGGATATTTTTTTTCAGCCATAATCTATCGTCTTGCAAAGTGAGCAAAAGCCCGGTTAGCTTCAGCCATGCGGTGAGTATCTTCTTTTTTCTTAACAGAAGCGCCTTGGCTATTATAGGCATCAATCAGCTCGGCAGCGATGCGATCAGCCATATCCATGCCTTTTCGCGATCGTGAAGCTTCGACAAGCCACATAATGGTTAGATGGGTCTGGCGCTGACCTTTAACTTCAAAAGGTATTTGATAGTTAGCACCGCCAACACGGCGACTTCTAGTTTCTAGATGCGGCTGTATGTTCCGATAAGCTTGCTCAAAAACTTCTAACGGATTTTGAATTTTCAATTTATCAGCTGCTTTTTGCATACCGCTATAGACAATATGTTCAGCTAATTGTTTCTTGCCGTCGAGCATTACACGGTTAATAAAACGCTGGACTTGAACAGAGTTATACATCCGATCGGGTTTTATATCACGGATCAGAACTTTAGTCTTTTTCCTTGGCATTTAGCGTTTATCCTTCTTTGCACCATATTTACTTCGACCTTGCTTACGGTTTTGAACTCCTAAAAGATCCAATTTTCCGCGAACGATATGATATCTTACTCCAGGAAGGTCTTTGACACGACCTCCTCTCACTAAAACTACAGCGTGTTCTTGTAAATTATGACCTTCACCGCCAATATACGCCCAAATTTCATGTCCATTACTTAAACGCACCCTGGCTACTTTACGTAAAGCTGAGTTAGGTTTTTTAGGTGTTTTAGTGGTTACCTTAACACATACTCCTCTTTTATAGGGAGCTTCTTTCTCATAACTTTTCGTCTTTAAATTATTTAAAACAGTTAACAAAGCTGGTGACTTACTTTTAGTAGTCACTTTTTTCCGTGGTTTACGTATTAATTGATTAATGGTTGGCATGAATTTTCCTTAATTTGATACTGCATCTGGTAATATCTTGCAAATACTGATGTACCTTATCAGATTTCATCTCCATTGGCAATGCTTTCGACCGCCACAGCTTCAACGGGGTTTCGGTCATCGGTTTCGTCATATTTAAATCCAGTTCCGACAGGTATTTTTCGTCCTAAGATTACGTTTTCCTTTAGGCCATACAAATGATCGACTCGACCGCTGGTAGAAGCAGCGATCAATACACGTGTAGTATCTTGGAATGACGCAGCACTTAAGAACGAATCAGTCGATAGACTAGCCTTAGTAATACCCAGCAGTAACTGGTTGTAGACTGCCGGTTGTTTATTCTTAGCCGTTAATTTCTCATTGGCATCAATTACCGAGTGACGGCTAACTACATCTCCGATTACGAATTCTGAATCACCGGAGTCTTCAATTTGAACACGGCTAAACATCTGGTGTACGATGATCTCTAGATGCTTATCGGCAATATTTTGTCCTTGTGCCGCAAAAATCTTTAAGATTTCGTTCATGATATAGCGCTGGGTTGATTCAACGCCTTGTAAACGCATTAGATCTTGTAAATTAATTGATCCGTTGGTTAAACGCTGACCGGCAGCAATGACATCGCCAGTTTGAACTTTCAGCTGTTTATAGCCTGGTATTTCATAACGGACAATACTTTGTTTCGTTGGTACAACAATCACTTGTTTATCGGTTACTTCCATACGTCCGGCGATCGGAGCATTTATCGGATCCGAACCGTCATCTAAAGAAGCTAGGATATCTCCAATAACAACATCTGTCCCAGTCTTCATCTGAGGTTTACGGCCAGCTAAATTAAAGGTGACGTTGGCTTTTTTATTGGCTGCAACCTGTACAACGTAGTAGTCACCTTCTTCCCAAGTATTTACCGTACCGGAAATTTCCGTTAAGTAAGCTTGACCTTTCGGGGTGCGAGCTTCAAATAACTCTTCAATACGAGTCAGTCCTTGTGCGGAATCATCAGCTACCAAGGCACCGGCTCGGTGTTTACTATCCAAACTTAACTGAGTACCAGGTTCACCAATACTTTGAGCGGCAATGACTCCGATCGGATGATGATCGGCTACTAATTCGCCGGTGGCCGGATCTAAACCATATGACTCTCGGGTTACACCACGCGATGTTGGGCAACTTAAGACGCTCATTATTTTGACACTGTTAATCTTTTCGTCTTCTTGAATACCAGTAGCAATTTCTGGAGTAATAAGCAGGCCTTGTTTAACATGGCGCGGGATATTGACGGCAGAAAATCGACCACTAAGTCTAGCGGCAAAAGGCACACCGATTTCTTCGGCATCGCTTCTAAACATTTCGAAGCCCGGATCTGCTATCTTACTCTCGACCGTAAAGACATCTTGAGCAACATCAACTAAACGTCTTGTCAGGTAGCCAGCATCTGCTGTTTTTAGAGCAATATCAATTAAAGCCTTTCTCGTGCCACGCGTACCAGTAAAGTATTCCAATGGGTCTAACCCAACGGCATAACCAGATTTAACAGGCAATTCAATTGGTCGTCCGGCGGCATCTTGCATAACTCCTAACATACCTACTACGTTTTGGAGCTGGGTAATATTGCCTCTGGCTCCCGAATTAATAGCTATAGCCGTAGAAGTATCTTGGCCAGCAAGTTGCTCTGATAACATATCTCGTACTAGTGATTCAGTTTTCGTCCAGTTTTCAATGGTTAACCGAGAACGTTCATCATCAGTAATAAACCCTTGATCATATTGACCGGCAATAGATACTGCCTTTTTTTCACTTTCCTTAATCACTTCACTCATGCCTTTAATACTGCCGAAATCAATCATTCCGATACTAATTCCGGAAATAGTTGCATAGCGAAATCCTAAGTCTTTGAGGGTATCGGCAATTATAGATGTATGCTCTTGACCATAGCGATTATAGACATCCATCATGACTGTCTGTAGTCGCTTTTTATTCATGGGTTGATCTTGGAAAGTGAAATCTTCTGGAAATAGTTCATTAAAAATGACCCGGCCGACGGTAGTTTGTCTAATTTCGCCTCTAAACGGTAAGCGTATCATGCTTTGCAGCTCTAATTTACCCTTATCTAAAGCCATCAAAGCTTCATCGATTGATGAATAATTTATGGGTTTAGCATTTTCAGTGCCCGGATGTTGATAGGTCAAATAATAACATCCCAAAACAATGTCTTGGTCAATATGTAATATCGGAGAACCATCAGCTGGTTTTAGAAGATTTTTACTGGCGGCCATAATATCACGCGCTTCAGCTTGGGCTTCATCACCCAAAGGTAGATGTACAGCCATTTGGTCTCCATCAAAGTCAGCGTTAAAACCCTTACAAACTAGTGGATGTAATTGAATTGCTCGACCTTCGATTAAAACCGGCTGAAAGGCTTGGATACCCAATCGGTGTAGAGTCGGAGCGCGGTTTAGTAAGACATATTTACCCCGAATTACTTCGTCAAGCGCATCCCAAACGACATTATCATTCGCTTCAATTAATCGAGAAGCGGATCGAATGTTATGGGCTTGGTCTCTGGCAATTAATTCGCCGATTACAAAAGGTTTAAATAGCTCAAGAGCCATCATCTTAGGCAAACCACATTGATTAATCTTTAATTCGGCACCGGATACAATTACCGATCGACCGGAATAATCAACTCTTTTACCTAACAAATTTTGACGGAAACGGCCTTGTTTACCACGGAGCATATCGCTTAATGATTTTAGCCTCCGTCTTTGACCAGTTGCCGATACGGCATGACCACTCCGAGCATTATTGTTATCAATTAATGCATCTACGGCTTCTTGAAGCATGCGCTGTTCATTGCGTCTAATCACTTCTGGAGCATTTAACTCAATTAATTTTTTCAGACGATTATTTCGGTTTATAACCCGTCGATATAAATCATTTAAATCAGAAGTTGCAAAGCGACCACCAGTCAATTGCACCATAGGACGTAAGTCAGGAGGAATAACTGGCAAAATCGAGACACACATGCTGGATGGTTTAATACTTGCCCGGTCCATGTTTTCGAGTAG
>CAZNOW010000001.1:100449-111707 GCA_964574915.1 uncultured Candidatus Saccharibacteria bacterium
GCTTCAGCTAATACTTTCACGTCGGCATTTTCTTTTTGCGCTTCTTTTTCAAAACGCAGCTTTATGGCTTGCTGAGCGGCATTAAATTCAGCTTCACGATCAGACATTAATTTAGCTAATTTTTCGGTGTTAACCGATTTAATAATGTAGCTTGCAAAATAAGCGACACGCTCCAAACTTTTTACAGTCATACCTAAAAGTAAACCAATGGCGGAAGGCGTACCTCTTAAGAACCAGATGTGAGCTACTGGTACAGCTAAGGTAATATGTCCCATTCGTTCTCGCCGTACAATCGAACGGGTTACTAGTTCGCCGTTTTTATCGACTGCGGCTTCTCGAGATCGTACGCCCTTATATTTGGCATCATGGGGATTAATATCTTTTACTGGACCGAAAATTCTTTCACAAAATAACCCGTCTCGTTCTGGTTTTTGAGTGCGATAGTTAATTGTTTCGGGTTTTGTTACTTCTCCGTAGCTCCAATCCAAAATATCTTCTGGGCTGGCTACAGCTAAACGTACTGCATCAAATTCGGCAATATCGGTTCCGGAAGAATTATAACGGCGCATTAGTTTGTCTCCTTGTCATTTTCTACAATATTTGGCTGATCTGGTTCACCAGCAAACACCGATGCCGGTCCATTATCTGGATCATCATTGACGACTTCAACATTAAATTCGTCAACTTCATCGGCATTAGTAACGTCGACATCCGGAATCTCTTCGTGAGGTACTTCTACGGCCAGATGTTCTTCGGAAGCTTTATGAATATTACTAGACAGGATGGCTTCGGCATCAACTGCTCGGTCAGATTGAATCAAATCAACCTTTAAGCCTAGACCTTGTAATTCTTTAACTAAAACATTAAAGCTTTCCGGTACTTTTGGCCCATAAATATCGGTCTTTTTAATGATCGATTCATAAGCTTTTGAGCGACCGTAAACATCATCAGATTTAATAGTTAACATTTCTTGCAGGGTATTGGCTGCACCATAAGCTTCTAGAGCCCAGACTTCCATTTCTCCGAAACGCTGTCCACCATTTTGAGCTTTTCCACCCAAAGGTTGTTGCGTCACCATAGTATAGGGACCAGTTGACCGGGCGTGGATTTTATCAGTTACCATATGGTTGAGTTTTGTCATATACATGACGCCAACAGTTGTGCGTTGATTGAATGGTTGACCATTTCGGCCGTCAAATAATTGTTGTTTACCGTCATCGGCTAATCCGGCCTCTTTAAGTAATTCCTGAATTTTTGTTACCGGTACGCCGTCAAATGACGGACTGGCGACTTTTATGCCTAAGGCAGAAGCTGCCATACCAAGGTGAGCTTCAAATAGCTGACCCAAATTCATGCGTGAAGGTACACCTAACGGGTTCAATATAATATCTATTGGAGTACCGTCTTCGGTAAATGGCATATCTTCAATCGGTAAAATTCGAGCTATAACTCCTTTATTACCATGACGTCCACCAAGTTTATCGCCAACGCTGATTTTACGCATTTGAGCTACGAATACCTGAATTTGCTTGATAACGCCGGATTTTAATTCATGACCGTTTTCACGACTAAATACTTTAACAGCTACTACTTTTCCGTGTTTACCGTTACTCATCCGCTGGGATGTATCGCGTACTTCCTTGGCTTTTTCGCCGAATATAGCACGCAGTAATCGCTCTTCTGAGCTAAGTTCCTGCTCACCTTTAGGTGTGATTTTGCCTACTAAAATGTCTCCTGGATGAACTTCAGCACCAATTCGGACAATACCATCTTCCGCTAAATGTCTAAGAGCTTCTTCAGATACATTAGGGATGTCCCGAGTAACGATTTCCGGGCCTAATTTGGTCTCACGAACTTCGATCATAAAATCAACAATATGAATAGACGTTAGACTGTCATCTTCAACAAGACGCCTAGAAATAACGATAGCATCCTCAAAGTTATAGCCAGCCCAAGTCATAAAAGCGACAAGCAAATCTTTTCCGAGCGCTAATTCACCGCTAGCGATAGACATTCCTTCGATCAATACATCATTTTTCTTAACTTTATCGCCGCTATTAACCACGACTTTTTGATTAACACATGATCCCTCATTAGTTCTCATAAAATGCTGCGGAACATATGTTGCGGTATGATCTTTGTAACGCACAATGACCTCATCGGCAGTTGTCTTTAATACTTCTCCATCATCTTCGGCTAAAATTAATTGGCCGGTATTTTGGGCAGCTGCTGATTCGATACCGGTACCAACTATCGGTGACTCTGGATATATCAAAGGCACAGCTTGTCTTTGTTGATTGGCACCCATCAATGAACGGTAAACAAAGTTCTTTTCGATAAACGGAATTAATCCGGCAGATGAACCAATAATCTGATTACGAGATGCGTCAATATGAGTTACTTCGTTGGCATCAACTTCAAAAGTCTTTAAATTCTTCCTGGCGCTTACTCGGTCTGTCTCAAAATAACCATCCTCATTAACGTTATTACCACCACCGGCAATAACTGCTGGTTCTTCATCGAAAGCGTCTAGATAGACTATTTTATTAGTTACCTTCGCCTTAACTGGCCAGGTTTTTTGATTTACTACTTTTGCTAAACGGGCCGCTTGGGCCGCATTAATTTTAGCTCCGGCTTTAACAATAATCTTACCTTTACTATCTTCTAGGTTAACAGCTGCGATATGGCCGACAGCTTCTTTGGCAATGACAGCATTTATTACTTTTCGATATGGCGTTTCGATGAAACCGTAGTCATTTACCCGTGCATAATTGGCTAAGTTTAATACCAAGCCAATATTGGCGCCTTCCGGCGTTTCTACTGCACAAATCCGGCCATAATGTGTGGCATGTGCATCTCGAACATCAAAACCTGCCCGCTCTCGACTGAGTCCACCTGGACCCATAGAACTAAGTCGACGTTTATGAGCTAATTCACTTAACGGATTTACTTGATCCATGAATTGAGATAACTGGCTACTAGCAAAAAATTCACGTACGGCAGCAACGATTGGGCGAGCGTTAATCAATTGACCTGGTTGGACAGTTTCAATATCGCACATAGACATACGATCTTGAGTGTTTCTAACCATTCGCAATAACCCAATACGAAACTGTCGTTGGACCAATTCGTCAACCATTTTTACGCGACGATTAGCTAAACTATCGATATCATCGGCTGGTTCTTGAGAGTTATTGAGGCGAATGATTTCGGCGATAATTGCCTCTAAGTCACCGATTCGCATCACCCGATTTTCAATTGTATTGGCTACATCTAGATTCAGTCTTTTATTTAGCTTATAACGTCCGACTCTAGAAAAATCAAATCGTTTAAAGTTATAAAACATATTTTCAATCAGGCTACGAGCATTTTCGACTGTCGCTAAATCGCCTGGTCTTAATCGACGATAAACTTCAATTAAGGCATTATTTTGCCCACGAGCAGTATCTTTTTCCAGTGTTGCGTCCAGATAACTAACCTTACCCGTATCAACGTGACTGAATTCTTCGTGCATTCGCGTATCGGGCACACCTAACGCTCGCAGTAAGGTTGTTACCGGAATCTTTCGTTTCCGATCAATTTTTACATAAATTGCTCCATTCGCAGCAGTTTCAAATTCCAGCCAAGCACCTCTTCCGGGAATAATCTTAGCACCGTAAAGTGCTCCCAAGGTGTGTTGTTCAGCAGTAAAAAAGACACCGGCAGATCGAACTAACTGGCTAACTACTACTCTTTCGGCACCGTTTATAACAAATGTACCCCTAGTAGTCATCCAAGGATAATCACCTAAATAAATCTCTTGTTCTTTTACTTCACCGGTAACTTTATTTACTAACTCAAGCTGAGCTAGTAATGGTGCTTCATAAGATACATTGTTTTCTCTGGCTTCAGCTTCGGTTAATTTTGGATTGCCGAAATGATAGCTTTTAAAGTTCAATGTTAATTTGGTACCGGTATAATCGTCGATCGGACTCACTTCGGCTAATAGCTCGCCTAAACCTTCCTCTACAAACCACTGGAATGATTTAGTTTGGTGATCAATTAAATTTGGTAAAGCTAAAGCGTCTCGATTTCGAGTAAAATAAACGCGTTCATTATTTTTAGTTCGATGTGAACTCTTCTTAACTTCTAAAGCAATTGTGCTTTTTGCCATTCGCTATATAACACCCCTTTCATCTGGCTCACAAGCAACCCCTGTCAACAGCCGGCTGCACCGCACTAAAACGAGACCCAATGATACAGTCTTCTGATTACTCACTACTTGTGGATAGTTTCGACTTTAATAATTTTATATTAGCTTTAGTTATTCGCGCGAAGATCACTACGAGTGGGTTTTTGAGCGCCATTAATGATAAACACTACACTGCGTACACTACTTCTTAGATTATAGTGTGAAGCAGCTCACAATACTTGTCAAGTAGTTATTTTTGGAGGGGTACTAATAACGTCATCGACAAGCCCATATTTCTTAGCTTCTTGAGCTGTCATCCAATAATCTCGTTCCATATCCTGTTTGATTTTATCTATCTTTTGACCGGTGTTTTCAGCCATAATTTCATTTAATCTTTGCTTGATTCTGATTGACTCTTTAAGATCAATCTCCATATCAGTAACTTTTCCACGAGTGCCGCTTTCTGGTTGATGAATCATAGTGCTAGCATTGGGTAATAGATAGCGCTTACCCTTACTGCCACTACTGAGCAAAAAGGCCGCGGCTGATGCTTGAATACCAATTCCAACCGTTTGTACATCATTAGTCACGTATTTAATCGTGTCATATATAGCCAAGGCATCATATGCACTACCTCCAGGGCTATTGATATATAAAAATATATCCTTTTTAGAATCTTCGGCTTGTAAAAAGAGTAACTGCGCGACAATTAAATTGGCAGTCGTTTCGTTAATTTCTGTACCTAAAAAAATTATTCGGTCTTTTAATAACCTGGAATAAATATCATAAGCCCGTTCGAAACGTCCTTCTTGTTCAATTACGGTCGGTATTAATATCTGATTTTTAGGTCGTATATTCATATACTAATATTAACTTAATTGGCACTCACAAGTCAAGAGTGCTAATATGATTTACCTTTAATTATTAAGCCACTTTACCTGTGGCATAATCGCACAACCGAGCAATAGTTTTTTCGCTTAACATTCTTGAATAGATCGAACGCTTAGCTTCAGGCTTATCTAATTCGGCTTGCATAGCTGGATCTTTATATTGACCTTTAAGTAACTGAAGACGCATATCTAATTCCTGCGGGCTAACATTAATCTTTTCTTGTTCTGCTACTTCTGTTAAAACTAAACCAATTTTTACTCGTTTTTCTGAAGGATCACGTAAACTTTTCAGATATTCGGTCTCACTTTTTCCTTCTTCTTTTAAGTATTCTAGCCAGGTTTGCCCGCGGTAAGCTAAGTTTTGTCGAACTTCTTGCTCAATACGTTTAACTTCTTCGTCAATTAAATAATTCGGGATAGCGACTGTTGATTCGTTTGCGATTTTTTCCAGCAATTCATTTTCGTAATCACGTTCTGTTTCAACTTGTTTTTCACTATAAAGTTGCTTTTGGATATCCGATTTCAACGAATCTAGATCTTTAAAGGGGCCGATTTTAGAAGCAAAATTATCATTAAGATCAGGTAATTTAACATTCTCAACTTTTTTGACATTAACCTCGAAAGTAATTTGCCGGTTGCGCAAATGAGCAACACCGTAGTCTTTAGGAAATGTTAGATTAAATGTCTTTTTATCACCAGCTTTAAGCCCAATAATATTAGTCTCAAATCCCGGGATAAAGTTATCACTACCTAAAACTAAAGGAAAATCTTTACCTTCAGCTCCCCTGATAGGATCTTTTGTTTTAAAATCATAACCACTGAAATCGATGACGACTTGGTCGCCTTTGACGGCTGCTCGTTTAACGATAGTTTTATCTGCAACCTTTTGCTGTAAATTCTGTAATACTTTATTAATATCGTTATCTGTAACTTTAATAGATTTTTGTGATAATCTGATTTTTTTATAATCAGGAAGATCAATATCTCCCACAACTTCGACTTCGGCACTAAATTCGACGTTTGTAAATGGTACAAATTTTAATATGGAAATTTTTGGCTGTTCTATCGGCCTAAGATTTTCTATCTGAAGCGCTTCAACATAATAACGATTTACAACAGTTTCTAAAAACTCGGTTTGTAATAATGATTCATCAAGATGTTTTTCGGCTAATGCAGCTGGAACTTTACCTTGGCGAAACCCTGGAATTTTTACATCTTTACTGAGGCGTTTAATGATTTCCGTCTTAATCTCGTCTAGTAAATTTTGATCAACACTTATAGTTAATTTGGTAGAAGTGGGGCTCAGCTGTTGGCGTTTTATAGGCATGGATAAACATTGTATGGCATTTACTATCTGATCTCAACCTATTTGTTTTAAAGTACCCGGTTGGAAAGACTAGCAATTATAATTGGACTACGATTATAAATACGATCAGTCTTTTTTATATTTACTATATAAAACCTACTATAATGCCGATATTAGATTAAATATTTATCTATGCGTAAAGCAAAATCATATATGCGACCATCCCCCGATGAACCTATAGTAATTGAATCTCTTTTAAAACTTAGTAGACTAGCAATGCAGTTCGATCGTGTCGATCGAGTAACTTTACTATTCGACGGAACAACTCCTGAGTCAGATACTGATCATACTTTTATGTTAAGTTTACTAGCGTGTGCTTTTGCCGAGCGCTTTATACCCGAATTAGATTTAGGATTAGTTGCGCAATTCGCAATCTTGCACGATTTTGTTGAAGTTTATGCAGGCGACACACCAACACTATTAATAACCAGTCAAGAAAGAATAAATAAATCCCAAAAAGAACACCAGGCTTTGAAGCTGTTTAAACGAGACTTTAGATCAATTTTTCCTTGGGTTCCTAATACTATTAATGTTTACGAACAATTAACGCTTCCAGAGGCCAGATATGTCAAAGCAATCGATAAACTAATGCCAGATATAACTCACATATTAAACAAGGGTGCATATATTAAACAAACTAAAGTTACCAAAAATTTTCTTGAAAAACGGTTTAGAGAATTAGCTACTGAGTCTAGTTCTTACGCAGACGAATTCGAGGCTTTAGTACAACTCAGAGATAAATTAAGAGCGGAAATATTAAATTTTACTGATTAAGTAATTATATTTAGCTTACAAATTATTCGCTTTGTAAGTCTCGGCTATTAAATCGAAGTATGCCAAGAATCGCCAATATTAAACTGATTATTAGAACTATAATACTAGTTTTCCAAGTTGGGTTTACGGCTGGCGCCAGTGATATATGTTGCAAAATAGAGGTGTCTAATATCCAGTGATTTAAATTTACGCCTGATTTTACGATGCTAATCAGAAACGACCAGGCAATGACTGTATAGGCTATTGTAGTGGTTAGGCGCGGTAAATAACCCAGTACTAGAATACCCAGTCCAAGAACAAACATGGCAGGAACAACAGCATTAATTCCAGCTATCAATAACTGATGAAAAGATATGCCGACATGTAAATTTAAAATCCCTAACCAAGTTCCGAAAGATATCATTAAACCGGCGATTAATGTAGATATAAAGATTATCAATAGTCTACCGCTTAACCAGCGTAATCGGCTTACCGGTCTGACGACAATGTTATCAACATAGCCATCGGCTTCTTCTTCCCGTACTGCGCCTAATGAGCTGGCTACAAAAGCCATAACCATCATCATCATTAAGTAGAAAAGAACTCCAAGCCATAACAGATCGAAATTAACATTAGTTAAGCTTATAGCTTGTTTAAACTTATCATACAAACTCGTAGAACTAGTAAGTGCAGATGTGGCAGATTTTGTCAGAAGTGAATAAAAAATTGATACCAAAAAAATACCAACCATCCAGCTAGTCGAAATTCCTCGAATAGAACGAAATGCTAACCCTAGTGGTGAATTTAAAAATCTGGTATGAGGTTTGCTAGAATCTTTATCGGCAAATATACTATCGCCAAGATCACGCTGGCTTGACAGCATAACTGTCCCGATAACTAAAACTACGATTAGAGCTGCAATGGGCAATAGCCATACCGGAGAGCTAGTACCAAGTGGTTGAAGTTTCTCAACCCATCCTAATGGTGATAAATATAATAACCAATGAATATTGGTAGTGTCAGCTGCAGCTCGAATTAAGTACGATGCTCCGAAAACGGCTGTTGAAACAGCCGCCGCCCGACGGCGTGTAGGTAATAATTGCGATAAAAAGGCGCCAATAGCCATGAATATTGCAACACCAGATACGGTTGTTAAAGCAAAAAAGATACTAGCATTTGTACCAAAATCAACGTTATGAACTCTACCAACCAATATAAAAGCAACACTAATAACCACAAACATAACCATTAAACTAGCTCCTAGTCCAGCTAAAGCATTTAGGCAGGCAGTTTTGGCATTATTTTGGCCAGACAGTAGCAATTCCCATCTGCCAGCATCTTCTTCACCACGTAAGGTTTTAGTAGCTTTTAAAAATGCCCAGATGGAACCAACAATGATCATGACAATTAAGCAGTTCCAGGCCGTTAAACCGCTGACCGTGCCGATATTATGGGCTGGGCCTAAAATTGCATTAAATCCAATATTATTTGCCAGGGTAGCTGAAAATTTCATACGAGCAGCTTCAGTCGGATAAGCCATAGTAATACCAATAGCCTTAACAGCTACATAACTGCCAAAAATTATTGCCCATAAGGCTGCGCTTTTTACAGAGCTTCGAAATACAAATCGGCCGATAACTGTCTTGGGTAAACGAAAATATTTAAAATTATATTTAGCTGTGGTATCGATTAGTTCAGGGTTCATTATCAGCCTCGACATTACGTTCTTCATCTTCGCCGTATATAGATAAGAACAATTCCTCTAGAGTCGGCTCACGGCTAAGTAAGGTCAGTGGTTGGGCTTGTGCTAAAACGCTAAGTAATTCAGTAATGGGACCATTGACTTGGCATTTTAGTTGGTGTCCTTTAATCATAACGTTGGTAATGCCTTTAAGATGACTAACATCTGGCGGAGTACTTACAAATGTGGCCTCGACTGTAACGGCTGATAAATGCCTAAGCTGACTTAACGTACCAATTTCAACTAACTTACCTTTTCTTAATATTGCTAACCTATCGCATAAGGCCTCGACTTCCTCTAATATATGCGATGATAAAAAGATGGTTTGTTCATTGGCTTTGGCTTCCAAAATACTTTGACGAAACGCTTGCTCCATAATTGGATCAAGACCGTTTGTTGGCTCATCCATTATTAATAAATCAGCTCGAGTCGATAAGGCTGCAATTAAATTTATCTTTTGCCTATTGCCTTTAGAATAAGTACGTACTTTTTTGGAAGGATCAAAATCAAATCGTTTGATTAATGTTTTCTGATACTTTGGATCAATTTTGCCATGCAATCTGCCTAGCAAATGTAACGTTTCGGCCCCAGTAAGTGACGGCCATAACGTTGTTTCACCGGGAACATAAGCCAAAAGTTTATGCACTTCGATTTTATGCTCCTGGCTATCTAACCCAAAAACTTCTGCAGAACCAGCCGATGGTTTTATTAACCCAAGTATTGCTCGAATAGTAGTTGTTTTACCGGCTCCATTAGGGCCAAGATATCCAAAAACTTCTCCTTTTTGAACTTCGATAGATAGTTTATCGAGAGCTGTAAGTGATCCATAACGCTTTGTTAGTTTATTAGTTTTTAGAGCAATTTCGTTTTTGGCGATCATCATTAGACACCTTTTTAGCTATGTCAATGGTCTCAAAAAAGCACAAATCAAGCAAGAAGTTAATTAAATTAAAAACCTTTATGCTTCGAGGACTTTTTTAGGATTTCGATAATCTTTTATTATGCTGACAATTCGGGCAATACTGTGTTTTTCTTCGCTTCCGGCTTGCATATTTCTCAGGGTGTAATGTTCACTTTCCAGTTCTTGATTTCCAATTATTAAGGCATAAGGGATACCTTTTTTAGATGCTGTAGTAAGTTGTTTGTCGATTTTTCGCCCAGACAAATCCACTGCTACGTTTAGGCCATTAGTTCTAAATTCGCTTATAACTTTCTGGGCTTTAGGCAAAACATCTCCCACTAATACCGCATATAAATCAGTCTCAATCGGCAAATTCGGAAGCAAATCATGAATTTCTAAAAAGTTAGCTAGTGTAACATCACCTAATCCAAATCCAATTGTCGGTATTGGTTCTACACCGAACAAACCGACTAATCCATCATAACGACCACCACCCATGATTGCTCGGTTATTTTCCGGATGATTGTCATATATTTCAAATACTATATCTGTGTAATAATCAAACCCTCGCATTAAAGAGACATCGAACTCGGTATTTGGAATACCTGCTTCACTCAATAAATCAATTAGAAGTTGCAGTTCAGTAATAGCGGGATGATTTTGTAGAGCTAGTGGTAAGGCGGTAAATCTTTTAGCTGCTAAAACATCGAGTAATTTTTCAACAGTTCCCTCAGCTCTTTGTGATTGTCGACATAAAGCATCGGCTTGAGTAATAAAATCGGTATGATCAAGTTTCTGAATATGATCAATTAGTCGGCTCATACTAGATACCTGAACTTCATCAAGCCCTAAATAATCTCTCAATACAAAAAGCATAAATTTACGACTATTTAATTTGATTGTAAACATGTCTGATTTAGCGCCGAATTTTTTAAATATAGCATCAGCTATACTAATTATTTCCTGCTCGGCAGTGATACTTTCAATGCCGAATAAATCGACATTTAATTGCCAGTGCTCACGAAGTCGACCATGCTGTGGTCTTTCGTATCGCCATAGATTGGGAATACTGTACCATCTGAGTGGATAAACTAACTCTTGTCGTTTTGCAGCCACCATACGACTAATAGTTGGTGTCATTTCTGGTCGAATTACGACTTTTCTCCCTCCGCGGTCTATGAATGAATATGTTTGTTCATTTACAATTTCTTCGCTAGTCTTAGCTAAATAAAGCTCTTGTGACTCAAGAATCGGGGCGTCGTACTCTTCGTAACCAAATCTTTCGACTGCTTCTCTAAATTTATTAAAAATATACTTCTGAAGACGTTTGGCCTCAGGATAAAAATCACGAGAACCTTTATATGGAAGTGTTGATAACGCCATTGTTATTCCTTAATTGGGATTATATCAGATATAACCTTAATATGATGGTGGGG
>CAZNOW010000002.1:0-96685 GCA_964574915.1 uncultured Candidatus Saccharibacteria bacterium
CAATCGAACCGGCGACGTTATTGACTTTGGTGACAGTTTGGTTCGGCCAATACCAACTTTGGTCGCTCCGCGTAATAAAGGTCAGGAAACCGCCTCCCTGCAAAAACAAGGCCAGCGCAATAACTACCGCTAAGACTTTATAGGTTTCTCTTTTTCGCAGCATCAGACTAATCGCCCGACCAGCCAGAGCGCCCAGCAGCAATAAGACGGGCAGCAGATAGCGGCCGTTCATAATTTCCAGTACTGCCGTATATTTGTACGTTTCATAACCGGTCAGCATCAGAGCGATAATATAAAGCACAGAAGCCAGGACTAAAAATATCAGATAAGGATTGTCATGAAACAAGCGGCGGCGCCATTTAAAAATGGCAAATATGCTAATTAAGACAATCAGTATCGAAGCAGCAGCCGGCAACGGCAGCGGCGGATAATTAGCAAAGGAGCTGTTGGGTCCGTTAACGGCAAAAAATAGTCGGTACCACATCCAATACATCCACTCCCCAACCCAGGCAATGGGGCTCGATGAAACTGTTGTTTGGTTAGCGAGCAATTGTTGGTGATTGCTGTAATCGTGTAGCCAGATATTGTAGGCGCTACACTGCTGAACACTTAAGATTGCATCACATCTCGGAGTGACCGTGTGGTAGGCAATTAAATTAACTCCGTCCCGTTGGATAAACATGCCTAGGCTAATGAGGGTTAAGACTACTAGAAGCACTTTAATCACCCAGCTTAGCTGCCTAAAACTAGTCACTAAACCACTCCACAGTTTTTGGTAAGCGCCTTTGAAGTTTTGGTAAGCCATAAAGGCTACAAACAGCACGACCGCGGCAAAGATCGGCAAAAAGGCCACTTTTACTAAACTGGATAGTAAGCAGACACTACCCAAAATTAAAATACTCCGCGCACTGGGCTGTTTTATCTTTAGCTGATCAACTACATTAAAAGTCAGTAGACAAGTCCAGGCAACCAAGGGAAAGAGCAGATCATCATAGTTAATCTGAGCCGCCAGTAGGGGTACTACCGGGATAAGGACAAAGATCAGGAGCATGGTATTGGCTAGTTCTTTAGAGGTGCCAATTCGGCGTAAGATCCGGCGGAATAACACCAATCCAGATACGAATAAACCAATATTAATAAAGCGCAAAAAGATCACCTGAGCGGTTTGATCGTGGATGAAGTGTGCGAATAACCTGTAAGGAAAACTCATCAGGTAGTGGTATAGGTAGGAAGGATCGCGAGCCACAGCTCCAAAGGCATTGGCCCCGATTGGCTGGTGAGCTAAAAAGGGCAGCCAGTAGTGGGAATAAACTTTGATTAGGCCAAAATGAAAATCCTCGTCAAAAGCCTGGGGATAGACGGCTGAAAGTGCAATCCAGGCAGACTCAAATATAAAAAATAGCAATATGAACAGGTAAAACCATTTGCTACCTAAAATACTTTTAATTTTACTGGTTGCCGCTCTCACCATCGTCGCTATACTAAACCTGGCTTACTGTAAGTAAGCTGAATTCTCCAATCTTTAAATTATAGACTAAAGGCGCCCACACCTGTAAAGTGAATTTATGACCAAAAAACAACTCCTTCGGCGCAGCGCCACTTTTGTTGTTTTATTAGTGACTATCGGGGCGGCGGTTTATTACCTAATCAATCACCGCTCATTACTGACTCACCTGGCCCACATCTCGCCGTGGGTGGTGGTGTCGGTGCTGCTGCTTTATACGGTGCTGTTCGGGGTTTTATTGCTGGTACTAGATGCTACCTTACGGTTATGCCGGATCCGGATCGGTAAACAAGAAAATGTGATCTTAAACGCTTACACCTTGATAATTAATAACTTCTTTATTATCGGTCAAAACGGTCCGATTTTTCGCGGCTACTACTTAAAAACCCGGCACAACCTGAAAGTCCGCAACTATCTGGCGGTAACTTTGTTCTATTTTCTGATTTACGGGGTGGTTAGTGTCTTCTTTATTTTTCTGGGCAGCCAAGCCTGGTGGCTATCTTTAATCGCCGGCCTTTTAATGATCGGCACCGCCGCCATGATGGTCCGGTTTTATGTCCGGCGTAAAAAATATAACCCTGAGGAGTTTAGTATCAGCCCGAGAGGGGTGGCTTATATAATGCTGGCTACTTTTTTGCAGGTCATCATCCAGGCGATTATTTACGGAGTGGAACTACATAACAGCGGACAGGCTCATATTGCCATCAGGCAAGTCATTACCTATACCGGTACAGCCAACTTAGCGCTGTTCGTGGCCTTAACGCCGGGAGCGATCGGTATCAGGGAGTCATTTTTACTGCTTAGTCAGCACCTGCATCACATCAGCAGCGGAGCTATCGTGGTAGCAAATGTGATCGATCGGTCGGTTTATTTGGTATTTCTGTTAATCCTGCTGGCCGTCACTCTTTCGCTGCACGCCAAAGACCGGCTAATGAGTCACAAGGCTACTAAAAATACCCCTGCTAATGAACCCGTCAAAGACAGTTAATCTGGTGATAAGTAATACTGGACCTGGCCCATGGAGCCGTCACTGGTAATAGTGTTAGCTTCCATCTCGCCGTTGCCGGTACTGGGATCAATCGTGCCCGAATCGCCATAAATAAAGGTTGGGGCTGATCCGCCGCTGATGACAATTTCAACGTGTCCCCCAGAGTAATCAAAATAGGCAATATCACCCGGTTGCGGTGAGTAGCCGGAGGCGTCGTGATAGGTAAAGCCCTGATACTGGATATTGTTGGCATCATATTCATCCCAGCCGTTTCGTTCGCCCTGAGTGAACGGATAGCCGGCCTCCTGATAGACGTAACTGACAAAGTCGGCGCACCATTCTTCATAGCCATTGCCGTCACTGTATTCATTAAGCAGCGTGTTATGACTCGGGTTACCGGATTGCCAGGTTGTCCATTGCTTGACCGCAGTACAAGCTATCCGTTGGCCTTCCGATCCGGAGCTACAAGAATCACTATAGCTGCCGCCTTGAGCAGTCAGTGGCGTCCATTGTTCGTTTGGTTGGGATAAATTACTGCAGGTATCGACTGTTAACGAAGCACCGGATTGAGCATTAGGCACTTCTAGACATAAACCACTATTGGGGTTTTTGTAGCCACCTTGGTCACGTAACCAGACCTGCCCCGGTACATCATTACAAGTATTAAGTACTACCTGATTACTGACAGTTGCTCCGTCATCTTTAACTGCCAGACAATAAGAGTCATTATGCTTAATAGCGGTGGTAGTGACCGTCCAGTCTTGAGCAGTAGTGTCATTACAGCCCCAGGCGTCGACTTTGGCATTAGCCGTAGTGATTCCTTGATAATCGTCCAGACAGAGTCCGGAGACTCCTGATTTAACTTCGGGAATAGCCGCGTGGGCATGCAGATTCATAAAGGTGAAAAACCAGACCGTTCCGACTACGGCAGCAATTAATACTACCAATCCGTAGTGGGCACTGCCGCTTTTCGGCGATCGGCCACGATATGAATGTCGATACTGACTATAAGCTTGCATGAACTAAATTATCCGTTTTTGTTTTTGATTTCGCTGAAACTATTATTAAACCATTTGGACCTAAATGTCCAGAGGTAAATTGCTGATGGCCTAACTATTCGGCAGTGTCTGCTTCGTCTGGCTTAATTACAATTCTTCGATCACGGCCTTCGCCAACCGAATCGGAGTTGAGCCCTGATTCGGCAGCCACTTTATGGACGACCCGGCGGTCGGCCGCGTTCATTGGTCGCAGTTCCATCGGCTGACCGCTGCTTCGAACCTGTTTAATCCAGTCTTCGGCAGTAGCCGCTAAACGATCGGCTCGTTGCTGTTTATAACCGGCAACATCGACATTGACGCGGTTATAGGGGTGGTTCTGGTTTTTTAGAGCACTGCTAACTAAAAACTGCATGGCCCGCATGTTATCACCGTGCTGGCCGATCAGAAAACCATTCATTTGAGTCGAAGGCACATTCAGCTGAATGACTTCATCCTCGTGCGTAGCATAAACATCGGTATTTAAGCCCATAAAAGATAGCAGGTCTTCCAGGTACTTCTTGGCATAAAGAATGGCTTCCTCTAGACCCTGTTCAGTAGATTCTACTGATACCGTCGGCTCCGTAGCTGGAGCATCCTCGGCCACTATTGGTTGATCTTGATTGTCGCTCATTTTCTTCTCCTTCTCTTTTTACGGGCTTGAATTTTGGTTTTAAGAGAAGGCTTTGATTGCGGGGGATCATTTTCGACCACTTCGGCCTCAGGAATTAAGGTAGTGTCTTTAGTGGGCTTGGCATCGGCAATCGATTCGAGCTCCGTTTCGTCTTCTCGTAAGATATAAGCCTGCTGGGCGTAAGCGATTAATCCACCAACAAACCAATACAAGCTCAGGGCCGAGGCTAAACGAATGGTCACAATAAAGACCATCACCGGGATAAAGTATTTAGTACTGTTACTGACGGCCGCGGTAATTTCCGATTGATCGGCCGGCTGACCGCTACTGGCGCCACGCATAATATCGCGCAGTTTCGGGGTGTTTTTACCAGTGACCAGCAGCTGCTTGCTCTGATAGAACTGGACCAGAGCGCTACCGACGCAAAGTACCATCGCCGGCCAATAGACACCAGAATTACCGACAGCTTCTTTAGTCAAGTTCACCCAGCCAAACAAAGTCGAGTCAAAAGCGTGAATATTGCCGGCCAGATGTTCCATCCAGGGCAGATGCTGCAGTCCAGGATAAGCAAAACTAATGATCTGGTGCGGATTACTCACGACCCGGCGTAGTCCGCTATACAAGGCGATCAGAATCGGTAGCTGGATGATCATAATACCGATTGGGCCGAAGGCACTAACCCCGTGTTCCTTATAAAGGGCCATGACCATGGCCGCTTCTTTTTGGCGGTCGCCTTTGGTTTCTTGTTTAATGCGCTTCAGCTCCGGCTGCAGTTTGCGCATGGCTTTAGTTTGGTGCAGCTGTTTTTTGACCAGCGGCCAGAGCAGTAAACGGATAATAATGGTAAAGATAATGATTGCCAGTCCGAAGTTGTGTCCGGGGATAATCGAATAAATCAACACTAACAGGTTGAAGATTGGCTGTTCGATATAACTAGTAAAAAATGAGCCCATAAAGGCGCTACGAACCTTCCTTATTTGCTTTCACTATAACATGGGCAGCCGTCTTGGGCTGACCACCAACAATGCCGGCCCTTTCCAACAGTTCAGTAATTTGGCCTCGCAGCTGCACGTCCGGCCAGTCGGCAATCTGCTCACTAAAAACCGTCACAATCAGATCATACGGACCGTTAATGTCGGCTTCATATGAGCGAATAATTTCATAGAGACGACGACGGATAAGGTTACGAGCGGTAGCGGATTTTTGTACTTTCCGGCTGACAATAATGGCCGCCCGATAGGAAGAGCGCCGCGAGTTGAGGACGTATTTCAGCGAGATGTGCTGATTACGTACCGCCTGACCTTTGCGGTAAACAAAGCTTAAACTGTTATAACCGTGGAAACGGTGCTGCCGTGAAATCATTCGGGGAACCTCTGTTCGCACCGACCAAGCTGGGATTTACTGCGACAAACGGACGCGCCCTTTGGCACGTCGGCGCTGCAAGACGATACGGCCGGCTTTAGTGGCCATTCGTTTCATAAAACCGTGCTCTTTAGCTCGTTGACGTTTTTTTGGTTGATAGGTGCGTTTTGGCATAAATCTTATTGTACCTTATATAACTTTGTCTTGCTTTCCGACATTGAAAAATGAGCTAAAAAAGCACTGCCAGGATCTGCTCAGCCAATGCATAGTTACTCCCGCGTCGCAATGACTAAAAACGCATTGCTCGCCCGACGCCGTGAAATCGACAATATTTTACCCACTAAGTCTAACAATTTTTCCACTCTTGAGCAAACAGTATCCACAGATTTCAAGATGGCCATTTGGCCTGTGGATAAATACATCTCTGATTTTGCATTTTTAGCTTGTTAGACGCTGAAATACGGCAGCTTGTGGAAAAGTCCCTATCTTTGGGGTATAGTTTGAATACCAAACGTGATAGGGGATGGAGTAAATGCCGCAAGATAGTCTCTGGCAAGCAGTATTAGGAGAGGTTGAGTTGTCGGTCTCACACGGTAACTTTGTAACCTGGTTTAAAAACACTTCTTTGTTGCGTCACGAAGGCGATACGGTGATCATTGGTGTCCCTAATGTTTTTATTAAACAGCAGTTGGAACGCAAGTACTCCGATTTATTACGCGAAACTCTTAAGAAAAACGGGGCGACGCCCAACACTTTGATTTTTAAAATCCAAGATATTGTCAGAACCTCTGAGCTTGAAGAACCAATTTTAGCTATTGAAGCTTTTGACCACCCAGCGGCCAGACCGGCGCCCGCCGTGAATCCGCCACACACCTACAGTCAGGGAATCAACGATCGTTATACTTTTGATAATTTTATAGTCGGAGCTAGCAATGAACTGGCCTTTGCCGCCTGCCAATCGGTGGTTTCACTGCCTGGCAGTAAATATAACCCACTCTTTTTATACGGCGGTGTGGGTATTGGTAAAACTCACCTACTACAGGCCGTGGGTAACGCTATTTTACAGAAAAACCCCGAAGCCAGAATCCTATATATCTCTACTGAGCAGTTTGTCCGGGAGTTTGTCGAAGCGATTCGCTTTAAAAAAACCTCGGAGTTTGCCAGTTTCTACCGGGCAGCTGATGTGTTGATTGTCGATGATATCCAGTTCATTGCCGGCAAAGAAAAAATTCAGGAAGAATTTTTTCACACCTTCAATGCCCTGCACCAAGCTAACCGTCAGATCATTATCAGCAGCGACAAACAGCCGCGGGACATCCCGACCATCGAAGAGCGGTTACGCAGCCGTTTTGCCTGGGGAATGATTATTGATATGCAAAACCCGGACTTTGAAACCCGCTGCGCCATTATCCAGTCAAAAGCTTTGGGTCACGGCGTAGAACTGCCCAACGATGTAGTTGATTATCTAGCTACTAATATCCCAACCAATGTCCGCGAACTAGAAGGCGCCTTAAATCAGTTACTGGCCTTTTGTGAAATGAGAGGTTTAGAGCCGGATCTTAGTGTTGCTAGTAGTTTGCTGGGATCTAATAAAACTAGACCTAAACACTTAAGCGCCAAACATATCATTGAACGCACCGCTAAGCACTTTCAAATACCCATGGAAGATATTTTGGGACCTAAACGCGATAAGGATATTGTCGTACCCAGACAGGTAGCGATGTATATGCTGCGCAGCGAACTACATTTAAGCTTTCCCAAAATTGCCCACGAACTGGGCCGCAAAGATCATACCACCGCTATTCACTCGGTAGAGAAAATCGAAAAAGAATCGCGCCTCGATAGTGTTATTAGAACGGCGATTGCTGATATTAAGGAGAGATTGTATGCCTAGCTTGAGGTTTTTAATTTTTCTAGTGGGACAAAGTGTGTACAAGCAGTGGCTAAAAAGCGCACAAGCTGCCAAACTAAACACAGCTAAATATTTTTTTGTTTTGGGGAGTGGAAACAAATCCCTTTTATACCACCAACCAACCACCAACCTTGCACTGCTTTTCCCACAATTATTAAAGTTGATTAATATCCGGTTAAGTAGTGGTTTATACACACTATCCACAGGACCAACAACAATAACAACAATTAAATAAATATAATTATTGTAGAAAGGACGAGCCAATATGAAATTACAAGTCACCCAGGAAAACCTAAACCGAGCTCTCGGCACAGTTGCTAGAGTTGCCAATACTCGTAACCCTTTGCCTGTTTTGGCTAATGTCCTCATTAAAACTAGCAATAACCGGTTAAGTATTGCCGCTACCGATCTCGATATTGCTATTACCCAGTACATCGGCGCCAAAATATCCGACACTGGATCAATCACCGTCCCCGCCCGTTTAATGCAAGATTTTATCAACTCCCTTCCTAGTGGCATTATTGAATTAAAACTAGAAGAGACGCGGCTGCATATTACCACCGATCAATACGATTCAGTAATCAACGGAATTGTAGCTGATGATTTTCCAGTTATGCCAACCATTAGCGACGGAATTAAGTGGTCGGTCAGTGGTCTACTACTTAAAAAAGCTCTTCAGCAGGCCGTGTTTGCCGCTTCGGGTGATGAATCGCGTCCAGTACTAACCGGGGTATTAATCCATACCGCCGAGGGAAAACTCTATATGGCGGCTACTGACAGCTACCGGCTGGCCGAAAAAGAACTGGGCAATAATAAAACTAAAATCAACTTATTGGTACCAGCCAGCGCCTTGCAGGATTTACTGCGGATTTTAGGGGAGAACGACGACGAAGTTCAGGTCACCCATGACGATCAACAGGTTCGCTTCCAGGTTGGAGATATTGAATTAGTAGCTCGCCTGCTTGAGGGTAAGTACCCCGATTACCGCAAACTGATACCGTCCAAATTTTCAGTTTCCACTACTCTTAAGCGATCCGACTTTCTGAATGTCACTAAAGTCTCTAGCTTATTTGCTCGGGAAAGCGCTGGTAGTGTCACAATTGATGTTGATGACTCCAAACAGCAACTGAGTATTCGCTCAATTGCCTCACAGCTTGGGGAAAATACCGCTACCGCTCCAGCTAAAGTCAAAGGCAGTGGTAGTATAACCTTAAATTCTCGCTATTTATTAGATGCCCTACAAGTAATTACTGGCGATGAAGTGATGTTTGGTTTTAATGGAAAACTCGAACCAACCCTACTCAAAGATACCGCCACTGCCGACTATGTGCACATTATTATGCCCCTTAAATCCTAGTGGCATAGTTGGCCAGTATAATAACTGGTAATGATCCAATCCATTCGACTCCAACATTTTCGTTCCTACACTAATGAATCCTTTGAGTTTAGTCCGTCGGTTAATATTATTGTTGGTCCTAATGCTAGTGGTAAAACTAACCTGCTGGAGGCTATTTTGGTGATGTCCCGCGGCAGCTCTTATCGGGCTCACGACGAGGAATTAGTGGAGTTTAATCAACCCTGGGCCCGAATTGATGCCTTTGTGGATGATTATCAAAGAACCGTAAAACTAATTAATGAACCGACACCGGAAAAAATCTATGAACTATCTGGCCGAACCATTAAACGTTTATCTATAGATGACACACTGCCGGTAGTGCTCTTTGAGCCAAACGACCTACTACTTTTAATTGGTTCACCCGATAAGCGACGCGATTATTTAGATAATCTGTTAATGCAAACTATGGCCAGCTATAACCAAACACTGCGTGCTTACCGGCGTGCTCTAGCCCAGCGCAATCGTTTATTAAAAGGTCCTTATATGGCGGGAGATCAGCTGTTTCCGTGGAATGTGCGGTTAAGCGAACTAGGCGGCACAATTGTTCGTGCCAGAACCCAACTAGTTCAAACTATCGATCAGCAAATCGGAAAGCTTTATCAAGAACTGTCACGTAACGGAACTAAAGTCTCAGTCGTCTATAAAACCACAGGAAAACCAGATCAGTATGAAAGTCAGATGCTCCACCAACTGGAATCGCGTCTAGTCAGGGACAGAACACTTGGTTTTACTTCGTTCGGACCCCACCGAGAAGATCTTGAAATATTATTTAATTCCCTCCCCGCGGCTGTAACCGCTTCACGAGGCGAAACCCGGACTTTTGTGTTGGGACTAAAACTAATCGAGTTAGAACTGCTCAAAGAAAAAAGAGATAAATTGCCACTTTTGTTACTAGACGACGTGTTTAGTGAGCTAGACGGAGCTAGGCGCCAGGCTCTGACTGTTCATTTACAACCCTATCAGTCATTTATTACTACCACTGATGCCGATGTTGTATTAAAGCATTTTAGTGAAAATAGCAATATTTTATTGGTTTCTAAAAAAAATTAAAATCATAGAACTGTTAGTCTATTCGTAACGTCATGCGAAACTAAAGTAGACCTAGTTAAGACCCAATTGAAACGGTCGTAGAAATAATTCCACTAGAGTTGCTAATTTTTACAGAAACATGATAAACCTGATTTTGTGGTTCTAATAACAAAGTAAAGTCATAACTACCACCATTAATTTCGTTAATAGTTACACTACCTTTAATAGTCATTGAGCTGGCGTGGATATTATTGGATTTTAAATAATTATCAATTTGGCTGATGGTGTATTGATATGAGCTTTTTGGTAACCAGTTTTGTAGTATTGCTGAGTTTGTTAGTGTTGGATAATAAGATGCCGGTGGTTGTGCTAATGAAAATACATTGCTACGCATATCGTAGAAAACTATACAAATAATTAATGCCACAATTAATACACCTAGCACCACAATGCGGCGGTTAAATCGTCGTCTATCCTCCAGCATATTGAGCCTCCAAGTTTTCGATATAAGTTGCTACATTAACAGGAATTTTAGACAAATCACTGGGATAACCAGCAACATCATAATAGCCTACAGCCCATTGTTGTTGAGTATTGTCATAATACATAGCCAAATATAGTGGACCCGGCGAGACAACACCCACAAACCAAGTATTATTGTTAAACCATTGAACCGGTCCCGGTTGAGGGGCGCCGCCTCCCGTGCCGATGGCGCCTATTACTGAACTAGCTATGGCATTAGCACTTCGTTGCTGAAGATTTGGTTTAAAAACGGTAGTTCTAAATAAACCAATATTTAGATTTTCTTCGTAAGGATTGATCAGTGGTGATGTAACAATAATTTGGTAATTGCCTGGACGCATTTTGAATGAGTTGCTTGTAATCACATGATTGTTGATGAGGACAGATACATTATTGGGTAAGTCTAATTGTAAGGAACCATAACCAGAGATAGTAAGAAAGATAAGTACAGCGCAAACCCCCACCACTACGGCAATCACTAAATTTAGCAATAAAATCGACAGATGATATTGAGTTGGTGGTTGTGAGTTATTATCCATTTTTCTTAATCATTTTCTTATTATGGCAGTTTTATGGGACCTGACTGGTAGAAAACACTGGGTCAGCCCATCCTATATAAGGATTGCTAGTATAGGGAGACGGAGCGCTCACCCACGCTTCTACTGTAGTTTCCGGCGCAACCCAGGCATAACCATCATGTGGTCCACTTGGATCTTCACCAACCACACCTGAACCCCGAACATCTGTAGACATCACCATATTATTACCCAGATATACGGTTACATGCCCATCAGGACTTAGTGAATGGTAAAACAATAAAGCCCCCACGGGCGGACTTAAATCTCCTGGGTGACCATATCCCTCGCCATTTAAATGATTCCATAGATCAATGGCGTTGTAACCGGAAGATCCGTAGCCCCAAGCTATGGCAGTAGATAATGCACACCAACCCTCACCACAAGCAGCCCCATTATTACTCTTAGTAGAACAACTATTCAGAAATTCCTGATAAACAGGACTATTATGGTCGTAAACAAACTGCTGAACGCGGCCACACATTTGCGTGACTGAGATCTCATTGCTATTGGTGGTTAATTGGGTACTACCTGTTGTAAATGGGCCAGTACTAGTACCGAAATCACAACCAGACACAGTTGTGCTACTACTAACATCGGGTACCCATTGGGTCCAGTTATTAACTATGGCTTGACAGTCAAGATTTGACATACCACTAGGACAGGTGTTGTCCGCAAAAACCCCTCCATAAGCAAGGCTGAATATTAAGACTAAGGCCAAAGTGCTTAATAGTAACTTTTCAAAACTCTTAATTTTTTTAAAATATAGCTTTTGCATTTTATTGCCCCTGGGATGACGACGCAGGGTCGGGCGTTAAAGAATTAGGCGGCGCTAAAGATGTATCAAACATAGCACCATTACTTTGGACTGCCGATTCTATTAGTAAACACGGGTCAGTAGTGGTCACCAAGGGTTCGCCGGTACTGGGGTCTGGTTGCTGTGCTTGATATCCGTCCGTACCATTCTCCCAGTTTGCTTCAGTCTGATTGGCCACTAGACTGGGGTCGGTTTGATCGGGATCTTGTGGCTGACAATAGTCGTCCCAATAAGTTTCTGGATCAGTTGGGACTTGAGTATAACCATATTGCACTACACCAAACGGATCTGGTTGATTTGGAACAGCAGCAAATGCTTTATCAGAAGCAAAGATGCTCGAGAAGACACTACCTAATTTACCCAAGGGGTCGCTAACAATGCTCGCTAAAGTGTTATTTATGGCCGTTGGTACGTTTGTGGGCAAAGCCATGGCAAGCTGTGACACTAATGAGTAAGGGCTAGTAGTACTAAATATTCGAGCAAACATTGATTGACTATCAAAAGCGGTTTTTTCTTCGTTGAGTTGCTGATTTCTGATAGTGGCAACCTGTTGATTAGTGAGTTGTGCGCAACCAAGCTGGACGCGACAACTCTGGTTATAGCTAACATCTGCACCGGCTGCCATCATATCGAAAGTACGGCCACCACTCATATTATTGGTGAACGGCGACTGAATCAGCCCGTCTATTAGCTTGGAAGCCGATTGTTCGGCAAGGCTAATTAATCCACTAACCCCTGGTATGGCTTTAACAATATCTATGATGGCACCTGATATGGTACCCACCAAACCACTAACCACTGGAATGTGTGATAGTAGCCCACCTATTGCGCCATTAAAAATGGAAGAGATGACACTAGCTAAACCAGTTAAGCCTGGTATCGTATTAATAGTATTACTAAGCCCACTCAATACTCCACTATTAGCAGTTAGCGATTCTTCCGGACAGACTAACTTACCAGCCGGCACGGAACTACCATTATTACATTTATATGTTGAACTAGTTGGCGTACCTCCACCCTGAGTACTGCCATATAGATTCTGATACAACGGTGTCTGGGTGGCATCAAGCTGATCCGTACTGTTTCCACTTAAGTTTGTGCCCAAAGCATTAGTGAACGACCCAACCTCTGTTGGATCAACGTGGCCACTTTTAATTTCCGAAGCCACAGTATTATACATTGAGTATAGCTGAACGGCCGCCTCAGCCACTATGGCGTATCGAAGTGCAGTATAAACATTACCAGCATTACCCGCCGCACTAATTACTTGTGCCAATAAAATGACCCAGCCAACTCCCGGTATCGCGCTGCCGGCCGCTTCTTCGCCTGTTTTGGCTGCGGGGCTGGCTATTACTTCTTGTGCGGCCTCACTACCAGCATCGGAACCCGAAAATGCCGATACTACCTTATTCACGATGTCACTCAGCATAGTCTTAGTAAAGCCGTTCTTGGAGTATTGAGCGGTCTTGGCAACAACATCGCCAAGGGCGTCACTGCCGCCTTCACTAAGAATGTTTTGTGCTATTTCTTGTATTTGCTTTTGAAAACCACTAAGTTCGTCCGGTATCTCGGCGGTAGGATCAGCTGCTTGTAATTGGGTCTCGCAATTGCCTGCCAACAAACATGCTACCTCAAGTCCATAACTCTGGCTGAGTGGTGAAATAACCCGTAACGCAAATTCAGCTTTAGCAGCCGCTATTTTATTAGATAACGGGTAAGAGAACTTGTCGTCTATGATACAGCGAATAACACATAACTTAATGCCGTATTTTTCTTCAAGTAATTTACCGAATTTGAGGCGAAAATAGACTTTATCCCACAGTGAAGAATCCTCAAGCGCACTATCTATGGCCTGTCTGGCTTCGGTTACGCTGACCGCTCCAGCGCCAGATGCAAGATCGAAGATTGACTCACCCTTACTTAAAAACTCTGTGTAGGATGTTTGGCCAATCAATGATCCATCAAGATCCATATACAATTGGTTACCTGTCTTCTTAAAAACAAGACCATAGTTTTGGGCTAATTTGTTTTCGAGGCGATCTTGCTTCCATGCCTGATAAAGTCTGGCAACAGGTCCTGACCCGGAAATGTCGGCCACACAACCGGCGTCTAGGGTGGAGTGGCACCTTGGGTTGACCGAGCCATTCAGGCCGGGTATTACGTATCTGGTGTAATATTGGCTGAGTAGATTATCAGATTCATTGTCCAAGGCGTTTTCTGTAGTTGCGGAAAAGGTACTTTCAAGGTTAGAAACAATATGAACGATTTTTAGTGGTATCAAAGCCAAAAAACTAATTACGGCCGCGATTATAGCAACAATAATTCCTCCACCAGCAGCAAGAGCCCAAGTCTTAGCTTTTCTACTACCGGGAATCTTTGCTAGCAATCCCCTTTTTTTGCGACCACCCCGACTACCAGTAAAACCCTTACCCAGCGTATCGTTAGGGCTGGTTTGGGCGCCAAGTGCGCCAAGCTCCGCATCTGCTGCTGGATCTGGAGCTGGGGTTAAATTATCTTCTGCCATGATAGATGCTCTCTGAAGGCAATTGTCGTAGACAAAACAACCAGTTTTCTGGTTTGGAACATAAGTTGAAGTTTATGATCAACTCAACCATCATTTGTCTATTGTCTTGCTTATGTTTTACTATACTCCCCGATATGTCTAAACATTAATGTCAATCGTGCCTTGTGGTTGACTAAATTCACCCTGCTTTTGGGTGGTTTCTAATTGTTGGGTTTGTT
This sequence comes from uncultured Candidatus Saccharibacteria bacterium, assembly GCA_964574915.1. Taxonomy (GTDB): domain Bacteria; phylum Patescibacteriota; class Saccharimonadia; order Saccharimonadales; family UBA4665; genus CAVPPA01. The sequence goes on from CAZNOW010000002.1 coordinate 14,516, forward strand.
CTGGGTTAGTAACGATCAAACTAGTTTCTGTCGGGCTGGCCACAACTTGTATGTGAACGTGATTTTGCCCAGCGAAAAACAATCCTTGACCGACTGGGAACTGACTTAGGCGCTTTTTCTCTTCGCTAGTTAGCTTAAAAACATCACTTAAAACATCAACTGCCGATGCCGACTGTTTTAAAAGAAATTGCATGGAAGCATTGGCTACGATGGCGCGACCCATCCGAGAACCCATAAAGTCTTCAACGTCCTGGGTGATGGTAATGATACCAAGGTTATATTTTCGGGCTCGTTTAGCGACTGAGAATAAGAAATTAGCCGAATCTTCATACTTCATCAATTGCCAGGCTTCGTCAACAATTAAAATCCGCCTCCGTTGGTCAGTTTTAGTTTTGTTCCAGATATAATTCAGCACAATATACATCGCAACAGGTCGCAGTTCATCTTCTAGATCGCGGATATTAAAAACAACCATCGAGTTGTTAATGGAGACATTACTTTGTTGCGAGAAAATACCGGCGAAGGTGCCAGTCGTATACTTTCGTAGACGTTGAGCTAGTTGCGGTCCTAGCCCGCCCATATGCAAAAGTGTATCGTACAAGTCGTTAATGGTTGGGGGAACTCCGGTTTGGGTTAATGGGTCATTAGTAATACCAGCCCTGGCATAGGTCTCAATTAGTGCCGTGTCTAGATCGGCTTCCTCGGCTGGCGTAAGAGCTGGCATCAATGTATTGTTGCCGCCAACCATCTGGGCTTGGGCTCCGCCTAGCATTAGTCTCAACAATCCGTGAAGCGTAATGAGGTTACTACGCAAAGCACTATCAGCCTCTTCAGTATCAACAACTTTGGGTAGGTCAAAAGGATTAAGGCGAGTCGTGCTATTAAGGCTTAAGTGTATATAGCTTCCACCAACAGCATCACTCATTTTCTGGTACTCATTTTCTGGATCAACTATAAATATTTCCGTGCCAAACATCATGCTACGTAGAGCTTCTAACTTAACAGCGAAAGACTTACCGGCACCAGACTTGGCAAAAACCACTGAGTTACCATTCTCTAAACTAAAGCGATCAAATATTACCAACCCGGAGTTATGCATGTTAACACCATATAAAATGCCATTGTCCTGCGTGAGATCGGCGCTCGTGAAGGGAAAACTAGTTGACAGCGCGCCGGTGGCAAAATTGCGACGGATTTGCAGCTGATCAGTAAATTGTGGCACGGTACTGTTGAGGCCCTGCTCTTGTTGTGATGTAGCCGGCTTGGAATACACTAATTGTTGCCCAAGTAGTGACTCGACTTTATGGGAGACGAATTCCAGTTCATCCAGAGACATAGCGTAGACCGTGAAGTATAAACCAAATCGGAAAAAGCGTTCTTCACCAACCTGTAGTTTATCGCGCATTTGTTCAGCGTCTGCAATAGCAGCTTGTTTAGCCGGGTCACGAACCCGACCCTTTTCAGACTCAATCTGGATTCCAGCCTCAAGCTGAGTAACCTTTTTGCGCAAATTCTCCAATACCACCTGACTTTCAACCGGGTAGACATACATACTGATATCGATTATCTCGTCCAAATTTACCATGCTAGAGAGCCAACCAGTAAACACCTGCCTAGGATAACCATAGACATAATAAGTACGGGCAAATCGAGTACCGAGCTGAAAATAGGAGTTGAATAATTCAATAGAACTAGGAGCAATAAAATCCCTAAGCGCTGTTATACCCTTTTGAAAAGCTGCCTGGACTTCTCGCTCCTCACTGGCGCGTTGAGATTGGGCTACAGTCACTGGATCAATGATTGGTTTTTTTGCCATTAAATATTTCTCCAGCCAACGTCTCGCGCGCCGTATAGTGTTCTAGCGTGTTTCATTAAGTTCTCCTTGTAAATGTGATTGTGGCGCCATGCCCTGGCCCTTAGTGACTATGTCGGCCGACAGATCATTAAAGTTTCTGAGTTGCTGGCGAGTGGCGGTATCTGGATTGTAGGTATCATAATAAAGTTCAATTAGCTCTTGAGTATCAAGCGGCAAACCCTGCACGCCACACTGCATTAGCCCAGATAATATTGATTGCACGCGGTTTCGTAGTTCATTTTTAGCTTTGACTAGGTCTGCCTCATTAATCGTGATGTGTTGTTCTTGGGGGGTGAATAGCGCCTTAAGTCCGCTTAAAAAGTTTTTACTTTGAGTGAGAGCTTTTTGAACGTCGGTTACAGGGAAAAAGGGAACGACTACATAAAATCTTTTATCCATGATATTGGTCTGCTGTGAAAGACTGTCAATATAGTCGATATAATCATCCATGAGCATGGCTAGAAGCATGTTGTCGTGTTCGGTTCGGATTTTGTCTAATCTAGCTATGTAAGGCTGTAAGTCAATTTTTTGGGAACGGATAAATACTTGTATCGGAAAGTATAATGAGTTCAAAAATCCCTGATAGCTATACTCTACCGCTTCTTGTTCTTGGGGGCTCATCAGATCAAAATTAATGGACTTAACCATGACTACGGCACGAAATGACCCGTCATTCATTATTACAATCCCATCGCGAATCTCGGCAATCTGTAGAGTATTTTGGGTGCTATTTGGATTCGATCGAGGGGTTACTGTAGTTGTAACTGGTGGCGTACCTACTACTGGTACAGAAGAGGAATACGCTTGATTGGGAAATGGTTGTAGCATGTTATCTTTATAATGTTGTCCCGATGAGAACTGGTTAATGGTCGTATAGGGAGTAATGGGAACATCTTGTGGGGCGTTTGGGGTATAACTGCCAGCAGCCGGCGCTACTGGCGGTGTTATTGGTGTACGAGGATCAAGCTGGTTTGCATTAGAGGGATTCATTTTTAATATTTGGCCCACCTAAGAGGCGTGATCATGCAATGAAATTACTACTTCATCAGGCTGTTCATCTTGATTGTTGGCTATCCGCCCAATCGTAGCAATATTAAGATCATTGCGATTAGCAAGTAACATTTTATCAGGATTGACTGATGGTGTCACTGGAGCTGATCCTGTGGATTTTGCACTCTGCGGATTAACTCGTGTTGTATTTGCGCCAATCGGTTGGATAGTTTTCATATGCTGATAGTTGATGGCCTGCAAGTCTTGTCTATTAGCTTTTAGTTTTTTATCTAAGGCCACTTCGTTGGGTGATGGTTCTAGAGCCGATAATCTGGTGGTTTCTTCTGTACTACCCGGAGCAACTATAGTAGTAGGTGGTAGTTTTGCTGCGTTTGATGACTTGGATAAATCTAAGGGCTGATTCAGAAACCAATAATCTGCCGGTGCCGGTAATTGAATATTAGAGGCTGGTTTAGCTAAATTAGCTTGTTGACGGAGTTTACTAATAAGTTGTTGACGATGCGCTACGGATGATGTGTGCACTAGGCGGTCTAAATTTTGAGCCACCGGGTTGTTTGACTCATCTAAAATATCATCGCTAGCCAAGACATCGAATTGAGAGACTTCTTGGGGCAAACTGCTGGGATCGATTAGTCTATCAGAATCTTGTGATAGAGGTGAGAGGGTTGGATCATATAGGTTAGCGTTAACGTTTTTGATTGCCCAACCACGACTGTCAATAGTGTTAGCTAGCGCCCTAAGTCGACTATGTATTTCAGTTTGGGTTAATCCATTAGTATAATTCTTCTCAATTTGTTTTGGTGCTGTAATGTTGACTAAATTCTTAATCCCGCTCTGATCCCATAAGCGCCGTCGGGGTTTTATGAAAAAACGTATTTTGGCTAACGCCCAAACCTCAGTTGGCTGATCACGGCCAAATGGGGCAGCAAAAAATCCAGTGAAAAGCATCACCGGCACAAATATTATTAAGAGAAATGAAGCCCCTTTTGTTAGAGAAACAAACGATAGATAGGCACATATCGCCGCTATAGCGGCATAAATAAATTGTCTCAGACTTAGCGGCCCAACTAGCTTATCTTCTGCTTCGATGTCTTGAATTACCGTATAAGTTGCCATTTAGCTTAAGTATAACCGAAACGGTTCTTGTCAGATAGTAAAAAAAGATTAACTAACCTTGATGTGATTGATATTTGAATGCACCAATACTAAATGACCAAAGTTACATACCGCGAATTGATGGCGGCCCAGCACCGGGCCCAGTGAGGGGTGGAGGGCTCATTGCAGCAGCCGCCGCCGCAGCATCTGCTCTATAAGCGCTAGTAAGTTCGCGCCGAAGCTCCAGGAATCGTTGTTGTCCAGACGCATCGGGTGGCCTAGATCGTGCTTGTTCAATAAGAGCACGTACAGTTTGTGATCCTCCAGGTATGGGATTGCCATCTTCCCCTATTTCAGTTGAAGGTAATGGAACCCCAACCGAAAGTACACCAGCTGCCATGGCTTGGGCATTTTCGGGAGAAACTTGGGCCATAACATCATATAGTCCAGCAATTTGTGCTAGGTGAGTTTCAATATTGTCTTGGGCAGCATCAATCATGGCTTGCCTATCGGGGTCAGTACTGCGCAGGGCTACGTCTAGTTGACCATAGGCAGCATCAAGTTGTCCAACCATTGTGGGTGCCAGGGCCTCAATAGTTTCGTGTCGCCCGGCTATTAACGCACCTGGCTGGGTACCATTAAGCGCTCCAGCCCGTAGTCTCGCTACATCAGCATGAGTTATATCGTTCCCTTGTAGCATACTAGTTATTTGGCGTGCCCAATCACCCCCTCCTATACCACTCATATCGGCGCGTCCACGATTACTTTTAATCATTGATATAGCTTGTGATGTTGTAATGCGCCCATCCCTAACCATACTAGTCGCGTCTCGAGCAAGTTCCATAAGACCTTCATCTGTAGGCGCATACGCGCTAGGTGAATTTACGTGGGCCTGAAATGCCATTGTCCTCATGGTTCTTGAACCAAGCCGAGCACCGAAGGCTCCCTCGATATTGCCTAATCCTTGCCTAGCAGCAAGCGTTGCCTGATCCCTAGTAGAGCTAAATTTTTTCATATGTATGTCTCTATATTGTTCAAGGAATGATTCAGATGTCATTCCTTCCTGTAATGCCAAACCTGTAGCTATATCATCCATCCCAGCAAATCCGGCCTCTGCCTCTAAGCCTTTGGCGGCTATACCCCCCAGTCGAATTTGTTCTTTGGCTCTGTAACTTTCTCTTTCTCTTCGGCTGAAATCCGTTCCGCCTCGTATTATTGCGCGCCTGTATAATCCGCCCAATGCGGACGAACCGAGTCTATTTTTCCCTTCCATAGTCTGTTGGTGCCTATAGGCAAATTCATTTTTACGAAAAGCACTAATAGCACCGAAGCCGCCTCGGACTAGCCCGTTATTACTAACTGCTCCGGAAATAGCACCCATCACCCCCCCAGCCATCCTGAATGTGAACGGCAGGATGACAAACGGGACAATAAGTGCAGCGATAGCCATGAAATCCCAGGCACCTCCTTGTGAGTTTGCTATTTGGCCAGCAATATATGACAGCGCCATTCCAGCACCAATGACAGCCATAATAATCGGGAACATCATCATAGTGGTAATAAACATATTTCTCCAAAAATTCCATAGTCTAACAGTCCCAGGTAAGACAGCTGAAGCTATCGCCAATGGAGCCAGAATTAGGCACACTATGATGACTAGCTGTCGAATAGTAAGAATCAGGAAGCCTACAAATAGCGCAAGCAGTAATGTGCCCAAAAGGCTTATTATAACTGCTGCTCCGGCAATAGCTGCCCCAACAATCAACGCCCCAGCGACAACCGTACCACCAGTAACCGCACCTATGCCTTCCATGGCAGTAGTAAAGGCTGTACCAGGATCACTTGCGTTAGGCACTTTAGCGGCCTCCGTAATTAGTGTTTGAGTCCAATATCCAATGTCATTGAAAAAAGTGATTATGAATAATAATATTGGCCAAGCTAAAGCCATGCCTATTGCTGCCAGAATAATGCGTGGTAAAGCCTTACGCACCGTATAAGCGGCAAACATTTCCAATCCGGCTGCTTGGCTTACTACCATTACTAGCCCAGCCACAACAAGCAGGGCTTCACCAATATCACGAAATGTATTAGACGTTGATTCGAACTCACTGAACATAGATGTGGGTACATATAGGAAATCTTTCAGCCAGCCGCTTAGTATTGACATGGCGTCCTGGGCCATAGTAGCTATTGGGCATAAAACCCACGTTAATGCATCACCGTCTGTAATGGGACAGCTGTTATTGGCTGGAGTTGTCGATCCGCTTGATGCCGATGGCTGACTAAATGGGTTACCATTGGTGGAACTAGAATAAAGAGCTAGAGATATAAAATAAGGAACAGATTGAGTAGAAATTTGAGTGCACTGCGTACCATATGGTCCTTGATTCGTGGGTGCAGTATATGTCGATAGGGTAACAGTTGTTGACGGAGTCGGAGGGCCTTTGTAGTCTTGGTAGTTCTGGATCAGCATCGTATTACTGTTAGTGCATCCAGGGGTAGATGTTTCAGATATAAGCGTAATATCTTTGTTGCCATTGCTGAGCGTGCTCGTACTGCTTTGATATGCGCTTGGGGCACCACCATATGTATCGGAACCATATGTAGCTGTGACCGGTGATATAGCAGTTAAATAAGCAGCCGCCGGCTGATTTGTTGATATTACAACTGGGTTGCCATTCGCCCAATCATAGACACAAGGTTGAGTGCTAGCCGAGTTGGGCAGGACATATTGAGGGTATAAATCACCTGATGGATCGACATTGAACATTATGGCATCTTTACACTGAGCCGTATCCGCCAGGTCGTAGTACATATCATAGTAAGTTCCGGCAGCGTCTTGATAAACTATTGGGTTATAAGTAAAGACAACATTTGGATTACCATTAAGGAAGTCCAAGCTGATTTTGTCGGCACCTTGCCATGTGCCTACGTATTCAGTGGAGCCACCTCCCCCAACCGTCATTGCAGCTACCTGACTAATATCTAAGAGCGGCAAAACAGAGACAGCTAAAAATAAAACCAATACAAAATAAATACCCAGATTTTTACGGAATTTTTTTGTATGCATATCGGTATTGTTTATATGAGCTCTACTATACCGAATAGGTAATAAAAAAACTAGGTAATGTAATAGGTAAGTATAAAAATAGACTATCTCATAACAATTATGGACGCAGTTCCTGAGCTATGAGTAGCTACCCACCAACATCCCACGAATGCTACTAGCGAAATTAATAATCATTACAGAGCGGAACAAACATGGTGCCGCCCTCTCAGAGTCTGCATTCTTAATGAAAAGAACACATGATCGACTCTGAGAGGGAGCTCACCATTGGCGCTGAAGAAAGCGATTTTCGTCAACCACCAGACTAGTTGTCGTCGAGCAGACACAGATCGTACTCACTGTTCCAGGTGCCTTGCCCGCCCACTAAACCATCGGGGTTGAAATACGATCCAGACTGGCAATCTGATGCAGCCTGTGAAGCTGACTCGGCTGGGGCGCCACAGTTAGATGATTGTTGGTCACCGTTTGCGGTAACCCAGGCGTAGTCACTACAGGGGTTCAGATAGACCTGACCGTTAGTCCCGAACTCGACGTTAAAGCTGCCTTGGGGTAGGTTAATACCGCAATAGGCGATAACGTTATCAATGCTCTGGACGGGTTCGAACTCCACGTAATCGGTGAAGCTTTGGCAGGTCTGCTGAGCCTGTTCCAGGGCATCGGGGGCGCTGTTAGCTGGAGTTGCTGTGGCGCTGTTGCCTGTCGAACCCGAAGGTACCGGCGTGATGTGCCCCGTCGAACTTGACGGAACTGGTGTCGTGCCAAAGTAGGTAGGGGTTGGCGTGGTTGCCGTGGTCATAGAGCTAGCTGCCCATACCAAGATGATGAGGGGCAGCAAGATGACCATGCAACATCCGGAGAACCAGGCTCCTATTACATACCGACCGTGCTTGACGATCCTGTCGGTTGGTAGCCCTTGCCGCTTGTTGCGAACGTAGTAATAGATCACGGCGAGTGGGCCGAGGAACCAGAGTCTTCCAACAGATGGTTGCGGATCTGGTACGTTGAGCTTGTCGCTCATTTCGCTTATCTCCAAATTGTGAATGTGCCATGATGGCGAACAGTTGTACAATATCATATAAACTTACACCTATCAAATTTAATGTGTAGCATTAGTTTGATGATACGAAGTCGACTATCTGGACGAGCAAACTACCGTTATTAATATCCCCAAAAACTATAATTTAATACCAACAATCTAAAAGTTTAGTAAATCCCAAGATTAATGTTATTAAGCTTTACAGTTTAGGTGTAATGTGTAGCTAGTCAGATATATATCTATATATCCATTGATCATGAGTCGGCTTAACGGTATAGTCAAGGATGGATATAATATAAACATTATTTTTATGAAATATTTTCTAAAATATAAAAAACTGAAATTAGTAAGTCTAGTTTTGTTAGGGGTATTTATGGGGTTTGTACTACCAATAGGATCGACAGTTATTGCCGCCCCAATAGATTACGTAGCAGATGTTACCTGTCCTAGCGGGCAAACCCTGCAAAGCGATGGTAATACTTGCTGCCCAAATAGTGTCCCCACCAATAATGATATGGCGTGTCTATTCGCTAAATATATTAATCCAGCAGTTCAGTTATTATCGGCAGCTATTGGTTTGGTGGTAGTAATAGCGACTATAGTTGGTGCGATCGAATACATCACATCAGAAGGTGATCCTCAACGAGCCAACGCTGGCAGAAAACATATAACTAATGCCCTACTTGCCTTGTTTGCTTTTGTTTTGTTGTATGCTTTTTTGCAATTCCTCATACCGGGGGGATTATTAAATGGGTAGTTTGTTTACATTTTTTGCTGGGACATGTACCCCTACGTTATTTCTTGGATTAAAACCATGGTATTACTACCTAAACGTACAGCCTGTTACTAATAACGTAACCAATACTACATCATGCCAAATTCAGAATTTTCAGTTACTCGGCAGCCATAGCGACTTACTACTAATTCTGCTAGCCATAATTGATGACCTATTGATGATAGCTGGATTAGCAGCGGTTATCTTTGTAATTTATGCGGGCATAAAGTATATAACTAGCCAGGGATCACCAAACGAGACCGCTAGAGCCCAGTCGACCATAATATATGCCCTGATTGGATTAGCTATTGCCATCATTGCGGTGCCGACCGTATCGTATCTCGGAAATCGATATGCAACAGGTAGTGGTGGCTCTGTTAGTGTGGCCGGGGGTAGTTTAGATTTGAGTTCTTTACCTAATGCTGCTGGAGTCGCAAGTGGCAGCATACTTCAAACTGTTCTGCAAGATTTATTTGGTGTGATTGGTGGTTTGGCATTAATCTTCCTTGTGATTGGTGGGCTACGTTATGTCTTTTCTAACGGTGACCCGCAAAATGCTGCTTCCGCCAGGGGAACCATAATTTATGCCGTTGTGGGGTTGATTATAGCTATTGTTGCGGAGTCAATCGTATCATTGATATTAGGGAAATTTTAATGCGTAGCTTAATAAAAATTTTATTAGCATCAACAATACTGGTGGTCTTTCTTGCCCCGGCAACAGCCCTAGCTACAGTTACTGGTAATAATGACACTTTGTTTAATAATGTGTGCAGTGGCAGTGGCGCCAATAGCGTGGTGTGCCAAGATGGCGGGGTATCAGGGAGCAATGCGAGTAGCAACCCTCTTCTTGGCCCCGACGGGTTACTCCTTAAAATATCAGGCGTAATTGCGGTTATTGCTGGAGTAGCAGCTGTGATAGTCGTGATAGTCTCGGGAATGCGTTATATCACATCTGGTGGTGATCCAGCTCAAGCCAAAGGAGCTAGAAGCCAATTAACCAATGCCCTTATAGGTATTGTTATTATTATTCTTTCAGAGAGTATTATTGCTTTCCTTCTAAGTAGGTTATGATGAGGAATAAGACGACATGAAGAAGTTTTTAACATTATTAACTCTTAGCTTAATACTAATTGGAGCTATCATTATTATGCCCGTAGGCAATTCAAGTGCTTTATCGGTAGGTGATCATAATATTATTGCTAGTGCTGCATCCAATGAGGCATGTAGTGGTGTTGGATTATTTGACGGAAGTACGTGTGGTGATCAAGGTGCTGCCGTCAATAGCGCACTCAGTACTATTATTAATATATTTTCAGCCGTTGTCGGTGTTATCGCTGTAATTATGATAATTGTTTCTGGTCTTCAGTTCATTACTTCCAGTGGCAATCCGCAGTCAGTATCTAAGGCTAGATCATCGTTAATTTATGCAATAATCGGAATCGTAATCGTGATTCTGGCACAATTGATTGTCCATTTTGTAATTAATCAGGTTAATGCGGCCCATTAGGCTCCATCAATCTTGACTTCATTGAGTAGTAAAACATAGGATGAATATAGAGCTTTATTCAAAAAGACCCAAATGGGCCATATAATGCTTGAGGCTAATTGGTTTGTGTGCTATAAAGTTTAAATAGGCGCGTACATAAAGAAAGGTAATTGATGATTAGAAAATTTAAGAACATTACAGTAGCTATTTCTATGCTATTTCTAGCAGCTACACCGGTTCTAGTAATGCCATCGTTAGCGGCGGCAGACGTTACTAATTTAACTCCTGGTGTTTGCGGTGGGACTGAATTTGACATATCTAACCCCGGTAACGGTTCATGTAATGGTACAAGCACGAGTAGCTTTCAAACATTACTCGACAATATCGTTAATATTTTCTCGGCTATTGTTGGTATCATTGCGGTCATTATGATAATTGTCGGTGGCTTAAGATATATCACATCGGGTGGTGATAGCAGTAAGGTCGGTTCAGCTAAAACGACAATTATCTATGCCCTTGTCGGTCTAGTAATAGTAGTTCTGGCACAATTAATCGTACACTTCGTTGTTAACCAAGTTTCAGGTTTAGGCGGTAGTGGTGGTACTGGCTAGAAGTTAGTTAGAAATACTTCAAAAACACCCGCAATAGGCGGGTGTTTTTATTAGTTATGGCCCGAAAAAAGAAAATTGGCAGTGTGTTAATCTAGGGCAGAGGCAGTATAAGATGCAGCTTAGTTTAGGAATTATTTTGCCAAAGTCAGTAATAATAAAAATACATCGCATACTTCGTATGATTGCCGCACTGTCGCGGTGCCATCATGTTTATCTGTCCTTGAAGTTTGTACTAATTTTTATCAGCTTCTTTTTAATAGCTTGGACGAGTATTGATCCAGATTTCGGTTGGCATTTACAAGCTGGCAATTACATCAGAGCGCATGGTATCCCCTCACATGACATTTTTACCTATACGGCTCGAACTTTTCACTGGGTTGATCATGAATGGGGCAATGATGTTATTGTTTCGTGGTTTTATAGCTTAGGTGGGTATAACCTGCTGGCCGTCATATTTGCTAGTCTGTGGACGGCAGCTCTTTTTATAGTCGGTAATCGAACCCGGCTGTTGGTGTTATTACTGGCTGGAGCCGCAATGATACCTTATGCCGGTATTCGCCCGATAGCCTGGACCGTTTTCTTATTAGCATTGCTGCTAAAAATAATAAGCAGCAAACAACGACGTTTAATCTGGTTAGTGCCGCTAATTTTTGTGATCTGGGCCAATTTACATGCCGGTTTTATCGTAGGACTGGCCGTTTTAGCTTATTACATGGTTAGACAACGACGGAAAATGATAGCTGTCGTTCTGGGCTTAAGTTTCGTCGCCACTCTAGTCAACCCTTACGGATTAAAATTATATGTAGAAGTTGCTCGAACTACTTTTGACAGCTCATTGCACTTTCAAATATCAGAATGGGCTATTTTTTATCTACCAGTTGCTACTTATGCTTTTGTTGCTTTGTGGGGTGCGGGTTTCTGGTTATTGCGCCGGAAAAAATTAACTAATTGGCTAGATATTGGCCCGATATTTTTTACTGCGGCAATGGCCGCTACAAGAAATGTTCCTTTGTTTATTGTCGCCTCGATTAAAGATCTGGATAAGTATTACGAAGAGCTTAAAAATCAACTGCCACACGAATTAAACCAACCACGTAAAAGGGTACTTAATCTGTTTGCTTTGATCGTTGTTGGATGGTTAGCTTATGTTGTAGTTACTACTTTTATCCCCTGGCCTCAGCGTGATGCACCTTATCCCACTCAAGCCATTTCTTATTTACGAGCTCATCCATGCGATGGTAACCTATTTAATGACTATGATTACGGGGGTTATCTTATATGGCAATTGCCTTCCCAGCCAGTGTATATTGATGGTCGGATGCCTTCTTGGAGAAACGATTCGGGACAAAAATATCTCGATATCTATTTCCAAATAATTAGTAACAAGGCTATAAGGACGAAGCAATTTACTAAATATAATATTGCTTGTGTATTATTGAGCCGATCCAGTTTCAATAATCAAATACTTAATAGCCTGCAGAAATCTGGTTGGCAAGATGTGGTTAAAACAAATAATAGTGAATTATTGATCAGAGGGTAACTTATAGTAATAAGTTACCCAAAGAACAGTTTATTTAGAGGACTTGAATTTTCTTAACAGTATCTTGTTTAACTTTACCAAAGCTGACCGTCAGGACGCCGTCTTTCAGGACTGCTTCAATATCTTCTTCTTTTACTGGTACCGGTAAAGCAATGGTGCGTGAAAATTCGCCCCAATAGCATTCTTGAAGAAAGTAATTTTCAACTTCTTCTTCGCCAGCTGAAAGCGTACCCCTAATCGTGAGTTGATTATCGGAAATACTGACGTCTAAATCGCTTTTATTCACACCAGCTGTGCGAGCCTTAACGACCAGCCGTTCCTTAGTCTCGTAAACGTCGACTGCTAATTGACCAGGTACAGCCGCTTCTTCTTCCGACCACTCGTCTTCAGTGGTTGGTGTAGCTGTAGTTGGAGCTCCTGCTGCGTTAGTGTCATCGTCGCCCAAAAACGCTGCCGTCAGCTCATCTTCTTCCAGTAAAAGATCGTCGTCGCGATTGCGTCGCGCCATGTTGTTACCCTCCAGATAATTATAAAATGAGTCTTGCGTATTTGTATTAATAGCAGTATAGCTTAGCAGTCAAAGAGTATGCAACCGTTAGACAACTTATTTACAACGCTATAAATACAACAAGTAAGCTATCCGAACAAATTATGCTTTAAATATAATTGGCGGAGAGAGAGGGATTCGAACCCTCGCGGGGACTTGCATCCCCCTAATGATTTAGCAAACCATCCCCTTCAACCAGCTTGGGTACCTCTCCTGATCAGGGCCATTGTATTATAAGTCTTCCAATACTGTTAGTCACTAGTTACATCAGAGCCAGTGCAGCAGTTGAGCAATATCACAATAACACCTATAATACAGAGCCGAGGGATTATTGTTCAACATTTTAGGATGGCAATAAAAAACTAGGAGGGGTCGGATAGTCTGGTTTATTCCACTAGTCTTGAAAACTGGCAAGCCGCAAGGCTTCGTGGGTTCAAATCCCACCCCCTCCGCCATAACAGTTTGCATACCTTGATACTTAAGCTATAAAATAACGCTTATGAATGACAGCAACGACCCGGACAACCAATCTAAAGACCCGAGTCTGTATAAACCTGATGCGATCGTGTCTCCTGAAAAATCTAGCCCTGACGTACCGTCACCGTCTGAAGTATCACAGACTCCATCGGAAGTTGGCAAAGCAGTTGCGACACCGTCAACCCACGCTATCAATCAATCAAAGACCCCAACGGCTACAGCGGATAGTGTGACCTGGAGCGCTTCGGAGTTTGTGGCTCATAGTAAATCGTTCAGTTGGTACGCTTTTATTGGCTTAATTGCCCTAGTTATTGCCGCCGCGATATGGTTAGTCACCAAGGATATATTTTCTGGCGTTTTAGTATTTATCGGTATCTTACTACTGGGGATTTATGGGGCCCACAAACCACGACAGCTTAATTATTCACTGGACGATTTAGGTTTAACTATCGGCGGAAGACATTACACCTTTAGCGAGTTTCGTTCATTTTCGGTGGTATCAGAAGGGGCATTTTCGGGGATAGAACTTGAGCCCTTAAAACGGTTCGCCATGTACGTTACTTTTTATTTTTCTCCAACCGATGCGGATAGGATATTGAAACTGTTGAGCGAATACCTACCCATGGAAGAACCCCGGAACGATCCGATTGATCAACTGATGCGCCGATTGCGATTTTAAACAAAACTACACCCCTTTTGGGGTGTAGTCAGGTAAAATATTCAAAAACAGCGACTCAGTGGCGGCTCTGAACTAATCGGTATTTTGTGTAGAATTTTCGCTCCATACGTCGTAAGAAACGTTGGCGGCGTTCTTGGCGATCCCAGCGATCGAAGGTTTCCATTAGTGCATCTTCGTCGTAGCTCATACCCCCTCCTTTATTTTTAACTATTTGTATGTTAATCAATCCATGTCGCTTAAGCTGTAAACTTTCTAACATTTACCGAACATTAGGCAGGTTAGGCTAAGTTTTGTTATAGTGGGAACCAAGATGTCTCTGGTCCATAATTCCTTTAAATATCTGATTAGTCACTTTGATCACTACCAACAAAATCATAAACGGGCCGGTTTTTTATTTGCCGTTATTAAAAAATATCGGGAAGATGAAGCCGGGCGCCGGGCGGCCTTATTTACTTATTATGGTTTTTTGGCTCTTTTCCCGCTGTTACTGGTTTTAACTAGCGCGCTACGCTTATTTTTACGGGATAATACTCAGCTGAAAAACCAGATTATTCACGGCGCCAACACTTACTTCCCGGTGATCGGTCATGACCTCCAGCAAAATATCCATGGCCTGGCTAAAACCGGCATCGCTCTGGCGATTGGTTTGTTATTAACCCTTTATGGTGCCCGAGGAGTGGCCGATGTACTGCGTAGCGGGCTTGATCACATCTGGCAGGTGCCGCGCGGTCGGCGCAGCGGCTTCCCTACATCTTTATTCCGCAGCCTTGGCATCATTATTATCGGCGGGCTGGGCTTACTGCTATCGCCTATCGTGGCCGGCTACGCCCTGGTCTTTGGCCATAACCTCTTTTTTAACCTGCTATCAATATTACTTACACTGATCTTTTTATTTTTCGTCATGATATTTGTCATGAAAATCGGCCTTTCGGTGCATAAGCCTTTGCGGCAAATTTGGGTAGGCGCCGCCATTGCCGCGATCTGTTTAGAAATTCTTCAAAGTCTTGGCGGCTATCTTGTCGCCCGTGAACTGAGAAACCTGGATAATTTATATGGCACGTTTGCAATTATTCTTGGCCTGATTTATTGGATTTACATACAGGCGCAGGTGTTATTTTACGTTTTTGAGCTTGATTCGGTGAGGGTGCTGAGGCTTTGGCCGCGCAGCATTCAGCATCCACTAACCAATGCCGATCAGCGGGCTTTCAGAATGTACATTAATCGAGCCAAATTTCACGATATTGACGACTACAACCCAGACGATCAATAGCTATTTAGGATATATCTAATCTTCGGAAAATATCTAAATCAGTTAATCTGAGAGTTGCTTAGTTTTAGTCTGACGCTTACTTTTGGCCGACCAGACCACCCGGCGTAGCCTCCGCAGTTGCCGAAAATATCCTCGATCAAGTTCATCTAGCCGTTGTTCTTTTAGTCGCTTCAGGTGATGAGCTGGTACGGATTGGGTACCGTGGTTTATTCCATCTATTTTTTTAGCTTTCATCGATCAGCTTTCCCCATTTATAGCGGTATTGCGGCGTTAGTCTAAACGCTTAAGCTGAATATCCGTTGAGAACCAACCCCACAAGCTGTTGCTATTCGTATTATAAAAAGATTGTATAAGCATGAACAGTATATGTGATCAAAATCACTTATATATCAAAATATAGCTAAATCTTTTGAGGTAGTGAGGGATAAAAGTGTAAACTATAACTCGTGTATTATTATGCCTCTTGGCTATCTTGGCTTGATCGTTATACCGACACCATCCAGCATTTTATTGCTTCCCAGATAGTGTTATCCCCTTTGCTGTTGTTATTTGTCGAAGAGCTAGGTATCCCGATTATTATGCCAGGTGATGCCATATTGGGTTATGTCGGCTATAAACTATCAATGCCCGGTAATGCGTCGGAATTTTGGCCGGCCTTTATCTTAGCTCAGATATCTATCCTATCCGGCTCGACTATCTTATTTTTCCTATCGAGGCGTTGGGGTCAGCAGATTTTAACTAAGTTAGCTCAATTCGTCTTCGTTAAAGAAAAACAAGTCAAGCGCGCCGAACGGCTATTTGCCAAACAAAGTATCTGGGCCATAATTATCGGCCGGCACATTCCGGGGCTACGCATTATTATTACTGTTTTAGCCGGATCTTCGGGAGTGCGCTATCTGACTTTTGTCATCTCGACTTTTATATCTTCAACAGCCTGGATTTTGCTCTTTATGAGCGTTGGCAAAAAGCTGGGGACAGATTACCATGGCCTAATACAGCAATATATTGGTCTATCTTTGGTGGTGACGGTAGCGGTCTTCGCCGGAATATTTATATTGCACATTGTCGGGCAATACCACGAAAAAGATATCTCCGAAGAGACATAGGATAACTAGTTCAGACCTTCAAATAATAAATAGAAGTATTTAAACCTTTAAAAACAGCAGTAAGTGGTAAACCAATATGGCCGGCCAAATGATGGCTTTGAGGATACCTAGTATTACTAACCAAAAGGTTCCCGAGTGGAGGTGAATGTAATAAAATAACGTTCCAATAAAACCCAAAAACCATACTCCGCCAGCCCCGCCGGCTTTAGCGGCTTTTTTGCTCTTATGAACACGTTTGATGTGTACTTTTTCGTCCATGATTGTCCCTTTAATTTAGATCTCCACAAAGATAAACACAAACAGTTTGAATATTAAATGACATAGCGCATAGATAGCCAAGCTATTTATTACACTTCCGGGCTGATTTACTGTCAAAATTATCACAGCACGCTGCTAGATTATGGTTATGCTAATTTGTGTAAATCTTAACAAAAAGAGAGAGAAACATGACAACTGAACAAATGTTTGAAAGGCTGTACTATTTAGCGCAGCACATGAATAAGGCATCAGCAAAAAGTTCATCAGCCAAGTCAAAAAGAAAACAAGATCGATAAAGTGTATTCGTTCTTACACTGTTCGGGCGGTTCGACCGTTAGGCTTAAACTCTGCCAAATACTAAGATTAGGGCAGGATTAATTTGAGCAATTCCGGGAATTCTTTCGTACCCATATGTTTAAAAGTAAAATGTCCCCTGCCCGTTAGTTCGATTACTTTCCCGCCTATGGCATTGTGAAGTATTTTTAAACTTTCCTTCCCTTCCTCAACTTCATCGTCTGAGATGAACATAACGATTTCTTTTACCCTATTGGGGATGGATTTATCTATCTTGAACCCATAAAACTTCTTCCTGATTTCATTTGTTTCAGCAGGGATTATCCAGGGAGCGACTAAGATCAGCTTTGATATTTTAGTTTTTGATTCTCCGAGCCAGCGCACCAAAAAAGCACATCCGCAGCTGTGTCCAATCAATATGGTATCTTCATTGACTGAGAGTTTTTCAAACCTCCTTTTATAGTCAGCATAAACCGGAGCCCATGGATGAGGCATTTGGGGCAGTTCAACTTTTAGGCCTTTTTTGGTCAAAGTACTTTTTAACCATGGCATCCACTCCTTATCGTAGTGTCTGGTCTCAGGGTTTAAAGCTTTTTCTTTTGATGATGGACAACCATGAATGATAATGATGTTTCTCATTAATTTAATGGTAGCAAAGAGATTAAAAGTGCGTATGATGAATTATAAAATAACACATATAACCCATTATGGCCTGCCTGTCTGAGTGCGGATTAGACAGTTTTAGCTACCTAGTGCAATCGAGTCGCCTGTTAGTTTAAAATAAGTGCATGGATGAATATTCGAGTCTTCTTGACGGATATGATGCGGCGGTTCTTTACGTTAGAGAAATTAGAAAAGTTCCAGATTTAGACAAAGAACATGAGAAAAAATTACTTCAACTTGCTAAAACGGGTGATAAAAAGGCAATTGATAAACTAATCGAACCCTGTTTGAAAAAAACCATTCCCATTGCCATTGAATATTACAAGCGCAAGCCAAAAACAGATACAAGAGATCTTCTTGATTTGCTGCTTACGGGCAGTACCGGACTCTTAAGGGCTGGCTATGAGCTTAATGGCCATAAAGTTAATGACTTTTGGCGATATGCTTCGGGTTTTGTTCACCGAGAAATCGAGATTATTCCTAGATAAATAATAATACAAGAGCTAACGTTTGATCGGGTTCAACAATAATAACAGCTAATGGTACATTTGTCTGAACAAAGTTTGAGTGGATTTCATTATTTAAACTATTAAGGCATTGTTAAGCTCGATGGTCTCAAGTCTTAACAAGTAGTTTATTAACTATTTGATAATTTGTAGCGAAGATCAAAGAGTGGCATTATTAGATGTATATGGGACCAACAGACCAAAGTTATTCACCGAATCTGGCTTCAAATACCAACTCAAACTCGGCAACCCCTCTCCAATTTAATCAGAATCAATCTGCCCAAACGTCTCCTAAAACAGCTGTTGATTACAGCGCTTTTAGCCAGAAGCTTTTAGTAAACCGAATATGGCTCATCATGGGCATCTTTGGTTTAGTAGTTATAATTATTAGTTATTTTCTGTTTTCGCACTTTTCGGCCACCGACCAAACCGCGCTTAGTTTTCTGGGTGTTATCGGAGTCATTGGCGGATTAGTGCTAGCAGTCGTTTCCCTTTCCTTATACGCTTATAAATATCACAAGGCAGTTGTTGAACGTTTACAGCTGTTTTTAGCTGCTAACAACTGGATTTGGACTAATAGTAGATCATTTGATAATGTCGCTACTTCTCTTTTAGGAGTTGGTTATGGTCAACGGGTCAAACAAGAATTTTCCGGTGAATATCGTGGGCTACCCATGAGTACCGTGATTTACGAATACGTTACCGGCGAAGGTAAAAATCAACGGACTCATTATTTTTCCGATTTACATCTAACTCTACGTAAACCATATCCACTTGTGGTGCTTGATGATAAGAAAAATAGCATGCTTTTTTTCAGAGATTTACCAGAACGAATTAAGGGCGGCCAGTCCCTGCAGCTGGAGGGAGATTTCAATAGCCGATTCAACTTAACAGTTATGCCCGGTAGCCAGCAAGACGTTCTGCAACTGTTAACGCCGAATTTTATGGCCGAGTTGATGGATTGTCCTTCACATGCTGATGTTGAGCTGGAGGCCAATAAGCTCTATTTAATCAATCACCATGGCGCCAATAGTTTTAATGAACAGAACTTGCGGATGATGTTCACTATGGCCGATGTTGTGATTAAAAATATCAGTGAAGACTCGGCTGTTTGGCAAGCGTCCAGTTCGGCAGAGACCATCCAAGCTATGGCCAACAGTGCGCTGGCAGCTCGTAATGAGACTCTCTTGCACCCGCGACGAGTTACCATTGCAAGTATAGTAATCGCCGTTGTTTATGTTATTTATCAGATAGCCGTACACGCAATATCACATAACAGCTAGCTAATCCTACCCCCATTAGTCCATTGTCTGGTGCATCCCTAAACTCTTCAGTTTTTTAGCCAATCTTATAGTGGTTCACAATACGATACGAGCTAAGACCCTTTTCCATGTACTACGTCGAATTCAATCTGCATTTCTTGTATTCTCGATTTAAGCTTGGATTTGTCTACTGATTGCATGAAACCGACCGAATGTACACGATCTGATATTTCATCAACAGTCATATGCCCCAAAACGGTTACTGATGACGGTCCACCAAGATACTCTGTGCTACCTGGTGAGCAGTGATCGCTAATTAATACTCCGTCTGCATTGATCATACCGTCTTTGTCTTTTTGCCAACCTTCCACAATCAGGCTAGAGCCTTCTGGCCTATCACTGTCGGGTGGTAGTTTGATGATATCTCCAAATTGTAAATCTTCAGGACGGATATTTAATGGGTAATCGGTTCTTTCTGCAGTGTTAGGTTGAAAGTTTGCTGGTGCAAACGAGAATTCAGACATAAGTAAACATTAGCATAATTTAGTGTATTTGGCAAGTATGGCATACCGTAATCAGCGACGTTGGAGCTTGTCAATTCCTTGCGAACTAGCCTTTAAGTTTCTTATAGAGTGATCTAATTATTGAGTAATCTGTACCTTACTATTTAGCACCGCAGTCAATGTATAGGAGCTAGGATTTACGAGGGCATTCTTGAATATGTAATTAGTGTATGAGTATTGAGTTGGATCTGACCCAAATGGAGGGATGGTAACTGCTCCTAATTCGGTATTACCAGCTAGCGTGACAGTGCCAGTGAATGTTACAACAGCTGGAGTGCCTTGCCCCGGTAAATTACCGACACAATCCATTGGTCCACTGATACAGCTAGTTATTGCTCCCGTTATGTCCCCAGTTGTATTGGTTAAATCATATGCTAAACCATTACCGCTCATAGTTATATTATTCGTAATAGTCATTGCCAGAGTTTGATTATTACCTTCTATACTACCCATAGAATCGATATCCAGACTACCGCCGTTTTGTATATCAATTTCACTATTACCCAGTCCATCAGGAGTACCAAGAGTGGCACCATTCTCAACACCGAGGATGTTATTGGCCAGGTCAACTATCGCACCAGAGCCAATTGTTACTTGGCTATCCAAATTAGGGCTAGTAATTGCAAATTGAACGCAAGAATTATCACTAATATAAATCGGGCCGCTACCGCTTAACGAGTTGTTGAATTGAATTGTGCTGAGAGGTAGTGGTGTCGGGTTATTACTGCTATCCACACAGCCCGTCTTCATGTTAACAATTGAGGATTTAGGGATTGTAACGACGCCGCTAATAACAAGCGTACCAGCTTGAGTATTAGTGATGATTATGTTGCCGTCCAAATCTAAGTTATTATCGATTTCAGGGCTGGCTCCCTCGTTAAGGATTTGGTTTTTTATGGTAAGACCATTACCCTTAACATCTATAAATTTACTTGAGCCATTAAATATTAGCTCGTTAATCACTAACCCGTTAATATTGTTATTAATTGATGTTATTACGTTCCCGTCACTATCTTTGGTGGTTTTAATATTACTTAAATCTATATCCAAATTTTGTCCGTTTTGGGGTACGCCTAAACTCCAGTTGCTCGCACTATCCCAATTAGTATTATTACCCTTGCCGACCCATGTGTTGGTGGTCGGCGTGGTGGTTGAAGTAGGAGTATTTGTAGTTTTATGATAATTCTTATAAACATACCAACCGCCGACAGCAATAAGAACAACCACCAATATAATCAATACCGATATTAAAGTTTTATGAGTATTATTTTTTTGTTGCCTTGGCTGTTCTGAAGATATTACAGATTGAGATGGGGTTGGATCGATCAGTTGCGCAGGCGGTGTGTTTATGGGTAACGGTGTTGACGTAGGTGTAGGTAAAGGGTCAGTATTGTTTGTATTAGGTTCCATATCATGTTCAGCATAAACAATATTAATATTTATGTAAATGAAATGATATCAAATACAAATAATTTTATTCTTTGGTGCACCAAGATTTGGAGGATTCATATCTGTCGGATTAATATGCAGTAAAGGCGATACTAGAACTTGCCTTCTAACTGGATAGCTTCGACTTCATTCATGGATTTAAAGGTTTTATCACCATTAAAATGAATGATAAATCCCAATGGATAATTTGCGGTATCTGATAATACTTTGGGTATCCATAATCTATCAGCTGGCCACATGTCATTAAATGGTAGTTGGTTTGGCTGAAAGAGCTGAGGACGCATTTCTTCTGTCTCAGCCGGCTCACCCGTAAAATCACATGAATATGCGCGACTTACAACACCTAGTGCACCATCAAAATAGAAATGTAGATTAGCTAAATGTAGCAGGTTACTAATATGTAAACCGACCTCTTCAAGCGTTTCGCGTCTTGCTGAATCTTCATAAGATTCGTTATTGAGTAATTTCCCGCCAAAACCATTCCACCAACCTTCGCCAAACCCCCTCTTCTTCATGCCCAGCAAAATACCTTTTGTATTTTGGGGAAAAACAATAGTCGTTCTTTGATAACCAACCTCGACATTAGCCATAGGATAATATTAGTACTGAAGTTTATAACATAAAAGCGTAAGCATGGCGGCGCCGTAGTCAGCAAAGATGAAAACTCTATGATTGATGCGGTTTATTTAATCTCTGGGTAACGGTCACTATTTTTACGATAATACTCAACCCACTTGTTATCTTTATCCACCTCAACATAGTCAACATATAGTCCTTCTTTAAAAGCACCATTCTTGTCGAGTTTAATCTTCTGTGCCTTAGCTATATCCATATCTGTTAAACCATATTTTTGTTTAAGGTCATCGAGTGCTTGCTGTACATCTGCAATTTCTCCTGCTACCTCTTCAGGCTTTGCCTGTGTAATTTCTTTCGTTTCTTCAATAATTTTGAGAATTAGCGCTTGCTTGTGCCTTTTGTCGTCTAGGTGGTGGTATTTAGGTTTTGCTCCTGAAGCTATTTGATTCTCAACGATTTTATCTCTTACCAATTTGGCGAATTTAAACTTAGGCATACATGTACTATAACAATGTCGTTAAAGAAATTATTATTACTAAGAACTATATGAATTAGCAGTGAACAATTTACAGTAGCTTACTATTGGTATTGTCCGATTGTAGGCAGTTGGTTGTTATTGTTTTCTTGATATGGGGGTTGATTTGGTTGGGGAGTAATTGGGTTGGCAGCTTGTGGATATGTTGGACTAGGTATTGGAGGAGTGGGGCTATACGCAGTAGGTTGTGTGGTTTGAGGTGCAGTAGATGGATTAGTTGGATAAGGTGAGCTACTGATTGGTTGCGATGGAGCATAGGGTATTGTGGGCTGTTGCGGCATAAGTGGTTGAGCTGGCATAGTCATACTAGGTTGGACAGATTGTTGGAAAGGTTGGGTTTGCTGAGGCCAAGGTTCGGCCGTAGGAGCTGCAGAAGCCATCGGCCCCATATTGTAGATAGTCGATCCTGGTGCAATACCGGCATCAAGCATGTCATTGAAAGTGTCCTGAACAATAGCTACACCAATGAGGTGTAGTAACCACAATAGTAAGAAAGTTATGCCGGTTCCGGATTTACCATTCGTGTATACATTAACTGCTTTAGAGAACTTAAAGAACCAATAAAAGGAAATTAACACGGATGCAATTAAGGAAACGACGGCAACAAGTAATCCAATTATCCCAGTACCGTTTATACTTGTACTGCTGGTAGCTATAGAGCCGCTAGCTGTAAATGTTGTCTGTGTTGATTGGTTGGTTACTGCAATTACAATAGTTGCAACTATGAAAATAATGATAGGAGAAAACAACAACCAAATAGTTGGAGTATGAATTTTAGTCTTTTTGTTTAACTCAGTTTTAGTTTTAACTAACCAATAAATGTCATAGATTCCAAATGTAATAATACTTAGACAAAACACTGCTAAGGGATTTCGGCGTTTCATAATGTTTGTTTAATACTCTTTTACGATTAATTTTTATTATTCTACCATAAGCAGTTAGGTTTTTAAAGTGTTACATGTCTAACACCATCCTCTAACCGGGCCTAGAAACAAAACAAACGAAAGTACATCACCTTATACGATGTTCGGACAGTTTTATGTGACGAATTTTGCTAATAATACACTTGCCAATAGTCGGCTAAATTAACAAATTGTACAAAGAATTCAGGCTCTATTGATTATTGCCCGATTATTAGGCTACTGCACTTTCGGGTATAACTAAATTTCCAATTTGTTGAGCTACATCTGTACGTTGCTCTTCTGGCCGTAGGTAATTCCATCTTGCACTATTTTGTGCATCGTCAAGTAAACCAAGATATCCTTGTGCTACATCCAGTATCATTACATTGCCGCCATGCGAAGTATAACGAACCCACGCGTGACCATCTAATTCACTATTGGGCTGCCAGACGGCATTTCTGTCAACGCTGATATCTCCTCTAATATAACCTTCGTCTTTAAACGATTGGAGTAATACTGCACATGCTAATGCTTGGTGACGACACACACCAGCATGATTTTCCATGAAAACACCCAGATCAATTTTACTTCCATCAGGAAACTGTGGCAGTCCTTTTGCTTTACCTATATCATTCAAAATGGAATCAACTTTTTCTTGTGAATAAGGCATTTCAGTTGAAACTGTATCGAACACAGCCTGTAATACTTTTGACCGCTGTATTTTGCCGTTTTCGATAGCGCGTTGTTTAGCTTTTTCGAAATATAAACGGTATTGCTCTGGATTCTTTGACGGGTCTACAACAATTGCCTCACCTTTATAGGTGCCATAATATACTCCACCACGGACATCCATATCTCTACCGATTAGTTGTCGACCTTGGTAGATAGAACCAAATTCTTTACGTGCCGTGGTAGTGTACCCCCAGTCGGTAGGTAAATCTTTTTCTTTTTCAGGCATAGATAAACATTAGCATATTCTTGTTTATAAGTCAATCTTGGTGTACCCGTAGTAATAGGAGAATGCTGGAAATGTTGCAAAGGTCCTGAGTTTTATACGGTTATGTATGTGCCTATATTTTTGGACTTCAACTTCTAATCATGCCTAACATAAATAACATATAAAATAATCGTGGTACACCGTAGTCAGCGATGTTGGGACCTATTTACTAGCCGAATGTTCGTCAGCAATTTCTGAAATTTGACCACGCTCTTCGTTAGTAATTTTGCGTGCTACACCTACACCATCTAAGGCTAAACCACCTATTTCGACTGGTGCCCATCCAAAATCATAAGCTACGCCAGCTGCCCTAAGTGGGAGCCAATGCTCTTTACCTGCAATTAACATTTTATAAAGAGGGAATACATTATCTGGGGTTGTTTCTGCCATAACATAAATTATCGATTATTTATTGTTATAGAGCAAGCAACAGCACTTTAGGTTCTAACGTCTAATCAGGGTTAACAGAAATAACAGATGATGGTACACCGTAGTCAGCGATGTCGGAACCGCTTTATATGTGAATATTGCCTTAGGATGTTGCTCGTGAACTTCTTAATGGTTTGGCTCTTCTCCCTAGTAGAATTGCCGCCACGATGGCTATGTTAAACAAAAATACGTACATTGGGGCGGCTAATAGAGATGGATCAAGCTTTCCGACCGCTAGCATATTGAATAACGTAGAAGCAATCCCCACATACCACATGAATATTGTTTCTGTTTGCGGATGCTTATAAGACTTGACGACTATTAATAAAGCTCCGATGCCGTCGGCAATTATGGTACAGATCAGGGCCGTTAGCGGTGAGTTATCTATCTTCCAAAGCGCAATCGCTAGTATAGCTACACCAAAACTGGCCACATTGACAAGGTTAACATCTCCGTAGCCTCCGCCCTTCCGCATTGATAGACTAAACAAAATAACATTGTTAATCACGGTCCAGCCGTAAAAAAATAGTGACGCCCGAGCACCTAGTTGTAGCTGGCTAGTAAAGAATAGAACGCTGAGTATTAAGAAAATTAACCAGGATATACGATGTGGTTTTGTCTTACGGCGGTAGGTGTTGTAGATATAAGGTATTGCTCCGATAATGCATAAACAACCAGAGATCAAACCGAAAACGTACATGCTTAAATATTAACTCACGCTATTAAAAAGCAATAGCGTCTTGGTTCTAACTTCAATTAAGGCTAAAGAAAAATAGCAGATGATGGTACACCGTAATAAAGGATGTTCAAACTTCGTTTGTTTATGATTATCAGATGAGACTTACTAGTAATTCCTTAGTACGATAAGCAACCCGGCAAAGGGTTTATTACTCGTCCGTTAGATACATAAGGCCCCATATTAATATCATCGACAACTAAACTCTCGTTCTCTTTGCCCCTAACTATTACACAGCTAGCAGTACAACCCAATCGCTGGCATCTCATCATTAATCTATCAATCAGCTTATCCCTTGTAAGCCCCTTACCATAGATGGATTCATGGAGAGCTTGAACAACATCATCATCCAAATTGCATTCAAAGTCGCAGTCAACCTCAAGTACAACATCATTCAGGCAAGCCGGGCTACTTAAATCAGATTCTCGTCTCTTCATTGAATCTTTTGCCAAAAGCATAGCTTATAGCCATCAGGATCTTTTAGGATAAACTCTCGATTACCCCAATCCCAATCCTTTGGTTCTGTAGCTGGTTTAAGCCCTGAACTGACTAGCTCTTTGTACTTTAAGTCAACATTATCAACACTGATGTAAAGATACATTCCTCGACCCTTATCTGTAGACATTGAATCTTTTGAAAATATCTCTTCGTCACGCATATTAACTAATGTAATTTCAAAACCAGATAATGACACTACAGAGTGGGTATCATCGGACTCTTTAACTTCAAAGCTAAGCTTCTTGTAAAATTTCTCTGAAAGCTTATTCTCCTGAACCCACAGCAGTAAACTTGTTATTTTCATACAGCTATTGTCTAACAGAAGTAAATGGATTCAAAGTTATATTTACAACAATGTGACGTAGGTAAGATAGCACACCTGCCCGAACAATGTTCGGACAATTCTTTTGTTGACTGATTTAACCTATATAAGGCTTAAAAGGGTGGTTGCTCTTCCCCGCAAGACTCATCGAATACTAACCAGCTGGCATTCGCTAGGTATTCAGGGAAGCCCTCAGGGTCAATTTTCGGATATTGTGTTCTTGCCTCATCTATATAATAATTTCTCCACCACTTGTAGCCTTGCGGACTTTTTTCTTTCAACAACTCAATCGCCTCGCGGCCTAGCACTGAAACACCGGGTTCCTGTTGACCGCGGACTGGTAAAGTAACACCAACCCATTCTTTACGGATTTCCTCGGGGGCAAACCCGGGTGGTGTGCTGGTGATGGCAAATTGCCAGCGGGCTGGAGCAATATCATCAAGACGTGCTCGCAGGCGGTCAAAGTCTGGGGTTAGCCAGTCGCCGCTGAGTTGTAATAATCTACTAATATCATCTGGGCTTGGTGGTGAATATGAATCTCGCATGTTGGGCTGACGTCGTAATATGGGCAGATTCTTGCGGGTGGCAACTATACCCTGTCTGGCGGCATTAAGCAGCACTCTGCCTAGAAATTCTTCCATGAGCTCGTCATGTTCCTGAAGTCCCCATTCACCGCTCATTAGGTGATGTAATATATGATAGGCACCAACCCTATGAGTGCCTTGTGTTTTATAGCTGACACCTGTATCTGGCATTATCTCAGGGGTTAATATGTTAGCTATAGATTCGTCCTTCATTTGTCCAGCACTGTGCCTACTCATCAATTTCACTCCCCGATATTGTTAGTCATAATTTTATATGTAAGATAAATCAATGCAAGCAGCAGCATTTTGTCCGAGCTTCTAACCAGGCCTAACTAAATTAATAGATACAAAAATCGTGGTACACCACGCTGAACGATGTTCGGACCACCTATCTTGCGAGGATTGTTTGACTTAACCTAAACTCTAAACGATTTCAGGATTTGAGTTAAGTGACAGAGTGGTTGGTGGTGTTGTGGAGGATTGAGAGCCCTAGCGGCGGGGAGCAATGACACACTTGTGTCTATGCTATGGGCAAACCCACGACCCCGCCACTTTTTGGGCAACCCTCAAGGGATCAGAAGTAAGCAACCCACCCTAGGTCACTGTAGCTGAAGATGTTCTCCATTGTTGTTTCCAGTCGATCGTCGTCTGACCAAGGGTTTAACTCTTCTCCGAAGAGGACTACCGCCAATCTGCCGATGGGGAGGACGTGCTCTTCAATCCACCGTCTGATCAGCTCTTCAAGCGCATGATCTGAAAGGAAGCCTTTATTGGATTCAACTGGTGTCAGTTTGGCCGCTGATGCCTCCTTGTGGAATACCCCACCTTCTTCAAGGGAGAAAACTTCGGATGGGATGCGTACGATCTTGGGCCTCACACCTTTCCGCAACAGTTTCAGACGAGTTGTCTGATACTGCTTGCTGCTGACGCTGCCGATGCACAGAATAACGTTACGCTGTGGCACGGTAGGCTGCCTCCTAATAACTGCAACTGGAATCTCCAGTTTAGCTAGCAGCCTGCAAAGTATCTTAAGTTACAGACTATTAGCCAAACTAGAGTATCCACTCTGTCAATGTTCTTCGGAGATAGAGATATCCACCTCAACGAATTATAACTACTTTAGCATAATAACTATCAACAGTCAAATTGGTACACCATAATAGAGTAGGTTCGAACTTGTAATAATTTATTTTCAATCAAAAATGATGACTTAATTAGATAAATATTTCTTTTTCCAATTTTCAAGTTCTTCAATTGTTTTAACATTCCCTTGGAGGACAGCTTTATAAATCATGACAGAGTAAAATCCATTAGGATAGCGCCCCTGTTCGATGAGGTTTGCTTTTAAAAATATTATCGTATCTTTTTGAGATTCTGTGAGCTTACTATCCCAACCAACATAAAAGTTTTCTGCATCTAGTTGGTCTTCGGGTTTCATTACATGTGCATCAATTTGCCAAAGTACATTTTGCCATATTGGTTTAAACCCAATATAAAGACTTTTAGGGACATTGACATCCTTAGGCCAAATATACTGATTATGTATAGATACTTTACCAACCCCATCCATTAACATAATTTTGCTTGCAATATTCACCAAAGATTCAAGTGTCGGATTTGAATTGTAAATCAGAAAATCAATGTCGGGCTTAGCCATTAATCCATATCGAAAACTTCCGACTCTATGTATTTCACCCAGAGGTTTTAATAATTCTTCAACGTGATAATGGTCTAATATCTTTTGGGCAGTAGCCTGCAAATTTGCTTGATTTCTTTTAGCTTCCTCAAGTGTAATCATGGATTAATCATAGCAAAAACCAACAAATAAAATCTCAGAAGGAGCCTCTAATAACGCTTAAGCTTGGTACAGCGTAGTCCGAGAAGTCAGAAACTCTATTATGGCTGATTGTTATGTCGAACTATACGGTTATTAAAGAGATAGATTGTGTCTAGTTACCTACCTATACTAGAGGTGGCTAATTAGTTCTTCGACTGTAATTCCTAAAGGATTGAGTATACCTTTCTTAAGGGTGCCTGGTTTAATTACTTTATGGTTTGGAATAATAGCAGTTCTACCTTTATTATCTTTCATCTTGATATGACTACCTTTTTGGCTGACTTTAGTAAAACCCATTTTCTGTAGGGTTTTAATTAATTCATTGGCTGATAGTACTGGTTGCCTAGGCATGAGCAAGTTTAACGGGTACTACGAATTGACGTTTGTAGTCATAGTCGTTAGTAGCTTCTATTGCTGGGCTATCTTCTAAATAGAGTTCAATGGCTTCTTTAATGTTCTCAAGTGCTTCTTCAATAGTTTCTCCTTGTGAAGCACAGCCTGGCAGGTCAGGAACCCACACAGAATAACCACCGTCCTTTTCTTCCTGAAAGACTGCTTGATATTCAACTGATGAACGACTAATTTTCATACTTTATATTATAACACCGTAGTCTGAGAAGTAAGAGACTCCATAATTAATGATTTAAGTGTCTTTCTTTCTTCTGCCTTATAATTGTATTCATGAAACAGGCAACTCTTCTTTTCCTGTTAGATGACAGTCGAATACTCTTAGCTATGAAAAAACGTGGGTTTGGAGTAGGAAGATGGAATGGCGTTGGTGGGAAGCCAGATAAAGAAGAAGCTATCGATAAAGCTGCTGTTCGAGAATGCCAAGAAGAGATTAATGTTACACCTAAAGATATCATAGAGGTAGCAACCCTCAATTTTTATTTTCCTGATAATAAGAAAGAATGGGACCAACAGGTGATTGTATTTACCTGTAAAACTTGGAGTGGAGAACCTACAGAGACCGAAGAGATGTCTCCCCAATGGTTTCAGATAAATGAAATCCCTTACGATAAAATGTGGTCAGACGACAAGTATTGGCTACCGAAAGTTATTGAAGGTAAATATGTGAAAGCTGACTTTCATTTTGACGACAATGATAATTTACTGAAATATAACATAAAGCCCCAACAGGATTAGAACTAATCTCAATCTGTTAACAAAAAATAGAGATGAAAGATAAGAAATATCAGAACCGTCTGAAAAGTGTATTAGAGACTAAATTCCTATGTGGTACGCCCGATAGGATTCGAACCTACGACCTCATCCTCCGCAAGGATGCGCTCTAATCCAGCTGAGCTACGGGCGCGAGTATTACAACAGAGGTAATCCTAACATATTAATTCTTTACTTTCCACCTTGTATCCAAATGTTACTACCTAACTTAATCTGATAGAATAATTGTGCATCAATTTGTAATCAGGAGAGGTACCGAAGTGGTCATAACGGGGCGGTCTCGAAAACCGTTGTACCCGCAAGGGTACCGAGGGTTCGAATCCCTCCCTCTCCGCCAATATAAGGTTTAGCTTATGCCTGATTCAATATTTACAAAAATTATCAAAGGTGAAATTCCCTGTTATAAGATATACGAAGACGAAAGCACCCTTGCCTTTTTAGATATCCACCCAATCCTGCCAGGGCACACTTTAGTAGTCCCTAAAAAACAGGTTGAATTTGTTTGGGATTTGAGTAACAAAGATTACCTCGCGCTTATGGCAACAGCCAAACTTGTAGCCCAGCGCTTAAGACATGTATTCCCTGAAAAAACTCGGGTGGCGATGATAATTGAGGGGTTAGATGTAGCCCATGCACATTTAAAGATATTCCCCTTTAATACTGATAGTGAATTTCGTAATACACCCGATTTAACTGCTGAGCCAGATCATAAAATGCTAATGGATATTGCCAGTAAGTTGGCATTCTGATTTGATATAAGAATGTCATCTTTTATCGTTGCCCTAGTATGTGCTATCGGTGCCGGAGTTTTTACATGGTCTCAGCTGGAGCGAGTTTCCGGTAACGCCGACCCCAAGAAAATTATTATTAGCTCGGCAATCAGCGGCTTAATTGTTTTTATCTTTCTTTTCACCTTACTCAAGTGGATGCTCCATATCGGTTAATCTTCCTTAAGCCCGCCATTTCATACTAAGTAACTTCAATTTTAGGCTCGTAGTTGGTACTATAAGGCTATAATTAAGGACGGGAATTGATTACTGGCGTGAGCCAAGGAGTTTTTATGGGGGTGGTAGATGAGTCAGATCAGTGAAAAAAATATGGGTGCTAAATTACAACTTGCCCGCCAAAAAGCCGGTCTGACTCAGCAGGCTCTCTGTCAGAAGGCGGGACTGAGTTACTCGACTTTGGCCAAGATTGAACGAGGCGCCATCAAATCACCTTCCATTTTTACGATCCAGAGCATTGCGGCGGCTATTGGAGTTGGGCTAGATGAGTTAATTGGCGTGCCGCAGATTAATGCTCATAAACGCCGATTACACTCTAAAAGCGGTGTTAATTTTGTGTATTTCGATATTAACGGTTGTCTGGTTCATTTTTATCATCAAGCTTTTACTAAAATAGCCATTGATTGTGACCAACCTTCAGATGTAGTGGAAACGGCCTTTTGGCATTACAACGAC
Organism: uncultured Candidatus Saccharibacteria bacterium; assembly: GCA_964574915.1. Lineage (GTDB taxonomy): Bacteria > Patescibacteriota > Saccharimonadia > Saccharimonadales > UBA4665 > CAVPPA01. The sequence goes on from CAZNOW010000002.1 coordinate 46,124, forward strand.
CAGATATGTCGAGGTGAAATTACAACCGCGGAATTTAATCGGGCAATGGGTGAGCGTTTATTTATGCCTAGCTTTGACTGGGATAAATACTATTTGTCAGCTGTTAAACCGGTACCGCATATGAAAGAGTTGATTAGCTGGGTTGATAAATATTACGGCGTTGGGCTTTTAACCAACATCATGCCCGGATTAATCGAGCAGCTACGTCAACGAAACATAATTCCAAACATTCCCTACGATGTGGTTATCGACTCCTCTGAGGTACATATCCTAAAGCCAGAAAAGAAGATTTACGAGCTAGCCATAGAGCATGCTAACACCTCGTCAAATGAAATATTATTCGTAGATGATGCGCGAACAAATTTAATGGCTGCCGAAAAATTTGGCTGGCACGTACTTTGGTTTGATGATCTTCACCCCGACGAATCGATTGCTCATATCCGCGAAGCACTCGAGCCGGCCGAAGAATCATAGCCTTACATCTTAAGTACGGTTTACCGGGCGGAAGCGTTCGTATTCTTGATTGATAGCTTGAAGTTGAGATTCGGCCTCTGTTAACTGATCTTTGGTTTGCTTAACGATGTCTTTGGGAGCTTTAGTCAGATACTTTTTATCGCCCAACCGCTTCTTTAGACGATCCACTACGACCTTTTGCGTGGCGAGCTTAGTCGCTAACTGTTTAAAATACTGGCTGGTGGCTGACGGCTCAATATCTAACCAACAGCGGTAAGGAGTGGATATTAAATATAATCCGGTTCCATCACGGACTTCGCTGACATTTGCTAAATGTGCGAGCCGTTTGATTAACTTAGCGTTTTCCGCCAGAAACGGAACATCCGTGTAGTACAAGGTAGCATCGGCTACGCCCAGGGTCTTAGTAATAAAGCGGGTCTCAGTTACGATCGGCTGGATATCAGCGAACGCCCTGGCCTTCTTTTCATCAACTTTCAAGCTTTCCGGCCAGAGTTGGCTAGCCAGGATACTATCCCCTGTCCAAGCAAGTGTTTGCCAAATAGTCTCGGTGACAAACGGCGCAAAGGGGTGCGCGATAATAAGAACATCTTCCAGAACTTTCATGAGTAGCGGAACATTAGGTCCGGTTTTGCTAGTTTCGATATACCAATCAGCCAAATCATCCCATATGAAGTGATAAATTCGGTCGTAGGCTTCAGCGAAACGATAATACTCAAAATCACGCTCTAACCCTCGTTGTAATTGTTGTAAATTGCTTAATACCCAATGATCAGCTGCCGTAACCGGTTTTACGTCTTTTCGTTTTGAGGCACCTTCGCTCACTCCCTCGATATAGCGCGAGATATTCCACAGTTTATTGCAGAAATTACGGGCATCTTCGACTTTGCGATGGTCATAGCCTCGGTTGACCGCCGGTATCCGACCGGAAATAATTCCCATCCGAAGCGCATCTGACCCATAACGATCAATAGCCTGCATGGCATCAATCGCACTGCCTTGCGATTTGCTCATCTTGGTACCATCTTCAGCCATCACATATCCGTGAATATAAACTGCTTTAAAGGGAATTTCACCAGTCACATATAGCCCAAGCATCAGCATCCGACTGACCCAGGGATATAATATTTCACCACCGGTTTCCATCAAGCTTAACGGGTAATACGTCTTGAAATCCGTTCCGTTCGGATAATCTAAGGTGGCATAGGGCCAAGAGCTGCTCGAAAACCAGGTATCAAAGACATCCGGGTCCCGCCGGTAGGATTTACCTTTTACGGTAATTAGTTCTTCGGTAACTCGTTCGTCATAGATCCAGTCTTCAGGGTCATCGACATTTTGGAACGCTGGTATCGGAATCCCCCAGGCAATCTGGCGACTAATATTCCAATCCTTCAGACCGCGCAGGTAATTAATCAGCTGATCTCGTTTGGCTTTGGGATAAAAGGTAATCTTCCCGGCTTTGAGGACTTCGATGGCCCGCTGGGCCAGCGGATACATATCGACGAACCACTGTTCTCGAAGTAAAGGCTCGATCGGATTGTCGCACTTATAGCAGTGGCCGACGTTATGCTTATAATCCTCAGTTTTAACTAAGTACCCCTGCTCTGTTAAATCTTTAACGACTTTGTTCCGGCCTTCGTTAACGGTTAAGCCGACATAAGCTTCGGGCACTTCATGGGTTAATTTGCCTTCGTTATCGATGACCGTAATAAGCGGTAGATCGTGTCTCTTACCGGCTTCGAAATCTTCCTGATCATGGGCCGGAGTCAGTTTGACGGCCCCCGTTCCGAAGGATGTGTCGACGAAGGAGTCGGCTAAAATCGGAATCTCCCGCTGGGTTAAAGGCAGCTTGACGGTCTTGCCAATCAAGGCCTGATATTTTTTATCATCAGGATGGACAGCTACAGCCGTATCGCCGAACATCGTTTCCGGTCGGGTAGTCGCGACTACGATATCGCCGCTGCCATCAGTCAGCGGATAACGGATATACCATAACTTCCCCTGCTCTTCTTTGTAAATTACCTCAATATCCGCAAAGGCCGTCCCGTGGAATGTACAGTAATTTACCAGTCTTTCACCTCTGTAAATTAAACCTTCGTCCCACATTTTACGGAAAGTGGCATAGGCTCGGCGAATTATTTTATCATCCAGCGTAAAAGTGTAACGGCTCCAATCCACACCGCCGCCGAGTCGGCGGAATTGCTCCTCAAATCCTTTGCGATTATTGGCTACAAAATCCCAGATCTGTTGGTAAAGTTCTTCCCTGGTAAAATCGAAACGGCTCTTCCCTTCTGCAGCTAGTTTTTTCTCATAGACAGCTTGAGTTTCAAAACCGGCATGATCAGCACCTGGTAAAAAAAGCGTCCGCTTCCCTCTTTGCCGTTGATAACGGATGGCTATGTCTTGGAGGCTCATGGTTAGTGCGAAGCCGATATGGAGATTAGCATTGGCGTTGGGTGGTGGTACTACAATACTATAAGCTTCACCTTTATTTTTAGGGGTGAAAACGCCACTTTTTTCCCATAAGGCGTAAATATCAGCCTCATACTGACCAGGCTCATAAGCTTTTGGTAGCTTCATACGCCTATCATGATAACACCTCTTATGATGAATCGTAAACAGAGGTGGGATTATTGCTAATTAACCTTAAATTATGACTACCAAAAGGGGTGTGATTTGGGCGGCTACATACTTAAATTCGGCTGTATTTCAAGCGTGTAAGGATCAGCAATTGGTTGGTTATGTTTAACCTTGAAACAACCCAGTGTGGCAATCATCGCTCCGTTATCGGTACATAGCTTCGGATCGGTGTAGGCAATAGTAATCGGTAACCGTTCGGATAGTTGACGGCGCAGCTCCAGATTAGAAGCCACGCCTCCGGCGATGACTACCGAAGCCGGCTGAAATTCGTGATAAGCCTGAATTGTTTTATCGACGACCGTTTCCATGGCAATTCGTTGGAAACTAGCCGCAATGTTGGCTTTCTGAGCTTCAGACAGGCGTTTTGAGACGTCTTTGGATGGGAAGGTGAAACTTTCCCCGATTTCTTTTTGGGCTAGCCTTAGAACGGCTGTTTTTAGTCCAGAAAACGAAAAGTCATATTTGGCGTCCAGTTTGGCTTTAGGTAACGGATAAGCCAAAGCGTTGCCCTCCAAAGCTTTGGCACTGATACTGGGGCCGCCAGGGTAGGGTAGGCCGATAATTTTAGCGACCTTATCAAAAGCTTCGCCGAGAGCATCGTCATGGGTTTGGCCGAGTAAGGTGTAATCGAAGTGGTTCCGGAATAAAACTAATTGGCTATGCCCGCCGGATACGATCAGCGCCAGCATCGGGAAATTCGGCTGGTTTTTAGGTAAAGAATATTCGCTTAGTTCTGTATCTGTTAAGAAGTTAGCGTAGACATGGCCCTCCACATGGTTAATTGCATATAGCGGTTTATCATAGGCGATCGCCAGAGTCCGAGCTGTCAAAACGCCGATTAACAGGCTACCGCCTAAACCGGCTCCATAAGTTACGGCGATAGCGTCAATATCTTTCCAACCTAACGATGAATCCACAAAAGCTTGCTGAATAATTGGGATAATTACTTCAATATGGCTGCGGGCGGCGATCTCTGGGACAATCCCACCGAAGTTTACATGGAAGCTCGATGAACTAGCTACCGCACTGGATAGTAGGTAGTGTCCGTCTTGGACAACTGCCGCTGCCGTTTCATCACAACTCGTCTCTATACCTAAAACTTTCATCACCTTACAACATAGCACATACCGCCAATATTTATAGAGGTGTATGAATCTTTGCTCACTAGATATTCAGTCCGAGGCACCGTATACTCCAAGTAGGTTATGCGTGCATTCGTCAAGAAATTTATTCCCAAGAAGTTATTTCAAATAATAGAGCCTTATGGCCATCTTATTGAAGCGATTATCTTAAATTTACGCTATGGTTTTCCAGCAAGGCATTTAAAGGTGATTGGCGTTACCGGGACAAACGGCAAGACGACTACGGCTTATTTTATCTATCACATTCTCAGAAGAGCCGGTTACCGCGTCGGACTGATGACTACCGTAGCTTACGGCGTAGACGAAAATATCAAACCGCAAGTTCATCACATGACCAATGTGCCAGTTAAAGAGCTGATGCAGCGTCTCACGTGGATGAAGCGGCAGGGAATTGATTGGTTGGTACTGGAAACTACCAGCCATGCTTTAGCCCAAAACCGCATCTGGGGTGTACCTTATAGCGTGGCAGTAATGACTAACGTCACGCATGAGCATCTGGATTACCACCAGACATTTGAACGTTACCGGAGCGCTAAAGTAAAACTGTTCAAACTGGCAGCCCGTAATCATAGCGGGTTACGCACTGGCGTAGCCAACGCTGACGATCCATCTTGGAGATTTTTTACTGATGTAGTGCCGGTATTCGTTACTTACGGATTGGAACACGGTGAACTGCAAGCTACCAATATCCATCTAGACTCTTCGGGAAGCGACTATGAACTGAAGTATAAAGATATGCGCTTACCGATCAAAGTTAACATGCCCGGTAAATTTAATATCGAGAATTCGCTGGCCGCCGCTGCCACCGGAATAGTCATCGGTTTATCTGATAAGCAAATCATCAACGGTATCGCCGATCTAAAAAATGTTGAAGGGCGCATGACAACTATTGACGAAGGTCAGGATTTTACGGTGATCGTTGATTTTGCCCATACCCCCGATAGCTTCGAGAAGTTATTTAAAGATATCAAGTCGGTCGTTAAAGGTAAGCTGATTGTTATGTTCGGCAGTGCCGGTCGCCGCGATGAAACCAAACGAGCAGAGCAGGGTAGATTAGCCGGTGAATACGCTGATGAAGTAATTGTGACCGAGGAAGATGACCGCGATGTTGATGGACAGGTAATCATGGATCAAATAGCCGAGGGCGTCGAACGAACCGGCAAGATACGTGATAAGGACTTATTTTTGGTACACGACCGGACAGAAGCCATTAACTTTGCCATTCAACGGGCCCAGATCAATGACGTGGTCTTGTTACTAGGTAAGGGTCATGAAAAAACTATCGAACGATCCGGTGGCGAGCAACCCTGGGATGAATCACAAGTGGCACGTCAAGCTTTACAGCATAGACGTAGTATCTAGCTAGACGTTATCGAGAGTTAGACTAACGCAGCGAATATAGCCGCCGCCTTTGATCAGCTCCTGGATTTGAGGCGTATAGACTGTAAAACCATGGCTTTCAAGATCATGGCGCAGTTTAGGTGCATGGGAAGTCATAATGACCGATTGACCGGTCGATACCAGGTTGCAGGCGTATCTTTTTTGCGCTTCATGTCGAGAAACTTCAATGGTTTCAATGTCGAGCAAACGAATTTTGGCTTGGCTGGACGGCGTAAAGGCTTTAGGACACCATGCAATCAGACCCCGTTTAGTTTTGCTTGGAGCCCGCAGCACAGCCAGGGCTAAGTCAATATCATAGAAAAAACTATCCGGCCAACCAGTCACACGGTTTTTAGCAACCGGTCCCAGCCCGAAGATGCTACGTTTGGGAATTGTCTGAAGACTGATTACTTCGTAACCTAAAATATCAGCTACCAATTGATGTGCCTGGGGATCGGTCCGATAGGATGTTCCCATAAACAACAGGTTACCGCAGGGCAGAGCATCACCCTGACCGCTAAAACGAACCTCATCGGGTAATTTAATGATTCGTTTACCAAGGTCGCGCAAGACTTTTTCGGCGTAAGACTCTTCATTTTTTCGCTTGTTGGGTAGTCGCGACATTATGACCGTATCGCCTCGGCATAGTCCCCAATTAGCGGTGTAAACACCGTCTTGACAGGCCACCGGAGCCGAGACTTTTATAACCGTTACGCCAGCTTGTTCTAAGGTTTTTTGAATAGCGTCATGTTCATGAGCTGCCAAAGAGCGGTTAACTGGAATTCGGTTATCCATATAGGCGTTAATGGCATAAATGTCATCAAAGTATTCGGCGCCAGACATCAAGACGGTGCTGTTAATTAATGGTTTGGTCATGACCATAAATTATAGCTCACCTTCTTGACAGACTCGCTAAGACAACAGTATGATTAAAGTCAGAGTTGGCACTCTACTAACTAAAGTGCTAACAAACTGAGGGATCTACTCGTAAGAAAGGAGTCATAATATTGCTATGAGCGCAAAAATTAATCCACTTTCCGAATATGTAGTGGCAATTAGCGAAGAGCCGGAGACAAAAACCGCCAGCGGCTTATATTTGCCCGATAAGGCAGCTGAAAAGCCAAAAGTTGCCAAAGTTAAAGCAGTCGGTAAGGACGTTAAACAAGTAAAGATCGGTGATCGGATAGTTTATAAAAGTTACAGTACAACTGAGATTAAGGTTGATAACGAGGAATATATTTTGGTCAAAGAAGAAGATATCCTCGCGACCATTCAATAACGAAGGAGTAAAACGAGATGGCTAAGAAAGTTTTATATGATGAAATCGCCAGAAAGCGTCTGCTAGAAGGCGCTGAAATTTTATACAATGCCGTAAAGATGACCATGGGACCCAAGGGGCGAAATGTTGTCATCGACAAGTCTTACGGTGCACCAACTGTCACGCATGACGGCGTAGCGGTGGCAAAAGCCGTGGAACTGGGTGATGTTGACGATGAGACCTTAGGTTATAAGGTCGGCGCGGAACTTATTAAACAAGCCGCTTCCAAAATGAACGACGTGGCTGGTGACGGGACTACAACTGTCACTGTTTTGACATACCACATCCTCAGTGAAGCCAATAAATTAATTGCCGCTGGGCATAATCCGATGCTGCTTCGTAAAGGTCTGGAGTCGGCCGCTCTGCAAGTCATCGCCAAACTGGGGACGATGAGTGAAGATGTTGAGAATAAAAAGAACCGAGTAGCCGAAGTAGCTACCATTTCGGCTGGTGACCCCGATATTGGCAAACTGATTGCCGACGTGATGGCGGCTATCGGTAAAGACGGGGTAGTGACAGTAGAAGAGGGCCAAGGGTTGGCCATGGAAAGTGAAGTGGTGGAAGGATTTACCTTCGATCGAGGCTTCGTCAGTGCTTATATGGTAACCGATACCGGCCGGATGGAAGCAGTTTATGATAAGCCGGCTATTGTGATTACTGATAAAAAAATATCTAATATTGCCGAATTTCTGCCGTTGCTCGAAAAATTAGCTCAAGCCGGGAAAAAAGACTTAGTTTTGATTGCCGAAGATGTCGAAGGCGAAGCTTTAGCTACCTTAATTTTGAACCGTTTGAAAGGTGTATTTAATACTGTTGCCATTAAAGCTCCAGCCTTTGGCGACCGACGTAAAGATGCCCTCAATGATATTGCTATCCTAACGGGTGCTGAAGTCATTACTGAAGACCGCGGCATGACCTTTGAAAATGCCGAATTAGACGTTGTGGGCTCAGCTAGAAAAGTGATAGTGAACAAAGACCAAACCACCATTATTGAAGGCGGTGGTTCTTCAACTGAAGTTAATGCTCGCATTGATCAGATTAATAAACAGATTGAGGCTGCTACAAGCGAGTATGACAAGGAAAACCTTGAAAAACGACGCGCTTCCTTAAGCGGTAAAGTTGCGGTCATTAAAGTTGGTGGTGCAACCGAAACCGAAATTGAAGAAAAGAAGTTTCGGGTTGACGATGCCGTAGCTTCGGTTAAATCAGCCTTAAGCGAAGGTATTGTACCTGGTGGTGGAGTGACCCCCATTAACCTAACCAGTGCCATTGCTACCGATACCAAAGATGACACATCGGTAAGTGCTGGCCGTCAATTACTGGTTAAAGCCCTGGAACAGCCATTTCGCATTTTACTGACTAACGCTGGATTAAATGCTGACGAATGGTTACCTAAGGTTAAAAGTGCTAAAGAAGGTTTTGGTGTTGACGTTAATCACCCCGGTAAATTAGTTGATATGAAACTAAGTGGCATCGTTGACCCGACACGCGTTACCAAAGAAGCGGTGCTCAATGCCGTTAGTATTGCCGGTACGGCTATGACCATGGGTGCGCTAGTAGTTGAAATACCCAAAGAAGAAAAAGCCGGTCAGCCAGATATGGGCGGCGGCATGGGTATGATGTAAAATCATCACCCCCCAAAAAAAACAAATTTTTAATTCCGGATCGATAACATTCTAATATCAGTTTAAAGTAAAGTTCTTATGCTTTATATCTGTTGATAGCAGCGTTAAACTGTAGTTATGTGGCTATTTGGTAAAAAATCCAATCAGCAGTCCACTAAACCTGACGTACCACCCGAACTGCAACCTTTTTATCAGCAGGATGCGGACAGAAGGTTACTGATTCGACGTTTGATAGCTATCTTAGTTGTCGTCATTATAATTGCGGCGGTCGTATTTGGGAGCTTGTGGCTACACGCCAGAAATAACCATAATCATCTAAATATAGCATCGTCTCAGACTACCCAGTCTACTAAACACAAGCAAACTACCCCTAAAACTCAAACGACCACCCCACCGAGCAATCAAACCAGCTCTTCATCGACGCCTAGTTCAACGTCTAATTCCCCTACCACACCTAGTAATATTCCCAACACCGGTCCAGGTAGTGATATATATTGGATAGCACTAGCAGCCGCAGCGCTGGGTGCAGTTTTTTACCATATCCGCCAGGTTAGAACTCTAAATCTAAAATCAGGGAAAAAGTATTAACTGACTTTTTGTGAGTGAAAATAATTTATCTCGTTAATCACATCTAGTAGTGCTTGAGCCTGAGTTTTTTCATCGCTGATATCATTAGCGGCTTCGTAGGCGGCCGGTATCAGACTTTGGTCATCTGAAGCCTGGATCATCATCATATTAGTTCGGAAGCGTTCTTCGGGAGTTTGGTCCAAGTGGCCGACTAGCGGTTTAAGTTGTTGCAAGGCTTTTTGTTTAATACTTAATAAATCATCCAAATTATCGGTAGCAGGGACTGAGTTTCGTGAACTTGGTTCACTGGAATCATGTTGATTTGATGGGGGCGGTACGGGGACTATCTCATCTGTAGATGATGTAGTAGGTTCGGTTGGTTGACTAGTAGAATTATCGTCATTAGCCGGCGAACCCAGCATGCCGTCATCAACAGGTTCGGTTGCCGTATATCCTTGGTCATTATTTGTTTTTGAATTATCTTCCCCTACCCCAAACATTTGTTCCCCTCGACGTTAGTAATTAAACTATACTATATACAACTAGGATTAAAGCACAAGGATTAACATATGCTAGATGATCTTAAATACATTCACGAACGCGATGCGGCTGATGCTCTGGGAATTGCCGAAAAACAGTGCCAACAATTAAGCTATGACTTTCAAACTACGCAGGCAGAATTAGACGTCGACAATATCGTATTGGTAGGGATGGGCGGATCGGCGCTAGCTGGCTTAATCAGCCAAAGTTGGCCGACCTATTCCAAACCGTTTGAGCTGGTTCGTAATTATGATATCCCGGCATATGTGTCGCCTAGAACTTATTTCATTGCCAGTAGTTATTCCGGCGATACCGAAGAAACGCTGACAGCGCTGGCTCAGGCAGAAGCAAAAGGTGCTCAAATCGCCGTTATCGCCGATGGCGGTCAATTGGCGGAGATTGCTAAAGAGAAAAATTACCCCCTAGCTTTAATACCCAAAACCGAACAACCTCGCTACGCGGTGTTTTATAGTCTCAAAGCACTACTTTCACTTTTAGCAGCAGCTAAACTACTCAGCGCTGAATTACTCCAAGAGTTAACCGCCTGCGAAGGGCAACTAAAATCGGCAGTCAGCCAGTGGTTGCCAACAGTTCCGACCGCCTCTAACCCGGCCAAGAAGTTAGCTTTAGAGTGTATCGGCAAATCAGTCGTAATTTACGCCGGTCCAAAGCTGTTTCCGGCAGCCTATAAATGGAAAATCAGCTTTAACGAAAATGCCAAACAAATCGCCTGGGTTAATCAGTTCCCCGAATTTAATCACAATGAATTTATTGGCTGGAGCAAACAACCCGTCAATAAACCCTATACGATCATCGAGCTAAGAAGCAACTTAGAACATGAACGGATTCAAAAACGCTTTGTTACTTCTGAAAAACTGCTTTCCGGACTTTGGCCACACCCCTATATCGTTAACGCCGAAGGTCAATCATTAATCGAGCAGCTGCTTTGGACGATTATGTTTGGTGATTTTGTGACCCTTTACACAGCTTTGCTTAACGGTTTAAATCCGGCCCCGGTTGATCTGATCGAATCCTTCAAACGAGAACTGGCATAGAAGAGGCTAAATGGTGATATTACCTGACCTCAAGGGGCGGGTTGTTATAATAAATAGCGATATGCGTGGGCGTTTAGCTATGACTCCGTGGACCCAATTTGTGGCTGCGCTATTTTTGGCAACAATGGTCAGTATTGGGCTGCTGGCAGTTGACGATATTATTAACCGCAGTTTTGTCGAAAACTACCTGTTTATTAACTTATTACTGGCTTGGGTGCCTTTAGGTTTGGCCTTCTGGCTTCAAAAGTGCTTACAGCGCAAACTCTGGTCGAGCTGGGAAGGCCTAATCTTAAGTGCACTCTGGTTGATATTTCTGCCCAACACGTTTTACATGATTAGCGATTTTATTCATCTGGTAGAAGTTAATTCTCAGCAGTTGCTATACAGCGCGGTCATGTTCACTTCGTTTATCTATACCGGTGTACTGCTTGGTTTTAGTAGTTTATATATTATCCACCAGGAATTTAGGAAACGTTTTTCAGTCCGGTCGACAACTATAGCCATCGGCCTGATACTATTGAGCTGTAGTTTTGCGATCTATATCGGGCGGGATCTACGCTGGAATACCTGGGACATCGCCACTGATCCAGCTGGCCTGATATTTGAGATATCCACCCGATTATTGCATCCGTCGCAGTATCCTCAGGTCCTGTCAGTCATTACCCCGTTTTTTGTGCTATTAGCTAGTATGTATATGGTAGCGCAACGGGGTATGACACTCTTAAAACTGGATAAAGGATAACCTGATATACTGATGGCCATGAGGTCAGATCTTGAATCGGCTATAACCGAAACCTGTAAAACCTTATTTAACGTGGACGCTGTCGTCAAACTGTTCCGTCCGGATGAGCAGTTTGGCGATTATGCCACTAATATTGCTTTGCAGTTAGGAGTTAAACTGAACCGTCAGCCTCAAGAAATTGCCAATACTTTAGCGGCTAAATTACGCGAAAGTCTGCGTGACTCGGTATCTGAAGTAACTGTTGCAGCCCCGGGATTTATTAATTTACGCTTAAATGATCAGTGCTTAATTCAAAACGCTCAAAATCGGAAACCTTCAGTTGATTCCTCCGGTCAGATTGTTGTTATTGAAACCAATAACCCGAACCCGTTCAAAGACATTCATATTGGCCATGCCTTTAATTCGATCATTGCCGACACCCTAGCCAATCTGTTGGAAGCCGGGGGCGCCCAAACCCACCGAGTCAGTTATCACGGAGATGTCGGTCTACACGTCGGCAAATCGATGTGGGCCATATTGCGGTATCTTGACGGTGACGTGCACAAATTAGATCAAATAGCCGCGGCCGAAAGACCTAAGTTTCTAAGTGAAAAATACGCCGAAGGAGCGGCTGCTTATGAGCAGGATGATCTAGCAAAGCAAGAAATTGAGAAGCTCACCAGCGAATCCTTCAGCTTTAATGACCCGCTTTTTAAACAAGTTTATGATATCTGTAAAACCTGGAGTTTTAGTTATTTTGATCAGGTACTTGATAATTTAGGCTGCCAGAACGTAGAACGGCGTTATCTGGAAAGCGAAGCCGACAAAGCCGGACGGGAAGTTGTTGAACAACATCTGGGCGATATCTTTGAAAAATCCGACGGAGCGATTATTTTCCCTGGAGAAAAATACGGTGTACACACCCGGGTGTTTATCTCTAGCCGCAATACCACACTATATGAAGCCCGGGACTTAGGGTTAATCCAGTTAAAGCAGCGTGATTTTAATCCCCAAGCTAGCTATATTGTGACGGCCGCAGAACAAAAGGAATACTTTCAAGTTGTGCTTAAAGCGGCTGAATTGGCCTTGCCTAATCTGGCCGGTATTACTAAAAATATTCCAACCGGTATGGTGAAGCTGTCGACCGGTAAAATGAGTTCGCGCCAAGGAACGGCCGTCAATATCGGTTGGCTTTTGGAAGCGGTGGAAACGGCCTTGAAGGCGCGCGGGGCAGAAGAAAGTAGCCTGCACCCCGGTTTAGTGGCGGCGATAAGATACGCTTTTCTAAAAAACGGCATCGGTAGTGACGTTATTTTTGATATTAACGAGGCTATTAGTCTTGAAGGTAACAGCGGTATTTATCTTCAGTATGCCCATGTGCGAGCGCGAAGCATTATCAGTAAAAGCCAAATGCAACCGGCCGACTCGTTCAGTAATCTTGAACCTGATGAGCGTAGTTTATTACGAAAAATCACCGAATATCCGGATATTGCCAACCGGGCAATCACCGAATTAGCACCGCATCATATCTGTAACTATTTGTATGAGTTAGCCCAGTTATTTAATCATTTCTATGAGCACAATCGGGTTATCGGTAGCGAACGGGAAGCGTCACGTTTAGTATTAGTGGCTGATTATGCGCAGGTGCTTAAAGACGGGTTGGAACTGTTAGGTATTCCGGCTCCTCAACAGATGTAAATGAGGTATAATGCAGATTATGGCAGATAATAACATCCAATCACCAGCATCCTCAAACACTTCACAGAGCACCCGCCGGCAACGTGTCAAAGTTGTATCTAAGGGCTTAACCCAACCGGTCAGCGGTTTTACTGCTTTTTTGCGGCAAAACGCCATTGTCGGATTGGCTGTCGGGTTTGTGGTTGGTACCCAAGTTCAAGGTGTTGTTAAACAGCTCATAGCCAGCTTTATTGACCCGCTCTCGGCCTTATTGTTTGGCGGTGTGGCCCTCAGTACCCGAACCTTCACACTACATTTTAATCATCAGTACGCTAATTTTGGCTGGGGATCTTTTGTTTACGCATTAATGGATTTTATCTTCGTTTTAATAGTTATTTATGCCATTATCAAACTTTTCAAATTAGACAAATTAGACAAGCCGAAAAGTTAACAGGTAGTTTTAGCTTACCGACCATAAACTAGCTTGAAGGTAACTCTTAAGCTTGACCATCTAAAATATCCTGAAAAACGAGTCGGCTGATTTGTTGAATTAAATTAACCTGATCGTTATATTCATCTGTTGTACCGTCTTGGTTATTGGTGAATATTACTAATGCATATTGATGACCTTGATAATTAACTATCGCTGCGTCGTTTAAATATCCCCACAGTTGGCCGTATTTATGATAAACGGTTGCGGTTGGTGGCAGAACGGCCTGGATAAGATTAGTGGACGTAGTATTTGCCATATAACCTAGAAGTAATGACTGATCGGTATTGTCGAGTAATTTGCCACGATAAAACATAGCCAATAATTTAGCCATGTCTGATGATGTCATAGTATTGTACTCACCCCCAGTGAAGCTGGATAGACCAAGCTGATTGGCATAATTTTGCTGCTGGTCGCCTAAATAATTATCAATATCTGCCCAGGCATTATCGTCGCTGACCTCAATCATCTGCTGAATTAATTGCGTGGCAGCCGTACCATCAATCTGTTGATCTAAACTTGCCTGACCTTCCTCGACTTCATGGAGGTAATCGATAGCAGCCAGTATTTTGGCGGTGGAAGCTGCCTTAAATAGGGTAGTGGTCGCACCGGCTTCAAAATCTTGATTTGAGTTTAAATCGATAATACTGACAGCAGTGCTTAGACCATCAGGGTCGTCAGCGATAACACTATTAATCGAAGAAGTTACAGCTGTTGCATTGCTGCTTAAGACCGTCTTAGCGCTCTTAGTATCTGATGTTGAATTAGTCTTTTGGCTGTCCTTGGCTGAGACTTGCTCGAAACTTTTCAGAGTCACGGTTATTAAGACCAGAACTAACAAGATCACACCAAACCACTTCATGAGTTTCATAAAGTTAAGTTAGTTCAGAATAATTAGAATAAGCTGATAACCTAAATACTTATTAGATGTTAAAAATAACATTTCATATGATATCCCCCGGCATATTAAAATATATCTATGGCCACCGAGGATCAATGGAAAGCTAAATTAAATCACGAGCAGTATCGTATTTTGCGTGAGAAAAGAAATGAAGCACCTTTTAGCGGTGCACTATTGCATAATTACGCCACTGGAGATTACTTGTGTGCAGCTTGCCAGAATGTCGTTTTTCAAAGTGGCACCAAATTTGATTCTGGTACGGGATGGCCCAGTTTTTATGATGTTGCCAATCGGCGAGCCGTAAGACTAGTCGAAGATCTTAGTGAAGGGATGCACCGGGTTGAGGTGCAGTGCGCTGAGTGCGGTAGCCATCTCGGACACGTTTTTAATGACGCTCCTGATCAGCCAACTGGTATGCGCTTTTGTATTAATTCGGCGGCTTTACAGTTTAAGAAGCGAGACTAGTCTTGTCTTAATGTATATTTATCAGAGTGTTAAGATTGACGACAATACTTACTGCCCCAAGCCGCCATTTGCTCCAGAACCGGGATCAGGTCATGACCCTTTTGGGTTAAGGTGTATTCGACCCGCGGCGGGATTTCCGCAAAACTTTGTTTAGTAATAATACCCTGTGCCTCCAAATCATCCAGGCGTTTGGAGAGAGTTCGAGGGTTAATATTGCCTACCGATTTTTCTAAGACACAAAAGCGTTGCGACCCCTTGGTTAAATCGCGCAAAATTAGAGCCGTCCACTTGTTGCCGATAATTTCCATAGTGCCAGCAATACAGCCTATCCTAGGTTCGATCGCCTTTTTTGTTGCCTGATTGGTATCAAATAATTTCATACTTTACAAAATATAGTATTATGCATATATTAAATAGTATACAAAGTATACTATAAAGAGGAAGCATATGAAAGTACAAATAATTATCGGCAGCACCAGACCTAACCGTGTTACACACCGAGTAGCCAAGTGGGTGGCAAAAGAGGCTCAAAACTTGTCTGATACAACGGTTGAGTTGGTTGATCTAGCGGATTATCCATTGCCGCTTCTAGATGAACCGCTTTCACCGCAATTTAATCCCAATCGCCAACCGAATGCAGTTACTAAAAAATGGCTGGCTAAAATCGCCGACAGCGATGCTTACGTTTTAGTTACGCCGGAATATAACCGATCATATTCGGCCGTTCTGAAAAATGCGCTTGATTATATCGATTATCAATTCGCTAAAAAGCCGGTTGCTCTTGTCTCTCATGGTTCAACCGGCGGCGCCCAGGCTATCGGGCACTTGCGAGGAGTACTGCCAGGATTACAGGCAGTAACCATACCGCGAGCCACCTTTGTCATCGGCCGAGCTGCTGAATTAATCAGCGAAGCTGGACTTTTACAAGAAGACCTCCGAAAGGCTGCTTACGGACCGCAAAGCGCACTGAAAGCGATGCTTGAAGATCTGAAGTGGTATAGCGATGCTTTGGCTAAAGCCAGAGGTTAATCTTAGTATTACGCTATAATCAGACTAATGTTTGATAAGCATGCCATCCCGACTAGATTACTGTGGGTTGATCTGGAAACTACCGGTTTAGATCCGCAAAAAGATGTCATTCTAGAAGTGGTGGCACTAGTCACGGATTTCAATTTTAAAATACTGGCAAGCTATAAAGCCTTAATAAAGCAAGATCAAAAAACTGTTGAACAGCGCATGCAACTAAATAATTGGTGGGAAAAATATCCCAAGAATCGGAAATTATTTTTACGGAGCATCAAAAACGGTGTCCCATTAAAGCAGGCGGAACAAGATCTCATTAAATTAATTGATCAGTATTTTAAGGCAGAACCGGCGATCCTGGCCGGAAATTCTATTCATTACGACCGGACATATATCAGGCATTGGTGGCCGGCACTTAATCAAAAATTACACTACCGAATGTTAGATGTCACTACTCTTAAAATTATCATGCAGGGCAAATATGGCATAGATTTCAAAGGCAAAGAAACTCACCGTGCTTTAGACGATATCCAAGAATCAATTACCGAACTGCGTTATTACCTGAAATGGTTGAGAAAAGACTGTGACAAAAATCAATCGTAACACTTTAAGTAGTAAAAATTTACACTAACACTTAGCACTTTCACCCCTAAAATATAGCCTACAACTTATTAATAAGGGGGTAAAAATGCTTAGTATTCGAAATATCAACCCCATGGTTAGAGCAATTGCAACCATGGGAGC
This sequence comes from uncultured Candidatus Saccharibacteria bacterium, assembly GCA_964574915.1. Taxonomy (GTDB): domain Bacteria; phylum Patescibacteriota; class Saccharimonadia; order Saccharimonadales; family UBA4665; genus CAVPPA01. The sequence continues at coordinate 62,883 of CAZNOW010000002.1, forward strand.
TATAGCCGCTTTAGTTGGCGGCGTGACGTTCGCGCAGTTGACATCAAATACAGTGGCACTAACTTCAAACTCTATTGATAGTGCCACAGCAACTCTACAAATTAGTAATGACAATTCAACGTATAGCAACAGTGCTACCGGCTTTACGTTCTCCGGGGTAGTGCCAGGCGGTGCGGCTTCGCCAAATCAAACATTTTATTTAAAAAATACAGGATCTACGGATTTAACTCTTAGTTCATCCATAACCGCGTTACCAACTTGGAGTGGGACGGTTAACAATAGTTTAGTGCGCCTAAATGTGACTTGTACTTCGTTAATTGCGGGCGGTCCAACCATAGCGCTTCTTAACCCAGGCAATGATACGATGACGCTCTATAACACCGGAGATACTTTTACTAATAGTGGAGTAATCAAATCCGGAGATGTTGACCAATGTACCATTAATGTATCAATGGATTCTGGTGCGTTTACGGGCAGTGGGGTTACCCAAACTAATACCTTTGACCTAGATATGTCTGGCACATCATCATAAAAATAGAAAATTTAATATAGCTAACTAATTTAAGCGAGTTAGATGAATATACTTAGACGGTTCTCAACAAGTTTAAGTGTAGTGATACTGGTGGTAAGTTGTGGTGCTTTATTGCTTTTTGGATGGTCAGGTACGGGCTGGAAGGCCCTGATTGTTCCAACCGCTAGCATGCGCCCGGCTATACCACCAGGCTCATTAATACTGACGCATCGGGTATCCACAGCTTCGCTAGAAGTTGGGGATATTATTACCTATGTTAACCCGCTTAATCCTAAGACAACCATTTCGCATAGGATTATTCGGGAATATTTAATTGGCAATAAGGTACCCGCCTTCATTACGAAAGGTGATGCCAATAAAAGCCCTGATAGGCCTTTAACTGCATCAAGTGTAGTTGGCAAAGTTATCTGGCATATTCCTAATGTTGGTTCTTGGTTACTATTTATAAAGCGACCAATCGTCATATTGCCGGTAATATATCTCGCGGCTTTAATATTGATGATTGAAGAAGTGCGGCGATTAAGCGATTATCTAAAACTTCGACAACCATATCGTATATTGGGTTATCGAAGATATCTTCAGCATCAAACCGGTATAGCCCAGAGATTTACATTCGGAGTTATAATGAGCATTTTTTCTCTGGTTTTAATCGGATCATTTACTGGGTCAACAGCATTGGCGTCGATCAAAAGCAACCCAGTGTCACTGACTGGTAATAAAATCTCAGCGGTTGCCGCTAATCAATGCTCGGAAAATAATAACTCGGTAATTATTAATAATAACTCTAGTCAAACGGCGACTTCCGGTAGCGCTAGCGGAGGAAATGCCAGTAGTGGCAGTGTCAGCAATCAGAACTCTACCAATGTCAACGTCTCGATTAGCAATTCAAATTGTTCGTAAAAAACTAAAAAATAAGCGGTGTCGTTTTATAATGAAGGCCATGAATCAGGCTGAAGTTGAAAAATATGTTTTGAGTTTCCCAAACGCCGTCCGTGAATATCCTTTTGGCGAAGGTCTGGCAGTCTATAAAGTTGGCGGTGAAATTTTTGCCATTATTAAAGAAGGCAAAAACCCAGTCCAGATCAGCTTAAAATGTGACCCCCTGTTATCAAAAGTGTTGCGCCAAAGATATGAAAGCGTCATGCCCGGTGACCATCTTCATAAAAAATACTGGAATACGCTTGTATTAAGCGGCCAGTTGAACTGGCAAGAGGTACAGGACCTAATTCGCCATTCCCACGATTTGGTGGTGGCCCAATTAACTCCCAAAATCAGTTAGTTGTAAGTTTATTCGGTTTGGTTACTTTGCTGCAGTAATAATTGAGCTTGGTTATAGGCGGTGCTCAGTAGTTGTCTTTCGGTCATACTGCTGGTTTTCGGGTATGCCTGCTGTAGGGAATGTTCGTAAGTCGTTAGTTCAGATTTTGCAATTGTTAGATAGGTTTGATCGTAAGTCCCGTTATTTTTAGCAGTAAGAAGCGTTGAATCGGTTCCGGAGTTACGGGTGGCCTGTAAAACACTGCTGCTGGGGCTGCTACCCAAACCGTGCAAGAAATTTATAAAGGCCTGTTGTTCGGTTAATAAGCTAAGCTCGGTAGTGATAGCAAAATTTTGAGTCGGCTGTTCGGTAGCGACTTGCGACGCCGCCAATGAAACGCGCGCCATTTCGTTTTGTTGTTGAGTGATGGAAACTAAAGGAGTGGTGGCTGTACCGCCGGAACTAGTTATTAAGGCCACTAAAATCCAAATGATAATAATCAAGAAAATACCGCCGGCACCAGCTACCATCAGCCGAGTTTTAAGCGAGGAATTATTGATTGAAAATAGCTGGTTCGGATGTCGGTGCTTCCCGTAATTGACGATAAAATCATAATTATCAGGGTTTGGTCCCGCGGGAGTATTACCGTAGGGTTGTAATGGGGGCATAGCCATATTTAATCATAAGCATTGTAACTGTGCCAAAATTGCCGACAATTACTTGAGACCCAAAAGAGTAAATGGCGTACAATATTTCTACAATGGATGCAATGGACGAGATCAGGACTCGATTGAGTATCGAGGATGTTATCAGTGAGTATGTCCAGCTGAAACGATCAGGCCGCAATTGGCGCGGTCTAAGCCCCTTTACAAACGAAAAGACACCGAGCTTCATGGTTAGCCCGGAGAAGCAAATTTGGCATGACTTTTCATCTGGAAAAGGCGGCAATATGTTCAGCTTTGTCATGGAGATGGAAGGGTTGGACTTTAAAGGAGCACTCGAACTATTAGCCCGTAAAGCCGGCATTGATCTGGAACAGTTTCGCCAACCCGATCGCGGTTTTGGGCCCAATAAGGCTCGATTACACGAGCTACTGGAATGGAGTGCTAAATTTTATCAACACCATTTGACTAAATATCGGCCCGCTTTGGATTATGTTTTTCAAGAACGTAAGTTTACTCGAGAAACTGTTTTAACTTGGAAAATCGGATACGCACCAAGAGGCGGTAATGAACTAACGGCATTCTTAAAGAGCAAGGGCTTTAATGATGCGGAAATCAAACAAGCCGGACTGAGTACCCAGCGATACCGGGATTCAGCTGATATGTTCCGTGATCGCTTAATGATTCCGCTGCAAGATTCGTTTGGAGCAATTATCGGCTTTACCGCTCGCATTCTTGGAGATAATCCCAATGCTCCAAAATATATCAATACTCCCCAAACGGTGCTTTACGACAAATCGCGTCACGTTTACGGTTTGCATCTGGCTAAAGAAGCTATCCGAAAAAATAATTTCGCCGTTTTTACCGAAGGCAACCTAGACGTTATCGCCAGTCACCAAGCCGGTGTCCATCAGGTAGTGGCCGTTGCCGGAACGGCTATGACCGAGCAACATCTTAAAATTACAAGTCGGCTAACCGGCGATATCAGGCTTTGTTTTGATAATGATAAGGCCGGCTTAGCGGCTACCGAAAGAGCTATCCCGATTGCCAGCAAAATCGGTATTTCGCTAAGTATTATTGATATCCCCCAAGGTAAAGACCCTGATGAGTTAATCCGTCAGAATCCGGAACTCTGGCAAACCGCCATAACCAAACATAGCTATGCGCTTGACTGGCTGATGAAGCGTTATCAGCAGCTAATAGATATTCAGAGTGCACCAGGCAAGCGCCAATATACTGATGTTTTGCTGCCGCTAGTTCGCCGTTTACAAGATAGCGTCGAACAAGATCATTATCTTAATTTAATTGCTTCAACGATCGGCATCAGCCACGAGGCGATAGTTACCAAACTGCATGCCGGTCCGGATAGTAAGGTGCTGCGAAAACCGATCCGCAACCAGCCGGTACTTCCAAGTGCCGAACTAGTTGAATACGGCAAGCTTCAGGATCATCTTCTGGCGCTGGCGCTTAAAGTGCCCAGTTTACGCGACCAGATTAAATTCATTACTGCCGACATGTTATTGAGCGATGAAGCCAAAAAACTACTGGAAATTATTAAAACTAACCCTGATCTGAAAGAGGATGACGCCAACAGATTGAAATCGATTACCGAATATGTTAAAATCTTAGAATTAGAGTATGAAGAGCTCTACCAGGATGTCGAGCTACCCGAACTGGGATATGAAGCTACTCGACTACAGACTAGACTGGTTGAAGTTTACGTGAAAACTCAAAAGCAAAAATTAGCTGCACAATTAGACACGGCCAACGAAGCCCAAACTGCTCCGTTGTTAAAACAGGTTAAACAGCTCGATTTATTACTCAATCAAGTGACAGAAGGAGTTTAAGGATGCCCAACAACAAACCGGTAGAAGTTAAATCCAAAGAAGAATTAGAGGCGGTTAAAACCCGTCTTGCTGAACAGGCTAAAAAAGACGGCCATATCGGTCAAAAAGAGATATTACTAGCCATTCCCGAAGTACCGGAAAATGCTGAACTACTCGACAAACTTTATACCGAACTAGCTGATGCTAATGTGGAAGTAACTTTAGCTGAACCCGACGCCGAGAACTTTAGTGATGAATGGATACTGGAAGAAGAGGAAGAAGAAGCTGTCACTCCAGAAGCCTCCGGTTATTTGGACGATGATATTGCCGATGATTCGGTTAGGTTGTATTTAAGAGAAATCGGTAAAATCCCATTGCTTACGGCCGAGGAAGAATTAGAACTAGCTAAACGGGTTTCTTCCGGCGATAAAATTGCCAAAGATAAAATGGCTGAAGCCAATATGCGTTTGGTAGTATCGATTGCCAAGCGTTATGTCGGCCGAGGATTGGATCTGCTTGATTTAATTCAAGAAGGCAACACCGGACTACTTAGAGCTGTTGAAAAATTTGACCCCAATAAGGGATTTAAATTCTCCACTTATGCGACCTGGTGGATCCGACAAGCCATTACCCGGGCTATTGCCGATCAAGCCCGCACTATCCGTATCCCGGTCCATATGGTTGAAACTATTAATAAACTGCTCCGGACTCAGCGCCGTTTGACTCAAAAACTTAACCGCGAACCGACTAACGAAGAAATTGCCAAAGAAATGGAAATCGACGTCGATAAAGTCGAACATATCATGAAAATCAAGCAAGATATCTCCAGCCTCGATGCTTCAATCCGCGACGACGAGGATGACTCGGTTTTAGCTGATTTTATCGAAGACGAAGATACCGTTACTCCTGAAGAGTCGGCTACCAGTCAGCTGCTTAAAGAGCAGGTCAAAGACATGCTGAATGCCTTGACTGAGCGCGAACAGAAAATTATCAAGCTGCGTTTTGGTCTAGAAGACGGCAAAAGTCACACCCTCGAAGAAGTTGGGCAGGAGTTTGCGGTGACTCGTGAACGGATACGCCAGATTGAAGCAAAAGCCTTAGCCAAACTGCGCAAGCATCGCGACGCCAAAAAACTGCACGACTACATTAAAGGTTAATTACTAAATCCTGGCCGTTGAGGTTTTACCGTGAACTTCCCGGTGAAGTTTAATCACGGCTAGGCGGGTGTGCTTACGGGTATGCCGTTGGAATAAACGGATGCCCAGATAAATCGTGGCCGCTCCGATAGCCGTCAGCCAATCGGCCAAGTTTAACGATCCGGTATGGAAAAATGACTGGATGACGGGGTTGTAGAGGATATTGAGTAGGCAAAATAGCGATATACCAAAAGCAATCAGCAGCTTTTTGTTAGACCATAGAAATTTGGTGAACAAGCTGTTGTGCTTATCGGCTCTGACAAGCAGCAAATTCATAAATTGGCAGAGCACGATTGTTACAAAGGCCAAAGTGACAGCTTGGGCATACAAACTGCTGCTGGAATCGATGTATGCCGGACTTAATCCTCTGCGGGTAAAAAATAACAAAAAATTAATGTAAGCCAAAACGGCCGATAAAAAGCCAAACAAGATAAACTCCCTCACGGCCGCATTGTTAATGACGTGATCTTTATAACGGCTAGGGTGATTATGCATTAAATTGCCCAGCGGTTTATCCCAGCTGAGAGCCGAGAGCGGGAAGACTTGGATAAGGGCATTCATAGCTAATACCTGGATGGCCGTAATCGCCATTGGAACATGAAACATTACTTGACCGACCAAACTAAATAGCACGGCGAAAAATAGGCTGCAGTTATCGGTCAAAGCACAGCCGATAGTCTTTTTGAGGTTATTGAAAGTAATTCGTCCCTGTTCAATGGCCGAAACCAGGGCGCTGATATGATTGTCGAGCAGTGTAATTTCAGCGGCATCGTTTGTAGCATCGGTACTAGTTTTAGCTAAGGCGACGCCGATATCGGCCTGTTTGAGAGCCGGCAGATCAATCAAACTTTCGCCGGTGACTGTCACGATTTGGCCGCTGGCTCTGGCGATCTCAACAATTCGCAGTTTATCTTCAGCGGTAGCTCGGGAAAAGATGACGCCGCCGCCATCGATAAGTTGCATAATCTGGCTATCTGATAAGGCCGCCAATTCGTCGGCAGTCACCACTTTAACCTGGTTTTGGTGGGCTGCCAGGTGGGCTTTAACTGCTAAGGCTTTAGCACTAGCCGGATAATCACTGGTGATTACAGAAACCTGGATATATGCCCGTTGTGCGGTGGATATAGCCGCCGGAACAGCTTCGCCCAGCGGATCGTTAACGCTAATCATGCCTAAGAAAATTAGATTTTGTTCGGCTTCGCTAAAATCCAGTTTTTCCAGATTAGTAGAAACCGGCAGGATACGGTAGGCTAAAGCAATATTATCCAGACCGTTTTGCTCTTCGGTTTCTTGATAATGACTGAAATAGCTTTGATCGGCAGTGGTCAAACGCCGGACATGGCCGTGATCCCAAAGTTTGGTACTGTGTTCCAGCACCACCTCGGGCGCGCCCCTAACAAAAACCATGACTTGATCACCTGAACGTCTGACTGAACTCATCAGCTGACGGCTGGCATCGTAAGGGAATTCCCGTAATTCGGGATAGGTCAGGGGTAATCTCTCGGTGTTTAGCCCGGCCTTACGGGCTACGGTTAAAATAGCCCCTTCGACCGGCTCGCCAATCACATACCAGTCCTGGTGCTGGGCATCGGGTTGGCTGACCTTGGCATTACAAGCCAGTACTCCGGTAGTAAAAAAGAGCGTCATGGCTTCCAAGGCTTGATTGGTAAGCGGTTTTTGCTGATCGTTTAAGATAAATCCGCTAGGTTCATAACCAGTACCGCTAGTCCGATAAGGCGTGCGTCCGATCAGTAGCTGATTGACGGTCATTACCTTATTCGACAGCAGGCTGGATTTATCAGTCAGGATAATATTAGTCGCACCGAGTGTTTCTAGAGCTGCCAGCTGATTAACTGAGACCCGAGATTTAACTAAACTGCGGGCGGTTTGAGTCAAGCTAAAAAAGAGCTCGGCAAACAGGCCGCTGGGGAAGATAGCTACGCCGAATGCTATGGCAAATAGTAAGGCCGTTTTCAGTCCTAGATTGGCTTGCCAGGCTACTACGGCCAGGATAGCCGCTAAAACCAATGAACCTTGGAAAAGACGAACGGTCAGCTGCTTCATCTCAGCTTGCCAGGACGATGTATTACCGGGCATGATCTGACATAGCGAAGCCACCCGGCCAAGTTCAGTGTGCATTCCGGCGCCGATAACAATGCCGTGAGCTTTGCCGCTAGCTACCGTGGTCCCCATGAAAACCAAATTATGCCGGTTGGGCAGCGGCACGGCGACCGACAAAGCATGGGCAAACTTACGACAGGGGCCATACTCGCCGGTTAATGCATAATCGTTCGTACTAAGTTCGACTTCATCTAAAATGCGTAAATCAGCCGGTACTAGGTCGCCCTCTTCGATAACCACGATATCGCCTAAGACCAGTTTGGCGGAATCGATTGTTTTGGTGTCGCCGTTACGGATGACTTTGGCCCGGGGCGAAATTAAATCATCCAATTTTTCAAATAAGGTTTCCGCTTTCTGATCCTTGTTAAAACCAAGAATCATAATTACAAGGGAAATGAGGATTAGCAAAAAAGCGGTTTGGCTAGCTTGTAAATAGACAGCCCCGACAGTACTGATCAGAAAAACAATAACCATTATATTTTTGAATTGGCTGAAAAAGGTCTCTAGCGCGGAGTGATGACGGACCTGATATAACAAATTCGGTCCCAGTTGGTCATAGCGGCGAGCAGCTTCGGCATTAGTTAGCCCCATCTTATGGCTCCGCAATTCAGCAATAACATCCGCCGGCAACATCCGGTAGTAATTTAAACGCCTATCTGATCCCACCGTATTCATCTTCAGGCTCATTATACACTTTGGGATAGCCTGTTGCGCGAGGTTTAAATAGAGCCGTTTAGGTGACTGAGCTATACTAAATAATATGAATGAGCCATCAGAGAAGCGTAAGAAGTTTGTCATTATTGATGGCAAAAGTGTTTTTTACCGCGGCTATTACGCCATGCCGAATTTAACCACCAAAGAAGGCATCCCAACCGGAGGAGTATTCGGTTTTGCTACCATGGCACTAGAAGTTCTGCGCCGATTGAAACCAGATTATGTGGCAGTTGCTTGGGACAAGCCCAAAACCAATATCCGCCGCCGGCTGAAGTTATACCCGGAATATAAAGCTGGCCGCAAATCGCCGCCGCCGGATTTTTATGAGCAGGTTCCGATTCTTCAGGAACTGCTGAAAGCTTTCGGCTGGCCGCTATACGAAATGGATGATTACGAATCCGATGATCTGATGGGGACATTGGCCGTTCAGGCTACTAAAAAAAAGATTGAAACTTTGCTGGTCACCAGTGATCTGGACATGCTACAGCTGGTTGATCCTTATGTGCATGTCTATGTTTTAAAACACGGGCTGAGTAATATCGATCTGTATTCGCCGGAAAGTTTTACCGCTAAATACGGTCTGAAAGCTGAACAATTTTTAGATTTTAAAGCCCTTAAGGGTGATTCTTCAGACAATATACCGGGTGTTCCCGGGATCGGCGAAAAAACGGCCATGGAACTGCTGCTGCAGTTTAAAACCCTTGACGGAGTCTATGACAATCTGGCGCTGATTAAACAATCGGTCCGCGATAAATTAGTTGCCGGTAAAAAACTCGCTCAGCTGAGTAAAGAATTAGCCCGGATTTGGACGGATGCGCCCTTGAAGCTTAATTTAACAGAAGTCGACGGCAGTAAAATCCAGCCGGCTAAGTTACAGGAGCTGTTACAGAAATTGGAGTTTCGCACCCTGGCTCGCCAATTGCCGGAAATTATGCAAGTAGCGATTTCTAATCATAACGAGACGCTGGCTAAAAGCGAGCATCATTTGCCGGTCGGTAAATGCGAGGTCATCGATAGCGACTCCAAACTAGCCGCACATAAACTCAAAGACATTGCGCAACTTTACGTTTACTCCTGGTCAAAAGGGGAGCACGGCAACGGTCCTTTGATGCTTTTACTAAGTCCAGACGGGTTAACGGTTTACGCCCTTGATCTGAAACGGCTTGACCCCAAAAAGGTCATTAGTTTACTGCAGACGGCACCGCCGCTGATCGGGCACGACGTTAAAGCAACACTCGAAGTACTGCTGGCCTTAGGTAGCGCTAAACTGCCGGCAGTTGCTCACGATGTGCTCATAGGCGCTTTTATTTTAAATTCATTACGCCGCGAACAAACCCTGACCGATTTAGCGGAAGCAGATTTGAAATATCAAGGGCCGGCTTTTGAAAATCTTGAGCCGTCACAATATGTTACCCGGGCGCCAGAAATTATAGCTGTCATTAAGACGCTATACGAACAGCAGCTCAAAGAGCTTCACTCCATTCCGAAATTAACCGATCTGGCCCGAGATATCGAATGGCCGGTTATACCGGTACTGGCCCGGATGGAATACGAAGGTATTCAGCTGGATACGGCCTATTTAAAGCAAATGGCCGGGGAAATTAATAAAGATATTGCCAGTATTGAACGGCAAATCTATGTTCAAGCCGGCGAAGTATTTAATATCGGCAGCCCCAACCAGTTAGCCGACATTTTATTTAACAAATTGCATTTAGGTCTGTCCACCGCCGGGATTAAAAAGGGTAAAACCGGTTACAGTACTGCCGCCAGCGAGCTGGATAAGCTCAAAGGCCAACACCCGATTATTGAATTAATCAGCCAGTGGCGGGAAGTCACTAAACTGAAAAATACTTATGTCGATACTCTGCCGCTTTTAGTTGATAAAAAATCCCGGCTCCATACCACTTTCAATCTGACAATTGCGCAAACCGGACGGCTTTCCAGTACCGACCCCAATCTGCAAAATATTCCGGTCCGAACCGATCTGGGCCGAAAAATTAGAACTGCCTTTGTGGCTGGGCCGGGCTATAAACTGGTTAGCGCTGACTATAGCCAGTTTGAGCTGAGGCTCAGTGCGGCTATGAGCCAAGATAAGCAGCTGATCGATATGTTTAATCGGGATGTTGATATCCACTCCGCGACCGCGGCTTTAGTCTACGGCCGTCAGCTAGAAGACGTCACCAAACAAATGCGCCGGACCGCCAAAATAGTTAATTTCGGCATTTTATACGGTATGAGCCCGCACGGTTTGTCGGTAGCCACTGGCATGACTTACGAGCAGTCCCAACGTTTCATAACCGAATATATGGCTATCCGTAAACCGTTGATCGCCTACCTTGATAACTTAAAAGAGCGGGCCCTTAAAGACGGATACGTGGAAACGCTTTTCGGACGCCGCCGGCCGATGCCGGATATTCATTCGTCTAATTATGCCGTCCGGGCTGCTGCCGAAAGGGCCGCCATGAATATGCCGATTCAAGGAACGGAAGCGGACCTGATGAAATTAGCTATGACCAAGATCGATAAGCAATTGACGGAGTTAGACAGCAATTGCCGCATGTTACTGCAGATTCATGATTCTATTTTGGTGGAATGTCCGGAGAAATATGCCGACAAAGTGGCCGGCTTACTGAAACTGACAATGGAAAACATCTATCCTCAACTGCCCATTAAGTTAACTGTCGATACCAGTATGGGCAATAATTGGGGCGAGTTGTAAGAATGACCAGAGCGATCATCTTTGATTGCTACGGAGTGTTAGTAACGGACGGGTTGTTACCGTTTATCGATAAATATTTTGATGGTCATATCAAAAACAAACAGCAAGCACTAGCTTTAATTGCCGATGTTGACCGGGGCCAGCTCAGCCAAACTGATTTCAATCATCAATTAGCTACTCTGGCGGGCCTAAGTGAGGTGGCAGTTGAAAGCGAGATATTACAGCATCGGCCAAATCAACCGTTACTTGACTACATTAAAATCTCCCTCAAGCCTAGGTATAAAATCGGCGTGCTATCTAACGCCGGCAGTAATCGGCTCAATGAATTGCTGGGTGACGACCATGTTTCGCTGTTTGATTCGGTCACTTTATCTTACGAATCGGGCTTTATTAAACCGGATCCGGGGGCATTTGCCACAGCTGCCAACCGCCTTGGTGTCAAACCGTCAGGATGCATTTTTATTGACGATCAAGCTAGGCACTGTGCTGGTGCCCGCACCATCGGCATGCCAGCTATTCTTTATCGGTCGTTTGATCAAATGAAAAACGACTTAGGACAATTATTAGATAATAACTAATCTTTGATAGTCGGCCGCCGCCGGTTGCGCAGCTTAACCACCCGACCGCCTTTAGCTCGAGACAGCCGCCAGGCTAGAATAATCACCCAAATAGATAACAAGCAGGATATTAAGTTTGTCAGCCGTTCGAGTATGTTAGTCGCGTGTTGGGTATCGTATAAGAAAATAAAAGCTGCGATTATTTCCGAGGCGATTAAGAATTTGGCTAACCGGCTGCTACGACGCTCTTGAGCGGCATAACCTAACACCAGCAAAAACCCCAGCGCGAAAATAATTAAGATAATTAAAACCAGCGACACTAATGTATTACTGATACAAGCACCGTTTACACCGCTAGTACAGCCGGCAACTATCGAGATGATGGTATTTAAAAAGCTTAAACTGCTGGTTACGATAAATTGCACCATTGTGCCGATGCCGGTTTCATAACGTAAACGCATAAGCACTATTGTAGCGAAAAATTGCTCCGCGCATAGTTGCAAAAATAGTAATTTATGATATCATAATAATCGTTTATAGAGAGTTTTGAGAAATGACACGTTATATAATCGGTTTTTTACTGGCTGTCGGTTTGATTATTATTGTGATAATTCTGATTATTCACGCCCTGAGTGGTACTCCCCAGCAGCCGCTTAACTTAAATAGCTATGTCAATTCTGGCGCAACCGTTCAATATACTATCGATTCGCCGGTATCCGCCGAGACAACCCATCATGACATTATTATCAATGTCGGTAGTGCTCAGTCCTCAATTGAAGTCACTCAAGGATATGAGGGTCAAGTTGTCACTCTCAATACTTATCCAATGAGTACCAATGCCTATGCTGTCTTTCTGAAAGCTTTGGCTCTAAATGGTTTTACTAACGGCAACAATAACCCGGCTTTAAGCGATGAACGCGGTCATTGTGCCTTAGGCGACCGCTATATCTTCCAAGTGATTAATAGTAATAGCAGCAATCTGGAACGTTATTGGTATTCATCTTGTGGAACCGGCACGTTTCAGGGAGATGTATCGGTGATTCAGCAGCTATTTATTGATCAGATACCGGATTACAGTACGGTCACTGCCAATATTACGCTGTAATTTTGGTTATTTTGTGCGAAGGACAATCCGTTTATCTGTTTGGGCAATGGCTTGTAATTGCGGAATTTGATAACGGAGAGTACTGGTTAGGGCGGCACTCGGGGTGATAATAATCAGATCGTGACCGCGAACGAGCGCTTCCACGCTAACCTGATATTTATCCTGAACGTATTTTTTAATCGCCACCGCTTCCTGGGGATCACTAAAATCCTTTTGACTTAATATAGATGAGAGTGATTCGGTCATAGTCTTATTCTAACAGGTATAATAGAGTGTACTATGCCCGAATTACCAGAGGTGGAAACGGTGTGTATTGGTCTGAACCGGCTTCTGTCTGGTTTGGTTTTTAAATCCGTTGACGTGCTTAATTCCAAAAGTTTTATCCAAGAAGCTGGTTTTAAAAAATCATTTCTGATCGGAGCTTCGGTTTTAGGCGTTAAACGCCGAGCCAAGGTTATATTAATCGCACTGTCTAATCGGTACTCGCTGGTAATTCATTTGAAAATGACTGGCCAATTGGTGTTTCAAGGCCAAACAGTTCGCTTCGGAGCCGGGCATCCGACTGATTCACTGGTCGGTCAACTGCCGGATAAATCTACCCGGATAATCTTTAGTTTCGTTGACGGCAGCCGGCTGTTTTTTAACGATCAGCGGAAATTCGGCTGGATAAGGCTACTGCCGACGCTAGAAATACCTAATATTAATTTCATCCAAAAACTGGGCCCAGAACCGCTGGAGCCGGAATTTACTTGGCAGATTTTCAAGCACCAACTGCAAAGGCGGGTAAAATCAAATATTAAAGCGGTGCTTCTTGATCAAACAGTCATCGCTGGGGTAGGGAATATCTATGCCGACGAATCATTATGGGAGGCTAAGATACACCCCGAAACGCTGGTTAATCAGCTGACTGATAAGCATATCCAAACGCTGCAGTTGTCTTTAGTTAAAATACTGCAGATTGGTATTGATAAAGGCGGTTCTACCGATCGTAACTACGTTGACGCTGAAGGGCGAAAAGGCAGTTATTTGCAATTTGCCAAGGTTTTTCGGCGCAACGGCCAAGCCTGCCCCCGCTGCGGCACCGAAATTATAAAAATTAGGGTTGCCGGAAGAGGAACACATCTTTGTCCGCATTGCCAAAAACGGCCTCGGAATCTATCGAAATGATCATTAAAATCTGCCTAACCAAGAAAACTCAGTTTTTCACTTATAATTAAGGCGATGATTACCACGCTAACTGGAGCAAACGGGTTTGCGATAAGATCAGAACTAGATAATCTAGTAGCTGCTTTTATTGCCAGTTATGGGGATATTGCCGTTGAACGGCTTGAGGGACAAGAAGTCGAGTTTGACCGAATAAGAGAAAGCCTTCAAAGTACGCCTTTTTTAGCAGATAAAAAACTAGTCGTCATCACTAACGCCAGCGCCAACCAACGGTTTGTTGAACAAGCCGAGAAACTGTTGCGTGAGCTTCCGGAAACAACCGATCTCATCTTAGTGGAACCGACTCTGGATAAACGGCTGACTTATGCCAAGTTTCTAAAAGCAAACTCGGCTTTCCATGAATTAAACGAATTAGATGAAAACTACCTGGCGAGGTGGATGATCGATTTAGTTAAAGCAAAAGACGGCACTTTAAGTTCGGCGGACGCCCGTCTGCTGATTGAGCGCATCGGTATGAATCAACAATACCTGGCTAATGAAATCGAAAAGCTGCTGCTCTATAATCCGCAAATCACCCAAAGCTCGATCAACTTATTAACCGAACAAACGCCGCAAAGTACCATCTTTGAACTGCTGGATGCCGCTTTCAGCGCTCACCCTGAACAGGCTATGGCTATCTACCGCGAACAGCGTGAGCAAAAGATTGAGCCAGCCCAAATAATCGCCATGCTGACTTGGCAGTTACGGGTTATGGCTATCATTAAAACGGCCGGTGACCGCTCCACCGAAGCGATTATCAAAGATTCTAAACTTAATCCTTACACCGTCCGCAAATGTCAAAAAGCCGCTTCCTTAATCAGTTTTGTTCGTTTAAAACAATTAATTACTGATCTAGTAGCCATAGATATGCGCTCCAAACTCGAAAACATCGATTTAGACGAAGCACTACAGCTATTCTTAATTAAGATTACTTCTTAGATGGCGATGAACGTTTCTTGGCAGCTGGTTTTTTAGTGGTAGTCGTTTTCTTAACGGTGGTTTTCTTGACAACTTTTTTAGCAGTCGATTTCTTGCCGGCAGCCGTATTAGTGGAAGCAGTTTTGGCTTTAGCGGCTAATTGTTTTTTCATCCGAGCTGCCTTATTTTTGGAAATTAATCTTTTCTTAACGGCGGTATCAATCGCACTTTGAGCGCTGCTTAATGAATCTGAAGACATTTTTTTAATGAAAAGTTTAATTGTACTTCGAATCGCGCGTTTGGTTTTACTATTACGAATAGTAGCTTTACGGGCGGTTCGAACTCGCTTTTTAGCAGATTTAATAATGGGCATAACTTTCCTTCGAGTTTAATCTGATTTCCAAGTGACTATAACAGATTAGCGCCCATCTTGTAAAGCAAATTGCCCGACTAATCGACCGCTTATGGACAAGTGTAATTATTTGTGTTAAGCTCACGCTAAAGGTTAAAATAAACAAGTATGGAAAACGCAGAACAGCAAGTTATTGAACGCTTGAAACAGGCTCGTAATATCTTAGTGACCGTTCGGAATAATCCCAATGTCGATTTGCTTAGCTCCTGTATCGGGCTGGCCCTCGGGTTGGATAAAATGGAGAAACACGTGGCCGCTGTTTTTAGCGGTGAAGTGCCGAGTACTTTGGAATTTTTAAAGCCCGAAGAAACTATTGAGCAAAACCCAGACAGTTTGCGAGATTTTATAATTGCCTTAGATAAATCCAAAGCTGATAAACTGCGCTACAAAGTCGAAGATAAAGTAGTTCGCATTTTTATAACGCCATATAAAACTAGCCTAAGCCAAGAAGATTTAGAATTTAGCCAGGGTGATTTTAATGTTGACGCTGTCATCGCACTAGGGGCGCATGAGCAGCAAGAACTTGACCAAGCTATCACTACCCACGGCCGAATCCTGCATGACGCCACAGTTATTTGTATCAATAACACCGCCAACGGCAACCTCGGGTCAATCAATTGGCAAGATACCAGTGCCAGTTCAGTGTCTGAGCTAGTTACCATGCTGCTCAAAGATCTGGACAAAAGCGTCCTAGACGAGCAAATTGCGACCGCACTACTAACCGGGATTGTGGCCGAGACAGCCCGGTTTAGTAACGAAAAAACTACGCCTAGAACTATGAGTTTAGCTGGGGACTTAATGTCAGCCGGGGCCAACCAGCAATTAGTTGCCACCCAATTAGAAGAGGGAGGTGACTTAAAGACTGCACAGCCCAATACTAACCCAACCGATAACCAATCATCTGCTACTCCAAGCCCCGCCGGCGAATTGCCAAAACCCGAAGATGGAACATTGGAAATTAGTCACCAATTACCTGAAGTACCGGCTCAGCCCGGTCCAGCCTCTGAAGTTCCGGACCGGGATATGTTGAATATTCCGGAGCCCCCGAAAATCTCGGGCGTATATAGTACATCGACCAACGATAACCCGTTCAGTGCCGAGTTGGAAAAGGAAAATGATGATGATACTCCGACCGCCGGACACGATTATCTGATTGATGAACCAGCAGTGCCTGGCAGTATACCGTCAACGAGTAGCCGGGTACAGCCGAGTAATGCTAATCCGTTCGATCTACCGCCCCAAGAACCTACCGAACCGTTAATGTCGCAAGCAGGTGTAAGTCCGACGGCTCAATTTGGTCAGCCGACCGAATTACCCGAGCCACCTTTACCAACATCTTCTCCCGCCTCGCCAGCCAATAACCCATTTGCCCCCGCAGCTCCGTACTCACCGGCAGCACCGTTAACATCTGCTAGTGATACCGAAACGCTGGAAAAAATCGAACAAGATGTGCATAGTCCGCACTTAAATGAAGAACAGGTCACAGCCAAAACTGATGTGGATAATGCCCGGCAGGATGTACTTCAAGCCCTGCAAAGCAGTAAAGAACCCCTAAAACCGGTTGACTCACTCGGTGCCAGCCCACTAGGCAGTCCGTTACATGCTGATCAGGACCCAACTACGGCTCTCCATCATCATGAAGTGGAAATCGACCAAGACGGTAATTTAACGACTAAAAAAATTACTCCACCAAGCGAACTAGTCCCCCCGGAAGATGACAGTAATATTAACGGTAATCCGCCGCTAGATATGCCTTTACCCCCTGAAGTCCCGGGGCAGCCTCCGATGCCGCCAGCCGCTCCTAATGATTCCACCCCGCCTCCGACCGTACCGCCGCCATTCATGCCGCCACATAACTTTTAGTGACAATTTATAACTGATATCTTGCTAACTTTAGTACAATTGCTAGCATGCAAGGTGTTTTATTAGTCGATAAGCCCAAAGGCTGGACCTCTTTTGATGTGGTTAATTATGTACGCAAGCTACTTGCTCAAGCCTTAAGTGTAAAGCCCAAAACCCTGAAAGTCGGACATACCGGCACTCTCGACCCGCTAGCCAGCGGATTATTAATTGTGCTGATCGGATCTCATTATACCCGCCGGGCTCAGGAACTTAGTCATCTGGATAAAACGTACGATGTTTACGCCCGTCTCGGCCAGACCAGTTCTACAGGTGACGAGGAAGGCGAAAAGCAGCTAATCAGTGACCGGGTACCGTCAACCAATGAGATCAGTGCAGTGCTCCAAAATTTTAGCGGCGAGCTGCAGCAAACCCCGCCGATTTATTCGGCCATTAAAGTTCAGGGGCAACGGGCTTATCAGCTGGCTAGGGCCGGCCAGTCAGTCAGCTTAGAGCCGCGGACCGTTAAGATTTATCAGAACAAATTAATCAGTTATCAGTATCCGTTAGTTCATTTTCAAAGCACGGTCAGTAGCGGTACCTATATCAGGTCACTGGTTGAAGATATCGGACGGCAGCTGCAAACCGGAGCCTATTTAGCTGACTTATGCCGCACAAATATCGGGCAATTTACTCTTAAAAATGCCGTGACTGTACAAAATATTCATCCAGAACAACTGGCTAGCCAGCTGGTCACCCTCGATTGAATACTTTATTATCTCAATAGCTATCTTGTGGACTTCGGTAGCTTCTGGTATAATGTGCCCAACATGATAACACGTGAGAAAAAACAGGCTGCTATTGCTGGAGTTCAGGCTCATAAAACAGATACCGGCGGATCTGCTAATCAAGCAGCAATGGCTACTGAGCGCATCAAAGAATTAACCGAGCATCTGAAAGTCCATAAAAAAGATTTTGCCGCCCGACGCGGGTTACTGCAATTGGTCGGTCAACGCCGTCGCCATCTGAAATACATCGCCACTCGCAATAGCCAAACCTATCTTGAGCTGATTAAAAAACTAGGTATTCGTCGCTAACAGCGCATAGACCAGCCCCCTCAATAACCGAGGACGCCAGCTTGTGCACTTTAAAACATCGATTATTTTAATGTGCTCGTAAATAGAGCTACAGATATACCAGCCGATATTATTAAGCACAAGGATAGCTGGATATTTGCACTCTGCTTACGAGGACAAAAATACCACTCTGATGTAGTAGAAAGGTCAGAAATAACCTTATGGGACAGACAATTAACCCTTCAGGTAAATCAATCATAAAAATTAAAACCGAATTTTGCGGTCGACCCTTGACGCTTGAAGTCGGGCGACTCGGTTTCCGCAGTTCAGCTGCGGTCATGGCCAGTTATGGCGATACCGTTGTTTTAGGTACGGTCATGGTCGGCAATACCGCCGCCACCGGGATGGATTATTTTCCGCTGAGTATCGATTATGAAGAACGATTTTATGCCGCCGGCAAGATTAGCGGCAGCCGTTATATTAAACGGGAAGGTCGTCCGTCAGACGAAGCCATCCTGACCGGGCGTATTATCGACCGGCCGATCCGTCCGCTCTGGCCGAAAGGTTATCGCAATGAAGTGCAAGCTATTGCCACTGTTTTAAGTTGCGATCCTGACTTTCGTCCGGACGTTATCGCCATGATCGCCGTGAGTGCGGCCTTAATGCTGACCGGAGCGCCATTTGAAGGACCGGTTGCCGGTGTCCGCGTCGGCCTAAAAGACGGCAAACTGACCGCTTTTATGTCTAGCGATGAGCTAGCCAGCAGTTCGCTTGATTTAGTTGTAGCTGGTACCGAGCAGGCCATTACCATGGTCGAAGCCGGAGCCAAAGAAGTCAGTGAAGATCAAATTGCCGAGGCCCTCGAATTTGCTTATAAAGCAATTCAGCCGGCCATAGCTTTGCAACAAGAATTAGTGAAAAAAGTCGGCGTCACGCCTCAGGTATATGAGCTGGAGCTGATCGATAGCGACATTCAGCAGCGGGTAGAAACCTGGCTCGAAGGACGCCTCGGAACCGGCTTGCGAGCACCTTATCCGGAACGAAACGATCTGCTTAGGGATCTACAGGCCGCTATGTTTAGTCACTTTGAAGAAGAAATCGGTCCGGAATTTTCTGAAGTTAAATCAAAATATGCAGAAGCCTTTACCATGGCAGTCCATAAGGACGTACGCCAGGGAATTATCAAAGACGGTATCCGTCCCGACGGACGAGCCCTGACCGATGTCCGGCCGCTATCCAGCGAAGTCGGAGTTCTGCCGCGGGCCCACGGGTCCAGTATATTTACCCGCGGCCTAACCCAGGCTCTGAATATCGTGACCTTGGCACCTCCTTCATACGCTCAATTAGTCGACACCATGGAACATAGTGGCGAACGGCGTTATATGCATCATTACAACGCTCCGGGTTATACCGTCGGTGAGGTCCGTCGGCTGGGCAGTCCCGGCAGGCGCGAAATCGGTCACGGCTATTTAGCGGAACGGGCTTTACTGCCGGTTATGCCTGACGAAACGGTTTTTCCTTATACTGTCCGGTCGGTTACGGAAATCATGAGCCAAAACGGCTCAACCAGTATGGCCGCCACCTGCTCCAGTTGTCTGGCACTGATGGATGCCGGAGTACCGATCAAAGCCCCGGTCAGTGGGATTGCCATGGGCTTAATCATGGATGATAAAAAAACCTTTATCTTAAGTGATTTAGCGGATGCCGAAGACTTTGCTGGCGATATGGATTTTAAAGTTGCCGGCACCAAAGACGGTATTACGGCCCTGCAAATGGATATGAAAGTCCACGGTTTACCGGTAGAGATACTGAAAAAAGCCTTACTTCAAGCCAAAGAAGGCCGGGCTTTGATTCTCAAGCATATGCTTACTACTCTGGAAAAACCGCGCGATGAACTTAGTCCTTATGCGCCTCGAGTCGAGTCGATTCACATCAATCCGGAAAAGATCCGTGAAGTTATCGGTAAAGGCGGCGAGACGATTAATAAAATCATTGCCGCTACCGGAGCCGAAATTGATATTAAAGATGACGGCACGGTCTTAATTGCCAGTCCTGATAAAAAATCAATCGACGGGGCCATTCAATTTATCCAAACTCTGACTGCCGAACCGGAAGTTGGTAAGATTTACCAAAATTGCCGAGTAGTTAGTGTTCTGGATTTCGGGGTATTTGTAGAGATACTGCCAGGCAAAGAAGGTCTGGTTCATGTCAGTGAAATGCAAGACAGCCGAGTCAACAAACCGAGTGACATACTCAAAGAAGGTGATCACGTAGACGTCAAACTGGTGGCGGTCGATGACCGTGGCCGGCTGGTTTTAAGTATGAAAGCTGCTCAACACGAGCTTCAAGACAAGAAGTAGGGTGAATAAACCAAGAGACATGTCGTTAAAGTGTTTAACAACTTAGGAATAGCCGATGCAGGTACGTTCAATATTGGTTAACATTTCTAAATGGCATCAGACAGCTGGGGGTCTAAGTGTTTTTGCGGCCGCCGAGCTGCTATTGGCCTACGGTTTTGCCTCACTGGCTATCGACCGCGGCAGCTGGTGGTGGTACGGCTTAATGCTGATTACTTTTATCGGAACACTGCGAAATTTCATCAGACTAATACGGAAAATATTCCATGTCCACCAATCAACAAAAGCTTGACCTGGTTCAAGCCAAAATCATCAGCGATCAGATCTGTCCGGAACTGGCCAAAAGCGCCATCCAGCTGGTTTTTGGCGACGGTAATCCGCAGGCAGAACTGATGTTTGTCGGCGAAGCGCCCGGTAAAAACGAAGACGAACAAGGTAAGCCGTTTGTCGGTGCGGCCGGCCGTTTTCTAAATGAAATGCTGGGGATGATCGGCTTAAAGCGAGAGGATGTCTATATTACCAACATCGTTAAATACCGACCGCCGAACAATCGGGAACCTGAACCGACCGAAAAGCGGGCTTTTTTACCCTATTTACAAGCTCAATTAGAAATCATTAAACCGAAAGTCTTAATTACCCTTGGCAGTCATAGCCTAAGCTGTTTTATACCAGACATCGCTATCAGCTTATGCCATGGCCAGCCCAAACGAATACGTCTTAATTTTAAACCGGAGAAATCAACCGCTGCAAAAGCGGATAAAGGTTATCCGTTGGTCATACTACCGCTTTTTCACCCGGCTGCTGCTTTATATAACGGCGGGATGCGTCAGACTCTGATCGACGATTTTGCCAAAATCCCAGCAGTCCTTAAACAAGCTTCTAACGCTACATAAAACATTAATATTAGATAACTCAAGGAGAACTAATGAACCCAAACAACAATCACAATTTTAACCAACCGCCCAGACCGGGGAATAATCTGCCGACTATGCCATCCCAGCCGCATTTAAGTACGTCGCGGGGTCAAGCCGTCAGGGCCCAAAAGAAATCACAAATGGATGCCCAACGCATCGCCGATCAATATACGGCGGCAATCCCACAACCAGATACTCAGCGCCGGGCTAATCTTATCGACGACCGCCCCCGGCTGAAGATTATCGGCTTAGGCGGAATGGACGGCGGCGGATCAAAGAATATGCTTCTCGTCGAATATCAGGACGATGCCGTAGTTTTAGACTGCGGTAATGATTTGGGTGTCGATTTACCCGGCATTAATTACGGTATTGCCGATACGACTTATCTCGAACAGATCAAACATAAGCTGCGTGCCTATATTATTACGCACGGCCATCTAGATCATATCGGCGGTTTGCCGCACATCGTTCCGCGTATCCCGGCGCCGATTTACGGCTCCCGGTTTACTATCGGCATGATTCAAAAAGTATTTGAAGGCTTTAGCCTGCCGTTTCCCGAAGGTTTCCAGCTGCGTACCATCATCATGAATGAAGAAACCCATGAACGGCTAAAAATCGGTCCGTTTTTTGTCGAACTGGTCCGAGTGACTCACTCCATTCCTGGCAGTACCAGTGTCATCTTAGATACCCCGGTCGGCCGGATCATTAATACTGGCGACTTTCGTCTGGACCCCAATCCGTTAGATCATGAGCGTAGCGACACCGATCGCTTAAAGCAGCTCGGTAACGAAGGGGTACTGCTATTAATGTCAGACAGTACGACTTCCGAGCGGGCTGGCCGAACACCGTCGGAAAGCACCATTGAACCAACCTTTATTGATTTAATGGGTAAATGTCCTGGCCGTGTCTTTATTGCCATCTTCTCAACAAACATCAACCGCATTCAGATGGTTGTTAATGCGGCTACCCATCACGGACGCAAAATTGCCATGGATGGGCGAAGCATGATGAGTACCCTTGAAGTGGCAGTCAAACTGGGCATGATTCGAATCCCGAAGGGTACTTTCGTACCAATTGCCAGCGTCGCTAACTTACGTGATGACGAAGTTGTAGTCGTCTGTACCGGATCACAAGGCGAACCCAGCTCAGCACTGCAGCGCATGTCGACTGGTGATCACAAACACATCAAGCTAAAAGACCAGGATTCAGTTATTTTATCGAGTACGCCAATTCCAGAAAGCGGCAACGATAAATTAATTGGCGACATGGTCGATCAGTTAATGAAAATGGGAGTCCATGTTTATCGTCATACCACGCATGATTTAGACGGCTGCGGACCGCTGCACGTTTCTGGTCACGCCAGTTTGGATGAATACGGCGAAATGATCGATATGATTAAGCCGAAGTTCTTTGTGCCGATTTATGGTGCCTTCCGGGCTAAAAAATATCATATAGAAGAGGCTGTCCGGCGCGGCATACCACGGGCCAATTGTCTGAATGCCGGCAATGGTCAAATCATTGCTTTAACTCCCGATAAAATGGAGATGATCGGGGAGGTGCCGCACGGTACCATTTTAGTCGATGAAACCAGTGCCATCGTTTCTAACGTCGTGGTTAAAGACCGGGTACTGCTCAGTGAGGAAGGGCTGGTAGCCGTAGTTCTGACGATCGATAAACGAACCGGCAATTTACTAACCAGTCCGGACATTATCAGTCGCGGATTTATCTATATGCGCGACAATGAAGATCTGATGAACGGGCTGCGCACCGAACTGCGCCGAGCCACCCAACAGCGCTTTAAGCGAGTGGATTTGGATCGGTTTAAGGTTGAGCTGAAGGATCATGTCACTCATTATTTGTTTGACCAAACCCAGCGCAGCCCGATTGTCATCCCGGTAGTCAATGTCATTGGAGCTAAGGGTGAAGTAAGTACCAGCTCAAATGGTAACGGTAATACGAAGTCGGGAGAAGAGATTGTAGCGGAGCAGGAGCGGCGTTTCCAAGAGATGCGCGCTCGATTACTGACCCAAGATCCAAGGGTTGATTAAAGTAATCTTAGCAGGTCGGTGATAAGCGTCAGCTTTTTGACAACTGATGTAAAATTTGCTATAATATTGTTACAATTAACTAATTAACCAGATACCTCATCGGTTTTAAGCTACCTAGACCATAAGAAGTAACGAGGGTATAATCGAGGAAGCTATGGCAGTTAAAAATAAAAGACGTCCTAAGAAAAAACTAACGGTTTTAAACGATAACGAAGAAAAATCACCGTTTAAGGCGTTAGCTGTCGGTACATTACTGTGTTTGCTGGCTATATTTTTGCTGCTCGGCGGCTTTAACAGCGGCGGACCTTTACCGGTTAATTTATTTCATGCTGGCTATGTTGTTTTTGGTTGGGCCGCTTATTTAGTCCCGGTAGCCTTAGTCTATTGGGGAGTGGTGTTATTCGTCAGCGAAGAACATAACCTTTCATTGTCTAAATTTGCCGGTATGGCCTGTATTTTAATTTTTTCGGCCAGCCTGCTATATGTTGGGTTTGTAACAAAACTAATTAGTGGTATCTGGCAGGGGGGTCATGGCGGGGTCATCGGCAAAATTTTAGGTACCGGCACCTTAAGTGTTCTGGATAAACTGCCGGCGACCTTTTTATTTCTAGTACTAACTATCCTGGCCATATTTTTTGCTTTCGGTATCACGCCGAAAGTACTGGCGCGTTTCTTTAGATTGTTTATCCATCAAAAAAATGAAGAAGATGAAGCTAATGATTTGGCTGCCTTAAAAGCCAAAGCTGACGGCTTTAAGCTAAATGAAGGTGTGCCGATTGTCCATCACGATGCCCAACATATGGCCGAGTTAAGAAACGCCACGCAGAAATTAGTGCCGGCTACCCAACAGGGAGCCCTTACAACCACTGGCGATCCGGACTGGCAATTTCCGAGTATCAGTTTGCTCGATCAAAAACAAGATAAAGCCGACGCCGGCAATATTAATACCAATGCCGCAATCATTCGGGATACCTTAGCCAATTTCAATATTGAAGTCGAAATGGAAGGGGCCAATGTCGGGCCCCGGCTGACTCAGTACACCTTAAAACCGCCAGCCGGCATCAAACTAGGTCGGATCACTGCGCTGGATAATAATTTAGCACTAGATTTGGCGGCTCATTCCATTCGGATTGAGGCTCCGATTCCCGGCAAACGGGCGGTTGGTATCGAAGTGCCTAATTTAAAGGCCGCTACCGTTCGCTTAAGTTCCATTTTTGCTTCTCATGAGTGGCAGTACCTAACCAGTCCGCTGGGTTTTGCGATCGGTAAAGACATATCCGGCGCACCAATTGTGGCTGATCTGGATACTATGCCGCATCTCATGATCGCCGGGCAAACCGGCGCCGGCAAGTCAGTTATGATCAATGCCGTATTAACTAGTTTGTTATTTAGAAATTCGCCGTCTGATTTAAAGCTGATTCTAGTTGACCCGAAGCAAGTCGAACTCAAGCCTTATGATGATATTCCGCACCTACTGGCCCCGGTCATTACCGAACCGGAAAAGTGCATCAGCGCCTTAAAGTGGGCGACTGTTGAAATGG
The DNA here is from genome assembly GCA_964574915.1 of uncultured Candidatus Saccharibacteria bacterium. Lineage (GTDB taxonomy): Bacteria > Patescibacteriota > Saccharimonadia > Saccharimonadales > UBA4665 > CAVPPA01. Next base: position 87,881 of record CAZNOW010000002.1, read on the forward strand.
AGCGTCGTTACCGGGCCTTATCGGAGGTCGGGAAACGCAATATTAGAGAATACAACGCCCTCAAAAGAGAAGAAGGTATGCCTTATATCGTTATTGTCATCGATGAGCTGGCAGAGTTAATGATGCTGGCCGCCCGCGATGTTGAAGCGCTGGTCGTCCGGATTGCTCAAAAAGCCCGAGCTGTGGGTATCCATTTAGTAATTGCCACCCAACGACCGAGTGTTGACGTGATTACCGGACTAATCAAGGCCAATTTCCCGGCCCGTATTGCCTTTACTACAGCTTCACAAGTTGATTCTCGGACGATTATCGATCAAGTCGGCGCTGAAAAACTGCTTGGCCAAGGCGATATGTTACTGCTCACTGCTGAAATGGCTAAACCAAAGCGTGTCCAAGGCGCTTTTATTGGTGAAGAAGAAACTACCAGAGTGACCGATTTCATCCGCGCCCAGCGTCCGCCGCAGTATAACGATGAAGTGGTCAGTCAGCAGGTCACCCTCAATGGCCGGGGTAGTGTCGTGACCGATTATGGTACTTATGACGCTGATGATGACATGTTTAAAGATGCTGTCCGCTGTGTGATTGAAGGACGAAAAGCCAGTACTAGCTTATTGCAAAGGCGCCTGCGGATCGGCTATGGTCGGGCCGCTCGTTTAATTGAAGCCATGGAAGAGCAGGGAATAGTTGGACCGGCCGACGGCTCGCGTCCCCGAGAAGTATTAGTCGGAAGCATGGATGCCGTATTTGGTAGTAATGGTACTGCGTCAGAGTCGGATGACTCATCAAGTGACGACATCTATTCAGAGTTATAGCTCCGTTGTTCATAATACAAAACAATTTTCTTGAGAGTTTGACGAAACTTGCTTATGCTATGTGTATAAAATAAGTCCCAAAAAACGAGCAGGTGACGGAGACAAACCATAAACATTGGCAAATAGATAAATGGGCTGGCTACTGCTTAGTAATTAAAGTCGATCAACCAGCAAAGGCGAGCAATAAACTTCTATCTAAATTTGATAGAAGTTTTTTAATTATTAAAGATATCGAGTCTAGAACATGACTCGATCAACTGAACATTTAATGCCGACGCCAGTTGACGATTTATATGGTATTCCACTCCCATTGCATCCTGAGTCAACTTGGCCAGCTAAAACACGCGTTGCAGTGACGAGTAAATCGCCCGAAGAAGACTGGCACCACGCTTTTCATCCCAGAGCAGATGTCGTTAATCTTGATCCGATTGCCGGGCTGGCCCTGAGAACCTGCCGACAACAATGGGGCGATTATAGGTTGCATCACAATCGATACCACCATTTTTTTCGTGGTCCGGACCTACCGAGTAATATGCAACCAGAAGATATTTTTACCAGGGTAGTGTGGGCGACGATCGGCGTAATTCCAGACCAAGCAATTAATTTTGATCCCGACGGTTATCCTGAATTGTTACCGCTAACTCCAAATCAGCGAACCATGATGCTAAAATGCGGGAAAATTTGTGTCGAACGTACCAAACCAGTCAGAGTTTTTTTACTAGCCTATGCCGCCTTACATGGCCAGCCTGCCGTTACTGATGTGGATATTGGTAAATTCCTGGACACCAAAGATAGGGCAACTAAAGATGCGCTTTGTTCTAAATTAATTGAATTAGCTTGTCAGGCCGCCACTCAACCGCTTCGAGAAAAATATGAACTTGCCGAAAAACGACGGCTAGTACCGCGTCGGCAGCAAGATATCGGTAGTGTAGTCTGTGGCACGTTAATCCCGCACGATTTTTCGGTAGTGAATTACTATAGTGAGCCACTCTTGGAAGAACTGTTTACGGTCTCTTGATTAACAGAGGTAAATAAGTTACAATGAGCCCATATTAACTCAGCTGGTGACTATCAGGTACGCCGGCATTAACCAAAGGAGATTATCTTGAATCAATACGAAATTGCCGTGTTGTATCATCCTGATCTGGAGATCGATCTGGAGAAGGCTAGTAAACGCGTCGAAAAATTATTTAGCGACAACGGCGGTAAAGTTACCAACGTCGATAATTGGGGCAAGCGAAAATTAGCTTATCCTATTAAAGGCAATGAACACGCTATCTATCTTTTCTATAGTGTCGAATTTCCATCAACTAACCTACAAAAAGTTGAGAACACTTTAAATATCACCGATGAGGTCATTCGCTTTTTAATTACAAAGCCGGATCTGAAGGCGATTGCTAAAGCTGACGCCGAAAAAGCTAAGCTGCTAGCCAAACATGCTGAGGCCGAAGAAGAGGATGTTAGTGATAATGAAGAAGATAGCGATGAGCAGTAAGCAAGCGTACAATCGATTAAGAATGGAGGAGAGAGACAGTGGCAAAAGGATTTAATAAAGTTATCCTGATGGGTAATCTGACGCGTGATCCAGAAACACGCACCACACCAAACGGTCAGAATGTAACTAGTTTTACGTTGGCCGTCAATCGTACTTGGCGCGGCCAAGACGGTACATCTCAAGAGAGTGTTAGCTATATTGATTGTGTAGCTTGGGGTAAAGCGGGCGATGTGATTGCCCAGTACCTTCAGAAAGGCCGGGCCTTCTTAGTTAGTGGCCATTTAGACCAGAGAAGCTGGGAAGATAAGGAAAGCGGTCAAAAGCGCTCAAAAATCGAAGTTATTGTCGAAGATTTTAACTTTGTCGATAGCCGGGGAGCGGCACCGACAACGACAACCGATCAACCTAAGCCGACCAAATCAGACACCGATGTGGTGATTGAAGATATTGGTGATGAGCCGATTAATCTGGACGACATACCTTTTTAATTGATCTAGGGACAGAAAGAAAGGAGTTAATTTAACTATGGCGAAAATTTTTAAACCTAAAACCGATGTTGCTTTTTTTGACTACAAAGACTTTAAGACTTTACAGCGCTACATTGATACTTACGGACAAATTGAGGCTCGCAAAAAAACCGGCCTGAACGAAAGTCAGCAGCGCCACTTAGCGCGGGCCATTAAACGCGCCCGGCATATCGGGCTGTTACCGTTTGTAACTAGTAATTAGAAGACTTTAGATACTAATATTTTCAGTAAACGGATGTATTGGAGTAGATAATTATTATTTTTACGCCCCAATTTAGGTAATTTACATGACCCAATCATCACCTTATCTAATGGCTAAAAGCCTTGAACAAACTATCACCAGTATCTTAGCTGGGATTGATGTTTATAGTCTGGACCGGCCAGCAGCTAAGGGTGTTGGGACGATTAAAAAACAATTAATTGAATCCCGGTTGCAAGTCCGCGATTACGAATTATCCGAAACCAGGGAAGAGCAGCTAAAGCATCAGAAAATTGCCCGAAAAAGACTAGAAGAAATCAGAAATAGTATATTAACTCTTAGTGAGTACAATATTTTTAACCCGGTTGACGTAGCTCAGCTATCGGCTCAAGTCGAAATGATAGCCGAACGATTAGAGTAAGGAGAAGAACATGGCGTTAAGTATTACCGATCTTAAAAAAGGAACTATTTTTCAGCTTGAAGGCATCCCCTACCGAGTAGTGGAATATTCGCAAAAAGTCATGGGGCGGGGCGGTTCCATCGTCAATGTCCGTATTAAAAGTTTGCTCGACGGACGGGTACTGCCTAAAACATTCAAGGGCAATGAACAATTAGAAGCCGCCAACATTACCAATCAAAATGTTCAATATCTTTATAACGACGGAAAAATATTTTTCTTTATGAACCAAACCAGCTTTGAACAGTTTACCGTTCCGACCGAACTGATCGGCGATAGCGCCGGTTTTATTAAAGAAGGCGATATCGTTAATCTGCAGTTTTTTGCCGGTAATCCAATCAATGTGGATTTGCCCAAAAACGTGCCGTTATCAGTAGTCCATACCGAAGCGGCCGTGAAAGGCGATACCAGTACGGCCGTGACTAAAAATGCCACTCTGGAGACCGGAATAACCATTAAGGTGCCGGCTTTTATCAAAACCGGAGACGTTATATCAGTCGATACCACTACCAGTGCTTACCGTGAGCGGGTGAAGGGCTGATGTGCAAGTTGGCGACCGTTTAATTTGTATCTTTATTGAGCCCGTTCAACCAGGTTTGCGTTTTGTCGAGTGGCCCCTGCATATAACCCTTATTCCGTGGTTTAGAGCTAAATTATCCTCAGATGAACTAGCCGAAGCTATTAGGCAAAAACTGCAAGCGGTTAACTCCTTTACGTTGACCGTCTCTGAAGATGCGCATTTTGGCTACCGAGGCCAAAAAATAGTCAGTCTGATTCAACTTCCCAGCCCGCTAGAGGCTATTGCACTAAAACTGCGTCAAATATTAAAAACCCAAAAGGCCTGGTTGGTAGACGAATCCACCAAAGCGGTTTTTAGTTTTCGACCTCATATTACAGTGCAAGGGAACAAACGCTTATCTAAGGGCGACAGTTTTATGTGTCATATGGTAGCGATCGTTGAACAAAAAGGTGATTATAAAGAAGTGGTAGCGGAAGTTGAGTTAAAAAATGGCTAGAATGCGATTAGCCCGCGTGATGATCTTACGCAGCTTAGTGACGTCCAGGCGTCAGGCCGAAAGTTTAATTAAACTCGGTGCCGTTAAAATTAATAACCGGATTATCATCGATCCTAACAGTCTAGTAAACGATTCCGACCGCATTGAAATTGAAACTGCCGAGCGCTATGTGAGCCGAGCCGCTCTCAAACTAGCCAGTGTCGTTTCTAAAATGAAACTTGAATTTAGGGATAAGCGGGTCTTAGACGTCGGCAGTTCCACCGGCGGCTTTACTGATTACGCCCTGCAACACGGCGCCAAGTCAGTAGTGGCCATTGATGCCGGCACTAAACAGCTGCATACCAAGCTCAGAAAACATCCCAAAGTCGAATTACACGAGAAAACTGACATCCGTGATTTTAAGACCAATCAGCAATTTGACATGATTTTAGTTGATGTATCGTTTATCTCACTGCGAAAAGTGCTACCACATATTGCGACGCTAGCTTCAGACGGTACAGATATCTTAGTTATGGTCAAACCGCAGTTTGAAACATACGGTTCAGTCCAAAAAAATATGGGCATTATTAAAAACGACCGCATCAGAAGAGAAATACTCAAAGAATTTGAAGCTTGGGCTAAAAGCCGCTTTGTAGTGCGGGCCAAAGCCGATTCGGAAATCCTTGGTTCAAAAGGCAACCGCGAGCGGTTTTATCTACTTTCAAAGTAAAATAAATTTTTTGTTCGCTAAGGCTTAACCTGCCCAATAGAATCTTCGACAGTATCCTTCTTAATGCTAGACTAAGCATATGTACTTCGCGAGTCGAGCCCAAGCGGGACGTATGTTAGCTAATCGGATGCTGCCTAAGTACCGGTATGAAAACTGCGCCGTCGTAGCACTCGGTGACGGAGGGGTAGTGGTCGGCGCTCAAATCGCCATGGCCTTGCACTGCGTCCTGTCACTGCTCTTAAGTGAAGATATAACCTTGCCGAGGGAGCTGGAAGCGGTAGAAGGTATCAGCCAGGACGGATCGATATCTTTTAATTCGACATATTCGCCGGGAGAGCTGGACGAATTAATCGGTGAATATTACCAATACATTGAACAAGAAAAATTAGAGAAACTTCAGGAATTACACCACTTACTGGGAAAAGGTAATACCGTGGATAAGCGTCTCTTGGTAGGGCGAAATGTGATTTTAGTTTCCGACGGACTCAGTAGCGGTTTTGCTATTGACCTGGCAGCTGCTTTTTTAAAAACCATTCCGATTGAAAAGATGATTGTTGCCACACCTTTAGCCAGCGTCCAAGCAGTCGATCGGCTGCATATCGCGGCTGATGAAATCTTTTGCTTAAGCGTCGTTGAAAGTTATATTTCGACCGATCATTACTACGATCAGCGGGATATTCCGCCGCACGACAAGATTATCCAAATTATCGAGCGCATTATTTTTAGCTGGAAGTAGGTTTAATCAGGCTAGACAAATAAGCTTGCAGGCTTTGGGTGTCTTTTAGAAGAAAATGCGACGATTCGTTAACAACTAATCCTTTATGCTCTAATATCGAAAGTTCTCGGCTGGTTGTCTCGCGCGATGAGTTGATGGAACTGGCAATATCCTGATGTCTTAAAGGGACATCGATTAACAAGCCGGCGGACGTTTCGACGCCAAAGCGCTGCGACATCGTCAGTAGGAATGAAATAACCCGTTCCCGGACGGTCCGGTATTCTAAGTTGATGATATGTTCGCTGTGCAGCCGGTACATTTCGATCGTCATATCCATCAGCGGAGCCATTATTTCAGGGTTTTTTCGCATGAAAGCGATAAAGACTGGGCGATCGACCCGAAAAGTGGTAGTGGCGGCCAGGGTGCGGTAAATAATCTGTCTTTCCTGTCCGGTTATGGCCCAGATTAAGGGAAAGACCTCGTTCTTTTTACGAATAATCAGCAGGTTCTCTTCGCCATAATGGGTGACGTTGTAAGCTTTGACCAGCCCTTCAGAAATATAAAAAACACCCGGCGGTAGCTCGCCGGGTTTGATAACAAAATCACCCTTCTGGTAGATTTCTTGACGGCCTATTTTGCGGAAGAACTCTACCAGTATCGTTGTTTGCCTCACAGTCGCAAGCATAGTTTAACTATATCTGTAATTGTCATAGAGAACAAGGCGTTAGCAGTATGAAACCTAGCTTATAACAGATGTTTAATGGGCAGAAATGCTACTTGCGAACATTAAACTTAAACTCGACGACGTCGTCTGGTTTCATGACATAATCCTTACCCTCAGTCCGGGCTTTTCCGGCTGAGCGGACAGCCGTTTCTGAGCCGGCGTCAATCAAATCCTGATAATTAATGATCTGAGCGGCAATGAAACCGCGTTCAAAATCACTATGAATGGTGCCAGCGGCTTGAGGAGCGGTGGCACCTTTAGCTATTGTCCAGGCTCTGACTTCTTTAGGTCCAGCCGTTAAAAAGCTTTGGAGACCCAAAACATCAAAGGCCGTATGAATCAACTGGACTAACCCGGACTCAGTAACGCCGTAACTGGCCAGTAGTTCCTGAGAATCGGACTCATCTAAATCTCTAAGCTCACTTTCCAATTTTGCGCAGATAAACAGTGCCTTGTTGGGAGCCACCAAATCAGACATTTGCTGCTTCTTATGATCATCAGTTAAATCCTGCTCGTTGACATTAAACACGTAAATCACTGGCTTAAGAGTCAGTAGTTGCAGTTCTTTTTGCAACCATTCACTGGGTTTTGACCATTCTTTGGAAGCCGAAAGCGGGATACCGCTATCGAGTGTTTTTTTAGCTTCTGATAATTCTTCAAATAATGGGCGCAGTTTGGGATCGGCTTTTACTTCTTTCTCCAAGCGGGGGAGTCGTCTATCGATAGTTTGTAAATCAGCCAAAATAAGCTCGGTATTGACCACGTCAATGTCTTTTTTAGGGTTAGGTTGATCGCCGACGTAAGTGACGTTGTTATCTTCGAAAGATCGCACTACCTGAACAATAGCGTTGGTTGTCCGGATATGACTTAAGAACTGATTACCTAAGCCTTCACCTTGACTGGCTCCTTTGACCAGTCCGGCTATATCTACAAAGGTTACTGTCGCGGGGATAATCTTTTCTGTTTTATATATCTCGGCCAATCTTATAAGACGACTATCCGGCACTGGCACAATACCGGTATTGGGATCGATGGTAGCAAAAGGATAATTAGCCACCAATACATGATTATTAGTTAGGGCATTAAACAAAGTTGACTTACCGACATTTGGCAGACCGACAATACCACATGAGACCGAGAGAGACATGCTTTAAATATAACAGATTGGAGTATAAACTTGTGAAAGAATAAAGCGTTAATATGAATAGCAAAAGCCTAATATTAACGCTATATTGCCAAAATAGCGTTAATTTGCTATACTACAAACGTGTCTACTCCTGCTGTATATAAGTACCGCATACAAGAGCTTAAACGAGAGTTTGAGAAACTTAGAAGTGGCAAAGATCAATTACTAAACTTGATTGACGAATCTGAAATACCTGAAAGTGTATACAACTCTAACGCTATTGAAAACTCGACCTTAACACTTAAAGAAACTGAAAAAATACTGCTTGAAATGCAAGTTACTCGTAATGTAGACATTCGTGAAGTTTATGAAGCAATAAATCTTGGCCGAGTGGTTGAATATTTACGCAACAAAAGCAAATCAGAAGACATAACAAAGGACATCATATTATTAATGCACCAAATGTTGATTAGTGGTATTGATGATTCAATAGCTGGTAGGTTTCGTCGTGCAAATGAATATGTTAGGGTTGGAACGCAGATTGCTCCGGCACCCGAACATATTATACGTATGATAGATCAAACATTAATAGATTATAAATCCGATCATCAAACTTTTTTTACAGATAAGATTGCCAAGTTTCATCTAGAATTTGAGATGATTCACCCTTTCAACGATGGTAATGGCCGAATTGGAAGAGTACTAATAAATTATCAGTTATTGCGACTTGGATTTCCTCCAGTTATCATCCGCAACAAAGAGAAGAGTGATTATTACACAGCCTTTAACGAATATCGTGATCATAAAAATACAAAACGAATGGAAAAAATTATCGCTCTTTCGCTAATGGAGTCACTTCATAAACGTTTGACATACCTTAAAGGACAACAAGTTGTTGCGATATCTAAATATGCTAAATTAGAGAACAAAACAATTCAATCGCTTCTAAATGCCGCACGTCGCCAAACTATCCAAGCCTTTCGTGAAAAGGGTATTTGGATGATTGGATCAGGTGCGATAGGTCA
>CAZNOW010000003.1:0-64764 GCA_964574915.1 uncultured Candidatus Saccharibacteria bacterium
CTCTTGAAATCTGGATTGCATGATCCAGTACCGCATTTACATCCTGCGTGGCTGCGGGCTCGTGCTTGAGAGATTTATCATACCGGGCCCGGGCTTTATCCATTAATTCCGACCGTTCTTTTACTTCCGGCCAGTCCGCCATAACGCCGTTTTTATATTCTGTTTTGGCCCCGATTTCTTCTGACAGTTCGAGAAATCTTCCCATTTCTTTTGCACCAAAAGTAAACATCAATAATCCTCCTGATTTTGCTTACACCGGTCAACCCAATTACATGGGCAACCGGAATCGTTCCTCTTTCCCGGGAGTCCGACAGCTCCGAAACAACCGGGCTTATTCTCTTCTTTTAGTTCCAGCGTGGCTGCTTTTAATTCTTGTTCCTGCTGACGGATTTTGTCATATAACTCTCCAATTTCATCCATTCTACTTTGTAAAACTTGGTTGAGTTCGGAGATTTTAACCTCATAATCTCGCGTGGCTGCGGGTATCTCCTTCTGCCGTTTTGCCCTCTCTGCCGATTCAAGAATAAGATTAATTCCTCTTTGTGTGCAGGGTGTTTCAGATTCCTCATCGATATACCGGCATGGTTCACATGGCTCGCATGACTTGGCTGCGGGTATCTCCTTTGGGAAGTTACTGTGACTGGCACAAAATTCCAATAATTCCGGCAAATCATCATCGGTAAAACAGAAATGATCGTCGGCATAGGCGTGATGGAAGTAATGGTTTCGTCCAACGGTATTTATTACCAATCGTTGATTATCAGACTGACTTACCTGTTCATTCATCGCACATACCCCATCGGGCAAACGAAATACGGTAAACCGTAAATATTGATTTGGATATTCCCAGATACAATATCCTCACAACGCGGCTGTGTTCCGGGGTATTTATGTTGAGCGCAATAAGCGATGCCATCCACACAACAACTTGGGGTACGATCCAAGCAATCCAAAAACGTAAGCGGAATACTCCGTAACTCCGGTGTATATTTGCGCTGACTTACCTGTTTTTTGTCGATCATACAGGATTCGCCGGTTCCATTTCTTCCAGTCTCGAAACTATCCATTTTTTCACCTCACTTTTTCAGTTTCTTCCACGTCGATTCACCCGGATAGATACCATTGAACCGCGATCCGCAGTTCGGGCATTTCCAATCGGAGTCATCCCCGGGTACGAGTGTAGTCACACAGTCGGTACATTGTGGTTCTTTGCCGTCGGAGATCATGTTTTCAATCATGCACTCCTTATAACAGTCAGGACAAAGACCGACACTTGCATTTTCTCCTGTATCCCGTGTTCGTTTTCCACACGCGGAACACTTGAAAACGCCTCCGGGCGATCCCAAGAACGCCTTCGTGAACGTGCTTCGCTTTTTAGCAGACATTATCTAACACCACATCTACCTCAAATTCCTCTACATCCACGTAGAAGAAGTGTCCATAGTGTGCAACGGGGTTATGATCGAGTGTTCTGTCGATATGCCCCTTGTGATGTTCGTGATCTTCTGCAACCTTAGTAGCCTTTTCGCGGGTTGAGAACGCCCCCAATACATGAGAGCCGCCATCCCCGCACTCTTCACACCCTGTATAATGGCATATTGCCAAGAACACGGTATCAACCATTTTTTTCACCTCACTTCTTGTTCAGACTCTCGATTCCTTCCATCGCGGCATCGTACGACCGATACCACACGACCGGGAACGCCATTCCGTATGACGAAACGTCTCCGATCACGTACCAAGTCGTATCGTTGTATCCCGGTATAGTTGCGATTAGTTCATACATTCTTTCACTTCTCTGCGGAGAATTAGTTTCCTTGCGCAGTCGCGTTCCTTCCCGGTCATTCCGTAACGACCGGGGCGTGTATCTCTCGGTTTTAAATGCGCTTTTACAAGTTTCATTCGATCAACCTTCTCCGAATGTCACAATGAGGGACTCGAACCCTCAGTATTCCAGCTCTTACTCTGCGGCGGCGCGTTAATATCTTTTTACCTAACTCCATAATACCTAACTATCTATAACTTCTTAAATCACCTCTCCAAGAACCCGCACGGATCGTGACAACGATTGATGGATCAGCGCGCATACTGTACACGGTATGCGAGCGCAACGCGGTAAAACTGCATTATAAGAGTGCATAATTGCGACAACCCATAGACAATGCGCACAATCAACCCCGCCAGTGTGACCCGGCGTGAAGAAGGAATCTCGCTATGGGCATAAATTAGTAACAAGACGGGTTCGATTCCGGCTTTCCTAACACCAACTGAAAGGAATCCGGGTATCTTAGCTCCCGTCCAGTGTTCACCCCTTCAATCCCGAACAGTGACATTGGAGACGCTGCGGAGTCACAACCCCTTGCTTTTCGGCATACTTTCCCTGCGGGTTTCACATTAGAACGGCGTTTGCCGTGAAGGTCGCGTGGGATTTCGCGTTACTCGGCTCAGGACTCGTCCTGCGTGCCTTAGGTGTCCGCGCCAGACTCGTAGGGTGCGCCCTTTGCGTCGTTTTCACCCTCGTTTGAGTGATTCGCCTGTTGACCGAGTTCGTCGGGCAGGGCAAATCTGTCGGTTTGTGGTGAGTTTGGCGGTCTGTTACCCCGTATGTTATCGGGATTTGCACGTTTTAGGGGTAAAACGTTGCAGGAGAAAAGGGGTGCGCAGGTTAAAACGGGGCATTACAGCCCGTTTAAGGGCATTTACGCCCGTATTAACCCGCTTTTCCGTTCTTCTCTTGTGGTCTTACCTTGCATCCTTATTGTTTTCTGGAATTTATAAAGGTTTCGTACTTAATCAGGGTTAAGCCATTTTCCCGTTCTATTAAAAACGTTAAAAATTACGTCAATTTTGACGTAATTTTTCGAACTCGGGTTTCTGGACGTTTCTCAAAAAATCGACATCCCGGACAAAACGCGCATCCACCAATCGGGTATAAATCCAGTGTTTTATCCATTATCATACGATCTGCCGTTCTTCTATCTATGTAATGTACAACATCACGAGCCCCGTCCTCTGCGGCGAACCTAAGGTACACATCTACCTTCACACGCTGAGGTATAACGATAACCCTTCCCCGATCTGCAAATGCATCCAACCCACGAAGCTCCTCTGTGAGAGGTATGAACGTAATCGGTACAACATCTTTGTCACGCGGCATTAAATATCGTCCACCGCATTTCACTTCTATGAACCACGTAAACAATTCTATCCAGAACTTACGATCAAGCTTAGTCCTGCTGTGACAACTTCCACACAAAGGAACAACGTATGATAAGTTATCTAACTCATCCATCACATGATCAGCATTGTAATGTACGTGGTGAACGGGTTGCAGCCTATCATATCCAATCGTGTCGCATCCGCAGAATACACATCTATAACCAAAGTATTCTCTCGATCTTCTTCTAAATTCCCCGGTGAATCCAGTGTACATAGTTAGTCTGCATCCTCACGGATCGTCTCCAAGTACTGCCTTCCACGATCTGTTATGACGTAAGCAGAAGGATCGAAGGGGTTGACTCGATTCCCCGAAGGATTGATATAACGTTCCCGCTTCATATCGTTTATGATTGTTCGGAAGCTTGCATACGACGCATGTTTTTTCTTAATACTGTCTCGATACTTGTTAAATTCCCCGAACATTTGATGAACATATAACCGCCCCCTAACTGCAGCCAGCATTTCGAGAACGAATCTCCGCTGACTCACTATTCTCCGAGTTTCTATCGTGAACGTATATGTTGATTGTGCCATAATAACTACGTTAGTTTTACGACAATATATAGATTACGTATCTTCATTCCTTCAAGTATGGATACAACCTTTCGCTTAACATATAATGCTTATTCTTCATTACTTCTTCGATTTGCGGCACGAATAACTCGAAATCGGTATACACATCTCCAATCGCGGAACTGTTTGAAACATGCCCGAGAATAGTATCGGTAATAAAATCACTCACCCCTGCAAGTCGCATCTGCGTTTGCACGGTTTTACGTCCGGTCTTTGCAGTAATGTGAACTCCGTTGACCTCGTATCGTCCAATACGTTGAGTCATCCACTTTCTCGGAGAAGTAAACGATTCAATCGCATTACACCACCGTTTTAGATGTGGGGTTATTACATCATTCCACGCAAGTACCCGATAGAAGTGAACTTTTGCTGTCCACAGTTCCATACGATTGTTCTTCCAATCGATCTTTGCCGGATGTTCCACACCTTTTGTCCTTAGCCAGTGTGCGAGTTCAACCGGGCGCGCACCGAAATAGAAATGCAGGATTGTGCCACTGTATACAAGATCGTTATGCGCCGTTCTCGGTTTCGCACGCAGTTGTGAGAGTAGTGCAACGAGTTCGTCTTCGGATAATGCCACCTTTTCGCGTTTCCCCCTGCGTGGGCGGGGGCGTATTGTAGAAATCTGAGTGATTTTTCGTGATTCTGTGAGGAAATCGTTGTTATTATCTATTGTTGCAATATGATATCTCATAAAACTCTTGAGAGCGGCGAGAAACATGTTTGCTGTATTTGCATTCGATATATTCCGGTAATATTCCTCAACGTCATTCGCACTGAATGATCGCAAATCTTTCTTCTGAGCGGAAAGCCACGAAGAAAACACGTCCAAAACGGTAACATACGTCTCTGATGCTGGAGCCCGGTTTGAATTAACTAAGTAAATCTTAAATTTCGAAAGTTCGACATCCATAATTACTATGTTATAAGCCTTCCGTGTTTATAAGTTTTCGGAAAAAAGGGTTAGAGCCATGAGAAGATTTCTTCCAGCCACTCTACGAATCTCTCCCACAGGCTTGGTTGTGGGTTAGGTGGGTTTGGGTTTGGGTTTCCTCCCGTTACGAACTCGAATGTTCCTCCGGTTGTGAACATCTCGGTAAAGTTCGTTGTTTCCCCGCTTTCGGGAGTTGTAGGAGTAATAACGAAGTTGATCGGAACGTTCATTTCAAGAACCGTTGTGACCGGGGCAGTCCCGAGTGATACCGCAGGAAGGTTTACCGGAACGGTTGCGATTGTTGCTGGAACGTCAACGGTGAGAGTCATGGTTGAGGACTCGGATGCGAGAGAAATGTCTTTCGTAACCTGAACAACCGTGAGTGCCTGCATTCCGTACCCGTTTGCCGAGTCGTTGTATGAGCAGTAACCCCACGGAAGGTGTCCTTCGCGCCCGACTGCAGTTCCCCACGAGTTGAGAATCTTGAGTCCGGTGCTGTCGTATCCATAACAGAAGAGTTCGTGACCACCGACAACGGATGCGCCCTTCTCCGGCATAATCCAGTCCCCGTTTCCACCGTTCATGTCTCCATAGTTGTCGAAAACGAGGATTCCGACAGCGCAGAAACCACATGCGTCGAGTGCTGCCTGAATATCAGACTGTTGTGCGCCACCCTGAACCTGAGAATAGTTCGATGCAACGTGATTCTTGATTTCTGCGGCTACAAGAGTCGGGTTCGGAGCAGTACTGTAGAAGGTAGAACCGCCTTTTGCACTCGGCCACTGGCTTTCAAAACATTGTCCATTCTTAATCCATGCCTGAGCTGCTGCCCAATCAAATGATCCCTCTTCTGCATCGTCATTTATATTCGCAATAATGCGGCTTTCGATGTAAATGCACGCTGCTGACTTACTTGTCGGGTATAGAATGTCAACTAAAGCCCCGTTCTCGTCCGTAACGTTCATCTGGTACTGTGCCATCTGCCCGGAAGTCGGGGTTTCTCCTGCAAGAGTCTGTGCAACTGCTTCCGCGTACTGCGAAAATGCCTGACCAACACAGTCTCCCACGCTTCCCTGATCGCGGGGAGCCATTAACGAGACATTAACCTGAGGTGCAGTTTTAAATCCGATCCCCATCAAGTGCTTTTTGTGCTGAGAAGGGTCGAATTCCGGTACTACTTTGTCCGACTTTCGTAACTTTGTGACCGGCATGAGAGAAACGGCGTGTTTCCCTTCCATCCGGATACCGCCCCGCTTCTCAAGGTTCGCAAGGGCAGCCTCTACTTCTGCAACTTCCCTTCCGATTGCTGCAGAAATATCTACTGACGTAGCTTTCTTGTTCTTGGCGAGGTGATTGAAGATATCGCGCTCTATTGCCATACGCAGGATTGTTGTTTTTGAAGTATATATTAGTATCGAGTCTTCCTTCTCGGGTACGTAACCTCTTCGTGCTCACGGGATTCTTCTACCGGGACACGAGTGCGGGGGAGTTGATTGAGTGCATATATCTTTTCGTCGATTTGCGCTATAGTTGCACGGGTTATTTCGATATGACCATCGTACAAATCGTTTAATTCTTCGAGAAGTTTTATAATTTCCTTGAGTTTGTACGTGGTATTTATCGAATCCTGAATGGAATCTGCAAGTTGTTCGCGTATATGCTCAAGAACGCGGGTGTCGTTTGATCCGTGAATGTGATTTTCTATATCAACAGACTCGAAAGAACCGAATATTTGCGGGTTCATCGACGTTTTAACCGCGTGATTCCCGAACTCTTTCACGTAATTGAGTATCAAATCGGCATCTTCTTCCATGTATGGGGAGATTCTAAGCGTTTTCATCATGTTATAAACTCCGTAATCCGTGCACATTCTTCACCGGGAAGGTCTTTTATCCGGTTTGCAGTTGCGAGGCGATAGACATTCTCTGCACTAAGCCCAATCCATCGTTTTCTATCGACTTCCCCGCAGTTCGGACATGCGGGTATCTCATATTCGTGGACTTTGCGATTGAACATATAGAGTCTTTCGCAAGATTCGCAGAAGAATAACCCCATCTGACCGATGTACCATGGGACAACTAAGTCGCTACTTCCATGATATGCGCGGAAATCATATCGATCCGGGTGTGTAATTGGTTCCGCAGCCCATTTCTCGTCTAAGAAATAAAGTACACAGTCGCGGTATTCGCCCGAGTGAACGGGTTCCGTGATATCCGGGTGCTCGCGGTAGAACTTTATATGGCAAAGTTCGTGAACTATGAGCGCTTCGAAGAAATAACTCAATATATTATATATGTTTGCGGTGAGATACTTGCGGTTATATACCACAACGGCTTTACTCCAATCGGGATTTTCGGGAATGGTAGCCGCGATTGTTGCCTTACCCCTGTCCGGATGGACGTGTTTATCAATATCCCCGCTTATAAGAACACGGACAGCCACATCCTTAGGGAGAATTTCTCGGGCATACGCTAACGTTTTCTTATTTAGATATCCCCGTGCTGCCTCGTAATCAGTTTTCCAAGCCATTCGTAACCGCCTCTGCCGCGCGCGTGTAACGATACATATACGTGAACGCTAATGAACTTTGTCCCTGATTACCTATATAATAGTTTCCGAACTTCAATGCCTTTTCGTGCCATTCTTCCGCAGCTTTCGCAAGTTCTTCAACAGTGAATTTGCCAGAATCTTCCATGCAAAAGAGTCGAAACGCCCATCCGTACGGATTATGTTCGTCGAGTTTTATACATCTTTCAAATTCCCCAGACGCTTCTGGGATTTTCCCCCACTCCATAAGCTCGCAACCCTTCACGAAACACAGTGCGGAAGTGTAATTCTTGAACCCCCTGCGCCGCATTTCGTAAAGAGCGCTGCTTTTAATGTCGGGAAATATACTCATCCTAAGCCCCACGCGGTTGTATAACCGAGGAAAACTCCCACGAGAAGCGTGATGAACGATGCTATTGGGTTTGTTTTAAGAAAAGCTACCATCCCGATAACCGCAAACACTATGATAAACGTATAAACCCACAGTTCGCGCGCCGTTCTTAGTTGATCGGGATTCAATGCCATTATGCCACCATCGAGAATTCCTTCATTCTTCTATGGGTTTCATGCGCGAGAGCAGCACGTGAGAAGGCAACCTGACGCGGTATTCCCGATTTATCTGCTACTTTCACCCACTCCGTAGCCATATTCAGAATCTCATCATCTGTAACCGCGCCATCCGCAAACAGAGACGCCATGTACATGAAATGATATGGGAAAGGACTCTCGGTAATCGTCAGGGATTCTTTCAGGTCTGCAATTCCGTTTAAGGCGTCATTGCAGTGAATCTTAACAACACCGGAATAGAACTTGTCAAACGCAGCCCCGTTCTCGTATTTATATATTTCGCGGAGTTTTTCGCGCGGAAACTCTTTCTCGAAATCCTCGGCTTTCATGGTATAAGGTTATGTAAAACGTGTATTTATGTGTATCTTATAATACGATGATCAACGTCGCAACCAACCCACCAGCAAGTGCTACTAATGCTGTTTCGAGTGACAATGGAGTGTACGAGGCATACGAGGTCGTTGTTCCACTCGTGGAAGTAGAACACTGCGACGGTTCCTGTGTGTAACACGGACACGGAAGATACGTCTGCATCAGGTATGTGTAATAAAGAACGTGCAATGCCGCAAGATCATCACCGGATATGTTTGCAGGATTCGTTTTGAATGCACTGTAATATTGCGATTGCACCGAGTTGAGATAACTTAGGAACCCGGTGTACTCAGAAGTAAGCATTGAATCTGCGGGGAGTCCGTAACACAGGCAAATTCCGTGCCATATTCTCGCCCCGAGAGCAATCGGTGTATCTGACGCATTCGTTGGATCGTATTCTATCGAGAATACATCAAGTGCTGTCCACGCGAATCCCGTGTTTGTTCCCCATAAGAACTGTGAATCCTGATTCGATGATATTGCAATTGTCCACGGGGTTGTCGGAATCGGAACACTTGCACCAGAACCCGGCGGCGTAGCGAGATCCCATTGAGCTGCGTTCCCACCTCCGTACGTAAAGTTAATGCACGAAGGTATCGAAGCCGATGAAATCCATCCCGCTACTGTGGATTCTGGTAACGTTGATTCGAGAATTATAACGTTCCACAGACTGTTAAACGCTGTCATGTTACATCACGCCGGGCATCCCTGCGCTTTGATTCCCAATATCCTGTACAACTCCTGTAAATCACTCAGATGCTCTTTTTCTTTCTCTTCAATCTCCTGCATAATGGTTATGATTTCGGGATCGTTAGTACCTTCGGCAAGGTTAGATATGAATTCGTAGGTCTGCATCGCAACTTTCTCTGCAAACATCGCGTCGATAACATACGTCTCGATTGGCTTAAGCGTTCCAAACCCTCTCGGGCTGCACATATAGGGTTTCAGTTCGATTCTTTTCGGGGGAAGAATGTCATAGTTTTCTAACAGATACCCTGATATTAGCTCGGCGTGGTGTAATTCATCTTCGAAATGCTCACGGAACTCTTCCTCGACGCGCTTTTCATTTCCGAAAAGCGTTGCTGTCGCCGCAAGCTCATCTGCGTATATCTTGTATTGATACGCTGCTGCCCATTCATCCCGGTATGCGCTGTATAAATTCCGCATCAACACGGTCTTGGGTTCTTTCCACCCCGATCCCCTTTTCTCCATATAATACTTCATACCTCTCGCGGGTATATAAAACTTCCCGACAACACCTTTAAATATTCGAAGTGATAGGTTATATCTATGGCAACGCTGCACTGGAATGTAAAACTGCTCGGGGGTCTCACAATGACGGATTTCAATGCGTGGACTTCGGCTGCCAACATCCCATCGTGTTACGATTTCAGCGTGGCGACAACCGCTCCGCCGAGATACACGTTCGATGATGAGCCGCAGACTTACCTGAGCCCGAAACTTCAAGGAACTACGCAAAACGTTCCGTTAGACGAAAGCACGATTGTGATTACTGGTCGATCTATAACTCCGTTCACGTATGACGCTCCGCTTTGTTACGACGGGCACAGATGTGTTATGATGGCTGATCCGGACGATTTCGTAACGGGAACGACGTTATTCTCGATCATGTTGGCATCCGACAATCTGCTCAGCAAGGAAAATCTCAACAAGATCATGAACCTCGTGGATTTCGGATCGTGGGTAACTACGAATATGCCTTCGGTGGCTCCATACCTCACCAATCTATCGCAATACATCGACGCTGATGGGTTCCTGTTTAAGCCCATTGCCGAGAATCCGGATCTTAGTACAGCGGTAACAAAGATCGAAAATGCTATATGCCAGTACGTTGCAAGTACCTTACAGATATGCCATCAGAGTACGAAGGCGACATCGATCTCGACGAAGAAGATGCCTACGAAGAGCGTAATGCTGTAGAAGAAATATCATCTATTTTACGTCTCCTTATTCCCGACGGTTGGGGTTCGTACGCGTGGTCGCTTGAACTGATAAATTCCGGTGGCGAAGGAGACCCGGTTATCGACAAGATATACGACAACGCAACGATAACCTGCATCTTCTCGCGGGGAATAGAAGAATTCCAGTATAATATGGGAATCGCCGCTAAGGTCGGAAACTTAAAAAAGATGGTGATTTCGGATACAATGGATTACGACTTAGGCAAAGTATTCGAGGGTCGGAACAAATCCCACGTGTTCCACACTGCGCGCTGATTGGCAACGTCGAGAAATGCGCGGTAAAATCCGGGTTCGTCTTCCCCGAGATCGTTGATTGACATCGGTTCCCCCTGTAGATTTACGAACGGGCGGAGGAATTGAGAGAGTAGCTGGTTATATTCGTCGTATATGCACTGAGTCGCACAATCCTGAACGCGCGGCATGAGCGATACAAGATAGTCGGGGCTTGTGTTATTCTCTTGGAATATCTTCTTGAGGTCGCAAACACATCCAGTCCCGAACAGGTCACTTTTTATGATATTAAACGACTGCAGTTCTGATCCCACGAACTGTCTCCACTGGTCAAGCAGATCGTCCATATCAGAGAACGAACCGTTAACCGGAATTATATCCTCTGCTGCAGTGCCTTCTCCGTAATCGCTCAGATAGTACCCACCAGAGTGTTTTCTGTGACCCATTTCAAATCTCCGTAAAGTGTATGTTGCCGTTTTCGTTTAAAAACATTTCGATCATCATCCGTAGTTGTCCGGGCAACCACCCGGACAATTTCCACCAACATTTCCGATTACGACATTTGTAGCGTTTGCGCAGAATGCAACCGGGAAAGTACTTCCGAACGTGTACTCGGTACAGAAGTTAAGATAACTGAACCCTCCCCAATTACACTGCACGGTGGTCGAGTAGATCGTTTCCCCGTTCGCCGTTATATTGATTGTTGCACTCTTAACAAACGTTCCGGTATCGTTCATCATCGTGGCTTCAATCAATACCGTATCACCCGGTTGCGGATCGGTTATAACATTATAATCGTTGACCTTAATAAGTGGGTCAACCCCTTGAATAGTCATCTGTGCTAAGTCGATAGAACTTCCGTTAACCTGACCGCACAATGTGACCTTCGGTGTTGTAGCTGGCGATGAACCAGACGTTGTAGTCGTTGTTGAACCTGCAGACGTAGTGTAGTTCTGTTGGTTTGTGTATGGCCCGACGGGTAAAACAATTGAAGTTCCTGATGCAACGATATACGCGCAGATAGTCATCGATCCTTCGGTTGTAGCCTGAACTACCGCTTCGGATGGCTGGTTCTGCCCGGTCATTCCCGGAGAAATAACCGGGGTCGTTGTGGTTACAATCCAAGGCCCGCTCTGCCCGTCGGTGAATGCAATCTTAGCAGCACCAGCCACCGTGCTTGTATTCTGAACCGTAGCAGTGAGTTGGGCGTAGTCACCAACAGAAAGTGTCGGGGGATTAACGTCAACACTCGTTACTACGAATGCCGGGATAACCGTTCCGGAAGCATAATTCTCCACGTAAATTGTTCCATACGCATTTTGCCCGTTCACACCGTTGTCATAATCGTATACCGTTCCCCACACGGTGAGCATCACTGTGTAATCACCCGGGGTTGCGAACGCATGGGTTGGATTCTGCAATGTAGAGTAACTTCCGTCCCCGAAATCCCACAACCATGCAACCGGAATGGGGTCGGCACTCTCATCGGTAAACTGCACTATCGTATTCGGATACACAATAAACGGAGAGTATGTGTATGCTGCTGTTGGAACACCTGTTGCCGTAGTCATCCTGTATACACCAACGCACAAATATTCATTGTTCCCGTCCACTCAGCCGTGTAAATTATCGGTACCATTGTCGTTCCTGTTCCCCCTGCTGCAATTGAAGGCGTTTGAACCTGCCCCAACGAAGCTCCAGATGCATCGAGGAACTCGACCAGCGCTTGTCCAGCCCCGTTCCCCTTGTTCTCAACGGTTGCGGTAATAAGAACAATGTCACCTATGGATACTGTTGAAGGATTTGCATCCACTGATACGAGCACGAAGTTAGCAGTTCCCTCTGCAATCTCTTCTGCATACTGCTGGTACGCGAGGTTAGCCCCGCTCTGCAGGCACAGGCAGACTACATCTTCACCATTGCCAGTTGTTGTGAGAATTGTTCCACAGCCCGTACATACATAGATATAATCCCCATAATCGCCCGTTCCTACGGCTCCACAGGTGTTTGTGACCGTTGCTGTGGGTCTGTACCCCCAAACCGGGTAATGGGCGTCTGTTGCCGTGTACGAGTATGTGTGAGTTACCGATGCAGTATTATATTGATCATTTGATAATCCACCGGAAAACGATCCCGTCTGCGAAGTGCCGTCTCCCCAAAAGATGTGATAAGAAACAACATCCGTTTCCGTTTTTAACTGCAATGTCACTGTAAATGGAGTCATGCCTATGACTTCGGTTCCACCTGCAAATGGGTTCTGGTTCCCACTTTCGTGAAGAATTTCAACGCTCGGGGTTGGACACGTCATGGCACTCACCGTTTAGCTGGATATGCAACTGCTCCAAGTACAACAAAGAGCGATAGTATTATAAGAAGCTTGTGTAAGGAGGCAGAGAAATGAATGGATGAATACGCTAGCACTGCTAATATGATTACACATAACGCCACGAATGCCAATGCAAAAGAAATAACACTTGCCATCATGCACCAAACGTACCGTTGCGATTATTCATAATTGCCTGAGCCTTTATACCGAGTTCCACGTTGGTCATCTTATCGCGGTTCTTCAACCGGGCAAGATACTCAGCTTCCGGTGTAGTGAGTCGGAATGTGGCGTTGTTAAACACCTGTTGGTATGTCGGCTCCTTGTTTCTTCTGCGTTCAAGCACGTACATACGGCGTTCCAGTTCACTCACTTCATCAAGGAAGTTGTTTGAGAATGCTTCATTGTATTCGTTATCAGCCCCTTCCTTATCTCCCGGGTGGTATTTGAGGTAGTAATCCTTTGCCGCCATTGCCCGGTTCACCGAACGGTTCCACGCTTCGTCCATAACCGACCAAAGGTACGCATCCTGAACATAATACTTCTCAAGGTAATGCGGCTTCCCCTCATACGCGAACCCATTCTTAGATATGCGCAAGACAACTTCCATGATTTCCGAACGATTTCCGGAGTTAGCTTCGTCCCTCATCGAACGGTTCACAATCAAGGTCTTTGTATCTTCGGGTTCGATGATTGTCTTCTGGACTTCCTTCTTTGCGCCCCTTCCACCAAAGTCCATAGGCGGCATTAACGGATCTGTCGTGAACACGCTGTCAACTTCACAATTTGCCATCATATCATCTGCAACGAAGATGACCTCGTTTGCAATATCCGATTCGCTTACATCCGGGTTTTCTTCCTGCATCTTTACCCGCAGGTTCTCCAAGAAGATCATCTCCTCTTCTGTGAGAACAAATTCGTGCATCACACCCGCCCACTTGAACTCGTAAACCCTGCGTGCCTCTTCCCCGCGTGCGAGTTCCATAGATTCGATTGCATCTTCCATTCTCTGAAACATGTTCTTTCTGCGCTTGTAGTAACTATCGGAAGCGTGCATTTTAGCGACGGCGAAATCTTCTCCCTGTGCTTGAAGTGCTTTGAGTTCCTGCGCGTAGTCGTGTGATATGGTCTCGATTTCTTTGTCGTGCCAGCTCTGCAGCGACGCAACCTGACCCTTCGTTATGTAGTGGATGTTACCTTCATATTGAGGATCACTGAACACAAGCTGGAACTCCATGATGGACATGTCCTGATACTCGTCCTGCTTTCTGCCTTTCTTGCCCTTTTTCTTCTTCTTACCTCTCTTTCCCTTTTTCGGGAGAGGGTGAGTATACGGTCTGGTCTCTTCATAGAACCTATACTCTATCATCTCTCGGGCTTGCTGAAGCAGCATCTCTTCTACTTCTGCAATACCAATCGCAATTTCCTCGTTCCCAGCCGGATTTAATGCTACGGCTGCGAGATCGTCCGGGGTAATTTGCCAGTCGCGGTACATCTCCGACCGCAAGTTCTCAAGCTCTTCAATCTCCCACTTTGCGAGATAAAGTTTTTCTCCCCCGACTAAGTAATCAAACAGTGCGTTCTCGTCTGACGACGCTACAAGAACCGATTCTCCTACGCCGCCACCCCGAGCCGCGCGCAACAGCTCGTCCTGTATTGACTCTTCCTCTTCTTCATGCTCGTAATCCTCGTGCATTGCGCGGTAATTAGATTCTTTTACGGCTTGGACATACATTTCTTGAGTTATCTGTCCCTCGTCCACATATTTTCGAAGCTCTGCTATTGAGATCACATCGGTGATGAAATCACGAATTATAGAATGTTCCACACTTCCCGGGAGGAATCCCGATATTTCTGTTGCCACATCGTCGGGTGACTTGTCGTACAAGGATGAGAGGTCTCGCCCCGATTCCACGACTGCGCCGACCATAGTGGACGTGCTTTTCTGACCGCGTTTTCTCGTAACCTCATTTATACCCACACTGTGAAGGACGGAATCTATTGCACCCACCATCAGCATGTTATCCCACTGCTCGTCAGTAAATCCACCGTCGATATACTTTTCAAGCATATTCTGCTCGAATTCCGTTGTCCCCTTGTTGAAAGCGACAGGACTTTTCTCGCGGTCGTCAAGACCTACTTTCTTCATGTAGTCAATCTTACACTTTTCGGCAATCTTCTTCCCGCCCATCGTCTTCGGGAGTATCACGTCGCCCAATTGTGACTTCTCTCTCAACGATCCGAGATTGACCCACTTGTGTTTTAGCCTGTCCCATCCGAGTCCGCGATCTTCATCAACCCATGTGTCAAGCTCGCGGTCATAGATAACATCTTCCCCTCTTGGGATATTTGCGTCATCGATGATATTCCCATCATCGTCGTAATGAATTCCTCCGTACCAGTATCCTTCTCCCCCTCCTTTCTTATCATGTCTTCCACTAATAAGACGTGTCTGATCATCCCGCACAAATCCGTGACCTTGAAATGCGCTGCTTCCACGACCTCTTGCGGGAGGTATCCTGCCTTTGTCGCGGTATCCGTAGTAGTAGTCATCATCGTAGTATGATTTTTTGTAACCACCAGTGGCGTATCCTCCTCCCCAACCATACCCGTACTCGTACTTCGGTCTCTGCCAGTCTGCAGGTGCTCTCTTGATAGCTGCATCAAGTTCCTGTCGGTGTTCGATTGCTGCTTTCACCGACATCATCACATCGTACAACTCATCTACAAGTACGAAGTCCTTGTCGGTGTGTGCATTGTAATATCCTGCTGAAAGGTTTACACCCGGAACCATCGCCGACAGTGTGTATGTGTCAGCAAATGAACCCCCGGTATCCTTGAATGTCACACCCGTTGCATCTTTTGCAATACGGATGAACTCAGTTACGAACTCTTTTGGAGCGCATGGGCGACCACAGTAGGTAGAGATGAGATCGGTTCCGTGCATACGATCAACGGTAAAGAAGAACGAAACCCCGCGAAGATCATTCTTCGTAACTGCGTGCGCTCCGTGCCCACCGATTTCTTCCTCTACCGTAAAGATGATCTTCATCGGGAGTTCTGTGTGGACGGCAAGCGTAAGAGCTAACGCGATACCGCACTTGTCATCCCCGCCAAGCATCTTCCCGTTCCCGGTGTACGCGTCATTTGTCCATACATATTCCACGAAGTCGGCAACGTCTTTATCAGCGTCGCGCTGCACGGTGTCTGTGTGCGCGTTCAGCATGACGAGCGGATCTCCTTCTACTTCTCCCCTTGTTGCGTAGACGTTGTTTATCTTGTCGGTATAAACCTTGAACCCGGCTCCACGTAGAAGTCGAACACAGTACTCCACAACCGGCAACTCATGTTTTGACGGAGAATATATTCGGAATAGTTCCCCGAGGATGTAGATTAGCTCTTTCTTGAGAGGTTTTGCAAGTACGGTCGTTTCCACTACGCGGTGCATGATAGAGGCGATTTTTCCCTGTAATGAATCATCATCCTCGAATTCTTCGCCTTCATCCTCCGCAGTAACCATCGTTCGGAAATCCACAGGTTCCTTCTTTTTCTTTCCGCCAACAACGGTTATGGCTGTGGTTTTAGCCTTATCAGCGACTTCCTTGATCTTCTCGTCGGCTTCCTTGAACCATGTTTTCGGATCAATTCCACCCGGAATGTATGACATTACTCACCACCAGCAGACGGCGCATTCTTTAACAATGTCAATGGTCGTGTCTTTGTTGCAACGCGGATGCGCTTGGTAATCGAATCAAACTTCTCCTTTCCAATCTCATACAGCCCCTCGTCGGGAGGTTCGTGGTACGCAGTCCAGTCCCGAGAGTATTTGAGGTTATCAGCATCGTAATCGGAAATTAGTCCTGCTTCCGCGAGATAAGTTCCGACATCTATGGTTTCCGTAAGTTTCGGTATGTATATTCCGAAAATATCCTTTACGTTTGCCTCGCATCCCCTTCCGCTTGTTATGTCACCCACTACGTATGAATTTCCGCCCCTGTCGTGCCAGTCTGAGTCCTTATTCATATCCTTGTAAATCGGTTCAAATTCTCCGTATCTGTAGAACTTGAACATAATCGGGGTTCCTTCCGCAGCGTGAGCTACACACCGTTCAAGGACTCCGGATTTCAGACCATTTATATAGTTCAGGTATCTGAGTGAACAGGTCGGACGATTCTTATCGATGCGGTACATTCGTCCGCGATCTGAATCTCCCTCGTGGTAGACGAATCTCTGCACGTCGCGCCCGGCATATAGTTCCTCATAGAAAGCACCCGGTTTGTTATATCCATTCTCGTACAGTACCCGTGCAACGGCTTCCTTGAGAATGTTTGAGTAGTCTGGCAGACCATACGGCTTGAGAACGAGGAACGTGTTGCTCTTGCTCTTTGATCCCCACGTGTCGTCCGGTTTCTCCATTGCAGGGACAACGTATGTTCGTGACAACCATCCTGTAGAGAACTCATCCGAGGCAAGGAACGCAATGTATGATCCCAAGTTCATGTACGTTAGGAGAGAGTGGTTCATACCACAGCTCTTGTACGCCTTGAATCCCATACACGAAGTCCACTTCTGACCTAGAGACGCGCGGAGGAAATCAGATGGGCGGTTACTGATAATCAACTTGATCCGTGAAGTTCCCGTATCAGACTTTCCTGTAGAGTTCTTTCTGGTCATGATCAAGTTGACCGCGTTGTCCACGTTTCGGTATTTCGAAATGTACATTCTCGCGTCATCTCTGTTGAGCATTCCACCTTTTGTGAAGAGATCAACAACCGGGATGGTCTGAGTCCATGCCACTCTTCGTCCGTCCTTTTCATTTCCACGGAACGCCAGCTTTATCTGGTAGTCATCAGATCCGCTTTTTCTCGGAAGGAGATCAATGTCTTCAACTACAACATCCTTATAATCCCCGAATCTCGGGAACTTCATGCCCCGCGCACGCTTTAACGCAGGCCAGAGAGAGTTTTCTACCGCATCGGAGTACTTACCCATATCGTTCTGGTTTTCGGAAGAAGACACATTCATGTACCCGCGCGGGTCGTAATCTATGTCGTACACACCCGCGATTCCAAACACATCGTCCGTGTCCTTCTGGTACGGGAACGGGTTGTAGAGACGGTCAGGTTTGTCCACGAACATGTTTGTCCACTCCCAGTACTGCTTGTCATTGGAATTGAGCGCGTTGTTCACGGTCTTAGATGTATTGCCCGGTTTGATGTACGCATCGAACAACGCTCGGTCAAGGCACATTCGTTTTCCAAGCGGATCTTTGATATCATCGCAACCTACACACGGGGAGTACAATTCGAGAGCCTGCGCATCGAAACGCGGTCTCCCGTTTGTCACACTGTGCTGAGTTCGTGTGTTGTACATGTGCTCTGCAAGGTCGTACAGGGACACGTTTCTACACACTGCTTCCTGCAGGGTAAGGTCTTCCGTAGCTCCCGTGAGCGGGTTTTTAACCGAAACGTGTGTCGATTTGTTCTTCTTAAAGTCTTTTCCAGCGAGAATGTCGATATACGTGGATGGTGAAACGTAACGGCTGTATGTCGGCCATGCGTACTCGAAACACGATACCTTCTTCCCGTCAACAGAACACATTCCCGGCGAAAAAATTCCGGGCAACGAGAACACCGAACGTAATGCGTTCTCCTCGTCACGATCCCCTGATATCCCCCTAACCGAACGATAATCCGCTTCGTTCTTCACTGAGTCGAGGAGTTTTTGCATACACGAAATTGTACGGTTGTCATCGTCCTTGCATTCAAACATGTTGAGTGTCATGCCGCCAGAACGGTTTCCCTGCGCCATATAAGTGAGTCCCGTTCGCTTCAGCATGTTTCTCCACGTTGCGTAGCTTGATTGAAGTCTTCCGCTATCCGTACTGTACTTCATTCTGTCTCGGGTTGCATCATACAGCTTAAACAATCTCGGCGCAACCTGTGTCGGGCGCGGGGCTGCTTCTGCAGTGATTGACTCTTTCAACTCCTTTAAATATCTCAATCTCTTCGACACATCGTTGTCATTGTCCCCGAAAATCTTATTTCCCCACACTTCGAGGTCGGATATTTCCTCGTCTATCTCTGCCTTGAGATCGGCAAATTCTCGTGACGGGGCGTGGCACTTCTCGTTGCCGATGTCGTAATTGTAAATGATATTGATGAGTCCGGGGTTGGTATAATCTCCCGAATGAGCTCCTACCATTTCATACGCTTTCTTCTGTAATTTCTGCATCTTCTCTCCGATGCGAGTCCTGTCTTCCGTTGATGACACCTGTTGTCGCATCTTGTCGAGTTCCTTCGAACGGGCGAGAAGATATGTGGAAACTTCGTTAAGCTGGATTGTTTTGTCGATGCAGGTTATGTGGTTCCCATATCCATCCGTGCAGTCCGGTCGATCCAAGAGAAGACCAATCTCATCGATCATATTAATTACGTTGGGATTTGCAGATGACCGCATCAACCCATCCATACACGATTCAACTCTTTCTCCGTCGGTTGATGTGCATGTAAGGTCGGACAACGGGGTTTTCCTCATGAGATTGCGCAGGACATAATCGAGAGACCCGTACGATGAGGACTTGTTCGATGCCGTAGCTGCCATCAGGTAATCCATGCACGTTGAAGGGACTTTTCTTCCCGGGGCGTCATAGAACGAACAGTCTGCATTAAGAACACCACGAACCATTGCTTCGGTTATTCGGTCATTTCCCGATATTCTCATAGAGTAGGTATTGTCCCGTATCTTCATAAGTACTTTGTTCATGCACGACTCGTATCCATCGACACCCGGGTACTTACAAAGCTTCAAATCCCCGAGGATATCTGCGAAAGCCGAAGACTGAGAGTACAGGTTGTCAAGGAAGAATCCGCTATCGAAGATGAAGTCGAATCCGGTTGTCTTTCTTCGGTCGTGCTTGTCGTCAAAATACAGGAAGTCGTATTCCTTTTGAAGAAGGGATAACACCTCTGCCTCACGCGATCCGCCCGACCCGACTTCGTGAGACAATGCGTTCGAAAGGTACGCGTATGAATACGTATCCCCGTACATTCCCGCATTACCCCCGCGAAGCAACGATGCTATACACGGTTCTGTTCTGGTGATGTCTGTATCGACTTTGTTATCAAATCCGGTCATACACGGCTGGTTCCAGTCGTAATCGGATGCGTTTCGGATGAGTGGCTCATTCCCGTCTGATGTGCTAAGCCGTATGAGATTTTCCGTGCTTTTCATGGCAGCTTCCAAGCACGATGATACCCACGACTGCTTTCGGCTTAACGTAGTCGCCCGTACACGACACTTTGCCCCGCTATTTAATATATTGATTACACGCTTGTCAAGGAGGGGGTCATTCTCCTTTTTAAACATGTATTCCTGATTCATTGTCATGAACGGGTGAAGTACATTTGAATTGTACGTTCGTGATACAATGTTGAGAGCGCGGAGATCGAGGATCTGTGATAAGCAGTTAAACTTTACCGTTCCTTCACTGCAATGCGGCTGTTCCGGGGAAACCTTGTCGTTGTAGAGGAAGAATTTCACAACTGCCTCGTAGAACGACATTCTTCGACCGTACTGTTCGTAAATCTCCGGGTAACTCATTCCCTGACGGAGAAGTGTTTCCACATTGGAACGCGGTATGCTGTATGTTATTAACTCGTAATTCGGGTTCTGAATCTCGTTGAGAATATCCGGGTTGTTTCCTTCATACGAGTCGGGAAATACAGTAATTGACCTGCGGTACACATTTCGCATCTTCTCGTCGTGAGAGCTTCGGAAATCCGTAGTAACTGCATCGAGGAGGGTATTGATACAACTGCTTTCTTCCTCTTCCCCGACCATCGTTGCAAGTGATCCCATTGACTCCATGTACTGAATGCAACGGAACAGAACTTCCCCAAGTGCATCCGGACTTTGTAAAGTCTTCGTCCCCGGCTTTCGGAATTTTCCTTTCCACCCGCTAGCCTTCTTAGAAGCCTTCTTCTTCTTTCGTGGCTCCGGGACTACTTCGGGAATAGGGGGTTCAGTTTCGAGAAGTCCTTCTTTGGCAAGTTCGTAATCAAACTCTCCCTCTTCATATCGGTATCGCACGTTGCTGGCAGCTTCAATAGATTCTTCATCGAGGAAATCGTAGTATCGGTCGTCGTCGCCATCGAAATCATCAGAACTATAACCTGCGGTTCTTGCCTCAACGTCACTGTTATATACACGTGCAAACACCTTCGGCCAGCGTGACGGATTCCAGTCTGACGGATGCTCATTTTCTATGTCAGAATAGAAATTATCGATCTTGCTTGGCACTTTCTTTCCCCCGGATGTAACTGTGAATGATGTTCCACTTGTGCTTATATACCAACTTCCACCCGCGCCACCGGCGATATTGAAGTATCCTTCCCATATTGCCAGTAGTCGGGCACGATGTTCACCAGTAATTACTCTTCTTTGCGCGAAGCTGGTGGTGCGTCAACCTCCACACCTTGCAATACCCTTCTCAACGCATCTATAACCTTGTCTTGATCTTTCTTATCAAGACGCCCTGTACCTTCGTCATCAGCCATGTTACATCTCTTTTCGTAACGCAAGGTATTTAAACATATCCGTGAGTTAAAACGGAAATATAAAAAGAGTTCGTTTAGGTTGGGGATCTGCTCGGAAACAATGTGACCGTAAGTGCATTTGTGGGTTCTGCAGAAACGCCACCAATGTTGTAAATGTCTCCCGAAGCGGCGGACACGATGATAGTCCCCGTGTACAGGACACCCACGATTCCGAACTTTGTAATCTGCGTACTAGTTGTTGCAGAACTTTGCATCGTATATTCTTCCTGAAATCCGTTTGTATTAACGGCGGTTGCAATCCCGTATCCCCCGTATGTAGTCAAGTAGTTTACCCATGCCCCGGATGTACTGCTGGTTGAAAGGTATATCACCCATTGTGTTCCAGATGTAGCTCCGATTGTTTTCAGTAGTGGGCTTGATAGTACAACACTTCCACTTACCGAGCTGAAAGCTCCGCACACGGTTCCTACAGCCGTGTTTGAAGCCATCGTAAACCCTTCAACCAACGATACTCCGCTTGTTATATCCACCCACGTTGTCCCGATTCCCGTCCATCTCTGGACATTCAACACATATCCAGAAGTGGATGGTGTCACCGGCCTGTAATACAGTGCATATAATGATCCAGACGAGTCGCACGACAATGTGTTTACATACGGAGGAAGCGCCGGAATCGTATTTATATATCCGGAATTCGAGATTGAATATGTACTTGCTATAGGCATAACGGAGGTCGCTGTAAGTGCAGCAGGTGTGATATTAGTCCAGACAGCACTTGACGAAAATCCCACACATCGGTAAACATGCCCGGAAGTATCATACGTGTAGATTGTACTTGATACCGTTGTCCTTGCGTCTGCAATAATATCAATCGGGATAGCACCGCCAGTAGGTGCAGTATTTACTCCCGTGTAATAAAATATATCCCATGTAATATTTCCATTGTAATCTCCGGTGCTACTATTTGAAGACAGTCCGTTACTCTGTATTTCATTAATATGAGATATATTCCATGTCGCGTTATTCTGGTCGTTAGTAGCCACTACGTATTCGTGATACCCACTTTGCGTACTTGATACAATTCGTGTTAGTGGGTATACCGCGCCATGTTCTCCTCCTCCCCCGAGAGTTCCTAAGTATACCGTTCCTGAAAGTCCGAAATTCGGGAAAAATGCCTGAACACTAACCGGGGTTATTAGATATGGCATTTTATATCATCCTCCTGTAATTACACACCTGCATATAACAACACACCCTGCCCACTCATAATTCCAACCCCCATAGCATATATCACGGCTGCGAACTGCTCGGTATTCCCACTTACATAAACAGAAGAGCTCACATTGTTATAAATAATGTCTTGATTAACAATCCCACTGGTATTTGCCTGAGTGATGCAACATGGAGCGACGATATCAAACGAACTGTAAGATGTTAAATCCAGTTCTACAGTGTAAACATATCCACTAAGCCCGACTATTTGTGAAGACGTTGAAGGCAAATACGTTCCTATCGCTAATCCGGATGTATTCATAACAGCACCAGTAAAGTACCCACCACTTACTCCTCCAAGCGTTATGGTATTCGCAGTGTTCGCAGCTATTACAGCAGTATCCCCGTCATCAACCCCGTTCATCATTGTAAGGATTCGTCCTGTCAAGGAATTCGGAATGAAAATCTTAGTGGCATCGGTGATCGTTGCGAAATACCCGTTAACCACCTCGGGTTGCGTAAGAGATCCACTAACTACCCCCCGCGCGTCGTAAAACGTAGCGTAGACCGGGATCGAAATTGTCTGCACACCGTATCCCGATGCTATCACCGTTAACTGGTCGAGAGATACGTTCGCTGACGTATAAAATCCCCCGCTCGCGTTTGTGTACACGGGAGCCCATCCGGAACCCTGAAACAGCTCTGCATTGGGAATATTAGAGTCTGTAGATCCGGATGGAGTAACTGATGTTTGAGTTCCATCACGCACATTACCTGCAAGGATAACCATACTTCTCACTACCTATGAGAATGATGGATGTTTCTGGTATATAAAACTATCAGGGGCGCGGGGGATGAACGTGATCGGGAAGAACCATGCGTATAAGAGCGTACAGACACGATACAATAATTTCCTCTTTCGTCTGATCTTCTCCGACAACAAGTGGTATATCGAGTGCAGAAAACCCTTCCACAATCTCCGATAGTTTCTCGTCGCATAATGCTTCGAGTCTTTTGTCAAGAAAAATGGGTTGCGGGAAATAATGGTACCCATCTCTTATAATGAGACCACTTCTTTCGAGCAGTGGCAAGTGATATGACACGCGCTGCTGATCCATTTTAAGACGCTTCGAAATCTCTGATAACGTAAGCATTCGATGTGATTTTACCAGAGCCTCAAATATCTTAAATCGTGTATCAACATCTGTCGCTGCCATTTCACTCGTCTATGATATATTTAACCGGGAATCCTTCTACGAGTTCAACCACGAATACCGGGGTCTCCTGCAACCCGAGTTCCGTAACGATCTCAAATCCCTTCTCATCTCCCACGTCCGTTGCCTTGATCTTGCCGGACTTAAATTCTTTCTTTAAATCCCTCTTGATCTTAGCGCACAGTGGGCATCCTTCGGTAGTTACCATCCATCGCTGAATGATGTCAGACTCCTTGAATGTGATCGTCTTTGTCTTAATGCCTTCGCGCTGACGGCTTTTTCCCGCGTCGTTGCGTTCCTTTCCGCGAGCGCGTCTGTCTCGACTGTTGGTATTTCCCGACATATTCCATAGCACCTTCTGGTATTCCTTTCTCTTCCAGCTCCTGAGCCGGATGGAATTTATCTACGATTTCCTCGACGAGTTGCTTCTGTTTCTTTGTCAAATCGTCGTATGTGAGTCCCGGGGGAATGTCGCCTGAATCGCGTAGTCGCTGCATTGCAAGGACACGCTCACTTGTTTCGAGGATTTCCCCGGTTTTATCCCCGACAAGACCAATCGCTTCTTCGAGTTTCCCCCTGCACACTCGGCACTTCGTGTGATTGCGCGCTTCCATGAGCTCGGTTATCGCAGATCGTATGTGTGAGTTTGCAGTCTCAATCTCGCTTTTCAGCGACTGACTTGCATTCATCGAGGTTATTCGAACCGAAGAAATATCTTGGAGATGTGGTATATTGCTGTGGTTCACGATTTCGAGAAGCTTATCGTGATGCTCATTCATCTCCTTTCGCTTGTCTTCTTTCGATTCCCCGAGCAATATATCAAGAAGACCGTTCACACCGATATCAACGACTCTGCTTATCTGGAACCCCATGCTATCGGTAACGGTTCCGACTGCACGACTCGCCACTTGCGATATTAACTGATCTTCTACTGGCATTATCCTCCACCTTCTGTACTCTTAACTCCATCTAATATTTCATAAATCTGTCGTCTCAGCCACGCTGTTCCCGCACCATCCGGAGTGTTTACAATGATATTGTAGTACAACGGGTGATCCGTTTCGAGCCACTTCAATACAACCTGATCGAATCCGCCGTATTGTGTGTCTACAATCTTTCGTGCCTCATCTATTCCCGAGACAACGGGAGAGGGGAGACCTTTGACATACATCATAATCTCCCCGTTTGCTTCTCCCCACAGCGATGTGTTGTTGGCGATTGATTCACGAAGCTGTTTCGGAGTTGTTCCCAAAAGGGCACGGTTTAGGATACCACGTATGATATCAATGATCATCGTGGTAAAGAACCCGCCCTTGAGAGAATCGCCGCTAAATAGTCCCATCATATCACCCTACGTGGATGGTCATAATATATGTTTCGGTAATTCCCTCTTGGTTGGTGCTCCTGCAGCAGCCGCTTCGTCCTCCTCATAGTATGAAACTGCTCCATCGGGCGGCTTCTCGATTTCATCCTCTGATTGAGGAATGTCATCTTCTGAACGGGAAGGTACGGGTGAAGAACCGAATGGAGCTCCGTGCGATGGAACAAGAGTTTCATCAGAGGTTTCCCCTCTGTGAATCTCTGCTGGCGGTGGAGACGGTTGAGATACAGGAACCTTCTTCTGCGGACGCTGCTGTTGCGGCATTGTCGCACGATACTTCGAACCGCAGATCGGGCATGTAATCTCTAAATCTCCTGCATGAGCAACCATGTCGGCATCACATGTCGGACATTTTACATGAATTTCTCCTGACTCGTCAGGAGTCCCTCTTGTCCGAAATGTATTGGCATCCTGCGGAACTTCTGCAGTTTCGGGAGCTGCTTCAAGTTCGGGTTCCTGTTGCTGGATTTCACCCGGAGGAACTGCCATAGCCATGCCTGCGCTCCCTGCGCCTCCGGCTTGTGCTATCGCCATTGCTGCGTTAGCCTGAATACGCTGTGATTCGATCCACGCTGCTGCAACCGATTCTCCTACCTTGCTGAGTGCCTGTCCTGCAATGTCCCGTATGAATGTGCGCCCCTCCCTCTTATCCTGAAAATCCGCTTGTGCTAGTTCCAGATCGTTCGCTAGTCGTTGTAGCTGGATTCTCTGTGATAATTCCTCCGATGTCGTGCCTAATGGGGGAGTTGCGCCCTTCGAGTTTTTTGATTGAATTAACTCCTGTATGAGTATCTTCATGTACGGGTCTTCCGGCGGCTTGCTTGTTGCCGATGAAAGCGCGTGCGCCATGAGTTTGTCAAGCATCGAGTTCTGTGCCTTCATCATCTCCGTGACTTGCGGATTCTGTGTCGGAGCATCCGGAGCGGATCGTGCCTTTATAAGTTCAAGCACGAGTGCGCGCATTTCGCGTGCTTCTGATGCCTCGCGGTCACGGTTCTGAGCACTTGTCATTGCAGCCGTGATCCTCTCAACCGCGCCATTGAGTTTTGCATCGATGACACGGTTCACGTCCTCCATCGAAACTCCGGTTGAACGGAATGCAGATGATCTCGGAACGAATCTCGGATCATAGTCATCGCGTGGCGGGAACTCTCTCGGAACTTCACGGAATGCTCCTCCCTGTGGCGGATACTGCGGAGGGTACTGCCCCTGCGGGTACGTCATTCCCGGGAACGTTCTGTCACGAAGCGGTGAGTTGAACGGAGCGCTGTTCATTCCCAACGATGGATCACTCAGTCTCATGTTTCCTGCCGGTGCTCCAATGAGACTCATCATCATTCGCTCGCGCTCGCGGCGTTTCTCTTCCTTGTAGAGTTCTGCCTGATATCGCTGCGAAATCTTGACTGCTGCTGCAGGAGACATGTACATCTGCAGGATTCCCTGAATTGCCTGCGGCTGCCATCCGTCTGGTTGAAGATCGATATAGTCGAAGATTCGTCTGATTGACGTGTCGTCAAGCCCGCTTTCGTCGATAATATCCTTTAACACTTCGTTCGGATCGAACTCTTCCTCTTCCATATCAATCGGATCTGGTCTCATTTGTCTCCGCGAACCCGACGTCCCATGCGACCGTGACCTTTCGCGGCCGCGATCATGAGCCTTCGGAACTTTTCTGGAACTTCTATCCCGTCGAGATTCGTGTCGATCATCGTCGTCCTCTTCGCCTTCTGCATCATCGTCGTCACGCCCTACTCGGAATCTTTGTACTGACTTTGATTTTCCGGTTACGTCCGGTGCGGATTCTACTCGCGCTTTGTATGTTCTCTCGCCGCCGCGTCTTCCACCAGTTTCTTCAACTTCTTCCGCGTCGTCCGACTCTTCTCCATCTTCTCCTTCGAACTCTGCTTCGCGGTCTTCGCAGTCTGGCTCGTCGCACTCTGCGCAGTTTCCGTCACAGTCAACGTATTCAACGTCTTCGTCGTCATCCTCTTCCTCTTCTTTTCCACGCCCGGTGACTTGCACACGTGTTTGTGATGGACTTGGTTCTGGTTCGTCGGATGTCGGGAACTGTGCTCCGTTTCCCGGAAGAACCCCGGTGTGAACTTCGGCATTGTTCGAGGTAGTCGGCGTTGTCCCGATAGCTAAATCCGAATACAGTTTTGCAACTGCAGCGTGATCGCGCGGGTTTACTCCGAATATCTTGAGAACATCTTCTCTTCTGAGACGGGCAACCCCGTTACACTTCGGGCACATTGCAATGAAACTCTTTCCCGAACTGCTTGTCTGGATCTTGTCGCGTGGTACCGCAAACTTATGACCCTTGATGCACTTCGTTTTGAGCATACTGTCGCCCGCCGTGTCTATTTCATCTCCTACTGCATCATTCATCGTTATCATCTTCCTGTATTGCCTGCGGACGTACAGGCACATCTTGTGACTCTGCGAACTTCTGGAATGTCAGAAATGCCGACAGCAATCCTCCTGCGAGAACAGCCGCGCCCTTCATAGCCATCTTAT
Organism: uncultured Candidatus Saccharibacteria bacterium; assembly: GCA_964574915.1. Classification (GTDB taxonomy): domain Bacteria; phylum Patescibacteriota; class Saccharimonadia; order Saccharimonadales; family UBA4665; genus CAVPPA01. The sequence goes on from CAZNOW010000003.1 coordinate 27,631, forward strand.
TTCTGTCTTCGTACGGTAGGTCTTCATCTGTGAATCCCCGATACAATGTTGCTGCTCCCATACCCATCACGGAGCCACCTGCGGATGATATATTCGCAAGATCCGAAAATGTGTCCAGAGCTAAGAAAGGATTCTTGTCGGGTAGGGATAAATTTGTTCCGCCACCCCTTGATGGTGCAAGACCCCCGCGTCTCGGAGAAGTGACGGCGACTCCGGCACTTTCCAAAGTGATATCCCCCGATTTGATTCCAGCATTGATATCAGAAAGCGCTTTTTGCACTTTCTTGATTCGCCGCGAAACCGTTACGGCTGATTTTAGCCCGAACTTCTTCGCAATGGCTTTGAAAGTGGACTCGTCTCCGCCTTGCATGTGAAGTTCGAACATCTGGATATCACGATCTTTGACACCTCTCTTCTTGAGAAGTTCAATCGTGGATATGCTTTCCATACAGAAAGTTTGTTATTGCACTACTTACATAAATACTTTTGCGCCAAAATGAGCAAAAAGAGTGTGGAAGGTTATTATAGTTCGTCTTCCACGAGCGATTTCAGTCCGCGTCGCTCAGATTCCGGCTTCCCGGTGTATCCATGTTCGCGCATTGCCATCGCGTGCGCACGGGTTGTCCATCCGTACATGATTTGATCAACTTCTCCTTCAAACGCATTGAATTCTCCGCGTGGACTGTCGCTCTCTTCGGGCAATCTCACAGCGAAAATTTCATTGTACACGCCGTCGGGGGTATAGTTCAGAAGCAGGTAGTCGTAATCTCCACGGAACTTCGGGTTCCCGAGATATTGCCACACGGCTTTTACCTCTCGCGGATCAGTAACATAGAAAAGTTTTCTCGAAGTACTCTGCGCAGCAAGCCCACGAAGGTTTCCGATGGGCTTTGTAACACAATACCAGTATGGTTTCTGGCTTGCAAGTGACTTTATGGAGCGTTTTCGTGCCATAATAATCATATCAGTAAAAGAACTATAAAAAGATTGTGATTACTTTGTGTTTTTAGATGCCTCTTCTGCTAGTTCCATTGCAGATTTGCGGAATTCTTTCTCGATCTCGGTGATCGTTGTGAGATATTTAAACACTTCCTGCTCGGTTAAGATGCCATTATACCCTAAAATGGCAGCACTGATAGCCCCGAGTGCCGTGTAAAACTTGTTCATACAGTCAACGATAGACGCGATGTCTCGCGCCTTGATCGAATCTTCCACACACTTGCCTATCTTTCGCAAGTTCGATGAAAATTGCGATATAGACGCTACACAGTCGGCCCTATCTATGATAATCCACTCCTAAGTCTCTCTATGAAGTCTCTCTATGTGTTTCTTTGGTATATAACAGTTCCCACCAAATTCGGTCATAATCATTTCGGTGAATATCTTCTCGTAGTAATCACGATTCCGATTTGTTTTTGCATGGCATCCTCCGGGGCATACCGGAACGAACAATGGTTTAACATCGTTACAGCACATCATTCTGTCGTAATTGACGTGATGAACAGCGAGTCTCCGTTCTCCCGGTTGCCACACGTGTCCGCACCCGGGAAACATACACCTATACCCAAAAAATGCACGAACGCGCTCTCTGAACTCGCGGTTAAATTTCGGGCAATACGGCTTAAAAGAAGAACCGCCTTTCCATGTAGGGTGACTCTCTCCGGTTCTCCCGTACATCGGGTTATTCTCCCCGAAATGAGATATAGATATTTTTAGTTTTGAATCGCTGGAATGATGTCTATTTTTTCCGGCGTCTGATAACTTTTTTATTGTTTCGTCTGATACGATCTTCCCAAACCTCGGGTTATTCGAGCCAGAAAATCTCAAGTGCATCATCTTTCTCCATTCTGATGTATGATGTTTTCCATAGAACGGATTTCCAGAACCCTTCCTATCTTCTGAAAATTGTGTCCGACGATCCATATTACTTCCCGGGTACGCACTTGGTATTTGATAGTTTGCCTTCCTTTTTAAGTATATCAACAACAACCGGGTTTAATTTCCACATCTGCGTCGAACGCCCACGGACTCTCATACTGCCAGCATGAGAAACCACGTTGCGGTGTTTCAGTTTGTTCATGTTCATGTACTCAAGCTCGTCATCGGAAAGAAAATCCGAGAGTTGCGACGTTATAAAACGCCCGCACCCAAATGTGCTGTACACTTTCGAGATAATTTCTATCTTTCGTTCCTTATCTCCTCCAAAAACAATCGTTCCCCAAGCCATATTATGCCCCCGCAGCTTCAATCTCCTTTTCCAGTATCTCTTGTATCACATCGGATAAAACCCATGTGATCACCACACCGGATGTTCCTTTTCGTCTCGTCCCTGTTTTCCTTATATACCCGCGATGCCCCCAACGGCAAATGTCCCCACTGGACAGATCCTCAACGACTTTCGACTTTACAACGTCATTCCGCGTGAAACCCTCAGACCTAAACACTTTGAAAATGGGTATCAGCTTTTGTTTGTCATCCCAGCTTACCTTCATAACCCTCCGACAAGTTCATTTCATCTTTATATACTCTATAGGACGAAAAAGTTTAAAAGGTTTTGCAACCATATAAATAGCTAATGCCGCATAGTAAAAGATCAATACTGGAAATGTGGGATATGACCTGCTCGCGGCTCAGAATCGAACCATCCCCTGACTCCCGTTCCGTTCTTGAGTATCTTCTGACACAGTACTCGGATCCGGAACGTCACTATCACACTGTAAATCGCATGATGTTCTGTGTGAATACAGCGTTTTTCTTCTTCGATTCGTTTGAGCACCCGTACGAAGCGGTCATGGCGTTGTGGTTCCATGACGTTGTATATGACACGCACAAGACAGGCGGATTCAACGAGAGCGCAAGCGCTAACGTTGCGGACTCGCTATTGACAAAACTCGGGTTAGAAGAAGACAGAATCGCTATAATCCGCAAGTATATCATTGCCACGCAACGCTCGCGCGAGCCGGAAGACCACGACTGCGCACTGGTTATGGACGCTGATCTTGCGCAGATATCCGCAGAAACCCCGGAAAGAACCGCTTCACGAATCCGTCTTGAGTATTATTGGGTTCCGAGACACGTTTATGTTCCTGAACGAAAGAAAATCCTAAAAGACTTGTTGAGCCGGGATCACTTCTTCCATACTGATGAGTTCCGGAATATGAGCATGGCGCATCGCTCGATTTACGAACAGACGTTGGAGGAAGTCGCGCGCAAGAATATCATCTCGGAGATACAGCTTTTAGGAGCGAATGTAATTGTTGGAGGAACATTCGACCTTTTCCACGAAGGGCACAAGCGGTTGATCAAGGAAGCTTTTCATGCTTCCTCAAAACATCACGGAGGGACAGTCACAATCGGAGTTACTTCTGATGAAATGGCAAGTAAGAAGTCACACCCTGTGCAACCGTATGATGTGCGCGTGAAACAGATTTCGGATTATATAAAATCTCACTTCATGACGCGCAATACCTACTACGGGAACCAGTGGCACATCGTCCCACTCAACGATCCCGTTGGAGATGCCGGCACCGGGGACTATGATATTCTCGTTGCAAGTGAGGAAACCCGCGAAGGCGCACTTAAAGTTAATGAAATACGAGCTGCAAACAGGCTTCCGAAGCTTATTCTGGATATAATACCGCCACTACTTGATAAAACCGGGCAGAGAATTTCAAGCACTCGTTTAAGAAGAGAAGGGAATTTATAATTCCTTTGTTCCGTCTGTTACGTTATACCGATTACGATCTTTCAATTCCTGTAGTTTTCCCGCATTCCACCCGGAAACATCTTGTAAATAACCAGTTACACGCGAAATCTGCAGAACATCATGGCAACCACACCCGGGGCACATCGGTTCACCACATTCGGGGCAATAAGAAACGCCTGCCTTCACTGTTGTCAGGCATGTGCACCGCGTTATATCTTTCGGGCACATTTTCTTTAACTTCTTTCCGCACATGGGGCAGATCGGAGTCTTCGGATCTCTCTCATCTCTAATTGTGTTTTCCTCATTGATAATGAGGCCACATTGCTTACACTTATACCTGTCTGCGATAACAACCACCTGCTTCAGTTTTGATGGAAAAAGCTGAGGAAATGGTATTGTTCTACGACGGTAAATACTTTACGGGCGGCAGAGAGGAAACTTTTTATACATAACAACTTTGAACCTGTCGTCTTCTGTTTTTCCTTCGTTATATCCATCGGCTCTGCTATGACTTTCGCTCTGCGTGAACCCCATCTTCTGATAAAAGTTGATTGCTTTCGCGTTTGACCTGCGCACATCCATGATCAACCCGCGATATTCTCTGGTTCTGAGAAGAAGATTTTCGAGTGTCATGAGCAGCGAGGTTCCAATCCCGTGCTGGCGGTACTTGTTTTTCACTGCGAAACGTGAAATGTATACGTAACCATCATATCCTTCGGTGTACATCTTGTCGGTTGACCCGATTATATACCCGATGACTTCTTCACTATAGTACTCTTTCGCTACAAGGAACCGATCTGCGAAGTTTACTGCGCGATCCAGAACCGAATCTACAGTGAAATTAGAAACGAAAGACGTGGCATCGAGTTTAACTACCATAGGTATGTCGCGCGCACGAACCTGACGAATCTCGAACCACTCGAAATCTGCTAAAGTTGCCACATTATCTAACTCCGCCTTGATCCTTTTAAAGTTTTCGGCATACCCGGTGAAGGAGTACGGCGTCTTCGGATAGCCGGTTTGTGAATAGTGGGTGCGCCCCCACTATTTCTCTTCTTCCTGTAGTAATATCTGAGCTGCCGGGACATTCTTTTCTTATAAAAGGGCGCATCCTCGATATGATCTTTAAATTCGTTCTGGAACCAGTAGCAAGTGTTGAGATGCGTGTTGAGTCCGCGATAGGTTTGGAACCTTCGACCGCATGAAAAACACTGATACGAAACCATCGAACACTGTTTTGATCGCTATACCATATAGTTTTTACGACCGGAACAGGAAAACACAAAAACTTTTAAGGATACACGACCCATTTATGTAGGTGTGATATGGATTTTGCAAGCATTTTGATGATTTTACAGTACCCGGCTACACTTTGCACGGTTGGTGGGTACTATCTTTTGACAAGTAAACAGCCCGGTGTGCGCGTTTTCGGATTCGCAACTGGCATTTTAGGCAACATCTTATGGGTTATCTACTCACTTTCACCATTGCAAGTAGGTCTTATAGTAACGAATGGATTCATTTTCGCTGGTGGATTGTACGGATTCGTGCACAATCACAAGGATTCTTAAAGAAAAATTATGCGTAGGGGGAAATATCAGCCAGATATTTACCCGTTAATGGTGTTTCCGCGCCGAAATCGTGGCAGATGTGTATATCTCCACCATCTATACTATACGTTTCATATCTTCCATCTATGGAATTGAACCGATCTTCAAACTCATTCCATGATTTATCGTTGAAGTTATCGTTGTAACCTATGGATTCTGACACACTTTTAGGGAACTGGACGATGAAACTCCAATGCTGACAAGCAGAACATTCCGGATCATAGGTGTATTTTATCACGAATCGTATCTCCGGGCGTATATCCTTGAACGTTTCGTTGATCCCACGCATGAATTTACAGAGCGGTTTGATGAGTTCCACATTGTCAGTGATGTATCTTGTGAACTCTTTTGACTCGCGGAAGGTTTTAAACACCACACCATTAGCTCCCAAGAACTCAAGGAAGCGCTTAATGTCATGCGCGGACGCGATCCGGTTGATTTCATCGCGCGCGGTGTCGATATATTTCTGCGAAATGTCGATCCCGATGAACTTCCGGTCGAGAATCTTACACGCTGCTCCTGTTGTACCGCGTCCGCAGAACGGATCAAGAACAACATCATCCTTGTACGTGAGAATGTTTACAGCGCGTATTGGCAGATCGAGACTAAATGGAGCCGGGTTTTTCGCGTTATGTGTCTCCGCGCGGTAAGGCCAGACACCTTTTACTGCTTCCATGAACTCGTCGCGTGTCATTGTTGAGACCCCGCGCGACGATTTCTTCCACTTATCCTTTGCGCAGAGCATCACACACTCTTCCGGATTGTAAATGTACGGCGCGCTTGCACTCTTCCACGATCCCCATGCAGTGTACTTTACGCGCTCGGACTGGTTTTCTCCCAATCGCACGACACCGTTCCATGTGTACCCGATCTCTTTCATGATCTGCCACACATCAGAAGCTACGAATACACGACCGCCACGCTCGTTCTGGCTGATTTCGTAGAACAGATTGATAGCAATGCGACCGCCATCATCTTTCAGAACACGGCACGCTTCCGTAAGCCACTCGCGCATGAACTTGAGATAGTCTTCGTACATGAGTTCGTCGTCCCACGAATCGTATTCTATCTTGCAGTTATACGGAGGGGAAGTACAAATAAGATCGACAGAGTTCGATGGAATCTGTTTCATTGCTTCGCGGCAGTCGCCAACGATGAGTATCGGTTCAGTCATACGTCTCATCGACATCGAAGATGTGATCGATTGGGATTTTACGGACTCTTCTATATCCACAATGCGCGGGTGGGAGTGGCATCGCGATTCCGCGATGCGGAATCGCATCGCGATTCCGCATCGCGGAATAGGCAATGCAGAACATCGATCCCTTTTCATACGTGTTGATCACGTTGTCAAACTCAATCGGCTGCGATGATTTCTCTAATCGTAGTGTTACTTTCATAGTTCTTCACCTTTTTATCCCATACCATTGTTCATAAGGAGTTCTGCGATTACGATGTTCGTTTCTGCAATAGCCCGAAGGTATAACGTGCTTGCTTGAATTGCGCCCTGTTGTTCTCTGCCAAGCTCTATCTCCGCTTTCGCAACTTCGATTACCTTCCTCATTTGTTCCTTGTCCATGATATTCACTTATATATTAACCGGATTCGTTTAAAAGCTCTTCTGCCATCTTTATGGCTTGCGGAACTGCGTCGATTCCGGTATAGATCCGGTTTGATTCTTTTGCCGCGCGCAGGACAACTCCCACCCCGCAGAACGGATCAAGGACGAGATCGCCAACGCGAGTAGTATCCCATACCAGAGTTTCTGCATACGCGCGGTTCATGGAACTGAAATCCCACTTACCTTTATGGTTGCGCTTCCCCCACGACAGGGTTTCGATCTCACGCTTGCTCTTTGATATACTGTAGTACGCGGTATTCTCGTACTGATCCTGTTTGCAGAACCCGAGAAGGAACCGACCGTACAGATTTGAGCATGTCACCGCGCAGTTGTTCTTGATCGGGCGTTTGTAGTACAGGAATTGTGATGATATGAGATCGTACAACCCGTACCCGAGAACTTCATCCACGATCCGGTATGGAACCCCTACTGATATACCATCGTAGTATCTATCTTCAACTTCGATCCATATTGTGCCATCCTGTTTAAGCACGCTCTCTAACTTCACGAGCACACTTGGCACTACTGACAGAGCACCGACCTCGGATGGAACGGAAGATATAACCACATCGACTGTCCCCTTGTGGAACTGATCGACAACCTCCGTAGCCTTTCCGAGAAATATCTTGTTCTCCATCTCTTCCCGCGTAAGATATCTCGTCATAACCACACCTCTCCTTTTGCATGTAAGTAAGCTTCTTCGGGCTGCCTACTCGTATGTTTATACTCGGTGTCTTCCCCGAATGTCATTACGAACAACTTATACGCAATAGACCCGACATCGAGTTTCTGCAGGGATGATGGATCATCCTCATCCCCGGCGCTGTACATGACTTTTGCAGATGTATAATACGATACCTTATTAAAGTTATCAATAAGGGGAAGGATATCACCCGCGTGATAATAGGCGAATGTCCCGTCTTTCATATACGGGGCGAAGTATTCTCCTTTGTCAATGAGGTCTTTCAACTTGTTCTTACCGACCCCGCAGAAGATTACGTGCAAGTCTGCGTCGCGGAGATTGCTGCAGTTTTCGGATACCCACTTTATTCCTTCGTAGAACGCATCCATCTCGTTCAGGGTGTCATCATTGAAGCTCGTGTTGAAGGTGAAGCTGCGTTTTATAAGCTTTCCATCTTCAACAATCACGAACATTGCAAACGTAGCCTTCTGACGATACTGATATATCCACGGAAGGAACGCTCGTGTATAGGTATAGAGTTTTATAACCGCCATGTTACCAGAACCTATGTAATGCCTGTATCGGGAGGTTGTAACAGTTTGCCCGAACCGTGAAGTTATTTGATGGGTCTTTATCCCCGATCTTCATGTGTTTCGCGGCCTGTAGGTAATCGCTTGTCTGCATGTACCCGAGTATGAATGCAAGTTTATATTCCGTTTCGTGGCGGAACACGGAGACGAAAACGTAGAAGCTTGCATTCTGACTATGGTTCATCTCCGCCACAGAACACTCATAATACGGTTTTGGTCGAACCGTCCTATCTTTCGTTTTTACTTCGATGGGCGTTGTACCATCGTACACGAGATCGAAATCATGGGTATCAAGCTCTTTCATCCCTTCAATCGCATCCCTGACAGCGATTTGACCGATGTATCCGACGCGGTTCCCCATTCCATGACGGATTGATCCGGTAAGAGCACCGAGGCTAAGCGCACGCTGCTCTGCTTCGTCATTCATCTTCTTTGTTACCGGGACGATAATGTACCCGTATTGGTCGCGGTCATACTCCGGTTTCGCTGTCATCTGGATACGCATATCACTCAAACCCTTACATCCCCGGGTGGAATCTCTCCATTACGGATTTCAACCCTTCCCGATTTTCCCGACATGAAGTAACCGTGACCATAAGGTATTGTTACTAACCGCTTACACTTCCTGCACTGCCATAGTACCGCTTCCGGGGCGATAGCTTTCGGAGGAATTGGTGTTATCTTTTCCCACGAATCACCTTCACACTCATTACAGATTGCCATTACTTCGCCTCTAATATCGCCTTGTATGCAAGCTCGTATGTGTCTTTCTCGATCTCACACCCGATGAATTTGCGCGCGGTCATCTTCGCCATGATCCCCACAGTACCGGCTCCCATGAACGGATCGAGCATAACATCGCCGGGTTTGGTAAAGGCGTCTATCATCGGAAGAAGTTCTTCACCAGACTGTTGCCAGTCGTGCATATCTTTCTCCCGACCACTGCCTTCAATCAGGTCGTTGTAGTATTTATATGGCTTCTGCTTAGGGGGTTTCATGGCGATCATCACCGGCTTGAAACCGCAGTTGGCTCCGACCGGGTGAACTGCGGCGAGACGCCCACGATGGACAAGCGCACATTGCCAGTAAAACTCGACTATATCCATGTCCTTTTCGTTCTTTGCCATCTCGCGCATGAACTCAAGAGCCTCGAAGTAGTCCGGCAGGCGAATGTGTCCTAAGTAAGTTACAACTGCGCCACCCGGTTTTAAGATTCTTGCAGACGCAAAGAGGAATCGTGCAATGTTCTCTTTCCACTCTTCGACGTATGGAACATCCGTTATGATGCAGTCAATGGAGTTCGGTTTGATCAGTTTAACATGCTCGAAGAAGTCCGCGTTCACGAGTTGAACGTTATCGGGAAGTTTCTTAGTCTCTTCCGATAGTTTCTCGAATTCCTTGCGCTGTTTGTCGCGCTCCATCTCGGTCACGGCTTCCTTTACGGTCTTTATTCTCCCGTCCGCGACTTTCTGCGCGATTATAAGCTGTTCCTCTGCAGATGAAATATCAGCGAGCCGACCCAGCTCGGATGCGCTCTCGGCAACCTTCGTGTTGCGTATTGCATCGCGCGCGTCGGTTCCAATATTCGTTGCAATCCGTATTCTTCGGTTGAGGGTTGCTTTCGACATCCCGATCTCTTTTGCAACCTCTACCATGTTCTTCTTTCGCTTGCTTCCTTCGCTTCTCCGGTCTCCGCCGTTTTCGTTACGAACTCCGCGCGCCACGAGGATATCGTTATATTCTTTAAGACTTTCCGCCTCTTCAAGTTCGGTAAGACCGTGACGCATTAGGTTTTCAACGAGTGCCCACAGTCGGTTGTCGAGATCATCTTCGGTGACTATCTCGGCTTTTATCTTTTCCCATCCGAGAAGTTTTGCGGCGGCAAGACGGTGATTACCTGCAACCAGAGTTCCTTTATCGGTAACGGTGATAGGATATCGAAGACCTATCTCCTTCATGCTCGCCGAGATCATACGTACTCGGTCTTCGTTGAGAGGTCGGACTAACTTTTCGGGAACTACCACCTCATCAACCGGGACAAAAGTGATTTCCGTTCTAATCTCTTTTCCCTCTGTTGGATGTTCTATTAATTGCGGCATTAGTAATATATTAACAGTCCGTGTTTAAAAGCTTTAAGATTTCAGAGACTCACAATGAGTCTCTGAATTACACTCTTGGCTGGATATGCCATCCACGCTTTGTTCCTTCGGATACGTAGTCAAGCCTCTCGATAACAACTTCGGGGTCTACCGTATCGAATTCGTCGTTCATAGGATCGATGAGTTTAAGAAGAGTGGAGAGTTCCTCACCGAAACTGGTTTGAGAAGGTATGTTTTTATTGATTGTCCATGCGTCGTCACCATTGGTGAACCCCGCCGCCGTGAAGATTGCGTCCCATAGTTTATCGTGCTTCTCCTTATCACTGATCTTCTTCGAGTGAGTGAACCGGATATACTTTCGGATCGGCTCGATGGGGACTGGTCGCCCTGCGATGATAATCTTATCGGATAACATGCAGAAACACTTAGCGCAGAGATATTCGTCGGGAAAGACCGCGTTCTCGGTATCGACAATCGCTTCCCCGTAATGGGTATGCTTTTTGCAAAGGGAGATACTGTCAACGAAGAAGTGAAGTTTCCATGAATGACACGGTATAAACCATCCTGTATAGACAAGCCCTTTCAGAAAATCAGAGTGTTCTGCTTCCTCACACTGGCGAATCTGTTCTTTAGATGGCATAATTCATCACTATTGTTCATCCCCTCACAATTTAAACCTTACGCACTTCATCCCCGGTTAAGCCTGTATCGTATTTTGTCAAGCATTATCTCCATCATATCGGAAGGGGAAATCGACCTGTTTCCGAAATCAGACCCCAAAAACGTCTTCCCGTAATATGTCCTGTTCTTGAACATATAGTTGAGTTCAGCAAGCTTCCAGACTTCCCACGGATCGATGACACCATATATCTTGAGATTCTTCGGGGGAACCCCACCCCTTATAACAAAATCCCCGATAAACCCCTCCATTACTTCGAGCCCGGTCGGGTCAATCTCAAATACTGTTATGCCATCCGGTTCGACTTTTCGGAAGTCACGATATTCTTTTCCGAAGGAATCCCGCTTACTTTCGGTGTCGGTGGAAAGATATGAGATGACCCACAATGCAGACATCTCCGGGACATCCATGAGGTAAACATAATCGTAGTAGGGATTTCGTTTCCCGCCTGCTACGTCATTGATCTCTTCTCTCCACCGCGCGTAGTTTTTCCACAACCGGGGTGCGTCAACCCGTAGTCCTTCTGTAAGAATAGACGATGCGTTTGCGCGGAACGTGGCGTGATAATAAGGAACGTCAGTTGGAGCCGGATGAAGTGCTTTCCCCGTTCTCGTAACTTTCGTCTTTATCTTCACCATAGGGAATCACTTATCGAGTCCCATTTCACTTCGGTGCTTATCTATATCGCGCTTGATGTTCGTGTATATGCGCTTGAGTTCTGATTTCATGAGGTTATTCGTATACTCTTCGTGGGGAATCTTATTGAGCTGTGGTTCAACTGCAGCCATCATATTGAAGTCCCGGTTCATCTTTATGGATACCTTGCGTGCTTCTTCGACCCCGTCTGAAAGAGCTTCGGCGAGAGCTGTCATGTACACCATCGCGTCGAGAATCTGCATACCATATTCTACGCGGGTTGCAGAGTCATACCTGCTGCTCTTTATCTGGTTGGATAGTTTATGTACTACCATACCAACAGTGTCTATATCCTGATCAACCCGTAATAGAAGTTCCAGCATCTGTTCTGTAACCCAATCGGGTCGTGGTATGGTGGTTGGTTTTCTCGGCATCGGCGATCCCTTTCTCCTGCGAGTAATGTGCGCGGGTTATATATTTAAAGATTGGGGTCTGTGAAATGCGTATATAAATCTTTTGTAAGTGGCGATCAACATATATAAACTTACCGATTTTTCAAAATATTTTCGCTGAAAAGGTTCTTATACCCATCATGGTGGAACATTGTAACCTTATTTATAGTTGACTGTACGATGGGTATCAAAATGGGTGCGGAAAACTATAAATATCTCATCACCTGCCGGATCGAGATCATCATTTTCTCCGACGTGAAAATATGTGATTTTGAAACCCGAAAACAAAATCGTTGAACTCCGATTTCTATTTAAGTTCCTAAAACCAATTCGATTTTGATTTATCGTTCGTAAATCAGTCCGTTAAAATTTCAGTTTTCCTTAGTATGTACGAGAGGTGTTCACATAGTACATCCGTAAATCAAAACGGGCGTATTTTTCTATTCGGGACACAGAATGTGTCTTAAAATAAAATTCCAGTCCAACGATCTGTTGGATTCCGTGGGATTACCGGAAGTATTCCTTCGTCCATCTATCGACGATCTCTTTACCGTATGGTGTGTTCCACGTCTCGAAGATTTTACGTCGTATGGCAATGGCTTCGTCATATCCGATCTCGTGATGCTCGACACGCCCTTCTATGGGTTTCATGTCGAGATCGTGGATTTCACATAATCCCTTATCGTTCAGAAAAGTGCATCTCCCGAATGAGGATGCAGATACAGTGAGGCTTCCGCCCGTATGCGGTCTGAGTCCACACTTGAGTCTCTTCCCCTTATTTGTCATAGCGGGTGCAAGGACTTCTACACGTTGCTCGAAATCCCTTTCCGGTGTTTTGGTAAAAGACCCTTCGGGCAAGACAAACATCATAAGACGTTTCCCGTACCCCGCACGGATCAATGCGTCCATCTCCTGTGGTGTCCCCCAACACGGTGCAGACTTGCAAGCGTCCACGCATAACTCACATGTGCATTCATTCTCGGGAAACCTGCAAAGTACGTCGCTTTCGCAAGCGGCGATTCCCGCCGTCACCAACCCGAGTGTGACCATGTGCATAGTATATTGGAAGTGTCACGTGGTATATAAGAGTATCGGATATATTGCAATTTGCAATACTATTTAAAGTTAACCTATATAGTGGGCGCGAAGCGAGTTGAACGCTCTTCGCTCGGTTTGGAGCCGAGTTTCTTACCGTTAGAGACGCGCCCTACTCCCTCGCCGAGACTCGAACTCGGAATGATGGGTTAGAAGCCCAACGTGATGTCCAATTTCACTACGAGGGAACATGCACCCACGCAGAATTGCACTGCGTCCCGCACGTTGTAAGCGTGCTATGCTTACTATTACACTATGGGTGCTTACGGAGGCGACGGGAATTGCACCCGCGCGATCAGATTAAAAGTCTAACATGCTGCTACTACATTACGCCCCCAAGTCCGTTGGACAGGAGTTGAACCTGTTAACACCCCGTCTACAGCGGGAGGCGATATCCGATCTGCCACCAACGGAATTAGTTACACTCTTTCTCGTCCCATTTTATGAGGACGCTATAACCAAGTTGCGGGAATTCCACATACATAATAAAAGGTGGGAGTTGTTCCTATTTAAAGATTCTCCCGGGCGGAGTCGAACCGCCTCCGCAGCTTTCAAGGAGCTACATCAATACCGTTAGACTTCGGGAGTCCTCCATATATTTGCGCTTTTCCTTGTAATGAACTTTTCTATGGCAATTCGCGCAGAGCACTGTGCATTTTGCAATCTCCTCGAATATGCGTTCAACCGACACACCATCATAGACCGCGCGCCCTATGCTGAAATCCTTCTCTCCTTCGTGGTGGAACTCTAAGCACGCCGGGTGATCTTCCGGGCATTGCGCGCACTTGAGAGTGCGCTTAAAGTCATACAAAATAGCGAGTTTACGGTGGATTTCGATTTTCTGGCGACGGGTGAATTTCTTGCGCGGTCGATTTCGATTGGATTTCCGTCGAAACATCCACCTTGTGATAGGCGATGATAGTTAAAGAATGTTACGCCCACGCCGCGATTTGAACGCGGGTCACGAAATTCGCAATCTCGTAGGATGTCCGGGCTACCCCACGCGGGCAAGTGTATCATCTTTATGATCTTCATCGTAATGAAGCTTTCTATGGCAATTCGAGCACATCGGGGTACATTTCGATATTTCTTCGAGTATTCGTTTTATAGACCATCCTCCACAAACCATACTGGACACTGAGTATTCTTTTTGCGTTCTGTCTTCATGATGAAATTCTATACATGCAGGGTGATTTTCTCCGCACGCGCATGTTATCATTTGCTTATATTCTTCAAACCATCGTTTTATTTTATTAATCCGTATTTTATTGAGAACAAGACGTTTATTCGTGTATCCACTCCGAAGATACCACGCGCGTGTTTTCCTATTTTGTTCTTCTTTTGTACCTGAATACGGCATTATGCGACTACGGGGAGTCGAACCCCGTCCGTCAGCTTGGAGGGCTGTCATGCAACCGCTTACACCTTAGTCGCGCAGTGGGGCTACTCGGACTCGAACCGAGGATTCCGGTTCCCGGAACCGGGAGTTTTCCACTATCTTATAGCCCCAACGGTATAGTAAGGTTAGATGTTATAGTATTTTAATGTTATCTTCTTCGGTATTTTGCTTATCCGTGTAATGAATCTTTCTATGGCAGTTCGAACATAACGGGGTGCATTTGGCGATTTCTTCCAGTATTTTCTTTTTTTCCCATCCATTTCGAACCATATCCGATATATTATGCTCCTTTTCTTCCCCGTCTTTATGATGAAAATCAATACAGGCGGGATGATTTTCCGGGCATGATGAACATCCCAATCTGTGTTTTAAATCGTCGAACCACATCTGCAGTTTTATTCTTCTTTCTCTGTTCTTAGCAACCTTAACTTTAGAGTAACCCGTTCTATGATACCATTCTCGGTTTTGGCGGTTTATTTCTTCTCTATTTCCAGCGTACGGAGACACATATATATATTATAGTTTATACCATAAAAGTTTTTTGGAACATCGTTCTGTGGTTCCAGACCAATGAGGTCTGCCAGATTTGCACTGACGTACACTGGTTCCAGACCAGCGCGGATGACTTCTACCTCAAGACCCCATACTTATTTTGATGCTGGTTTATTTAAACTCTTCGGAGGTTTCGGGTCGGGAACATCGCCATAGATTGTTATGTCAGGGATGCGGTAGAACTTTTTCCCGTTCTTCGTCTCGCTTCTGATTGTGCTGATCTGGCTCATGCGCGATAGTGTCTCCCTTACCTTCGCCGTTGTTATTCCCGAGTTCTTTTTCGCGTTTGCAACGACAAGTTTTATAAGCGAACTCTCACTACGACGGTGTGTGTTTCCGCTGAGACTTTCAATTACGATCTTTTCAATGTCTGTATTTATAAGGCAGGCAACCTGATACCGTGTGTCTTCGAGCTTGTTCTTCTTGAGATAGTCGTCGAGTTTCGATACGGTAACACCTTCGACTATGTAGGTGGGGTTCCGGTTCTTCGATTTAAATTCTTTCGAAACGCGCGCAAGATGCGGCAGGTGTGACATCGGGTAATCAGCGATGTTACGGCTTTCCAAGTTCTTCCTTCGGGAAACCTTCTTCGGGACATCCACGAGTATCTTGAAAGCCGGGTTTAATATCTGGCTTATCTGTTCGTCGGTGAAATCCTTAGACGCGCAATATTCGAGACTTCTGATTTCTGAATGAAGGTTCGGGAGAATCTTATCGGCATCCGATCCACGGATTACGATTATCTTCGAGTCAAGCTCCTTCTGTGAAACAAGTCCCGGGGCGTCAACGGGGTTTATCTCCTCGTCTTTCGTTGGACTGCAACGAAGAACACTGTTGGTAACTTCATCGGTTATGATCTTTGCGATAATCGCGTTGCATTCAATAACTTTATTAACATTTCCCTGCTGGCGCGCGTATTCTCTCATGGCAGTCCAATAGGGGACAGCAAAGTTGAGGGAGTCGGCAAATGTCAGGTCGTAGAACGGAATATCAAGACCACGGCTCAGGGTAGAGTTCGAGTAATAAACATTTGCCTTCCCTGTTTCCCAATTAAAGAACTGGTCGATTTCGCTATCGTCGGTACTGTCAAGACTTCGTGACTTGAAGTGTTTTCGGACTGAGTCCTGCTTCGCCTTACTTGATTCGAGGATGAGATGCGGGACTGTGGGCGATCCCTCACGGTCTTTATCTTCGTTGTACCGATTGAGCATGTTCATGAGCCGGTACATCATCTTCGTCTCGGTTTTCTTATCCTCACTGATAAGTGTTATAATGAGGAAATTATTCGAGTATTTAAACTTGTTTATTTGTATGATCTTCGTTGTTTTATCATAATCCTCTCCCGCAGCTTCCCGGACATATAACTCGGATTCCGTTGCGCCGATGAGGATAATCTTCTTATATGATTCGTCCGGGTAAAAGAGAACTTCCCTGTCCGCGATAAAGTGAATGGACTTACTTCGTCCTCCCACTTCGACAAACGGTATCTTCGCTACATGGATCAACGGGGAGAAAATATCGTAGATATTCCTGTCTCTTCCACTGTCGATTTCCTTTTCATATTCCGTGAGTTTTCGTCTCAATTCATATTTGTCAGTCGCAGTATACTCGTTCTTGAGGTCAATCTGGCTGAGCGTCGGCACAAGGTTGGCGGCATTGTCCTGATTCGGGTTGTCAAAGAATGTCTTTATAACCACTTCGATCTTTTCAAGGAGAGTGATCATGCGCAGGATTTCTCGGTCTATACGGGGCTTCTTCTTTTTCTCTCCGATGATCTTTTTAAGGGCTTCGGTTATCCGCATCTTCGATTCCATGTCAGACGAGCAGTTGACAGCGTGCCCCTGACGGTGCGCGTACGAAAGGAGTTCATATCCTTGCGGATAGAATGAACCGACAACGGGGTCTTCGTCGATGATGAGCATGTCGCGCTTCCTCTTCACACCCCTGATGTAGTCGGTGTTCATCAGGAAGAACGGGATTGTGAAACAGAAATCTGCGGCATTCTCGGCGATCATGAGTGTGTAATACGGGCAGATATCCACGTTGTCCATCAGTGAGTCCGGTGTAAGTATTACGTGTTTCCCGAGAAGTTCGAACGATTGTCGTGTGGCTTTTTCGAGGGTGAGTCCGTCTTCTCCTGCGGGAACATACTTCTTCGGGAGTTTATGGCAGTTTCTACAGTCTATTCCACCCTCTCGGTTGCAGCATCTGTCTTTTCCCGCGAGATAAACGGCTGTTTTTCCCGGGGTAATATATCTCATAAAAATATTTATGGCGTGGTTAATAATTTCGTGTCGGTTCGTGCAGTACACACCGTTTCCGTTTAACGCCATCTGTTCCATACTCCAATGTGTTTTCCCGAGACGTGGTGGTGCTTTTACGAGGAGCCATCGAAGGGAGTTTTCATGCGCGATTGGGAGAATCTTAGGAAGTTCGGTGATTTCATCTCTTTCGATATTGGTGAGTTTTTTGTCGATAATTCTCCCGTAATCCGGGTTGTAGTGCTTCGACATCTTCGATTTAGAAATCGTTGCCTCAACATAATCCCGTCTGTAGAGAGTCTTATCATAACCCCGGAACTTCATGAGGATTGCTGCGCGGTCTTCATCGGAGAAGCACCAATAGTCGAGCTTTCGAGCCACGTCGAAGTCAGCTTCACTTCTACTTGCTTTTCCACCTTTATGTTCAGCACCGTGCAGATACTCGTCGAGTTCCTTATCTTTCTCCCTGACTTCTTCGAGAGTCATTCCGAATTCATTTACGAACTTTTCCTTGTGGTAGGCGTCAACGAGTTTAGAATCTTCAATGTGGGTTATCTTATGGGAGAGTTGTCTTCGTTGTTTCTTCGCTTCTTGCTCAACAACGACCCACTTCGGAAGGTTGTGTTCGTTTAGTGCACGAATAGGGGAATCCCGTATTACCGTATATAAACCAGTTGCGTCTGCAGTGTGACCCTTTTTATCAGAGTCCATCGGGACGTAACTTCCCGGAAAAACGACGTATGCTGTTTCTGTACGGATTTCACCGCAATCAACTCCGTCAAACTTGAGTTTCGGGTTATTCGCCCCTCCGTGGTACGAAAGGTAATGGGTGAGGTTATCGTTTATAAAGTAAAGGTGAAATCCACCACTTCTCGTCCGAATTGTAAGAGTGTCGTAAGTCTCTATCAGTTCGTTGATAATTTTCTCGGGGAGCTTGAACTTTCCGTCGTCGGTAAGATCGATATCAATAAAACAGATGCCGTCGAATTTCGCACCGGCTCCTATGTTAAATCCCCTTTCGATGAGTTTTCTACCCTCTTCGAAGGATATATTTGTTTTCGTCCACTTTCCAGTAGGAGTCTTTTCGTTCTCGTTAATGTCGAAAAGATGGACGTGTACTTCCTGCGGTAGCTCTTTTAATCGTGCCACCGCACGGTCGTATTCACGAAGTCTATCCTCGGTTGGTATTTTACTCTTCTTCGTGATCATTCATTGTGCCATTCTCCTTTATCAAGTTCTCGATCATGTTCTTGGCGTGGAACTCCTTGAGAAGTTTCAGGAATTCACGACGATAGTATTCGAGTTCTTCTTTGGTAAGCACAACGGTATGAGCGCGCAGACACGGGTTTGCATAGGTGTCCGTGCTCAACGAAATTAACATTCCCTGCTCTGGTGTACATTCGAGAAGTTCGTAGTATCCCCCGAGCTGGTATTTATATGTCTCGTGTAGTTCTTTGCTTGATTTTAAATCGGCAAGTGTATATACCCCGTTTATAGGGGCAACGAGGTCGGGGGTTCCCGCGAACTGATGCTCTTTATTGATAATCATCTTTTCGATTTTCCTCGGATACCCGATATCAAGTCCCAAGTCTTCCCACATGGCTTCGCAAAGTTCGAGACGGTGTGTCGCGTCCTTTGGTATTTCCTGCGGGGAGAACATTGGGGGTTCAAGCGGCTGCGGGGCTACCTTACTGAGAATCCGGAAGTGCATCAATGTCCCGAGAGTGGAACTGTCCTTTACGGTTCTTTTCCAGTTGCCGTTATTCTTCTTCCAGTTCGATAACCTTTCCGGCTCTGGCATCGTAGCGTGTAACACCGTTGTTACGCTAGGATAGTAGACGCCGTCGCGTGCGTAAATATGTACCAAAACAGTTCCTCCATGCGCATATTAATGATGATTATCTACGTCGTGATCGTTAAAAAGCTTTTGCGCTTGAATTTCAGAGACTCATTGTGAGTCTCTGAAAAACTTCACTTTACACCAAAAGTTACATGCGTTTTCACATCGGGGAAATACAACAAAATTACGTTTTCTACACACTTCACTACTATTCCCCATCCCCACTTATCGTAGGGCGGGGTCGAGATATGCAGCCGGCGGCACGACTTAATTTGTTCGAGCGTCACGCGGCTGTGTGCTCTCGTCTGATTTTTGGCGGAAGTCTTGCGGGCTGCCATAACTGCGGGAACACCGAGTCCGATTGGACTGCGGCATCTGAGAACGTTATCGGATATGTTTCATCACCTGCTAGGCGGTAGAGTTCCGAAGTAGACCAGATATACATGACAGCTCCTGTTCCGATCATAGAAAGAGATGCGAGATACGCTTTGTCTTTATATATCGCGGACATCCCGAGAGCACCCAAAAGAATAATAGCCATTGTTATGTTCATGTGGTGTGCCAATTCGTCTCGGTATTCCTGATACCCCGGATCAGTGAGCATCGACGGCTTAATGTTGATTGCGTTCCAGAATGTGAACGTTGCGCCCGATGCAACAAGAGATAATATAAGGTCTATACTTGATGGATGAAGTAGCTTATGCGTTACCTTCTTTGGCAGTTCAATAAGCTCCTCTCTCGCCATTGTAAAAAGTATTTCATTCGTAAACCTTATATAGTTTTTGTCGGGTTTGACCTAATCTGTTATATATTAGTGAAAACTTCAATTATTATGGAAAATTTTCAATATAAATATGTTTAAATACCTTTAAGAACCATTATATAGTATGCCAGAAAAAGGCGAAGACACCTTCACCGAGATCGTTTGTGTCATTGATCGATCCGGTTCGATGGACTCTATTAAAAATGACGCAATCGGAGGTTTCAACGCATTCCTAAAGGAACAACAGAGCCTCCCGGGAGAAGCGGCAATGACTATCGTGATGTTTGATCACGAATATCTCGTCCCATATTCGGGTGTTCCTATTCAGAACATTAAACCACTCGACGACAGTTCATATATCCCGCGCGGTACAACTGCACTCAACGATGCAATCGGGCGCGCGGTCAGCGAACTCAAGTGCAGAAACCCGAAGAAAGCGATCATCCTGATCCTAACCGACGGTCATGAGAATGCAAGCCACGAGTTCAACAAAAGTCAGATCAAGGAAATGATGAAGGAGTGCGAAGACCGTGGATGGTTCGTATCGTATCTCTCCGCGACACTCTACGCATTCGACGACGCGCGCTCGTATGGTATTGGGCGCGGGCAGACTGCATCATACTCGAATACCGGCAACGGAATCTTCTGTATGATGGCTACTGCAAGCCAAGCAACGTCTGACTACCGTGGCGGAGGAACCGCGTGTATGACCAACATGGCATCATACTCTGCGTCCGCATCCAACCTCGTTAGTCAGGGATGGGGAACCAGTACAACGGGATCTGTTCCTACGACAACAACCGATTACCTGAACGTACAGTCTGATATTGGAAGTGTATCAGACTCCTCGAAGAAAAAGCGCCGGGGGTACCCGTAATGTGTGAGCGCAAAGATATCCGTGACTACCGAACTGCCCCGGCTTCAAACTGTTCCGGTTCTCACACCGTTGTAATCCATCACGGAGGGGGATGCCACCATCACCACCACTCGTGCGGATGCGGGTGCTGCTGTAAGTGCAAGTGCTGTTCCTGCTGCAAGCCGAAGTGCTGCAGAAGTTTCTACAACTGCCGAAACTGCAGTAACTCGTGCTGTGAGTGCCGGTGCGCGGCGTATTGCCCTCCATATTACATCTGGACAAATACGTTCCCAACAACAACGACCCCACAGTGGTACTGTAATGGTGGAACGAGTGTAACCATCAACTACAACAACGGGTCGAATAGCACGAACTACAGTGGAAAAGAAAAAGATAATTTATCTTAACTTTTTTAACTCGCTACACAAGCTGCAGGATTTTCTTTTCTTCGGTATCGGGTCGTGACCTGTCATTCGATATAGCTTTCGTCCGCCTATACCCACACGTTTTCTTCGGATGGATTCATATATTATAGCGAGTGTGAAAAACCCGAGAAGTCCTACGATTGCATAGTCGAGATAATCCTGACCCGGAGTTGTGGGGTATTCCTGTTGAATATCTTCTGCCATGATTTATCCTCTCCCGGGGACAAACTTGCGTCCGCATGGCGGGTGTGGGCAGTCTCCTTCTACGAAGTGTCCTCCCCATGTCTCTACCTTCTTGGGGTGAGCCGCGCGGTATTTGTTATCTTCACTTGCGAGGAAGTAACCGAGTACTAATATTCCTCCTACAACACATAGGAACGCGATCCCGGGAGTCCAGTTTGGGGATGTGGTTGTACTACCGTCGTCTGACTGCATTGCGGTAGCCTGACCCCCGTTGCATCCACACATTTTCTGTCACCCGTTATACGAATGTCGCCTTTCCGGTTGCGTAGTGGGCGAACTGTTTTGCAATCAGGAATCCCCCGATGAGTCCGATTCCGACAATGAATGCGCTTCCGAGGAAACATGCGGCGTCCGTGTCGTTAACGGATGCAGCGCTGATTGATCTCGAAGCGATTCGGATCGGGCTTCCTTTCTTGTTATACCCGATTACATCTCCGGTCTGTCCGGTGTAATTTACTTCGGGCATTCGTCCCTGAGCAACTGCACCCGCGCGAATCGGAGTTCCGCGCTTCTGGTTCCAACCAACGACTGTTCCCGGAGCCGGGTTTCCCGTCCAGTCTATGTCAATTGGAGTTCTCTGTGGTGGAAATACGTCCATAGCTGTTCCTCTCATCATATCATACGTAGGGGTTGTTACAACTGCAACACTTCGCGCTGATGCATCCATATCAACCGCGCGCTGGCGATGTGCAATTGCGCTCATGCTTCTCTGGTGGTGTGCCATTATGATCTACCCCCGAATGCTCTTCCTACTCTGCCTGCTGCGCGTTTCAGTGCGCGTCCACCGTATCCCTTTTCGACAACTCCTTCACCTACCATGTAGAGCGAAACAGCGTAGAATGCAGCCCCGCCGACCAACAGGTAGAACATCAGCATAGCCGGATCCCACGAATCACAGGTTCCCCCGCCATTGGAATTGCCCATGCTTGAAACAATATCCCCAAACGTCATACAGTTCTGTTTAAGACAATAAAGTATTTAAAACTTTAGGATGAATTGTCCCACAACCTGTGGGACAAATAAAATGGACAAGCTTTTAAACTTGAAACACCTATAAATTTGATGCACGTAAGTGAAAGAGCTATAGTGAGTGAAAGCGTGAGTGAAAGCGTGAGTGAAAGAGCTAGCCGAAGTGAGCGTGCAAGGTGAAAGAAAATGGCAGGCGAAAAAATCAAGAATCTCGACGAAGATGAATTCGTTGAGAAAGTCCTTGCATATAACGAGGACGTAGCAAAGCAGGCGGAAGCTGCTGGAATCGACATCCGGGCTTTCGTCATCGGAACAAAATCCTCTGTCGATAAGTACGGTGTTTCGACAGGTGTTGCGTATGCAAATGCGCGACTCAAGGAAGCCGTGATCGAAGCGAACTCAGAGACCATCAAGGGTCTTATCGTCGGTCAGCGTGACCGCTACGGAACAAACGCTCCCATGCGTATTCCGGTATTAACCTCAACCGGGGACAATTCTGAGGTCATTCTTTGGGGGCACACCGTAAAGAGCGGTGACAGCAAGATCGAGCTCCCGATCCCGAGCGTCGCTACGATGCGCGTAATAACCGAAGGAGACTACAAGGGCGTTCCAAACGTAAGACTTGTATCCATCGAGAAATATGACAACTTGTCGATCCCCGACACAGTCGCAAGACTGACGAAGATCGCAAAGAGTCCCGGAGAACTCGGCGGAGAAGACGAACTTAGCGTCGTCGTTGTAAAGGGCAGGATCGCATTCATCACCCCGTGCACCAAGTGGAAGGGTAAAGAGAAAGACGGTAACTGGCCGGTCTATCTCCCGAACCAGCGCGACAACCCGGCGCATCACCCGGTGATGCAGGTTATCTTCGAGACACAGAGCGGGAACATCGCCCGTGCTGCATTCGACAGGAACCGCAATGCAGTCCCGACCGTTGCAGTCGAGGATCTGGAAGAGATTTGCCAAGACGCTCTCGGACAGAGCACCGAGCCGGTTGAGCAGGCACGGTTCGTGAGCAATATCTTCCACGGTCGTGAAGTCATCATCGTCGGTTTCATGACCAAGTACAGCTCTCAGGCGGACGTAAACTACATCGACATCGGAGCATACGCCATCTTCGATGCAGCTATCGGAAAGCAGGCTACTCTTGCCTCGAAACCCTCCGCCAAGAAACCAACTCCATCAGAGGACGAGGCTGACGATGAGGACGAGGAGACTCCAAAGGCAAAGCCCGCCGCAAAGAAGGGTGCGGCAAAGCCATCCGGAAGCTCTGCAGTCGATGATGTAAAGGAGAAGATTCACCAGTACTGTGATGCCATCGGCATCGAGCCGGGCAAGCTCCCCGTCACCGACGCTAAAAAGTACGAGAAGCTGAAGGAGACATTCGCTCCCGGAAAGTCCGATGCCTTCTTCCGCACTGTGCTCGACGAGCTAAAGGAAGAGTGAGATCATGGGTGGAAAGAAACAGGATCACGGGACGTTTAACGCCCCCGAACCCACTTTCCCCGCACTTTTTGATCGATCTCTTTTAGAGTCCGACGAGTATAAGCGGTTTATCTACTCAATACCTTTCAAGAATAAAAAGACGGGTGAACTCAAGTCGTCTAAAGGCATTACCGCCGCAGGTCTGATACGCGCGGCTCACCCGTACCTGAAAAGCATCGAGTCAGAGTTACTACACTACAACGCGCCGGAAGGGAGAAAGATCCTGAGCTGTGTGGTCAAAGTCACTGTTACGCTGGAACTTCCATCGAAACAGGAGATTAAAGTATCCGCCCTTGCAGACGGAGATGTGACCGGGGTTCCAAGTGCCGACACACTCGTGCGAACCACCGAAACCCGGGCACTTAACCGTGCGCTTGAAAGAATTCTCGACGTATCGAAAGCTGACCTAAATCCGGAGGCAGACTCTCCCGACGAAGAGGAACATGGAACTCCCATGTCACTCGCGGAAAAGTTAAAGGCACAGCGAGACAAACTCAATGCTACTGCTGAGGAAGAGGAAGATGCTGATCAAACCGATACGGGACGGGACGTGGGCGAGTCGGAGCCCGAGACGAGCAAAGACGACGACTGGTGACGACGAACCTCGTCGCCAGACCCGCAACAATTTTTTAAGAGGTAAAAATAGATGCCATCTCCGAAAGACCCTATAAAACGTGCGGAGTGGATAAGAAATTTATCTATATCACACGAAGGTAAATCAAGCGGGAGAAAAGGAAAAACGGGGTGTATCCCGTGGAATAAAGGAATACCATGCGCGACTGAAACCCGAGTGAAAATTGGTGATGCCAACCGAATAAAACGGTTGGGAACGCATCATTCATTAGAAACATGTGAAAAGATATCCGCCTCGCTTAGTAACGAAAATAACCCCATGTGGAAGGGTGGAGTTTCCTTCGAGCCATACTGCTCGAAGTTCAACGAGAAGTTCAAGGAACGTGTACGTGCTTTCTTCGGATACAAGTGCATGTTCCCGGGGTGCGAGCACGTGTGGCAGCCCGGCGAAAAGAAACTCGCAGTTCACCACGTGAACTACGATAAAACCTCGTGCTGCAGTGATGCAATACCACTGTTCGTTCCCGTGTGTCCCGGGAGTTGTCATGCGAAAACAAATCATAATCGCGGGTATTATGAAAAAGTATTTACGGATATGATTATGAATGAGTATAATGGGGAATGTTATCTAAGGGTGTCGAATGCTGATCAAGCCGTTGCGGGACGGAACGTGGGCGAGCCGGATTTCGAGAAAGACAACAGATCGGGCAGACGAGGAGAAACCACGCCGATTAACACGCAATAACTTTCTACGAGGTAAAAAAATGGAAAATATTCAAATATCGCGCTGGTCTTCGCATCCCTACTTCTTCATCAACGGCGATCTCGATTTCCGTGTTATAAAAGCTCTTGAATACGAGCTGAGTTACTTCGTTGAAGGATACGAAAAGACAAAGAAATTCAAGGAAGGTAGGTGGAACGGTCAGGAGTGTCTCCTGTACAAAAGTAAGAAAGGAACCCGTTTCTTCCCCGCAGGTCTGATTGAAACTGTGAAGCGTGTATTATCGGATTTCGAGGTTGATTTTCTCGTTCAGGATATCAAACTCTCCGATGTTCGGAAGAAGTATAAGCCACTTGACCTCACGTGGACGGGGCCGGAACTGCGCGATTACCAGAAGAAAGCCGTACTTGATATTATGAACAAAGAAGGCGGAACCGTGTGTCTCCCCACCGGATCCGGAAAGACAGTGGTTATGCTTAGGATTGCATACGAGTATAACCTTCCATTCATCGTTGTTGTTCACACAAAGGAACTGCTTTACCAGTGGGAGAAGAACATAAAGACATACTTCAACGGGCGATGCCCGGGACTTGTGGGAGATGGATATTACAATATCGAACCCATCACCATTGCCATGATGCAGACACTATCACAGAAGATCGTCAGTGAAAAGATCGAGAACCTGAACTTCCCGATATTCGTGGCTGATGAATGTCACAGGGTTCCTGCAGAAACGATGTACGCGGTTTCCATGCGATGCAATGCTCCTGTCAGGATCGGACTATCCGCAACACCAACGCGCACGGATGGTGCGCAGTTAAAAATATTCGCCGCATGTGGCGAGATACGATCAAAGATTACCCCGGACGAGCTTATAAAGGCGGGAGTCCTTGCAAAGCCGAAGTTCGAGTTCCTCACACCATCGGGAATGTATATCCCTCGCGGCACGAAGTATTTTGATGCTTATCTTAGCGGAATCGTTTTAAACGAGAGCCGTAATAACCTCATCGTAAAGAAGGCACTCGAATATGTTGCTCAGCATCATACTGTATACATTCACGTTGAGAGAATTGATCATGGTGAACTGTTACAGGGTCGTATTCCGGGTTCGGTATTCCTGAGTGGGAAGGACGGGGCAACAAAGCGACAGGGTGTGCTTCGTAAGTTCTCAAAAGGGGAAATACCCGTGCTTGTATCAACACTGTTGAAAGAAGGTGTTGATATACCAACCATCAGTGTGTTTATAGCTGCGGGTGCAGGCAAGTCCGAAATTGCAGTTATACAGAAAGCGGGGCGAGCACTCCGTGTTGCTCCGGGGAAAACCGAAGCTGTTATCGTCGATTTTCGTGACTCCGGAAGGTACCTCGCGGATCATTGGGCAGAGCGATATAATACGTACAAGTCGGTGTTCGGGGATTACGTCCCGGATGTATAACATAACATTTTTATACTCTCAGCGATGTACCTGTGTATATATGAAGACCGTCGGGTATGGTGGAGACGACGATCCGGAATGCACCAAATGTCAGCAGATTCTTGAAATCGCGGCGTCTGTGTACGAGAAGGTCGATTACATTGAACGCAACTTGAACGATCTTAAGCAATTTCTTGCTGAGAACGAGTGGGTTCTATTGGAAAATTCTGGAAACATTAGACAGTTTCGCCACCCTGAGCATCATATAGATCCGGAATCATTACAGCTTGCTTTCGCACAAGCTTCCCGGTTCGAGCGGTTGGTTCTCACATTAGCCCGCTCGGTTGATCGTATGACCACACAATGCAAAGAGTTTGCTGAGGTAAATGCGAAGAGCAGTAGGGAGAAGAGTTAGTATGACGACATATACAACAGATGGGTGGGGATGGGATTCCTCCACGGATATCGTGTTTGAAGGTGTGGGAACTCCTATATCGGCGATTGCCGGTGCGGGAGTTATCATATCATCGGGGCAGTCACTTGGAGTTACCGGAGGAGTTCTATTCGCCGGGGATGTAGTTTCTATCGAAATATGGCTTGTCGATGGAAACGGAAATTATATCAAAACACTTTCCAGTGGGTCTGTTGATTTACTGAGCTCAAACGACTTCACGTTCAACACTTCGTTCTCTGTGACACAAAGCGGAACATACGGCATTGCAGCCGTGTATTATGATTCGAACGGCAACCTGTATGGGGGATGCGAAACCGATTTCAGCATTACCGTAACAAGTGGCGGCGGAGGCAGCGGGGGCGGCGGCGGCGCGCAGAACCCTACCGTTACTATCTACGGAGACAGCAGTTTTACTGGAACGGGTGCAAACGGAAACACCGTGACATACACCATCGGTCAGTCGGGTTCGTTTGTTCAGGGAAGCAATGTCACGGCAACGTGTTATTTCGTGACTCAGGGTGGAAGTCCGATAGACTATACTTTGGCTGTTACGTATAACGGAAGACAGTTTGCGTCTCAGGATATCGGAACGATCTCTTCCAGCAGCAATGTCAATACAGCTACCATCACATTCCCGTTTCAGGGGACTGGAAACTACGTCATAGAAATCATGTACCCAGCCGTGGACTACAGCACGTACACTGCTGCAACGTCAATCACCCCGTTGACCGCCGTTTCGGGAACGATCCCTACCGCAAATCTCGTTATAACGGCTGGCCCGACGTTAAGTAAGACGCAGATTTCTCCGGGTGGAAATGCGACAATATCTGTTACCATCCAGAACACGGGTGGATCTCCCTCTACTGTCCAGTACCTGAGTTTATCGGCATACACCGGAGACCCGAACTGGAACGGGACAACTGTAACTATACCCGAGATTAACCCTGCTCAATCATACACAGCAACAGCGTCATACTCAGCTTCAATGCAAGCAAGCGGAACAGTAACTATTTGCGCCGTGATACTGACTGAAAGTCCAACCAGTTAATACCTTTTTTCTAAAAAAAGAGGGGTTTATACCCCTACCGTCAGGATCTTGAATACGAAGTATCCTGAATACGGGCTCTGCGTTGCCATTGCACCGTTCAAGGACTGAACCGAGATCCAGTTTGCCCCGGACAATGCTCCCTGATCTGCCTGCACGGATGCAACCAGAAGGGGCGGCGCGATAACTCCCGAGACAAGTGCCAACGGGTTCTGAGTGTATCCCGATACAAAGACGGGGTTCCCCGACTGTGTAGATGACTGAGATACTGACAGAACATCGATCACTCGTCCGAGAATCGGAACCTGAACAAGCGTTGTGTCGTTTGATACTGCGGTTTTTACACCGAGAGTAGTGAGCACGAGCTTTCTTGCGTCACGAGTTGTTGCAACTATCGAGTGAACTGATCCGCTTGCAGTGGCTACACCGTAAGCAGTTTGTCCCATCGTAGTCGGAATCATTGTGAATGCCATTTTGTATCACCTTTTGGCAATAAATTACTAACCCGGTTTCCCGGATTAGTTGATCAACCCGCTGCCGGTGAAGCGACCAGCCTGAATGTTCTTGTT
This sequence comes from uncultured Candidatus Saccharibacteria bacterium, assembly GCA_964574915.1. Lineage (GTDB taxonomy): Bacteria > Patescibacteriota > Saccharimonadia > Saccharimonadales > UBA4665 > CAVPPA01. The sequence goes on from CAZNOW010000003.1 coordinate 56,370, forward strand.
GAAGTTCGTCTCGTAGTAGACCATTCCGAGGAGTGGGAGTGTCGAGAGTCCACCAACGTTCGGCATTGCGTAAATCTGCATACCGACGAGGTGAGAGATCGGGATCATTCCCGGAGTCGTGTACTGGTAGATGTTCTTGTCAGTCTCGATGGTCTGAGCGAGGGTTGGCGGCTGTGCAATCGGGGTGTACTTGTCGAGTAACTGCGAGCGGAAGAACAACTGCTCAATCTTCGGAGTTGTACCGATTTCACAGATACCATCCTGTGCAATTACCACGTATGAGTGGTAGCTTGTGACTCCGCTTCCCTGATAATACAGTGAAGAGAGTGAGTTGATTGCGTTGGACTGAGTTGCGGGGCCACCGGCGATGCTAAACATTGCACCTGCGGTCAACTGTGCGTCCCATGATCCATATCCAGCCGGGACACTGTCGTTGTATCCAGTGTATCCGCTGTTACCTGCTGCTGCAGACGAAGCTGTCTGTGTACCGTTGTACATGAACAGGTACGGGCAGAGGAAGTCAACACCGAGTCCGCCAGACTGTCCGGGATATGCGAACACCTTAGTTTCAGGGAAGATACCCTTTGCAATCTGTCCCCACTTTACGAATGCCTCACGCTGTGGGCGGAGGGTTGCCGCAAGCTTCGGGGAAACGTTCTCGATTTTCTTTACGTTGAGGTCGAAGGCGTAGAGAATTGCGTTTCTCTCGTCAGACGAAATGTCTGCAATATCGACCAAGTCCGTTGCTCCTGTGAAGATACGGATACCTGCCGCAGCTTCCGGAGCGAACATGTCGCTAATACTTGCCTGTGTCATGCTTTATCACTTGCGGTACTTACCGCAAACGATATATAGTTCCGCAGCGTATATAAACATTATGTGTGGATTTACTGGATTTCATGTAATTCCATGCTGGAAGGGTATGTATGACTTTACGAAAGGGAGAGGCTAAGATCGATATACGATGCAAAGACCCCAAGACCAAATCCGAGTTCAAGAAGATAGCTGCGGATTTCGACAATTATGAAGAAGTCATCAAATGGTTTATAGCTAACTATCCACTGTTCTGCAAGCTTGCGCCATCGTCAAAACCCGTCCGTGGTGGAGTCTTATGATCATAGGGCACGTGTTCGAGGAAGAATACTGCCCGATTGAGAACAGACGATGCCGGCATCATTCAAGCGAGCATGTGTACCAGACCCGACCGGCGTGTGACATTCACAGCAAGAAGATAGTAGTCATTCGTGAAACCGTCGAACTCGGTAGCTTTTGCAATAATGCCGGAAAGTTCACACGCGATCTCAAAGGTTTCTGCATTGCAAAGTTCGCATTATCCACGTCGAAACGTTATGAAATGCCGAAGAAACCGACTACTAAGAGAAGAGTTGTTAAGAGGAAAAAGTGAACATCCTTAGAGGATGTTCATTTCCTTACGAGTTGGCTGGCTGTACCCGCCTGCTGGAACCGCGCGGACTGCTGCAGCGCGTGGGAACGCACGTGCCATAGACTGAGTCATCGACATTCCAGAGAGGATTCCAGTTGTGAGTGCAGCTCCACCGTATGCAACGAGAAGGTTCTGCAGTCTCGGGTCGCCGAGGAATCTGTGGGTCTTCATTGAAACGAAACCGACGGCAATCGCAACAGCTCCTGCTGCAATACCGACAAGAGCCGATGGCTTACCGAATCCGCCTAGCATTGGCATCCAGTTTGCTCCCGAGCTATCGACAAACTTCTGTAACAGATAAGTCTGTACGATACCGGCAGCCGATCCACCAGCGAGCATGGCTACTTCCTTTTCGTATACCATAATAACGGTGTATTGGTGAACAAACTATAAAAACTTTTTTGAAAAATGTTACATGTATTCAATGATTTCGCTGCCTTTTGGTAGTGATGCTGAGGAAGGTATATATTGTGATGATTGTTTTCCTGAGTGATACTCCTTGAAGAAATACGCTGCTGCGATCAGTCCAACAATAGCTAATCCGCCATATACGATGATTGCACCTGCAGGACTTGATGTTGCCTCGCTCACGAGTTTACCGACGGAATCTGGTACTACATCAAGTACAAACCATGCAACTATACCCGCTACGATCAAATCAGCGATTATACTTATTGCAAGTTCTTCCCATATCTGTTTAGAATGAAACGCCGAGCTTGTTACAGGCACAGCCGGGGTGTACTGCACGAATGCGGTGTTATTATCCGGATCGACCTGTGCATAAACAAGCGTGCATCCCTGTCCGGAAAGTGTTGACTGAATCTGTTGTATCACACTCGGCTGCCAGTTGATATTAAGCAAATCTTCGACACCAGTAAAGTACGATCCCAACCCCGTGATAGTGTATGTCGTTTCATATATATCGCCGGGTTCGGGGCTGGTATCCGTATCCATTTGTACGAATGTGCCTCCGGTAACTTCCGTCCCGTACGTTGCTGGCGTTACCATGTTATTACACCTTGCGTTCTACAATGACAGGTCGTGATCCTTCTCCTTTATCCGGAGCAAACAGGACAAATAATAGCACGACACCTCCGATCACGAGATACGGGAAGTACTGGCTTGACATCGCCTGACAGATATAATCTGTAGACGAACACGTTGTCGTTCCACTATGTGTCGTTCCACTTTGTGTCGTCCCGCTTGTTGTTGTAACAACGGTGTTCGGATTTTGTGTAACGGTGAGGTTGTATGTAGCAACCCGCGTGAGATCGTAGTTTGACTTTCCGTAATCCCCGTAGTCGATTGCCATCAGCTCGTAATTTCCGGGCGGTGGCGCATTAAACGCCGGGAATGTCAACTGGTACCCAAGCTGTGCATTCGGATTGTTCGGGATCTGACCTTCGTATGCAACCGAATTTACAAGTGTAGTCCAACAGTCTATTGTCCAGCAATCAAAAGTCGAGACAATCTGAGCTCCCGCCCATGTCCCCGTAGGAGATGCCGGTCGGATCAGAAGATATTCATACGTTTTTGTGGGATCCGGCCATCCCGCGTTATCGAAAAAATCAAGCCCGACGTAAACGGATACCGCGATTTGATCAGTATTATACGGGTTAGCGGGACTCACTTGCATCGTGTTCGGGTAGACATAAACCATATCGGTACACCAACTAATTGTGTATTTACGCGGACGTAATATTTATATGTTATCGTTTGCCTATACACTGGTATGCCAAAAATAACCGGGTACGTTCTGGATGTGAATGATAACCCTGTCGAGAACGCCACGGTGGTTCTGCCGTCTGCGGGATTATTTGCACTTACTGATGAGACGGGATATTACGAGATAGATAACGTTCCCGCCGGCATCCAGAGAATAAACGTGGTTCAGAGATACTACCAGAAGTTCAGGGCTGATATGAGAATCATCGAGGACATGATCATAACAATAAACCTCGACCGCCTATAACGTGAGTTATCATGGTATCACTACTCGAAGCCAAGAAATCCGTAGAATGTGTCCTCATGGCGAGGGATGATGTAATTGGTGTCGGGATAGACTATACCGACAATACCATCAAGGTCTATGTAAATGAGAGTGTGGGGGCAAATCTTCTGCCACTTCCCACAAACATAGCGGGATACGCGGTAAAAATCGTTGATATGCCCGGGTTCAAGCCCACATCATCGAAAGGAAGTTATCGTGCAATGCGATTTCGCCCGGTAGTTGGCGGAGTCAGCGCTTCCCACCCGGAAGTCACTGCAGGAACAGTTGGGGCAATTATCCGCGATAATGTTACGGGAAACAAGCTATTCCTTTCCAACAATCACGTGTTTGCGAATTCGGCTTCATTGACGAACGGTCGTGCAAATGAAGGCGACCCGATCTACCAACCGGGATGCTACGATATCGGAGGTTGTTCTTACAGCAATACAGAAGACGTGGTTGCAACATTATATAAATGGATTCCGTTTGACGATTCCGGAATGAACATCGTCGATGCCGCGCTTGCACTACCGTTAGATCAAAACTTGGCTTCACCATATCTTCTCACCGATAGCAGCCTCGATCTTATCCCGATCAACGGGGTTCGCTCGGTTTCCTCTCCGATAAAGATAAAGAAATACGGGAGAACAACCGGGGCAGACACCGGGGACGTGATAGATTGGAACTTCACGGTGGCAGTTGACTATGACGATGGAAAAACCAGAAATTTCACTGACCAGATTCTTACAACCGCGAGAACCGAGGGAGGAGATTCGGGTTCTATCCTTCTGGATGAGAATAACAACGCCGTTGGTCTTATTTTTGCAGGGGGTCAGGATCTTCTCGGGGGAAATTACGGAGTTGCAAACAAAATCCAGAACGTTCTGGCAATGTTTGGACGAACCGATGTGGATATATCAAACGGATGGAGCAGTGCCGATTGGGTAGATCCGATGCCGGTGTTCAAGGTGGAACAATGAGACACGAACCTTTAAATACGGGTTCTGTCAATAATTCACATAACGGTGCATTGTAATGGCGACGTGTGCTACAGTTACGGTATTAGGAGCATCAACCCCCACAACGTGCACGTCTTCATGTACACCGGGTTCCGCTAACGTATGTCTCAACAACAATACCTACATGTGCATGAGTGGGTGTCTCGTGACGACGGGGGTTTTCTGCGGGTCGCAGCCCGGGGGTTCCTCTGGTACGGGAGTAATAACGGCGTCAAGTACCGTAACCTCTTCGACGTCGGTTCTCGCTCCGGTATGCACCGAAGGGTCGGAAGTATGCAGTGGTTACACGCTGTACACTTGTGAAAACAATACGTGGACATTCATAGAAGACAATTCCCCAACATGCGGGTATGGGAACGTTGGAGTAACTACTTCAACACCGACAACGACAACCGGAACGACAACGTCGAACACTGTGACAATTGCGGGTATAACAATGGATCAGACTACCTTTACGTATCTGATTGCAGGGGCAGCACTCGTTGGATTATTCGTAATTCTCGGAGGACGGAGAGACTAATATGGCATGTGGAACAATTCTGGTAACAACTAGCACCGGGGGCGGTGGAACAACAAGCGGTACCACCGGGACTACCTGCGTGAACGGAGCTACTCACTGCAGTGGAACTACCCTGATGACATGTAATAACGGAAAATGGACTGCAACTACTCCGAACTCCCCTCAGTGTGGATATAAGACTGGCGGCGGGACAACAACATCAAGTGGAACAACCGGAGGCGGAACAACTGGCGGTGGAACAACCGGAGGCGGAACAACTGGCGGCGGAACAACTGGCGGCGGGACATCACCCACATGCAATGGTTTATATGATAGTACTGGACAATTCAATGTATCGTGTCTCTTTGAGCCGCAGAACCAGAACACGCTTATTGCACTTGGGGTTGGGGCAGTCGTGTTATTCATTCTGCTATCGAGACGGTGAGAATCATGACGCAGCTAGTACTAGTACAGGAAGGAGCGGGAATGTGCCCGATATCAGGAACTTACACGGTTACGGATAGTGGCACGGTGACAAGTGGTGTCACCACAAGTGGAGTTGCAGGAGGCGTTGGTATTCCACTCCCACTAATGGCAGTAGCCGGTGTGGTTATGGTCGTAGGGCTTGTAGCAACAACGGGCAGTAAAAAGGAAGGTGGTGCATAATGGCAGGAACTCCGCAGTATGTGTGTATTAACGGGGATAAGTACGCTGTAGTTCCGGATGGAATGGCGTTGGAGAACGGGCAGTTGGTAAGTAATACAAGTCAAACAGATCAACTCGGAGATATCGAGAATCTGATACAGACGCTTATCGATATTCAGGGTGGTGGAAACTACCCCGGGGCATATCGTTCTATCAACATAACGATCCAGCCGGGAGAACAGAACTGGAACATCCCGATGGGGATGATGTGTGACAAACTGATTATGTCATTTGACCAGAGGATAACGCTGCGTCTTAATTCTACGACAGCAGACGCGATATTCCTCGATCAAGATCAGTCTCCGTTCCAAGTCTCCAACCTCAAGCTGAATCAGGCTATTCACGATCTCTACGTCACAACGCTTCCGTCGCAGAGCACGAATGTCAGTATCCTCGCGTGGGGGCTGATTGTATCATGACGATATCATATTCAGCTCCACGAGGTATAGATCCGGAAAACTTTATCTATGTCCGAAATGCTTCGACTCTGGCAATCCCGATAGTAGCAGGAGCTCAGAACTATACCCTGATTTCATGGGTAAAAGATCCTTCACAGGGCAACGCCCTGATCGAAGCCATAGGAACCGATCAGCACGACAATTCGATATACACGTGGGTCATCGACGGGACTACAATGCCGTTTTCAGGATCAGCCCGCGTCGGAAGCATTCAACAGCCGTATGAATTCCTCGATCCGATCATCTGTCAGCAGTCGGTACTCCTATATATAACTAACAACAATTCAATTGCATACCCGAACAACGGTGTTGACCCTGCAGATGCAATACCATACGAGGGGTTATTCACTGGAAGATGGGCATAAGGTGAATCATGACCAGAAATGACATGGAATTGACACGAATACGGAATCCGAGGGTATTCGATGCCTCGTCTATGTCATTTCAGGCTTCTGACGATACCTCCGTTGGTACAGTTTCGCAAGATCAGGTTGTGCTAAGTCAGAATATTCTCGGGCTTCTCTTAATCGGGTTCATCGGTATTGGGCTTTCGATTGGACTGGCTTGCTGTTTGATACTCTTGATGAAAAAGAAGGGGATCTAAAATGGTACGGAATGACATGGAATTAACCCGAACAAGACCGCCGCGTGTGTTAGATATGACCGCCGCGTCTATGGATGTTTCGGATTATTCTGGCGGGGTTCCACCAACAGAGGGGATTGTCTTGAACCAGACCGTATTCGCCCTGATGGTTTTCGGAATAGGACTTGCAATCGGTCTTGCATTCGCCGTGTTGTTATTATCAAAGAAAGGAAGGATTTTAGAGTAATATGGACGCAAATACCGCAATGCTGAAATTACTGCAGAATATCGACGACGATCTGAACACCATCATAGATACCCTGCAGTGGAAAGGGCAGTATGCACGAGTAATCGACAATATCGACCCGAACTTCACACAGGAATACCCGTTCGTATTCCCCGTGCGATTTATCAACGTAAGTGCAGATCAGCCTATAACGATCTACATCAACGACGAGCAGAACCCGCCAATAGATGTCGATCTTACAGAGATGCCGTTTAATCTTCCGTCTGTATATCCGAATATGAATATACGCAGGATATTTATACAGACAAAGACCAACCCCACGAAAGTGAAGATATTTGCGATTGGCTAAGGTTTAAATATCTTCGCGTGGAAAAGACTTTATAGTTATGGCTGTAAACAAGTCGCCCGTTGGACTCGCTCCTGTTAACTTCGTGTATGAGAGACGCGCTTCCACGCTTACGTCTTCCGTGCCTGCAGGATCGAGTGGTTACACTCTCCTCTACTGGTCGGTTCCACAGGGGTATGACCACGCGCTTGTTGACGCTGTGGGGACAGATCAGCACCTCAGTTCGTATTACACGTGGGTTGTAGATGGGGTAGTGCTTCCGATCTCGGGGCCAGCGAGTGTGGGATCTGCGCAGGAGCCGTTTGTGTTCCCCGCTCCTCTTTATATTTCGGGATACATTGCGCTGTATGTTAACAATTTCAACGTAGTTTCATACCCGAATACAGGGACAAAACCCGACGATGAGTTCGGGTACGAGTGTGTTTTCATTGGACAGTACACGTAGGTGGTATTAAATGGCAAATCAGGGAGATCCGAGATCATTCAGGGAAAGCACGCGAATATCTGGCAATGTTGTAATTATTTCGGGGCAGACTGTTACTGTAGCAGGTATCCAGATATCCGGTGTTACCATCCAGATTTCGGGGGAGACGCTGTACGTTGCCACGTCGGGGAATACTCTTGCGGTTTCGGGAACCGTCTCTCTCTTGTCGGGATCTGCCGTAAACGCATATATATCGAACGCAGTCGAGATTTCCTCGATAGATCAGAGCTGGTCTATATCCGGCCTCGATATGAAGATTAGCTCCAACGTGCAGGGATTAATTGTATTCTCAGGAAACGTGGTATCTCAGCCAACGTACTTAAATCGCGTGACTCTTCATCTGAGCAGTACGCAAAGTACTTCAAGTGAACTCGCGGTTTACCATAATTCGTTTATCGGGGCAGGCGGATACAGTGTAAAGATATTCTCACAGAACATGTCCGGACATCAGGATGTGGTTTATCTCCCGGATGCGCCGTATATGTTCTTCCCCGGCGCATGTATTTCCATGCAATTCACGAACTCGGGTGCATTGTCAACGGTAATGACCATAATATACAAGACGAACCCGTGATTCCGTTAACTATTTAAATCAAAACAGGGGATAAGACTATATATGG
>CAZNOW010000004.1:0-52150 GCA_964574915.1 uncultured Candidatus Saccharibacteria bacterium
TAAGATTAGTTATGATGTTATTCTAACGGTTGCGTTTGATGTTAGAAGTTCCGAAGCTAAACATAGACTAACCCAACCACTAATTACAGTTATTGTTGAAATTAGATTTGATTAAAGCGTTTTCAGCGAAGCAATGATATTTTTGGCGTCAGTGTAAGCCGCAACGTTGTCGCCGTGAGCGGTATTTAGCTGGGCGGCGTCACCACTTAAAATAGTATGGTCGTTATCATAGTCGCTGGGCTGTAAGGGTAAGACGTTAGTTTCAATGCTGCTAGAAATTTTTAAGGCGTTAGCAATCTGAGTAGTCATATCGTTAAGTTCGGTTTGCAGACTGGTGACGGCTTTACCGGCGGTTTGATCGGCGGTAATTTTAGTTTGAATTTTTTGGGCCAGGTTAGTTAATTGGCTCTCAGTTAGTTGCTGATCATCGGCGGTTTTAATGAGCCAAACTTTAGGTACTACTAGTGCGTAAACCCGGTATTCCGTAAAAATACTTTGAGCATCAGTCCGAGCGGCCGATAAAGTAGTATCGGCATCCAGCTGGGCTTTTAAGCTGGTTAAGCCGGTGGCTTCGGTACTGACTTCGGTGGTCAGATAGGATTTATCGCTGGCCGTGATTTTAGTGGCGGCACTAATCTTACTGCTTAGGGTTTCCAGGGTATCAAGTCGCCGGGTAATTTCCTGATTACCTTTATTGATAATATTTTGCAGATCTTGCTGCTGGGCAGTAGTTAACTGACTGGTAGCAGCCGCCATTACCGGCACAGCTGCAATAGTTAAGGCGGCGGTGATAATGCCGGAAGCCCCAAACAGTTTTAAGCTCTTAGTTAGTTTTGATCGATTCATAGTTGATTTCTCCTTGAGATAAGTCTTAGTAATAAAATCTTTATAATCCGTTAATTAGTGGGTACCTGGATTTCATTTTGTTGATCGTTAATGGCACTGTTGGTGCCGCTTTGATCGGTATTTTCTTTGGCCAATGAAGAACCGACTCCGTTAAGATCATTGGTTAAAGCACTAACGTCGGTACTGGCGGTCGTAGTACTGGTGGTTGGGGTTGAGGTTTTGGAAGCTGTACCAGTTTGACTAGCCGACGTTTGATTAGAAGCGGTAGGTTTATATTGATGCGCCCACACCGCATAACCAGCAGCAGCTACTCCCGCTAGTACTAGCAGGCCAACTAGCGCCGTTATTACACTATTTCCAGCTTGATTTCTTGACATAAAAAGTCCTTTTTTAATCGTCATACTTTAAATATAACATTAGCGCTTACGACCTCAAATGGGCACCTATCCAGAAACTTATTCAGCGGTTGGATATAAAATACTACTGATGACGCTTTGAATTTGGCTGAAATCGCTATAGCCAGCTGAGGGTACTAAAACGTCTTGACCGTCGATATACTCGTCGCTGATTAAATCCTGTCCATTAATAGAGTTTAAGTTAAGCGACTGGACATTATTGTTACTGATATTTTTAGCATCGTTATACAAACTGACCATGTTCCCTAGGCTCATATTAGTGGTGACATTATTGCCAACCGCATCAGCTAGGCTGGCGACTTTGAACGGATTAGTCAGAAATCCAGGTGTTACCGCCTTGTTTTTGAGGGCCACCAGCATTTCCCGCTGATACATGGTCCGGGTGAAATCGCTATCGGGAATACCGTAATAGACATCACCAGCACTGGCATCACCGCGAGCCCGGGCCAGATCCAAAGCTTGCTGACCGTCTAACGTGACCCAGCCGTTAGGCAAATTTAAATGAGTGTAAGCATCATAAATACCCCTTGGGTCAGGGCTTTGAATATCGATCCGAATACCGCCGACGGTGTTAACGGCATCTTTGAAGGCCGTGTAATCGATTAAGGCCGTGTAATCCGGAGTGATGGCGAAATCCTGCTGCACAACTTGAGATAACAAGGCCATGCCGCCATCTTCGTAGGCAGCATTAATTTTTTGGTAGCCGTAACCAGGTATATCTACCCACATATCTCTAGGAATACTTAAAAGGACAGCCGATTTTTGCGCTGGATCAACCGATACCACCATAATTGAATCTGTAAGGGCGGCTCCTTGATGGTTGGGATCATCAGCGGAATTACCGGCGAGTAGAATATTAATCCGGCCGTTAGTTTCTTGGAGTGGTCCGCCGACAAACAAACTAAATAAATCCAGCGGGTTTTTATCACCTGTTACCTTACTGACATTTTCATAAAACTTCCAACCCAAAAAACCACCGGTAATAATCACGGTAGCCACAATTAAAAGTACCGCCCAGACAATTGATCTTTTAAGACCAAAGCGCCGGATTTTTGACGGTTTAAAATTTGGCCGTTCGGGTGTTGGGGCAGGGCGGTGGCTGGCTGGTGTATAAGAAGTATAAGTTGGTAGCCGTGAGCTGGACGGAGGCATGAACTAACTCCTCAGCTTAGTAATTAATAATTTACTAAGGTCTAGTTATTATAGGCTTTAGCTTGCTGTATTTATATAATAATCAGCTGAGAAAACAATAAAAAAAGCGGCTTTTTAGGGCCGCCTCTTTTTAGTTATGAAACAGCTAAGGAATGTCCTTAGCGAGACCAGTCACGGTTGGAACTGTGATGGTCACGGTCACCGCCGCGGTTGTTGAACGAACGTGGTTCGTCACTACGAGGACGAGCCTCGCTCACCGTGATGGTGCGGCCTTCTAACTCTTTGCCATTGAGCTCGGTAATTGCCTTTTGAGCCTCTTCATCAGTGCTCATTTCGACAAAGCCGAAACCTTTAGACTGACCGGAAAATCGATCAGTAATTACTTTAGCGGATTCAACTTTTCCGACTTTACTAAAAAAGTCAGATAGACCGCTGTCGGTAATGGCATAGGCTAGGCCACCGACAAATAACTTTGTTGCCATATTTCTCCTGCTTATGTTCTGTTCAAGGCACCTGGCAACCAAAAGTACATCCAGTAGCTGCTCCCTAAAACGAAAACTTAATTGTTAATACCCAGAACCCCAACAGCAGCCAGAATTCTAGTAAGGCAGATTATACAACATAGCGCGCTAGATTGCTATAAGAATATTTAAGAAGTATTTTTTAGCAAGCTAGGTGTTGATATTATTGAGTATTTGTTTCGAAAGGATTTGCTAGGCGTAAAGAGTTGTCACCAGCTTCAATACGCATCAGTTCATTATGTTTGGCGTTACGTTCACTGCGCGATAAACTGCCGGTTTTGATCTGATGGGCACCGGTACCAACGGCTAAATGGGCAATAGTGACATCTTCGGTTTCGCCGCTACGATGCGAAATAACCGTCCGCCAGCCATGTTGTTTGGCTAGCTGAAGCGTGCGGACGGTCTCGGTAAGGGTGCCAATTTGATTGGGTTTGATTAAAATAGCGTTTCCGGCTTTAAGATCAATCGCTTTCTGTAAACGGATCGGATTGGTAACCAGTAGGTCGTCGCCGACCAGTTGCAGGTGGCCGAGCTGTTTAGTTTGTTCCACCCAAGCTTCCCATTGGTCTTGATCGAGGCCGTCCTCGATAGACAGCATCGGATAACGTTTGGCGATCTCAACTAAATAATCAATCATACCTTGGTTGTCTAACTGCCGGTTTTCAGTTTTGAGCAGGTACTTTCCGTCTTTATAGAATTCGGAGGCGGCCACATCTATGGCGTAGCCGATATCTTCCCCCGGCTGATAGTCAGCGGCTGCGGCCGCTTTATTTAATAAATCCAGCATTTCAGTATTGGCTTTAACCGGATAAGTAAAACCGCCCTCGTCACCGACAGCCGTGGATGCGCCGGTGGCGGCAATCTGGCTTTTTAGGGTTTGAAAGACTTCGTCACCGATTTGAATAGCTTGAGCATAGTTGCTGGCTTGTCTGGGGATAACCATAAATTCTTGGAAATCAGCCGAATTGGTGGCGTGCTTGCCGCCATTTAAGAAATTCATCATCGGTAAGGGTAGTGACATCGGCGGATTATGGGCGATATCGTTAATCTGAACGTAGAGCGGCACCTGCCGGTAGCTTGCTGCAGCGTGGGCGCAGGCTAATGAGACCGCCAGAATAGCGTTGGCTCCCAGCCGTGATTTATCGGGGGTACCATCAAGATCAATCATTATTTGATCAATTTGGTATTGATCATCAGCCATCAGACCGCGAAGCCGTTCGGCAATCGGACCTTCAATATTAGCCACAGCTTTTAGTACACCCTTACCGCCAAAGGCCTTGCCACCGTCTCTTAATTCATGGGCTTCATGGGCGCCGGTCGAGGCTCCGGATGGCACCGCCGCCCGGCCGAATAAACCATTTTCCAACCAGACTTCCGCTTCAACCGTTGGCTCGCCGCGTGAGTCTAAAATTTGCCGAGCTTTAAGGTGAGATATCTTCATGGGCTTATTTTCTCATAGTGCTTATGTATAATAAATACTGCGATGGCCCTAATTTACTTTTATGATGCGACCGAACTGGACAAAACGCAACTGAGCGCTGCCCTGAGTAGCACCGATCACCACTGGGAATTTGTATCTGATAAAATCGAACCGGCCAACTGCAATCCCGAAACTGAAGTGATCTCGACTTTTATTTCTAGCAATATTAACCGGGCGGTTATTGAAGCGCTGCCTAAGCTCAGACTGATTGCTTGCCGCTCCACCGGCTTTAATAATGTCGATCTCGTCGCTGCCCAGGAACATAACGTGACTGTCGTGAATGTCCCGACTTACGGCGAAAATACGGTCGCCGAATATGCTTTTACCTTATTATTAGCCTTACAACGTAAACTACCCCAAGTCTTAGCTGCTAAAAAAGCCCAGTTTTCACCAACTGATCTAATGGGGCGGGATCTGCAGGGCAGAGTCATTGGGGTTATCGGCACCGGTCATATCGGCCAGAAATCGCTTAAAATTGCCAACGGTTTTGGTATGGAAGCTATCGCTTATGACGCTTTTCCTAAAGAAGAACTGCAGGCGCAGTATCACTTTAAATATGTCAGCTTAGATGATCTTTTGACTCAATCGGACGTAGTCACGCTACATACGCCGTATTTACCGGAGACTCATCATCTAATGAATCAAGAACGTCTGAGCAAAATGAAACCCGGCGCCATTTTGATCAATACTGCCCGGGGCGAACTGGTTGACACTAAAGCTTTATGCGAACAGCTCGATAACGGCCATTTGGGTGGTGCGGTTATCGACGTTATCGAAGGCGAGGCCCTGCTTAACTACCATGAAGAAACGGCACTGCTACGCAGTGACACGATGCCCGAAGAAGCCCTGCGTCACAGCGTTGAGATTAATATCTTAGAAGAAATGCCTAATGTCATCATCAGCCCGCATAACGCTTTTAATACGGTGGAAGCGATTGAGCGGATTAATCAAACAACCGCTCAAAATGTAATTGATTTCTGGTACGGTAAAATCCCCAATAAAGTCGTTTCGCCCAAACCCCCCATGGGCAAATTATTATTGATTCGTCATGCCGAATCAGAATGGAATGCCCTGGGTAAATGGACTGGCCTAACCGATGTCCATTTAGATGATATCGGCTTTAAAGAAGCCGCCATGCTCGGACAACTTCTCAAAAAGCTGGATATTCAAATTGACGATGCTTATTGTTCGGAACAAGTTCGAACCCGGGAAACCTTAGAGGGTGTCTTAGATGCGGCCCAGCAGTTTGGGGTTAAAGTCACTACCAGCGGGGCTATCAATGAACGAGATTACGGTGAATATACCGGTAAGAATAAATGGGAAGTTGAAAAACAAATCGGTGAGGATGCTTTTAATCAGCTGCGTCGCGGCTGGGATGTCCCGGTACCGGGTGGTGAAACCCTGAAAATGGTTTCCGGACGAGTACTGCCGTTTTATATCAATACTATTTTGCCTCTTCTGCGAGAAGGTAAGAATGTCATGATTGTAGCCAGCGGCAATAGTCTCAGGGCTTTAATTAAGTACCTAGAGTCAATCAGTGATACCGATGTCGGTCGGCTGGAAATGCGCTTTGGCCAAATTATTACCTATGAAATTTCAACTGAGGGGCTAAAAGCTAGTTCAACTGTTACACAGATTGATATCACTCCGCCAAACGCTTAACGCTAGGTTACAGATTAAAATTTTACAACATAGACTCATTATTGTAATATATGCGGATGTCTTCTATAGAAAATCTACCTGGCGATGGTAGTGAAAAAGTTCCAATAGTTTGGAGAGAAGTTGCAAGTAGCGACACTGGTCTTAAAAGTCTCCGACAAGGAGATATTGTGACTGGTTTTGATAGCCTAGAAGAAATCGATATTTTTGCCGATCTAATCGGACATGCCTTAAGGGGTGAACAATGGAATTCTACGGAATTAGTATTGCCTCGGACCCATATTAATGACCATACCGGCAAACATTATTATGCTGGTTGGAGAGCCAGTGCCCAGCCACCGTCACTAGTTATGAGACCTAAGTCCTTTACCGGACAGATAGTTAACCCGAAAGTAGTTATGATGAATAATGAGCTGATCGATGAATTTAAAAAAAGAGTCGAATTAGGTCTTTATGCTGAAAAGTTTGCCAGAGGGCTAGGTATAATCGGCTGTGTTTCAAAAGTGTGCATTATATCAGTAGCTGCTAATGGTTGGAAGCTGATTAATGCCGGCTATAGGTATACACCGAATCGTGCTCCCGATAGTCCAATAGGGACTATCGATTTAGGGTCTACCTCTGTTATTCGAGAATTAGGTCTGCGCGGACTGCAGCGAGTTTACTCCGGTGGATCATCCGACTCCAACCGCAGAACTCACTAATAAATTATTTGGAAATATAACGAGCTAGATTCATAAGTATCTGGTTAGTTACTTCATTACGGGACAGAGTTCCGTCAACTTTTATTAGCATACCTTGATCGCGGTAAAACTGAATTACTGGCTCGGTGCGGTCTTGATATTTTTTCAATCTGGTATTCAGGGCTGCTTGATCGTCATCAGCCCGGTCACCGCGGTCATGCATAGCCGGTGCGGCTGTAAAACGTTTCCAGACCTCGGCTTCGGAAATTTCCAGTAGAATTACGGCCTTCAGCGGATGATTGGAATCAGCTGCCGCTTTAATAATAACCGGTTCTTCGCCGTGGGAGCGTCCGACAGCACTTAAGATTAGCGGTTTAGCCTTATATTCGACTTTAGACAAAAAAGGCAGTAGCAGCTCCAAGTAAAAATCGGAGGGGATGATGCCGCCACTGTTGAGTACTTGCTCAATTTTAGCCGGATCATGATGACTGCGGATAATATCACCGCCGGCAATTAGTTCACCGTTAAATAAATCAGCTAATATCCGGCCCTGGGTATCTTTGCCGGAAAAGGGTCGGCCGAAGACATCGATTGAACCGGTCCCTAGCCAATTGGCAATTTTAGTTGTTTGGTTATCCATACGGCCAATTATATCAGCTAAACAAGTTGGTTTATGGCCTAATTCGCTAGATATGTGCTAACGCTAATATAAACTGATATAATATGGCCTGAAAACGTAACCGGAAAAACTAAAAATGTATAAATATATCAAATTTTTCAAAGACATTGCTTTAACGGACATTCCGCAGGTGGGTGGCAAGAACGCCTCGCTGGGTGAAATGTTTCAATTTTTAGCCCCTAAAGGGGTTAAATTGCCTAATGGTTTTGCGACTACATCCCAGGCTTATTTTTACTTTTTAGATCAATCCGGGGTTAAAGCTGAAATAACCCAAATCTTAGCTGGGCTGGACATCCATAACGTAAAAAGTTTAGAGAAAAAAGGCGCTAAAATCCGGTCGTTAATCATTAAATCTAAGCTACCTAAAGATTTTGAAGAAGAAATACTTCAGGGTTACCGGGAACTAAGTCAGATTTGCGGCAAAACTAACTTGGTGGTGGCCATTCGTTCTTCAGCGACGGCGGAAGATCTGCCTAATGCCTCTTTTGCCGGTCAGCAGGAAACTTATCTCAACGTCCAAGGCGAAAAGAAAGTCCTGATAGCCCTCAAAAAATGCATTGCTTCGCTGTTTACTGACCGGGCGATTGTCTACCGGGAAGAAGAACACTTTGATCATATGAAAGTGGCTCTGTCGGTCGGGGTCCAGCAAATGGTGGCCAGGCGGGCCAAAGCGGCCGGTATCATGTTTACGATTGATACCGAATCCGGTTTTAAAAATGCGGTGATTGTCAATTCGATATATGGTCTGGGTGAAAATATCGTCCAGGGACACGTCAGCCCGGATGAGTTTATTATCTTTAAGCCGACCATGGCCATTATTAAAAAACGGGTTGGTGAAAAGAAAGAAAAGATGGTGCCGAGTCTTGGTGGCCGACACCGTAACATTGCTGTGCCTAAAGCCGAACGGGATAAGTATTCAATCACCGACGATCAGGCTAAAATCCTGGCTCGCTGGGGTATGGAAATCGAGGCTCATTACGGCAAACCGATGGATATGGAATGGGCCCTGGATGCTGAAGATAACCAGCTTTATATTGTTCAGGCTCGGGGCGAAACGGTTGTTTCCCATCATGATGTCAATGTTGTTGAAGAATATAAGCTAATTAGCAGTGGTCCGTTAATTGCCACCGGTACCAGTGTCGGCAATAAGATCGGTAAAGGTGTGGCCTGTAAGGTCTTAAATGTTAAAAATATCAATCAGTTCAAAAACGGCGATGTCCTGGTAACGGAAATGACCGATCCGGACTGGGTGCCGGTTATGAAGCAGGCCAGTGCCATTGTCACCGATAAAGGCGGTCGGACCTGTCATGCCGCCATTGTTTCCCGAGAACTGGGCATACCTTGCGTGGTCGGGACTAACGACGCGACTCAAAAAATAGCTAACGGCAGCGATATTACTGTCAGCTGCGCCGAAGGCGAAGAAGGTCACGTTTACCAAGGTGATCTGAAGTTTGAAATCGACCGGACTAATATTAAGAATTTGCAACGGCCGAAAACAAAAATCATGATGAATGTCGGTTCGCCTGATATGGCTTTTGAATATTCGATGATCCCCAACGACGGAGTCGGTCTGGCTCGGGAAGAGTTCATTATTGACTCGCATATTAAGATCCACCCGCTGGCGCTGATTCATTTTGACAAGCTGCAGGATAAAAAAGCCAAAGCCCTGATTGCTCAGCTGACCAAAGGCTATAAGAATAAAGAGCAGTATTTTATCGATAAACTGGCCGAGGGCATTGGCATCATCGGAGCGGCTTTTTACCCAAATGACGTGATTATTCGCTTCAGCGATTTTAAAACCAATGAATATGCCAATCTGATAGGCGGCCAAGCTTTTGAACCGAAAGAAGATAATCCGATGATTGGTTGGCGCGGCGCCAGCCGTTACTATGACGAGCATTACAAAGAAGCCTTTAAGTTGGAATGCCATGCTCTTAAAAAAGCGCGCAATGAAATGGGGCTAACCAACATTAAGGCGATGGTTCCGTTTTGTCGCAGTTTAGATGAGGCGCGTCAAGTATTAGCGGTGATGGCCGAAGCCGGATTGAAGCAAAAAGAAAACGGTTTTGAAGTCTATGTTATGTGTGAGATCCCGGCCAACGTTATCTTAGCTGAACAGTTTGCCGATTTATTTGACGGTTTCTCTATCGGCTCAAACGACTTAACCCAGTTAACACTTGGTGTCGACCGGGACAATCAGACGGTCGCTCATGTCTACGATGAAAATAACGAAGCGGTCAAAGATTTAATTCGTCATGTTATTCGGGTCAGTAAGAAAAAACATGTGCATATCGGGATTTGCGGCCAAGCACCATCCGACTATCCGGAATTTGCCAAGTTCTTGGTCGAAGAAGGCATCGATAGCATATCGCTGACACCCGATACGGTTGTTAAAACGACGATTGCCACTAAAAAAACCGAAGAACGTTTAGGTCGTTCCTGATATCTAGAGAGGTAAAGACCTTACCAATTAGAATTTATATTCCCGGTCGGTTTGTAATTCGATTAACGGTGTTATCGTCATAGCAGGCTGGCCCTGAACTTCTTGCTGATCGATACGGCAATAATGCACATGGGCACCTTGACGTTGACCGGTGTTGACGATTAAGGTGGCACTTGATAGATTAAAGCCCCGGACCGTGCCTCTGAGAGGTGGGCGATCTTTATCTTGTAAATAGGTCACTTCAACGCTGGCCCCAATCAAACGGGCTAGTTGTAATTGGGCAACGACTAACTTATACTCGGCAGACGCAATTCGGTCTTGTCGAGACACGGGACTGTCAGTATTACGGCCGGTAATACTTTTATCATGGCGAATAAGAGCAGCTTTTTGATGACCATAGCTCAGCTCAAACAACCACCAACTCCCATTAGATCGCGCCTCTGGTTTGGACATATACTTACGCTACAATAAATAATAGTGTTTGTCTATAATATAGACAGATAAGAGAGTTAGAATGGGCTATAATTAGTATGAGTAAAATGGAGAAGAGAAAGCCATGGAGCAACCAAAATCTGTATTACTTGTAATGGATGTTCAGCAGGGCATCATCAGTCGATTGGGTGATCGGGTGACCGATTATTTAGAACGAGTCAAACGGGCAGTTGAGGCTGCACACCAGGTGGGAATACCAGTTTATTTTATTGTCGTCCGCTTCCGTAAAGGGGCACCGGAAATGAGTCCTGATAATAAAATGTTTACCGCTTTTAAAAATGCTGGTTCTGGGTCGGCTATGGATGAGTCTAGTCCGAATACTCAACCAGTGATTACTCCCGGGGAAAACGATCTGGTGATTGCCAAAAAAAGAATTAGCGCATTTGCTGGCAGTGATCTAGCCATGATCTTGCGAGCTCAAGGGATAAAACATTTAGTATTGTGCGGAGTTTCGACTAGCGGCGTAGTTCTAAGTACCCTGCGCCAAGCGGCCGATAAAGATTACATATTAACGGTATTGTCCGATGGTTGTTTGGATCACGACGAGGAAGTTCACGGCATTTTAATGGATAAAATTTTTCCACGTCAGGCAGAAGTAATGACGGTTGATGCCTGGGTTAAGAGCTTAGGAAAGTGAGGATGTCATGACTAATATAGAGATAGAAGGTGAAAATTTAGTGTTACATGTTGAGGGGGCGGATGAACTGTTTGCTCTCAAAAGTCACTTAACCATTCCGCTGAAACACATTGACCGGGCAGAATTTGATCCGGATCTAGCCCATCAATGGATTAAGGGATTGAAGCTAGTGGGAGCAAGGATTCCGGGAGTTATTAAAGCCGGTACCTTTTTCCAGGACGGCGGCCGGGTCTTTTGGGACGTTCATCATCCCGACCAAACCGTAGTCATTAACCTTAAAGACGAAACTTATAAAAAATTAATTGTAGAAGTCATCAATCCGCAGCAAACTGTAGCTTTAATCAACCAAGCCTTAAACAAGTAATGGATTTTTCTTTGGGAATAACAATAGACTAAGCTTAGTCGGGTCTTTTATACTCAAAACCCAGATCGGCCATAGTATCAACATCATCCGGCTCATTTGAACCAGTACCTGAAACAGTATCAGAGTCATTATGGTGATGAGTGCGTTCGACAGGGTACCCTTCGAATAAGTCCAATTCTAATTCCGATTCCGAAATATAAGGAAAGCTAGGTCGTCGATCATCTAGTTGCTCAGCCATCTTCTCCTCCCATATCTATTTAGATTATGCTATGTCTTAGATACAGATACAATTATTTGCTTGAAAATCATTAGCCCGAGTTCGGTAACTCTGGTGCAATGCGGTAAGTTGCAATAGATTGGGAATTTGTGAAAATTTTAAGCTAATTATTAGTTTAGGCCATGTATAATATTCAAACTGCTGAAATATGCAGTTAAAAGGAGTTATATTTTGCAAAGTCGGAAATTAATCGTCATCGGAATTTGGGCTATATTACTCAGCGGATTGAGCGGTGCCTTAGGCGGATATTTGGTCAGTCAGCACCAACAGGGGGTGGCTTATGTCGCACCAGAAACTTCCAAAGCCAAATTAACTTCTCAAAATAGCGGTACGACCGTGGCTGCAGAAGTCAGTCAGATTGCTCCGGCAGTGGTTAATATTACCACTCAAAGCACTACCTATAGCTTCTTCGGTGGACCAATGACTCAAGAAGGAGCAGGTACCGGCATGATCTTAACCAGTAACGGCTATATTTTAACCAACAATCATGTGCTGCCAGTGAACTCAAGTGACGTAACGGTTACTTTAGCCAGCGGCAAAACCTATAGCGCCAAGATTATCGCCACTAACGCTACTCAGGATTTAGCCTTAATCAAGATTAATGCCAGCGGCTTGCCGACGGTTACTTTGGGGAATTCCGATCTAGCAGCGGTTGGCGAAACGGTCATCGCTATCGGGAACGCCCTGGGCCAATACCAAAATTCGGTGACTCAGGGGATTATATCAGGGCTGAACCGCTCGGTGACGGCTAGTGATGGGTCGGCCATAACAGGTGCCGAATCATTGTCCGGACTGCTCCAAACCGATGCTTCAATTAATCCCGGTGATTCCGGCGGTCCGCTGATCGATGTCTCTACTGGTACGGTGATCGGGATGGATACGGCGGTAGCCAGCGACGGCCAGGGACTTGGTTTTACTATCCCGATCAATCAGGCCAAAAGCTTTATAGCGCCTTATATCAATTTGGTGACTACTTAAGATCGCGGTTGATTCATCCAGGGGTGGGCAAAGGCTTCGGCTTGTCCGCTTTTGATGCAATCGGCAATCAGCTCGGCGACATGTTCAGCGCTGTCGGATTTGGGCGGCTCGTAAGAACCGTTGCTACTCCAATCAGAGTGGCCCTCTTTAATGGTATTTTTCTCAAAGTCGGTATCGGTAATATAGGGATAAACTACGCTCACCGAAATCTTATCTTTTTTTAGTTCTTCACGAGCAGTCAGTGACAAATGGGCCAGGGCAGCTTTGACCGCGGCGTAAGCACTCATATTGGGCAGATGCATCAGGGCTAATCCGGAGCTGATATTAACAATTGCTCCGCCACCTTGAGCTTTCATGAGCGGGATAACTCGTTGCATGGCTAGCAGCGGACCAACGAAGTCCAAATTAAATAGGGCCTGCAGAGTCGGTTCGGTTATATCGGCAATCGGCGCGTCATAACCTTGACCGGCATTATTAACTAAAACGTCAATTTTCCCGTAGTGGTCCTGAACCGTCTTAACCAGGGCAGATATTTGTTCCGGCTTGGTCATATCGGTCGGTACGGCCAGCGATCCGGCTAATTGCTTAGATAATTGGCTTAATTTGTCGGCCGAGCGGGCAGCCAGGGCGACTTTGGCTCCTTGACTAGTTAAGAATTTAGCAGCAGCGAGTCCGATTCCGCTGGAGGCGCCGGTAACAATAATTACTTTATCTTTAATATCCATAGCCAATACTCCTTTAGTTAAGACCTGGCAGTTTACTTGCTTGGCTTGATGAACGGCTGAAGACTTTTAGGAACCGGTCGGCAGGTACAGTGCAATTGATGCTGGGTGTGCCATTCTAGCCGTTGAGCGACAGTTGGATGTTGTGGCATGGGATGAGCTTGATGCCAGATTTTATTCATAACTTAAGTATACAAAATGTCGCAAAATTATGTAGATATCTACTTGTGACCAAAATAATCAGATACCTCGGCCCAATTACTGACTCGGGTCACCTTAGCGGGTAGTTTATCGGACCGATTCCACGGATAGTCGCCAAAAAGTAGTGCTTCAATCCCGTTGTCAGCAGCCGACAGACAATTTTTTAATTGGTCATCGATTAGATAAGAGGCGCCTAACTCTCGAGCTAATTCACCCTTAGTTCGATCAATATCTTTTCTTTCAAGTTTGGTATCGACAAAAAATTTAGTAAAAACAATTTCTGAAAATATATTCGGATAATATTGATTAATCCAGTCGCGAGTTAACTGATTAATGGAATCACGCCTGGTAGTAAGTAGTTTAAGCGTAAAGTGTTTTTTAAGCTGTTTTAATACTTCTAGCGCACCACTGATCGCCGGATATTGGGCATGTATTTTAAGCTGATGATATTCTATGGCGCGTCGATGCGTCTCTTCAAGATTGACACCCCATGTTTTATCCCAGCTATCCTGATAATCTTCAATCGTTAAATGAGTGCCATATTTCTGGTTGGAATAGTCAATAAAAGCTTGAGCCCCAGCTGCTAAAACATCATCAATGTCGACAACAATTACTGGTTTACTGGGGGTGGAGGGTACTTTTGTCACGGTAGCTTTAGCTAAACAAAAATGTAGTGATAAATCAATTAATATATGCTTACTTATTGATTGACAAGCTTGCTAGCAGGCATAATATATAATCAAAGTCGTCTAAATTAAGGGAGATGTTATGACCAAGTTATCTGATAAGCAGATGGGCGTCAGTCGGATTATAGTAGTTGTCGCCGTTATTGTGGTGTTGGCGGCGGCCGGGGTTTTAACCTGGGCTCTGACTAAAAAAAGTTCTAATAATAACACAACGCCACCTACAAGTACGGTAGCAGTTAACAGTAACTGCCAAAATTACTATCACGACTCTACGCTTTGTGCGTTTGCCAATCATATTAGTTTGTCGACTTATGCCTATAGCGCCAGCGGTACGGCTACTGGCAGTAGCGGCACACAGTACAGCTTTACTTTTAAAAACGATAGTAAAGGCAATCGCGAAATTATCTATACCGCCAATAATGAACAGATCAGTGCGATTATCTTAAGCGGTGCTGAATATATTCAAAGCGGGAGCGGTGCGACCTGGTTGGAATATAGCGGCAGCAGCTTAGGATCAGTCCAAAATGTACCCGATCCGACCAGTAACTTTAACTTATCTTTCACTACTACTGAGTTGGCCAAATACTCATTCAATAAAGTCGGCACGGTAGCTTGCGGCAGTCTAAGCTGCGTTAAATATAAAGTTAACATTTTAGCTTCGCCGGCTATTGTGCAGTATGTTTATTTTGATACCTCCAGCTACCTGTTAAGGGAGTGGAGCTATAACAATCCAGCTACCGGAGTATCGGTGACATCTAATATCAGCTACTCGGCGATCACGATTAGCGCGCCCTCACCAGTTCAGCAAGTGACTACTTAATCAGATTAACGTTCCATTGCTAAATATTCTTGGACACCACTTAGCCAACCGCCGCTAAAGTATTTCTGCGGCTGAAAAGTATCAATATCTACCCATTGCATTTGGTCGTGGTATTTATCCATTTGGACCGAGCCGCCGTTATAGGTTGCTTGATAGCCGATAGCAAATATCCGGACCGGTTTATTTAAGGACTGTTCTAGGCGCTCGACTCGGAAAAAGACCAGCGGTTTACCAACTTGGTAGCGGACCTGATCGCCCAGTTCCTCGCTAATTTTACGTTTGATCACAGCTGTTAGTGGTTTCGAAAATTCTTTAACTTGTAATCTGCCGCCGGGTAGATCCCAGGCGCCGAAAATGTCATGGGTAATTAATAGCTTGCGCTTATCTCGCAGAAATAACTTAACGGCTACAAAATATAGATCTTTATCGCTTGGATTGGGCATTACATTTATATTATTACAAGTAATTCTTTCATATTAGTAGTTAATACTTTCAGATCATCAATTCCAGCCCAGTCTAGTTTGGTATTTATATAATTTCGTATCCGTTTTTCAGCGGAGCTGTCTTTTAGGATATAAAGAATTGCCGGGTAGGGATTGCCCGTTTCGGCTTCCCAATCGCCGCTATCGAAATGCTCCAGTAGTTTAGTAAACTGTTTCCTAATAATAAATAGCTGGACATCATTAAAGATATACACCAGATATTCATTCGTTTTTGCTTTACTTGATTTTTTTCTGAGTAGATATAGATCCGGTTTAGGGGTAGGGAAGAAATCATAGCCGCCCAGCTCATTGGCCGTAAAAGACTTAAAGACATCCGGGTTGCTACTCCTTAGTGACAGATAAACCCGTATGATAGCTATTGAATGATCAATAAAGGCTTCGCCAACCGATTTATTCTTGTACATGGCATGTAGTATTGATTCATTGAACCGGAAGTTATCTCGAAGATAAATCAGAGCTTTAGGTGTTAGGTAATAGCGCGTTCCTTTATTTTGGAAGAGTTCATTCTTATTCAGGTATTTGCCTAGATAACCCTGAACGTATAAGTTTTCTAACCTTCTTAAAGAACTCCTGGTATTTGTCCAACCTTTATACTGAGCCAGTAACGGAGCAGTAATAAAGCGGAATTTATAGGTCATTTTAAGGATATGTATTTGTTTAGAGTTTAGTTGGTAATGTCTAGTTAGATTAGTAGTAGTTAGTTTAGTCTTTGGTATTAATCTAGGTTTACTCACAACAAAATTCTCCTATATATAATATATATAATAGAGAGAATTTTTAGAAGTCTTTAAATCAGTTAAAGTTCATCAAAAAAGGCCTTATCGGGAGGGCCTATTTTAAATGATTATCAAAAGTTATTGGCTGAGTATACCAGTCAAGAGATTTTTCGGATTTTGTTTGCTATAGCACTTTATTAGCTAAGACTTTTTATTACTAAGTACCCAGAGCACTGAAGGGCTCAATGTTTTGTCCTTACGGTGAATACAACCTATCCAACAGCAAGGTCGTCGTATTCCATCTTTTAGCTCAGAAACTACTCGTTTAACATGGTCTGCACGGGTTTCCGACTTTTTGGGGGCTATTGTCCAACAAATCCATTCATTGCGCGCTAGCGGAGTAATATCTTCCCAAAGCACTAACGCTTTCTTATCTGTCTCGAGCGCCCGTTTAAGATCCGCAGGTAATTCGTGCACTACTCCACCAGAAATACGTTTAGTCACCATTTATTTATTTTAACTCTAATTACATATGTATTCACGAGTATCGATTTTAGAGTTATTTATAGTTTTTGCCTAAATACCAAGTGAATTACACTCAAATACATGCTATTGGCTGAGCATCTAGGTCTGGAACCTTACAACAGAAGTTAAGTAAAATAAGGCATAAACTACTTTACATGTCTCATTATTTATAACCTAACACTTCAAAATAAGACAAATTAGACACTATTTTGTATATTTACGATTTACATATCATAATAAGTTGAATGAGGCGGCTAGAAGTAGATACAAGTGACTTTGTACCACCATGCGAAGGTGACGGCAGAGCTTTATTTGAGTCTGTTTATAGTTTTAGATCCGACGAGACCCGTGAAGCTGCCATTAAATGTGCTTCTTGTTTGATAGTCCGTGCTTGTCGGCAGGACTTGGGCGAAATAGTTAATCCAGCTCAGTTGGATTTACCGGCCGTTCGTTCTGGAGTTTACATTTCGAGTAGTGGCACAAGAAGAGTTGTCGACTTATATGAAGGTGATCACCGTGTGTTCCAACCTGGCATTGATATCAGTTATGAGCAATTTATTGATTCGGAGAACCCTAATGCGGTTATTGCTGGACTACGACAATTACTTATAAATAACAAGATTTCAATTAAAGGTGGCACAGGTGATGAGCGCAAGGCAGCTCTTATAAATCTTAGGCCTCAACCTAAAAAGCCAGAAGATCGAGTCAGACTACGGCATTTTAAGGCTCTCTATCAAGCACGCAGCAAAGGTTTCTTACTTGGCGATCCGATAGGCGCTTATGAACAAACCGTGCCCATTGTGTTGAGTGACTTTGAGGAACTTCGAGGAGTCACGGATGAACCGACGGCCGAAGCCACAGTTACTTATTTTAGGTTAGATGATCTTTCAGATCTATTTTCAGCAGCTAACGATGATGAAAACATTCCCGATTGGTTTATTAAAAGATTTCTTCATGGTAATCGGCGAGAACCGCAAGTAGCACTTCGACGTTACCAAAAAGATTATGAAAGAATCACGGCTAGTGAAATCAGTGAAAATATTCCGGCTACTATAGTCCGGCGATTAGTGATTGAAAACCCAAGCGATCCGGTGGGTGCAGTTACAGCATTTAGCGCTCGATTACAAGAACTTAGATCGCATGTCGGCGAAAATAGTGCGGCTACTCCACATACATTAAGTTATATCGCTCTGTATAATTCACGCAGCATGCTTGCCAGCCTAGAGCGTTTTGAAAAACTTTACGCTGGCCTTATGTCAAGTTATGGTGATCAAGGACTTGATCCTACCAGTGCACGTTTATTTGCGCTCCAATTTCCTAACCAAGCACATGCAAAAGCCAAGAAGTTTGTTGATGATTTGCAAAATCTTAATGTGAGTTATGCTCATCATCCAGCACTAGATGAAGGTAAAATTAGACAATTCGCAAGATTAAATAATTCACCGAGTGAGGCAATTGCAACTCATATAGAAAATGTTGCCAGATTAGCAGCTCAATATCCGGATATACCGTACAAAATTATTTGTGCCATATCCTGTAAACATTTAAAGTCAGCTGACAAAGTGGCAGCTGAAGTCAACCAGGTACGGTCTGTGCTTATTAAGCGCTATCAGGATAATCCTCTAGTCACGGCTAAAGTTATTAACGGCATTGCTCATAGGTATCGTAAGAATGCTGTAGCTGAAATTGAAACTTATCTCGAGAATATGGGATCGCTACAACAAAAATTTGGCGATTTTGTAGATCTATCTATATTAAGTGATGTTGCCCTGGACCACCCCAGGCGACCCGGACAAGCTGTCTGGCGACTAGTAACTTTCTTGGGTATTTCGTCCTTAAACAAAAAGGTAGGTTTCGATATCGGCTCAGCCGAGAGAGGTGATTTTATCATTGGAGGAATATCAGCGGAGGATGAGTACATTAGAATTGTAAGTAGGGAAGAGTTAGAAGCCAGAGCACTAGCTATATTAGATACTTTAAATAATTGGTACAGGGAACAGATTGAGGTATATTTCGGTTTCAGAAACTCGCCAGATGGCAGTATGCCAAGTGACGATGATATCGATTCAATCCTGAAAACCATTAAGTTGAAACATCTAAAAACCTAAAACGCTTACCGTTGCATGTTTAGAACATCAACTGAATAATAAATAGTATCAATCATTGGGGGAAGACGATGAAGTGGCCTAATACTCTAACAATAGTAAGACATGGTGAATCGGAATATAACGCCTTAAGAGCTCGCAAAATAGCCGATCCACTGTATCAAGCCTTTCAAAAGGCCTATACCAGAAGGAAACAAGAGCCAGCTTTAGCTAGAGAGCTAGCTCAATCTATTCACGACAGCGGCGAATTTGCTCTTCACTCTGGTGACCATGACACAGCTTTGAATCGGACTGGACAAAGGCAAGCTCGAGAAACTGGTCAGCGTCTTGCTGAGTTAATATATATACCGGATATTATCTTTGTTTCACCATATGATCGGGCTCATCAGACACTTGAACAGATGACTAGAGGCTGGCCAGCGCTCAGAAAAGTTAGGACTGTTGAAGAGGAAAGACTAAGAGAGCAAGAGCATGGTTTGGCGCTAATTTATCACGACTGGCGCATTTTTCACATTTTACATCCGGAGCAAGAGCAACTTCGCGATGAAGAAGGAGCCTATTGGTATCGTTACCCACAAGGTGAAAATGTACCTGATGTCCGAGAAAGATTGCGATCATGGCTGGGAGCCATCGCTCGAGACTATAGCGAACGTAACGTGTTGGCCGTCACCCATCACTTATCAATTTTAGCTCTACGGGCCAATTTAGAACGTCTTGACGAACACCAGTTTACTGAACTAGACGAAGGACCTAGCCAACAAAAGCCGATTAACTGTGGCGTAACTATTTATCGTGGTATGCCCGATGAGGGTCAAGATGGCCACCTAGTGTTAACTGATTATAATCGTCGACTATATGGGCCCGATTGAACATCTGACGCTTTTGATTTGATATCTGGCTGGGGCGGTAGGATTCGGACCTACGATCTCCTGTTCCAGAGACAGGCGCCTTACCACTTGGCCACGCCCCACTGATTAATTAGTCTACTTTAAATTGACTAAATAGCCGACAAGATTATATAAAAGCTTGCGGTCTTTAGCTAGTATTTACGATATAGTGATAGCAAGGCACAAGTTTGAGAGATGGGTGTATTTGCCTTAACAGATCTAAAATTTAGAAAATCAGAGTTGTAATAAAAATTATTTGCCATGCGGTTATTTTGCATAAAATACCAGATGGAGAATCATCGTGGCTAATGTCGCTCAAACACTTTATCGAACTAGTAATTTCCGTAAACTATTTAGTGGTCAGTTAATATCCGGATTAGGCGATTGGCTGGCAACCTTTGCTTTTATTGCTCTGGTTTATTCTTTAACCGGACAAGCTACCAGCGTAGCTTTTATCTTAATTCTTCGCCTGGTACCACCCATGTTTGCTGCACCGATTGGTGGGGTCTTGGCCGACCGTTTACCGCGCAAGACCATCATGATCACCACTGATCTATTAAGAGCTGGAATTATTATGCTGGTGCCTTTTGCCAACCTTTGGTTTGTTTATACAATTGCCTTTGTTCATGAATTTATATCCTTATTCTTCGTACCAGCTAGGGATGCGTCCATCCCACAGTTTGTACCTAAAGATACTCTAGAAACGGCCAATGGTCTGATTTTAGCCTCTTCATACGGCATGCTACCAATTGCCGGGGCTATTTTCGGATTACTCCGCGGAGCCAGCGGGCTATATCCGCATTTTCTGCCGTTTGCTCATCGCATCGATACTAGTCCGCAAACTTTGGCTTTTTTTGCCGATGCCCTAACTTTTATCGTTTCCGCCAGTCTGATTGCCAGTATGCATTTCCATGCCAATAAGGAACATATGGCTGTGCATCGTAATCTAAGTTTTCGTGAAGACTTTATGAAAGGAATGAAGGCCATCTGGGATAACAAAACTATCCGGGGACTGGCTTATGGCATAACCGCAGCCATGTTTGGTGGCGGTGTCTTATTTGCTGTGGGTATTGGGTATGTCAATAAAACTCTGCATGCCTCATCAACCACTTTCGGTTGGCTAATATCTTTATGGGGCGCGGGCATGGGTATCGGCTTATTAATTGTGCGACAATTAGTGCACCGCAAAGGACGGGCTTATATCTTTTCGGCGGCCATTGCGGTACTGGGTGGAATAATAATCAGCATGGCCTTGATCCCAGTGATGGTGATTGCTTTTGCCCTGGCGGTACCGTTCGGGGCCGCTTTTGCCCTGGCCCTAACACTGGCCATGACCATGGCTCAGGAAGCAGCCGAGGAACATAACCGCGGTACAGTCATGGGTGGTATTGAATCGCTGTTTAGTATAGGACTAGGGCTGGGGGCGATTAGTATCGGTGCTTTGGCTACCTCAATTAATCATGTACCGTTTGTCGGATACGATTTGGATGGCAATCAATTCGGGATGCTGATTGCCGGAGTTTTCATTATCGGAGGGGCGGCGGCGGTGATCCGGACTTTTCGCAAATCCAAAGCCTAAGTAGTACATATAGATGCGAATAACCTAAAATAATGCTAAAATAGGGCTTTATGGAAAGTCCTGACTGGCACGTTTTGTATCATGACTATTCTGCGGTAGCCTCTCAATTACATAGGGAAGGTCGCTATAAAGAAGCTATTTTAGTGAGCACTCAAGCCTACGAGGTTGCCCCGGTCGGGTCATCGGAACAAGGTGTAGCAGCGCGCAATAATGCTGCACATTTTGACCGGATTGGTGGTCAAACAGATACGGCCGAACATTGGGCCAATATTGCTCAAGAAATCCATGGCAACATCTTAGAAAGTGGCAACTTAGACAATAATCCGGATGCTCTACGCATTGCTTATCGAGAAAATGCCGCTACCTTGCTCTATGTCGGGGCTATCGGACTACGCCGGGATATTGAGGCTCAACTAGCCGGCCAGGCTAGTAGTGATCAAAAAGCGCTATATTATTTGCGACGAGCCTGGACTGATCTTCAACATGCCCAAGCTTTAGCACCAGAAAGAAAAATCGATCAGTATCTAATAAATGCCGCTAGAAGACTGGCTTTGGGTTTTGCTGTGGAAGGTGAGGGCAGAATTGAAAATCGTCTCAGCGGTGTATTGGTGGGTGCCTATGCGACGGCACTGGCCTTTATTTCTGAATCTCCCCGATTTGTTGCCGAAGTTAATCCGAGTCTTACTAAAGCAGAGCGGTATCGAGCTAGGAAACGAGCCCTAATCGGTGGGTTGGCTTCGATTGTCGTTAATGTTTTAATTGCCGAACCACCAAAAAGGCGAAAAATTTTTGCACTTAATCTAGCTGACCGGGTTCTCTAAAATATTCTGACTATTTATTGCTAAAAGTTGCCATTAAAGTAGCTTTGGCTAATTGATGTTCAGTCACCGCCGCTTCAACGGCCTGCCGATTAGCACCGTTTGGCAGATTTAGCAAAGCATCGAGGGCGTAAAGATCGAAAATATAGTGATGGGTACCTGACGGCGGGCAGGGACCGGCGTAACCGATCTGACCGGCTCCGTTTACTCCCTGAAGCGATCCGTCTGGAACTTCATTTTCCGATAAAAAAGGCAGATCGGTTTTCAGATTCCAAATTGTCCAATGTAAAAAATCACCGACCGGGGCATCCGGATCATGCATGATCAAAGCTAGGCTGATCGCCTCCGCCGGAACATCCCGGACAATCAAGGGCGGGCTGACATTCTCACCCTTACAGCTATATTTGACCGGTATCGGACCACCCTCAGCAAAAGCTGAACTGGTCAGTTGAAAATGTGTTTCTGGCTCCATAATCGTTCCCTCCAATTAAGCTTAATTATACAAGGGCGGTTAGGGTGTGTTGTGAAAAAATAGCCTTAATTATTCGAAAAAATTCAGGTCTTTAAGCTCAGGCGGTAAAAATCCGGATTTATGCTGAAAATTAGCTTCCCAGCGGTAGTCTTTTAAATAGCCTAAGTCTTTCATTAGTTTAGTCGGGGCATTGCGTAAATGCAGCGGCACTGGTAATTCCGGGTATTCACGGGCAGATGCGGCAGCAGCTTGCATAGCCGAGGCGATTAGCCGTGATTTCGGAGATTTAGCTAGTACAGCGGCGCACTGATAAAGACTAAATTGGCATTCAGGCAGTCCGATACGCTCGACTGCCAAAAAGGCCGATACCGCCAAATTAAGGGCTGCCGGAGCGGCTAGCCCGATGTCTTCCGACGCAAAGATAATCATTCTTCGGGCAATGAATTTGGGATCCTCTCCGGCTTGCAGCATCCTGGCCAGATAATAAAAGGCCGCGGTCGGATCAGATCCTCTCAGGCTTTTAATGAAAGCGCTGATGATGTTGTAGTGCATCTCACCGCCCTTGTCATAAGTCGGCACTCTTTTTTGAGCAGCCGATTTAATAATATCCTCGGTAATAACGCCCGGAGAAAGTTGAGCGGCTAGTTCCAGATCATTTAAAGCTACCCGGGCATCACCGCCGGACAACTCCGCTAATAAATTGCGGCTTTTGGCCGGTAACCGTTTAAGAGTCAGCTTCTCGGCTTTGGCCGCTTTGCCGATAATCGACAGGATTTCTGGTTTGGTCAAAGGTTCAAGTACCAGAACCCGGGAACGGGAAAGTAAGGGGTTAATGACTTCAAAACTGGGGTTTTCGGTTGTGGCGCCGATTAAAATAATTGTGCCGTCTTCGACATAAGGCAGAAAGGCGTCTTGCTGGGCTTTATTAAAACGGTGAATCTCATCCACAAATAAAACGGTCTTACTACCCAGTCGCCGATTTTGCTGAGCCTGTTCGATAACTTTAAGCACATCGGCTTTACCGGCGGTCACGGCGCTTAAAAGCACAAATTCCGCACCGGTTTCCCGGGCAATTAGCCGGGCCAGGGTAGTTTTACCACTGCCTGGCGGGCCCCAAAAGATTAAAGAAGCCGGTAGCTTTTTAATAATCATTTCCCGGATAATCCGGCCTGGTCCAATAATATGTGCCTGTCCGACTACCTCATCTAAGGTCTCCGGCCGCATCCGATCGGCCAACGGTCTAGTCTCCATCTTCGTTTATTATACGTTTAAGTTGATTCTGAGTGAAAATGAAGTGTTAATTAGATAATTTCAAGACGAAAGAGCGGGAACGCGGAGGTTGCACAACGGTGCAGTTGCTTTTCAGCAAAACCTCGCGCGTCCCGCTCGATTGCACCCCTTCCCCAAGAGGCTAGCTACGCCGGCTAATGACTACGACCAGAATCACCAGGTAAGCCAGTGAAGGCTGCTGATAGTCCTTGAGGTAGATGATGGACGCGATAGCCAGCGTAGCGTAGAGAGTCAAGATGACGCCGGTCGAGAGATCTCCCC
Organism: uncultured Candidatus Saccharibacteria bacterium; assembly: GCA_964574915.1. Taxonomy (GTDB): domain Bacteria; phylum Patescibacteriota; class Saccharimonadia; order Saccharimonadales; family UBA4665; genus CAVPPA01. Next base: position 24,210 of record CAZNOW010000004.1, read on the forward strand.
AGTGCAGTTTGTAAATCAAGGTCACCACAAAGAAGCCAGCGACGGCTAGCCACAAGGGGAACTCCTGATGCGTGACGTAAACCGCCACAACCGAAACTGCCGAAGTTGACAGGATCGAAAGTCCGATACCGATGGGTCGGGCCAGGTTGCTTGCGTGCATGATCGTTTCCTCGATGTGTGGTTGGACGTTGAAGAACATCTTTAGAGATGTCTTCGGAGTGCATAGTTTACTGCGAAGTTAATGGTCGGGGAGATGGTTCGTGGGAAGGTGCAGGCAATAGATGCAAATGAGCTCTCACTTGTCTAAAGCTAGGAGATTATAACATATAGCGATAAATAAAGCAAGTATAAGCGTTTCGGTTTAAGCCTGCTAGCAAGTTGCGGCTGATTTACCTATTTAAACAGTGGTCGATTGAGGTAAGAAAGGCTTTTTAGTTTTATTTACTCTTAAAGACTACTGTTGACAGCAGCTAACCGCTTAGGTATAAAATGAGCTATTGTTAAATAAAGGATATGCAGAATGTCATTGGCCGCATTATATATTTACAGTTTTCTAGCCGGGATATTCGCGGCAAACGGCGTACCGCACTTCGTTAAAGGTATAGTTGGCGAACATCATCAAACACCGTTCGGCCGACCTTCTTCGGCCATGGTGAATGTAGTTTTCGGTTGGGCCAATTTTGTAATAGCTGGTATATTTCTCCATTTTGCCCATCCCAGAGCTCACGAATTTCGGGCCGCATCACTGTTCATGCTTGGTGTCTTAATTATGGCTTTAATGCTGGCTCATGCCTGGTCGCATCATCCCAATAACAACAAACCAGCGCAGTAAAAATTAGGTCTTTAAAAATTAAATATGCTCTATAAAAAGAACATATTTTTTAACTATCAGATATAAATACAGCTTAGCAATGATACTAAAAGTCATTGTAAATATTTAGTGAATCAATATAAAAAACTAACGTGTATACTGAGAAATATCCGCAGTGGAGAAGGGGAGTAAATCATGAAAAGTATCAAACGACTTAGTCTAGGGTTATTAGTATTATTGCCGATAATTGGCATATCGGCGGCAGCTTATGCTCAGGGATTTCGGTCAGGTAATGATGTGACCGTAGCCTCTGGTCAGCAAGTTAATAAAACTCTTTTTGTCGCCGGCCAGACCGTCGATATTGGTGGGACGGTTAACGGTGATTTGTTCTGTGCCGCCCAAAACTTAACCCTAACCGGTACGATTAACGGAGATATAATATGTGCCGCTCAGAGCGCCCAAATTTCTGGAGTAGTCAACGGTAGTGTTCGGATTATTGGCCAAAATGTAACTGTTGACGGCATCATTAGTCAGAATTTATCGGCCGTCGGACAAAATGTCACGCTTGATACTAATGGCAAAGTGACCGGCGATGCCAGTATAGTCGGTCAGACGACTGTGGATAACGGTTTGATTGGCCGAGATCTGGCGGTGGTTGCAAAAAGTGTAACAATTAATGGAACCATCAGTCGTGATGTTCAATCTATAGACACAAGCCTGACATTAAACGGCAACGCTAAAATAAACGGTAATTTAAGCTACACCAGCCAAAGCTTACTTAGTCAACAAGGTGGAGCGATAGTCGTGGGTAATATCAGCCATAGCTTACCGAAGGCCCATCAATTTTTCTTAGCAGGCCACCGTTGGTGGCTGGCGCTTTACCTATTGGTGGCAATGCTTATGGCTGCCTTTGTAGCCGTTCTGCTATTACCACAAATATTTCAACGGGCTAGTGATACGCTTATCCGGGAACCTTTAAAAACTTTTCTAGTCGGGTTAGTCACAAGTATCGTGACGCCGATCGTAGTAGTACTGTTATTCGTAACAGTAGTCGGTTTACCGCTAGGAATTGTGCTGCTGTTGCTGTGGCTGTTGGCTTTAGCACTAACAGCACCCTTCGCTGTTTATGGCTTGGGCCGTATATTATTGCAGCGGGTGACTGATAATGCCATATACTTCATGCTACTTGGAGCGGTAATATTACTGCTTCTCTTATTCGTACCAATCCTAAAGATCCTAGTCGGTCTTTTGACTGTCTGGTTTGGGTTAGGAATTATCGTGATGCAGCTGCGCAGACTACCTAAAATTCATTACCATATGAAAAATCTTAACGCTTCCAATAATTCATCAGACAAAGCCTCCCGCTAGTGCCGAGCTAATCACCTAATTTAGACAGACAACTTCGCCAGCTATTGAACTTTTAAAAGACGAAATAGTATAATTTGATTTGCTTTGATGAACTTATGTTTAATCAAACGCAGCTTAATATGATGGCAGGGTAATTTATTTGAATTAATAATGACCACAGATAGTTATTGGTTAATGTTGTCACCACATTTTAAGATAAAGCAATTGTCTTTGGATGCGGTGGCAAACTTAGCCATAACTAATGAGATCGTTTTCGTCTTCATCCTGAACTTCAGGGGGATGGGAACTAACCGGGCTGGCAACTCCGACGGATCTAGGCAAATCCTCCCGCTTGGTCCAGCAAGGCAAACTATGTTCGACAGTAGTCCGGTCGGGAATCTTGGTGGTACTGTTGGACAGGCCCATCCCCACTTCTCTTGAACTTCATTGGGGGAGGAGCGCAACGGCGCGACACGGCGTCAGATGGTACCAGAACTAGTGGCGACACATTCTCCACTGGGATGTCGACATGCCGTGCTCAGCTTGTTCGCGCTCCTCCCGTTCGTTTTCTTACCCTCCCTTCCCCGAAAGAAGCGACGATGGCGTGGCCCATTCAAAATCCATCAACTTATATCCGCGGGAAACTGTCGTCGCTTCCAGGGGTGGGATTCAAGATTCAAGTAAATGAGAGACTACTTCCTTAAGTATGCAAAAAAGCATATCTGAGTTGAGGTTGTATCTCAAGGCTAGTTCACGGTTGAGTGTTGAGTGGTGATAACCAAAGTGCATTAATGCACAAAACCCACCCCACTCCCAGAACCCGCCACTTGCCATCGAATCCATGTTACCCCAGACAAATACACACTAAATTATGTTTATAGCGAGAATTTGCTTGGGATTATATTGATTAATATTTACTGGACATTATTAAACGACCGGCGTTTTAATTTGGTTAGTTGAACCTATGGGAAAATGGGATTTTATATCAGATAGTGCCGAATTAGCTGCACCAAGACTACTGGGTTGTTACTTGATTAGGGACTTGGATGACCAGCAATTAATTGGCAAAATTATCGAAACCGAAGCTTATGATCAAGCTGATGCCGCTAGTCATAGTTATCACGGGAAAACCCAAAGAACAGCGGTCATGTTCGGGCCCCCAGGACATTTATATGTTTATTTTACTTACGGCATGCACTATTGCTGTAATATTGTTACCGGTCCAGAGGGTTATGGAGCAGCCGTACTGATTCGGGCTATTGAACCTTTAGATGGTCAGGAATTAATGAGTCAATATCGGCACGGAGTGACGGGGGTAAATCTGACAAACGGTCCGGCTAAACTCTGCCAGGCCTTCAATATTGATAAAGCCTATAACGGTCATGATTTACGCCAACCGCCATTAAAATTATTAATCAAACCAGCACTGCCCAAATTATTGATCGGACAATCTAAACGTATCGGTATCAGGCAAGCTACCGATAAACGCTGGCGATTTTATGTATTGAATTCGCCGTTTGTATCTAAACTTTGAGTCTTAGGCGGCTATTTGTTAGAGTTAACCTATGCTCTTTTGGTTAGCCCTGTTGTCAGCATTAGGCGGTGCGCTCTGTGTTGGCGTGGCTGCGGTTTTAGAAAAGTCCAGTGCCGACAAAGAAGAACAAGCCACTTCATTACGGGTTGGACTAATGTGGAAATTATTGGCGGACTGGCCTTATCTTCTTGGTCTAGCGCTTGATTGTTCGTCATTTTTCCTGACACTTGTTGCCGTTCACACTCTGGCATTATTTGTGGTCGAACCGATCATTGCCTTTAACGTGATAATTACCGCATTAATTGAGTATTTCTGGCTGCATCGGAAACTTGGAAAATTAGCCTGGTCGGCCATCGTTTGCACCTTAGTTGGTCTGACTTTCATTGCATTAGCCGCATCTCCGGAATCAGCCCACCATGTTAGTCGGTTTTGGCGCTGGCTAATTATCTTAATGCCTTTAGCTATTGCTGCGGTTGGGTCGGTGCTGGCCAAGAGCCGTCAGCAAAGTGCCACCGTGGCTCTGGGCGTAATGGGCGGATTAGCTTTTGGAGCCACTGCCATTGAAGGACGAATGATAGTTTTCCCGCACATCTTTTGGCAGGTTATTTATAATCCGCTGATATGGTCAGTTTTGGCATACAGCTTGATTGGGATGATGCTGTTTACTATCGCCCTCCAAAGAAACAATGCCAGTATTGTAGGGGCTTCTACCACGGCATCAGAAACGGTCATCCCGGTTATTACGGGTATCGTCTTACTAGGCGATAGTCCCAAACCAGGCACCTGGAGCTTGGTGATTATCGGTCTGGTATTAACCATTATCGGCACCCTAATAATCGCTTCGTCCAAAGCCGCTCCGACAGTGGTAAAAATCTCCTGATTAGTTGTATATAAAACAATTTTTCGAGTATCATGAAAGACTTGAAATCGGACTTTAATAGACATAAGCTATTAGTAGGAAGTGTGAGGCTTCCTAAAGAACCCGGGTATTACCCGGGTTCTATGTTTGGAACAATCTCATCTATAATATACATATGAAACCTATCCCTAAAACTCACCAAAATCATGCCGGTATTGCCCTAATTGGTTTAGTGCTGTTGGTCTTAATTGGCACAGGCATATGGATTACGGCCCAGCATTTTAGTTCGGCAGACGCCAATTCTTCGGCCCATAAAAGCCTAGCCATTAAATCGACAACTAACTTTTGTGCGGGTAATTTACTAGCCCAAAATATCGTGGTCAGTATAACTGATAGGCATCTTTGGGCCTGCGACCGTACACAAGCGGTTTTCGACTCAGCGGTCGTGACCGGAATGGAAAATTATCCGGCTGATTTAACGCCGACCGGGACTTATCAGATTTATGCCAAAACTACCGATATAACCCTATCCGGATCTGACAGTACCGGCAGCTGGAATGAGTTTGTGAATTACTGGATGCCGTTTCTATACAATCAATACGGAGCTTACGGCTTTCACGATGCTACTTGGCGGCCGGCTACTGCTTTTGGTAATATCAGCCCTTATTCTTCCAATGCTTCGCACGGCTGCGTGGAAACGTCGCTCAGTACCGCCAAATGGCTTTATAACTGGGTGGTAGTCGGCACAACAGTCACTATTGAAAGTTAATACTAGCTAGTAAAAAGCTAATGAATAAGCAGTTTGGTTCTAGATGAGTTATGGGTCTACAATAAAGCTATGCTGATTGTTGTGTTGATATTGGCGGTATTAAACGGCCTCGGATTGATATATCTGATTGCTAGCCGAACAAAAGCGGATTTGGATGCTCCGCTGAGACAGGAATTTGCCCAAAGCCGTAAAGAGCTGAACGAAGCTTTAGTGAATCTAAGACAGGAACTTGGGGCTAATTTAACTAACACCCGGGATAGTATCGACAAACGGGTCGAGCAGCTGCGTGATAAAAACGACGAAAAACTGGAACTGATTCGTAAAACGGTTGAAGTTCGGCTGGAGAGTCTCCAAAAAGACAATGCCGATAAGCTGGAAAAAATGCGTTTGACAGTTGATGAGAAACTGCAAAGTACTCTGGAAAAGCGTATTAACTTAAGCTTTAAGCTGGTTTCAGAACGCTTAGAGCAGGTGCAACGCGGATTGGGCGAGATGCAAGGGCTGGCTACCGATGTGAGTGACTTTAAGCGGGTACTGACCAATGTCAAGACCAGGGGTACTTGGGGCGAGGTCCAACTGGAAAGTTTACTCGACCAAGTTTTTATCAAAGATCACTATGACAAGCAGGTCATGCTCGGTCCGGATAGTCATGAAGCAGTTGATTTTGCCATTAAACTGCCGGATAAAAGCTCAAAGCGCGGCTATATTTATCTGCCGATTGATGCCAAGTTTCCCTTGGAAGATTACCAAAGATTGGTAGCTGCCCAAGAAAAAGGCGATCGAGCCGGAGTGGAAATAGCTATTAAGGCTTTAGTGGTCCGTATTCGCCAAGAAGCCAAATCCATTAAGGAAAAATACATTCTGCCGCCGATAACCACCGATTTTGCGGTTTTATATGTACCCACCGAGGGTTTATATGCGGAAATTTTAAGGGTACCCGGATTATTTGAGCAACTGCAGTCAGTTTACCGGGTAGCCGTGGCCGGGCCAACGACCATTGCTGCTATTTTATCCAGTTATCAACTTGGCTTTCGTACTTTAGCGATTGCTGAGCAATCGTCTCAAGTCTGGGAATTATTAACTGAAGTTTCCGGTGAGTTTAGTAAATTTGGCGATTTACTGGATAAAACTCGTGAAAAACTAGTTCAGGCGACTGACACCATTGATTCGGCTTCCCGTAAGTCTCGGACCATTGAACATAAATTAAAATCTGTCCAGCTAGTCGATAAATCAGCCGGGCAAAAATCCCTAGAAAACCCGACCGTCGCCATTCCCGCCAAAGATGATGACGTTATTTAATTAGCTATTGATCAAGTCTAAATATAACGCTGCGGTCCAGGCAAAATTATCAATCCCTAATCCTTTGCCGTTTTTAGGATTGAAGTATTCGTAAAAGCCGCTAGTATTGATCATTTCAACGGTACTTTCACTCAGCGCGGCAGCATGCTCTTTAAACCCGTAGCGTTTCAGTCCGTCTATAATCAGCCAATTTGTATTGACCCAAGTTGGACCCTGCCAGTAACATTCCGGATTAAACCAATCGGAATTTAAGGGCACGGTCGGTATTGGAAAAGCCGTTCCAAAAACCTGATCGTTTTCTAGTTGTTTGACTAATAAATTAGCGTGGTCTTTGGAGATACAGCCGGCGTAAAGCGGCATCAGTGTGGCAATCGATAATTCTTTAAGTAATTTTTGCGATTTAAAATCGCGCGAATAATATTGCTCCGATGCCGGATCCCATAATTCTTCCAGGCTCTTTTCGGTTTGTTTAATTGATTGAACAAGCTCGTCTGGCAATTTCTCGCGGAGGGCAGCGGCGATTGTTTTGAGATGTTGGTTGGCTCTAATTAAGACACAGTTAAATGTTAAATCTGCAATTGCAAAATAAGGTTTATGAAGTATCTTTTGGATATCATAATTCTGACGACGTAAGCGCAAAAAGGCATCGGACAAGCCAATGACTTCCAAATTGGTCATACGCTGCTCGGCCGGTATCTGTTTAGTGTCGGATCTTGAGCGGCTAATCAGCGAATCTAAGCGCGTTTTGGCAATGAGACGCATCCACCAGGGCATTAAATATTGTTGCCACTCACTTATCCAGGGTGGAGTATTGTCCAGACCGGTTTCCCAAGGATGGATTTGGACGACTAAACCTTCTTTATAAGGATCGCGTTCGGCGTATAACCATTCATGATACTTCAGTAGCGGTGGCCAAACTTGTTGATACCAGTTGTGACGTTCAGTGGGGGATAGTTTCTCGCCAATCTGAACAACCGCTTCTGCCAGAACTGGTGTTTGAGTAATGCCACTCGTGGCATAGCCCTCCGGCGCGTATGGGCTGCGCCAGCTTTGCCAGACATTGTGAGGCTGAAATATACCAGTTGAGGGAGTAAATATCATTTGGGGTACCATACCGTTGCTCCACTGGGCATCAAATAAACTAAGTATTTCCTGCTGAGCCCGGTTGACATCCAAATGACGCAGTCCAATGGCGATAAAACAACTATCCCAAAGCCATTGATGCGGGTATTTTTCAACGGCCGGTACGGTAAATCGTCCGCGGTCATTAGTCTTTAAGACTGCTTTGGCTCGTTCCATCATCTCATCTTGGGGAGTCATATGGATTTAGTATAATACATAAAAAATTCAGGCCGGTTATGCATACCTTTACACGAAGATGTACGCTATAATCGAAAACTAGTATGGCTTATCAAAATCCACACTTGGCTGAAACGGCTGATCTTCTGAAAAAGCGTTTTGCTGAACTCGATAATAAAGCCGACATCTTAAAGGCTGTTGAACTGAAAGCTTTATTCGATGAGCTTAAGACTATGCCCCAAGAAGAAAAAGCCGGCTACGGACAAGCTGTTAATCAACTGCGTCAGGAGCTGGTTCAGATGGTGTCGGCTCACCAAAATAAGACTGATGCATTGCCTCCGATTGATATTTCGGCCCCCTTTGCCTTAAATACGCCACTTGAAAAACGGCCACATTCATTACCGACGGAACAGGGCAGTCAGCATCCGTTAATGACTGAACTCCAAACGGTGCTGGATATTTTTTATCGGATGGGCTTCAATGCCGTAGAAAGCCGTGAGCTAGATGACGACTATCATATGTTTAGTAGTCTGAATTTTCCCGAAGGCCATCCAGCACGCGATGATTACGATACCTTTGTCACTTCTCAAACCGATAGTAACGGCAAGCCTTTAATTGCCCCAGCCCATACCAGCACCATGCAAAACCGGGTACTCAAAAAATACCGCAGCAATTTGGAGAAAAATCAATCTATTGCCGTGGTGATTCCGGGACGCTGTTTCCGCAATGAAGACCTGGATGTCCAACACGAGCACACCTTTTATCAGTTAGAAGGAGTGTACGTGGGCAAAGGCATACATGCCGGAAATTTATTTGCGACCTTAAAAGCCTTTTTAGAAGAGTATTACGCGACCGAATTGGAAATAAAAATTCAACCGTTTTATTTTCCGTTTACTGAGCCGTCTTTTGAATATGCAATGTCATGTCCGTTTTGCCACAAAAAGGGTTGCTCGGTTTGTTTACATAACGGTTGGATTGAACTGCTCGGCTGCGGTATGATTCACCCCAATGTGCTGAGGGAAGCGGGGATCGATCCGGATGTGTATAGCGGGTTTGCTTGGGGTGGCGGTATTGACCGACTAATAATGATGAAACACGGCGTTGAAGATATTCGTTACTTTGAATCTGCTAAATTAGATTTCTTGAGGCAATTTTCATGAAAGTCAGTATAAATTGGCTTAAGCAGTACGCTAAAATCGATATTCCCATCGAAGAACTTCAGCAGCGGATTGATGCTCAGCTCGGGGCTATTGAATCGGTCACCGATCTGGGTAAACTCTATCAAGGCTTAGTTGTGGTACAGGTGAAATCCAGCAAAGCTCATCCTTCCGCTGATCGATTACATGTTTGTTTGATTGATGACGGCCGCCAAGTAGCCAATGTCGAGCGCGGCAGTGACGGCTATATTCAGGTAGTCTGCGGTGCACCTAATGTTCACGAAGGCATGTTTGCCGTTTGGCTGCCGCCAGGTACGACCGTGCCAGATTCGGTTGCCGGCGATCCGTTAGTACTCGAAACTAGAGACATCCGCGGCCAAAAGAGTAACGGCATGTTAGCTTCACCCAAAGAATTAGCCTTGGGCGATTATCATGAAGGTATTATGGAGATTGAGTCGGGGGTAAAACCTGGACAACCATTCGCGGCGGCTTTTGAACTGGACGATTATCTAATTGAACTGGAAAACAAAATGTTTACTCACCGGCCGGACTGCTTCGGACAGTTAGGCATCGCCAGAGAGTTGTCTGGTATTAGTGATCAAGCATTTAATTCTCCTGAATGGTATAAGAGTGTGCAATTAAAAGTTATACCGGAAAGCGCCACCCAACTGCCGCTGGACGTTAAAAACGAGCTGCCAGAACTTGTACCGCGGTTTATGGCCGTGGTCCTTAGTGACATTAGCCTTAAACCTTGGCAGATGTTGCTTCAGACTTACCTGATGCGAGTAGGAGTACGGCCGATCAATAATGTGGTCGATATTACCAATTACCTTATGTTGTTAACCGGTCAGCCGATGCATGCTTATGATTACGATAAAGTTAAGGCTTTAAGTGGTAATAATCAGGCAACTTTGGTTATCCGCTATCCCAAACCCGGAGAAAAACTAACCCTGTTGGGCGGTAAGGTAATTGAGCCTCGACCGGAAGCTATTATGATTGCTACCGATCAGCGGCTAATCGGGCTGGGTGGAGTGATGGGCGGAGCCGATACCGAAGTCGATGAAAATACTAAGAATATTATTTTGGAATGTGCCAGTTTTGACATGTATTCAATTCGCAAAACAGCCATGACTCATGGCTTATTTACCGATGCCGTCACCCGCTTTACTAAAGGCCAATCACCGCTCCAAAACGACCGGGTACTGGCTCAGGCCTTGAAAATGTTAGGCGAAGCCGCCGGTGCTAAAATAGCCAGCCCGCTGATTGATAATAACCAACTCGGGCAAAGACAATGGATCCATCCACCCGTACCGGTAACCACCGAATTTATTAATAGCCGCTTAGGTATTAAGTTATCAGCGGTCAATATCTCCCGGCTGTTAACTAACGTCGAATGTGGTGTTGACCAAAAAGGCGATAATTTAACAGTAACAGCACCGTTTTGGCGGACCGACATTGAAGTTAGAGAAGATGTCGTAGAAGAAGTCGGACGGCTATATGGCTATGCCAAACTGCCGCTTGAGTTGCCAAAACGCGTACTCACACCAGCCCAAAAAGATCCGCTACTTGAGCTTAAAGCGGCTGCTCGGAGTGAATTAAGCCGCTGCGGCGCCAACGAAGTTCTAACATACAGCTTTGTGCATGGCAACCTACTAGATAAAACCGGCCAAGATAAAGCCATAGCCTGGCAACTTTCCAACGCCCTCAGTCCGGATCTGCAATATTACCGCATGAGTTTAACGCCCAGTTTACTCGAAAAGATCAACATCAATGTCAAAGCTGGCTATGATAATTTCGCTGTCTTTGAAATTGGTAAATGCCATATCTTAAATCAAGCCGATCCGGCGGAACCAAACATCCCCAAAGAGGCTGATGTTTTAAGTCTGGTTTATGTTAGCAAATCAGCCGATCCGGCGCCTTATTACCAAGCCAGGCATTTGTTAATGAACTTACTGCACGCTTTTGATAGCGAATCGTCTGTCAAACTTGAACCGCTTAGCGCTGCCGACTTAAACCACAATCCCTGGGCAGAACAAATGATTGCCCCGTTTGAACCGCTCAGAAGCGCCATTTTGCGAGATAGTGAAGGATCGGCTTACGGCGTCGTCGGCGAATATAAACAATCAGTTCAAGCCAGTCTGAAACTACCTACCGGTTGCGCCGGGTTTGAGATTAGTCTGCACTTACTAAAACCATCATCCAAACGCAGTCGCTACATTCCTTTATCGCGCTTTCCAAAAGTCGAACAAGATATCTGTCTGAAAGTGCCAAACACCTCTACTTATCAGCAAGTTTTTGCATATGTCAGTCATAAACTAGACGAATTTAAACCGGAGCATAGCCTGATCCGCTTAAGTCCAGTAGATATTTATCAGCGCTCTGAGGATCAAACCCATCTGCAAATCACTCTGCGCCTACTGATCACCAGTTATGACCGCACCATGACGGCAACCGAAGTCAATAAATTATTGGATAAGGTGGCGGATGCGGCCAAATCGGAGATATCGGCCGAGCGTTTATAAAGCCAATCCAGTCTAGGCAGACGGATGTTGAATTCATATAATAGGAAAGATTATGACGAAAATACGTGAGAGAGCATTTGCCTGGGTCGGAATCATCATCTTTACAGTTTCAGCGCTGGCACTGAGTGCGGCCGTCATTATACAGCAGGTGATGTCCAATTCCAGTTCATCTACCAGTCAGAATTGTACGGATAACGCTGTCGAGCCGACTTTATCACCGCCTTCGCCTTATATTCCTAAAACTGCAGTTACCTCTCTGCAAACGATAGATTTAACTGCCGGTAAAGGCCAGGCGGCTCAGGCTGGCGATTGCCTGGTGGTTAAGTATTACGGCACTTTAGCATCGACTGGTATGGCTTTTGATGAAAACTTTACTAAAACGACCGGTTTTGCCTTTACTGTAGGCGAGGGTCAGGTCATTCAAGGTTGGGATCAAGGGCTGATTGGGATGAAAGCGGGCGGCACACGCCTACTGGTCATTCCGCCCAGTTTAGCTTACGGCAATCAAGCCAACGGTAGTATTCCGGCTAACTCCACATTAGTGTTTGTGGTAAAGCTGTTACGTATACAGTCATAAGTAGCAAATTGTACCTAAAAACACAACATATAGTGTATTGCAAGAATCTCAAGCGCTATATATAATCAGATACATTGCGAAAAAACACATAAAATAATAAAGGAGTGAGCTTATGCCTAAGAAAATAACCGTCTTTACCACCAGCAGTTGTGCGTACTGTGTAATGGTTAAAAGATACTTAGGCTCCAAGGGTCGTGATTACGAGGAAATCAATCTTGATGAACATCCAGAACGTCAAGCTGAAGCCCTTAAAATATCCGGCGCGCTGACCGTACCGGTCACTGTCGTGACTAAGCAGGACAACACCCAAGAAGTGGTCATTGGTTATAACCTGACTAAACTAGCCCCAGCCGTAGCTTAAACTGTTATAACCAGCAAAAAAGTAGGGATTGCCGGATTTTGGCAGTAGTATTAGGATTATCGACTTTAATTTTAGTAAAATAGGGACAAGATGAAACCAGATACTCTACCCAAACACCAGGTCGTCATGGTTGGCGCTGGTCCAGCTGCGCTTAGTGCAGCGATTTATACCACTCGAGAAGATCTAGAAACCTTACTTTTTGAAAAAAGCGTCATCGGTGGTCTGGCAGCCGTTACCGATAAAATCGACAATTATCCGGGGTTTCCGGATGGCATTGAAGGTCTAACACTTTCCGAGAAACTACATAAACAAGCTGAGCGTTTCGGGGCAGTTGTAGAGCTGGGAGAAGTAACCAAGATTCATGACGAAGGTGAATATAAACGTCTGGAAACCTCTAGCGGCGAAATGTTGGCCCGGGCCGTCTTAGTAGCCACCGGCAGTGATTATAAGAAGCTAGGTATACCCGGTGAAATGGAATACTATGCCCGGGGCGTTCATTACTGTGCGACTTGTGACGGCGCATTTTACCGAGCCAAAAAACTGGTGGTAGTCGGCGGCGGCAACTCCGCCGTTCAGGAGTCACTATTTTTAACCCGTTTTGCCAGTCACATTGACTTACTGGTGCGCAGTAGTATCAGAGCTTCGGAAGTCTTACAGCACGAACTGGCCGTGGCCGTGAAGGCCGGTAAAATTTCCGTTCATTTACAAACGACTACTGATGAAATTGTTGGCGAAAATAACAAAGTCTCGAAAGTCCTCGGCACCGATGTTGCTAGTGGTAAAAAGGTGGAATTTCCAGTTGACGGGGTATTTATCTTTATCGGTTTAATGCCAAATAGTGATTGTCTGCGTAATTCCGGCATTGAGCTTGATCCGATTGGATTTGTCATAACCGATCTGCATCTTCAAACCTCCATGAAAGGCGTCTTTGCAGCTGGTGATATCCGTTCCGGGGCTACTATGCAAATAGCCAGCGCCGTCGGTGAGGGCTCGACCGCAGCCCTAAACATTCGCCGCTACCTTGAAGGTAAATTAGAACCACAGTTGATTTCTAAACCAGTGGCCACGGCCGTTACTCGTAGCTAAAAAGCCGGATATCCTGGGAAGTGATCAGTCACCAGCTGGTGTTGTTTGATGCCGCTATTTTTTAGATCTTTTTCGAGATGTTCGACCATCGGCTCCGGTCCGGCCAGATAAATCAGCGTATCATCGGTAATTTCAGTCAGTCCAAGAATTATTTTGGCCGATAAATCACCCCGTTCACCGCCCCAGGTTTCGGACGGTTGACTGACTATCATGGTGGCGTGAATTCCGGCTCGGTGCAATGTGTCTTGGAAGATTATTTCATCCTCGTTTTTGACTCCATATATAAAACGGATAGCGCGCCGTTCCTGGTGTTCGGCCAGCCATTCAAAAATACTATGAAAAGGTGTTATACCGATTCCGCCGGCGACCATAATTAGGGGTTGATTGATAAATTTAGGTAGTACAAAATCACCCATGGCTTCGGACATGACTAAACTATCACCTGGTAATAGCTTACGCAAAGCTTGTTTGAAACTGCTGCCGGGGTCGCTTAGTTTAGTGGTGATGCTGACCAGTGGCTGCCCTGGTGCGCTGCTTAAGGTAAACCAGCGTTTTTGTCCGCGGTCATCTGGATGTTCATGTTTTAAGGTCAACTCAATAAATTGTCCGGCTGTATAATCAATCGTCTTTTCTGGTTTAAACCAGAAAGTGGTGATATTGGCAGCTTCTAATTGGGTGTGGTCGAGTGTGACCTTCATATAGATAAGTATAATCCATTGAATTTAGTTCTAGAGTTAGAATAAGCGGTTAGTGTACAATATCACCGATGAATATCTTAAAAATGATTAACTTGGGAAGAGCTGCTGATGCCTGATTTTAATAAATTACTACTGCCGGGAGACTATCAGAAAGGCCTAGTCAATATCATTGTTGAAATACCTAAAGGATCGACCATGAAAATTGAATGGGATAATCAGACGGGAACTTATCGGCTGGACCGTGTCGAACCGGCTGAATTTGCCGAGCCGTTTAATTACGGCTTTATTCCACAAACTTTAAGTGGTGACAATAAAGAACTCGATGTCCTTCTGATTACCGAACGTCCAGTTTCGACCGGTGTATGGTTGCCGACGAAGATTGTCGGATTACTGAAATTTGAAGATAACGGCCAACAAGATGACAAAGTCGTAGTGGTACCGGTAGATGATCGCGAAAGTGGTCATCGGGTTAATGATTTAACTGATTTGGGTGAAACCTGGCAGCATAAAGTTGAGCATTACTTTAACCACTATAAGGACTTTATGAAATCCGGCAGTACCCGGGTGATCGGCTGGGATGATGCTGCGGCCGCAAAATCAGTGATAGCTGATGCAATAGCCCACTATCATCAGGCGCACTCTTAAGCCGATGGTTAACTCTTCTTGCATGACCATGCTTATGCTTCTACAATAAACAGAGTTATTCCTAACTAATCAGACATAGAGGATGGGCACATGAAAACTAGAATAGCAATCAATGGCTTTGGCCGAATCGGACGAAATGCTTTTAAAATTGCTTTTGATCGCAGCGACTGTGAAGTTGTGGCAGTTAACGATCTGACAAACACTAAAACCCTAGCTTATCTACTGAAGCATGATACTAATTATGGGTTATATAGTCATGAGGTCGATTTTGATGAACAAAATCTAATTGTCGATAAAAACCCGATCAAAGTATTAGCCGAGAAAGATCCGACCCAGCTTCCCTGGAAAGATCTGAAGATTGATGTCGTCATTGAGTCGACTGGTTTATTTGTCGAGCCAGATAAAGCTCGGGCTCATATTAGCGCTGGTGCTAAAAAAGTGGTCATCAGTGCTCCTGCAAAAGGAGATAGCGCCGATAGTGCCACAACCGTGGTCTTGGGAGTTAATGATGAACAGCTGAAAGAAGCCGGCGATGTCATTAGTAGTGCTAGTTGTACCACTAACTGCATCACTCCAGTACTAAACGTCATTGAAAATAGTTTCGGTATTGAGAAAATGATGATGACTACCATTCATAGCTATACAGCCAGCCAGAACTTACAAGACGGACCGGGTAAAAACCTACGGGAATCGCGTGCTGCCGCTCAAAATATCGTCCCAACGACCACCGGCGCTTCAATTGCTGCCGCTCGTGCCCTGCCGGCCCTGAAAGATATCTTTGCCGCCTTTGAAATCCGGGTACCAACCCCAGTAGTTTCAATCAGTGATTTTGTAATAGTCACCAAGCGCAGTGTTAGCGTTGATGAAGTCAATGAAACATTCAAAAAAGCTACCAAAGAGCCTTATTATCAGGGAATTTTGGATGTTACCGAGGAAGAATTGGTCAGTACAGACTTTATTGGTAATCCTCATTCGGCCATTGTTGATTTACCATTGACCGCTGTGGTTGGCGGTAATCTTTTGAAAGTCACTGCCTGGTACGATAACGAATGGGGTTATTCTAATCGTTTAGTGGAAACGGTTTCCGACGTCGGTCGTTATTTACATCAAAAGGAAACACACGATCACGCATAAACAGTGTTTTAAATAGAGGTGGTAAGTTGAAAATTTACATCGGAGCAGATCATAACGGATTCGACTTTAAGAAACAAATTATCGAGTTTTTAAAAAGTGCCGGTTATCAGGTAGTCGATTGCGGCGATCAACCGCCCAACTCCGATGATGACTATCCGCAGTTCGCCGCTAAGGCGGTCTCCAGCTTACTGGCCGATAAAGATATCAGTTGCCGGGGAATTTTAATTTGTGGCAGCGGACAGGGCATGTGTATAGCGGCCAATCGTTTTAAGGGTATTCGAGCAAGTCTTTGTTGGGATGTAGCCGAAGCCAGAGCTTCACGCAATGATGATGATAGTAATGTACTTTGTCTAGCTGCCCGCTATTTATCAGTCGAAAAGTCAATCCCGATAATTACCACCTGGCTGAGCACACCGTTTGCCGGAGCCGCCCGTTTTAAAAGACGTATTCAAGAGTTGGATGATTTGCCATGAGCCAAGTAATTGTTTGCCCGACTATTACGGCTGCTGATAGCCGTGAATATAAAGAGCAAATGGATAAAGTAACCACCTTTGCCGGCAGGTTGCATTTAGACGTGGCCGATGGCCAGTTGGCTCCCCGAAAACTTATCGATATTGATCAGTTGTGGTGGCCAGGAAATGTAACTGTCGATTTACACGTCATGTATCTTCGTCCGTTTGACTATCTGGATCTGTTTTTAGTGCAACATCCGGAAATGGTTATTATCCATGCCGAGGCTGATGGTGATTTTCTTAGTTTTGCCAATCGCTTGCATCGTCATGGTATCGAAGTAGGGGTAGCTTTGCTGCCGCAAACCAGCGTTGATGTGATCAAGCCGGCTCTACGCGAGATCGATCATGTCCTAATATTTTCTGGTAACTTGGGATATCAAGGAGGTGGCCGAGTTGATTTCAAGCTGCTTAAGAAAGTTTTACTCTTAAGATCACTAAAGCCGACTCTGGAAATCGGTTGGGACGGCGGAATTGATACACATAATGCCAAAGATCTTATTCGGGCGGGGGTTGATGTGCTTAATGTCGGTGGCTATATACAGCATTCTACTAATGCTGTAGGGGCCTACACCGCTTTGGAGGCGCTGATTTAAGCGTTAGTAAATGACAGCCAATAAACTCTCTCAAAAGGCTCTGGAAGAAAAAGCCAACCTTATCCGGGAAGATATTATCCAGATGCTAGAATCAGCCGGTAGTGGACATAGCGCCGGGCCGCTAGGTCTAGCCGATATTTTTACAGCGCTTTATTTTGTAATAATGCAACACGACCCGCAAAAACCCGATTGGGATAAACGGGATATCTTAGTATTATCAAACGGTCATTGTGTTCCGGTGCGTTATGCGGCTATGGCCGAAAGTGGATATTTTGTCAAATCGGAGCTTTTAAGTTTACGTAAATTTGGTTCACGACTGCAAGGTCATCCGGAACGCACCAGATTACCAGGGTTAGAAACTTCCAGCGGTCCTTTAGGCTGTGGCCTCAGCCAAGCCTGCGGTATGGCTTTAGCCATGCGCCTGGATCATATTAAACAGCGTTGGGTCTACGTGGTAATGAGTGACGGCGAGCAAGACGAGGGTAATGTCTGGGAAGCGGCCATGTTGGCCAGCAAATATCAGCTGTCGAATATCATTGCGATTATTGATCGGAATAATATTCAAATTGACGGTTTAACGGAAACAGTGATGCCGATAGAAGATTTAAAAGCGAAATGGGAAAGTTTTGGCTGGCACGTTTTGGAGATTGACGGCAATAACCTGGAAGCGGTGATAGATGCCTGTGATATGGCCAAGGCGATCATTGATAAGCCGGTCATGATTATTGCCCATACCGTGCCGGGAAAAGGAGTAGATTTTATGGAATACGATTTCCATTGGCATGGACAAACTCCTAGTCCCGAACAAGCTAAAAAAGCCCTGAAAGAACTGCGGACTCTACAAGGTAAGATCAAAAGCGAGGCCGACTAATGGACGGCATGCATCTAGTGGTTAATCTTCGCTCGACGGAGATACAATACGAAGCGCTTCGGGAAGGTTTTGGCCGGGGTTTACTAAAAGCCGGAGAGATTGACGAAAATGTTGTTGCAGTTTGTGCCGATTTAACCGATTCCATTAAAATGCGCTCATTTGCCGATAAATTTCCAGAGCGGTTTATTCAGGTCGGGATTGCCGAACAAAACCTGGCCGGAGTTGGTTCCGGTCTAGCTGCACTAGGTAAAGTACCCTTTATTGGCAGTTATGCAGTATTTAGTCCTGGACGAAATTGGGAACAAATTCGAACAACCATTTGTCTAAATAACCAGCCGGTTAAAATTATCGGGTCACATGCCGGAATAAATGTCGGACCAGATGGTGCCTCCCATCAGATGCTTGAAGACATTGCCTTAATGCGGGTTTTACCGAATATGATTGTCATTGCCCCGTGCGATTCGATTGAAGCAGAGAAAGCAACGCTGGCAATGGCTAAAGACTCTCGTCCAAATTATTTACGCCTCGCCAGAGAAGCGACACCGATAATCACCACTGAAAATACGCCTTTTACAATCGGCCCGGCTTATTTGCTAACTACCGGTCAAGACATTACCTTGGTGGCGACTGGTACCATGACTTACCAGGCACTAATAGCTGCTGAAGTCTTATATAAAGATGGTATTGAGGCAGAAGTTGTTCATGTACCAACTATTAAACCGCTAGATACTGGTACGATTTTGCATAGCGTTCATAAAACTAAATGTGTAGTAACAATTGAAGAGGGGCAGATTGCCGGAGGTCTGGGCGGTGCGGTCAGTGAATTATTGGGCGAGAAATACCCGGTACCGATTAAACGAATCGGGATGTTGGATTGTTTCGGTGAATCAGGTCAACCGAATGAATTACTAGAGCATTTTGGATTAACAGCCAAACAAATTCAAGTTGTGGCTCGCCGGATGGTTGGTCAGAAAAGTTAACGATATACATCTTAAACTTTTATTGCAGCCGATAAGCACAAGCTTTATACTGAGCCTAAGATTAAATAATTATGCCGTTAACACTTAATCAGATACGCCGTAATTGCCAGCAAGCCCGAGAACGGATGGCTAGTGCTCGAGCCGACCACTGGGCATTCGGGGCTTTTAATCTTGATGATGAAGCGACATTAAAAGCGGTTTCACAAGCTGCGGTTAAAAATAAATCACCGCTACTGGTAGAAGTTAGCCAAGGTGAAGTTGATACTATCGGGTTAGAAAATGTCCGAGACATGGTAGATAACTTCAAGAGCCAATATGGGGTCGAAATATATATCAATCTGGATCACTCGCCATCTGTGGAAGCAGCCAAATTGGGTATCGAGACCGGTTTTGAGTTTATTCATATCGATATATCTCAAGCCAATCATGATGCCTCAAGACAGGAAATTATCGATAAAACTAAAGAAATTGTCGAATATGCTAAATTTACTGGTGCTTTGGTTGAAGCCGAAGAACGTTATTTTATGGGTTCATCTAATTTGCATACCGAACCGATAGACTATGAAGAAGTTAAAAAATTTAACACCAAACCCGAAGAAGCTGTCGACTTTATTAATCAAACTGGCATTGATACTTTTGCGGTTCAAATCGGTAACCTGCATGGAAAATATCCGGTACCGAAAATTCTTGACTTAGATTTATTACAACGGATTCGCAGTGCGATTAATTGTAATATTTCACTCCATGGCGGTAGCGATACTCCCGAGCACTACTTTATAAGTGCCGTAAAGATAGGCGTTTCTAAAGTTAATATTAATTCAGATATGCGGATTGCTTATCGTCAAACTTTGGAAAAAGTTCTGCGCGAGAATCCGGATGAATATTCAGTTGCTAAATTGATTCAACAAGCAGTTGTGCCGGCTGTTCAAGCCGTAGTTGAAAGTAAGATCAATGGATTTAATTCGGCCGGAAAAGCATTATCGTGTTGATTTTTAGTTCCAGATAGGATTAATCTGAGGATAGTGATAGTTCAAAGAGTGGGCAACTAAAAATGAAACAAGAATTTGATATTATAACTGTCGGCGATATCAACACCGATGTTTTTGTTCGTCTTCTGACTAACCAAGCTCGAACTTATATCGATGAACATGGCACTAATATCCTGGCCATGGAGTTCGGCGCTAAACTGCCTTTCGATTACGCCGAAGTAGTTGAAGGGGTAGGAAATGCCGCTAACGGTGCGGTAGCTTTTGCCCGATTAGGTTTAAAAACGTCAATCATTACTAATATTGGCGGTGACCAATGGGGACGAGATATGATTAATGCCCTTGTAAAAAACGGCGTTGATCATCGTTTTGTACGGGTTAATCCCGGCAAAAAGAGCAATTATCACTATATCTTATGGTATGAAGCCGAGCGGACCATCTTAATTAAACATGAAGATTATAACTATCATTGGCCGCATTTGCCGGCCGATGAAATTCCGCGCTGGATGTATTTCAGTTCGGTTAGCGAACACGGGTTAGCTTATCATGACCAAGTAGCGGATTGGCTGGATGAAAACCAAGGAGTCAAATTGGTGTTCCAGCCGGGTACTTTTCAAATCGAAGCCGGGGTAGAACGATTGAAAAGGATTTATCAACGTGCCGAATTACTTATATTAAACCGGGAAGAAGCCACCATAGTTAGCGGTGGCAATCATGAAGATATACATGATTTGATTAATCGATTGCATAGTTTCGGACCGAAAATGGTCGTGGTGACAGATGGACCAAGCGGGGCTTATGCTTCCGATGGTCCGAATAGGTTTAAAATGCCACTTTACCCCGATCCTAATCCACCTTTAGAGCGTACCGGAGCAGGAGATGCCTATGCCTCAGCCTTTGTGGCTGCCTTAACCAAGGGCAATACTATTGAAGGGGCTTTGCAATGGGCACCAATCAACTCCATGAGCGTTGTTCAAAAGGTTGGTTCTCAGGCTGGCTTGCTTACTGAGCATGAAATTGAAGAATGGTTGAAAAAGGCCCCAGATTGGTATAAGCCAGAACATTTTTAATATTAAGAGTTTGTAATTCGCTGTTTTCAGCTCGTCAGTGTAAGTACACACTTACATTTACAAACACGACAAACAGACAAACCCAGGGCAGGGTGGCGATACGCATTAGGCGCGTGCCTGTAGCAATATCGCCACCCTACGACCCTTGGTCAGCTACACACTTGCAGGCGCTGCATACCTCCGTGGCAATTGTCCGGGATGAACTTCGAGAGAACGACATCCGTCGTAGACAGCCATGATCACCAAGTGGCGATCAAGCTTTCGAACGAAGTTGTTGAAGAACTTCTCGTCGTCCAGGCACGGAGCAGTGTTGAAGGCAGCGACTGCGATTTCAACACCGCGGAGGTGTTCACCTGGCCTCAGTTGACCCTTCAAGCTGGCGTGCATCCCTGGAAGACTGAGGTCAACCTGGGTAGAGTCAGCCAAGATCCGGCCAGTTTGATTTTGCTGAGCAGTGTCTGCGTTTTGACCTGGGATATTGCCCATGATGTTCCCTGTAACTAGGTTGTTGATCTGAGATCGTATTAGATCGTAGAGAAGGATGTTTCTACGACGTTTCTTGCTGGCCTGAGGGAACGACGGTTCGTGCGGGGCTCTTCGTGTCGGATGTCGGTGTGGATGCCGAGATCGTGAAGCCAGTTCCGAGCTGATTGAACTTGTGCTCGGCAGGCATTCCACCGGCGAGGGAAGACGTGGATCGTGACCTGGTTGCCGTGATGCCGGATCTGGGTTCGTCTGCAGCAACATTCAACCTTCTTTTCATCGAAGGCTTCCCGAATTTTGCTGAGACGTCCATCGACCTGTGGTACCTGGATAATGATGTGTCCTGCCATGCGAACTCCTTGTTTGCTTAGCCGTAAATGGCTCCAGCTAATTGCTGACGTGTGTTATCTGACACACAAAGCGAGATATGAAACTGTATGATAATGCGGTCTCATAACTCGCCTTGTGAATGTCTGCTTGTCAAGGTACTCGGAACGGTTCTCCGCTCAACGAAATACCGTTGTGGTTTATCATAACTGAAATATGCTGTCAAGGTTTTGGTTAAAATTCCGCTTGTGTTAAGATGTAATTAAATATGACAAGGGTACTGTCCGAAATGCTTGGCGCTAGCGAGCCGACTTTTCATAGAGTATTGTCGCGACTCGAAGCCGCTAGTGGGCATAACTCTACCGATATCCGGTTATCGACTGAAATTGAAAGAGCTACTAAGCTAAAACTTAAGGAACTAGGACTAGATCCCCGTGATACGACCGGCGATGAACTATATGCCGCATTACAACAAAGAGTTAAAGCGGATGACGAGCGTTTGGTTGAGGCACTTCGCAAGAAGTACGGTAATGATCAAGATTTAAACGTGAATATTAGCCGGGCACTACTGTCATTGCCAGTTTCCAAGAGCTGTTTTGCTATTCAATCGACAGTTGCCAAAAAATTACTCAAAAATCAACCGCCAAAACATACCATGAAATCGCTTAATTATCGATCCCTTGAATCGATGTTACGTAGGGAACATATCGCCGCGGTTTTTGCCGCAGCCTGGATGTTAGAGTCAGCTAGTTGGCGAAAATCGTTACTTGATAGTTATAAAAAGCTAAAAGCTAGTGACTTTGAGATTCGCCAAATTTCGATATTAACCCCCAACACTAAGCACTGGCTGTCTTTAGCAGACAAAGTAGTCTCTCAGAAGAAACACAACATTATCGGCCTTAAGGAATTTGGAACGATCGTGATGCTGCCTTTACCCGAAAACAAACCGCCAGGATCTACATTAACAACGTTTATCTTAGCGCTCCACGAAGTGAATGAAGTCAGAGCTTGCACTACTTTTTTGAAGCTTTGCCAAGTCAAGCCTAATTTTGGGAAATTAGTCCAAACTGTAGTATCTGATGAACCTACGCTGCAAGCCGATTTACTAGATCAGCCAGTTCCCTGGCAGATAGTACAGCGTTATTATGCCCGGTTTACTTATCGATTTAGAGCTGATCTGTTTGAGCCACACGTCCAACGTGAAGATCTTAGCTGGCATTCCATTGAAAAAGCCTTAAGTCATATTGAACCAAGTTTGGAATTTTGGCATCATACTACCTGTCTCGGGTACCTACACGATCACCAGCCAGTATCGCTTAATATCATTGATGTCGCTTTAAATTATTGCAACCAATTACCTTATTCAAACCGGATTGTGCATTATTTCCGTAACAGTTTATGGCATGAATTGATGATCTACTATATGAAACACGAAAACGTGGAGCAGGCGATATTGGGTAATCTGGAATCACAGCTTGTCGCTGAACCGGCCGTAGTATAAACTTAAGGATAAGCAGAAAAACAAATGTCAAATAATTTAAATTCACTCAAATCATTGCGCTATTCGATCTGCATATCTGGTGCAGCTGCCGGTAAAACTATCGAAGAGGCACATGATAAGGCCGAAGCCCTAGGCAGAGCGGTAGCTAAAGCCGGTCATATTGTTACTACCGGTGCCACCGTAGGGTTGCCGTACTATGCTGCTTTAGGGGCTAAGAAAGCTGGTGGTACCAGTATTGGATTTTCTCCAGCCGAAAGTTTAAGAGAACATATTAAAAAATATCATCTGCCACACGATGTTTTTGATTTTCTGAATTTTACCGGTTTAAGCTATGTGGGACGGGATCTTTATCTGGTTCAATCGAGTGACGCCGTAATCACGGTAGGTGGCCGATTTGGCTCATTACATGAATTTACATCAGCCCTGGAGGCGCACAAACCCTGCGGAATTTTACTGGGCAGTGGCGGAACGGCTGATATCGTACCGGAGTTAATGAAAACGCTGGAACCGCCGGAAGATCTGGTGATTTATGACGAAAATCCGGAACGGTTAGTCCAAAAAATTATTAGCCTGCTCGATAAAAAATATGCTGACATTAAGGAAGCATTGGACCGCGATGAACACTGGTACTTACGCCGCGACCCTGTTATGAACCCTTCACCTAGATCTGGTTAGACTGTATATATCGTCCTCAATTTTCGACTTGCTACAATAAGGTGGTGACTCAGTTTCAGCTAAAAAGTGATTTTCAACCAATGGGTGATCAGCCATCGGCCATCACCCATCTAACTAGTGGATTGAGTAGCAAGCTTAAAGAGCAAGTACTGCTTGGGGTGACTGGATCTGGGAAAACCTTTGTCATGTCTGAAGTTATTCAGAATTGGCAAAAGCCGACACTAGTTTTAAGTCACAATAAAACCTTAGCCGCCCAGCTATACAGTGAGTTTAAGCATTTTTTCCCTAATAACGCAGTCCATTATTTTGTCAGTTATTTTGATTATTACCAGCCGGAAGCCTATATGCCGAGGACAGATACCTATATTGAAAAAGATTCAGATATTAATGAGGAAATCGATCGGCTAAGACATGCCGCTACCGATGCTTTATTGACCCGGCGTGATGTTATTATTGTGGCCAGCGTCAGTTGCATTTACGGAATTGGCTCAGTCGAAGATTATAGTAATATGTCAATTTCGCTTAACACTAAAGAAAGACGACTGCGAGATAAATTTTTACGCCAACTAACCGATATACAGTACCAACGTAATGATATTGATTTTCGTCGCGGTACGTTCCGGGTTCATGGCGATGTCGTCGATGTCTTTCCGGCCGGAGAAGAAGTCGCTTACCGGGTTGAATTTTTTGGGGATGAGCTGGAGCGAATTACTAGAGTCGAGCCATTGACTGGTGAAATATTAGCTAAAATTGAATCTCTGAAAATTTTTCCTAGTTCACATTATGTGACGCCGCAAGAGAAGCTCCAGGTCGCATTGGGTAAAATCGAAACCGAATTACGTCAACGTCTGTCTGATTTTAAGAAACAGGGAAAATTATTAGAAGCACAGCGATTAGAACAACGAACGCGTTTTGATTTGGAAATGCTTGAAGCCACTGGCTTTGTGAAAGGTATTGAGAATTATTCCCGTTATTTGACTAATCGTGAAGAAGGCGAACAGCCAGCCACACTTCTAGATTATTTCCCCGATGATTATCTTTTGTTTATAGATGAGTCGCATATGACAATTCCGCAAGTCAGAGGCATGTATAACGGTGACCGATCCCGAAAAGAAGTATTGGTTGATTATGGTTTTCGACTGCCCAGTGCATTAGATAATCGTCCGTTAACTTTTACTGAATTTGAGCGTCATATTAATCAGGTGGTGTATGTTTCGGCTACACCGGCGGAATATGAGCTCAGCCGTAGTCCTAAACCAGCCGAACAAATTATTCGCCCAACAGGTCTGCTTGATCCAAAAATAGAAGTTCGACCAATTGAGGGACAGATTGATGATTTGATTGGCGAAATAAAAATCAGAACAACTAAACACCAACGGGTTCTAGTTACGACACTCACTAAACGCATGTCCGAAGAATTAAGTGAATACCTTAAGGATTTAAATATGAAAGTGGCATATCTGCATAGCGATATTGAAACCTTAGAGCGTACCGATATCTTGCGTGATCTTCGGCTAGGAATTTATGACGTACTGGTTGGGATTAATTTACTTCGGGAGGGTTTGGATCTACCGGAAGTATCTTTAGTAGCTATCCTAGATGCGGATAAGGAAGGCTTTTTAAGAAGCGAACAAGCTTTAATTCAAACTGTCGGTCGAGCCGCTCGTCACGTTGACGGAAAAGTTATTATGTATGCCGATCATATGACAAATTCGATGCGCCGGACGATTGACGAAACGGATCGTCGACGACTAATACAAGCAGAATATAATGTTAAACATAACATTACTCCGGTAGGAATTACTCGTAACGTTGAAAAAGGATTAAGCCCAGATTTACCAGAAGAGGCTAAAAAGGCTAAGCTAGATCTTCGAAGAATTCCTAAAGATGAATACGGGATGTTGATAAAAGATTTGACCGCTCAAATGGAATTAGCAGCAGCTAATTTAGAATTTGAAAAAGCCGCCGAGCTAAGAGATATCATTACGGATATTAAATCTAAATTATAAATAGATAGATTATCGAACGAAATCCCCTAAATTCATGATAAAGTCTCGGACTTGGGGGATTCCGGGAGGATTAGTTGCACAACGTGTGCATTTTCTCCTCCCTGGAGTTCCCGTTGCGACCCACTTGCCATTAGAAGCCAACATCGGTAGCCTCATCGACATCGGGATCTGGGATTGTCTCGGTCTGAGCGTCGACTACCCAAGGGTAGGTTCCGATATCCTCAGGCAGTTCGACAGGGGCGAATATTTCCGTAATGTCGATATCTTCGTCAGGAGGGTGAGCGTCTTCAGCTGGAGGAGCGTCATGATCTAGCATGGCGTTATCCTAGGCCGTAGTTTCGGCTCAACCTTTGGACGAGAATCCAGTTTGAAAAACCGCCACCCATCAGGGCTTTTTTGCTCGATGTAATAACGGCCCCACTGATCGCCTGGTTGGAAGACTTGATCAGGGTCATGATCACCGATTACTCGATGAAGAGTCTCGAGATCAGCATCTTCAGCCAGGACTTCGCTCCTTAGGACTTCATCACCATTTCTGGGAATCGCTGTGATTACCAGAATTGCACGATACCAGGGAATGAGTTCAGATTGCACGGTTGTTGCTGACTCCTTTTGTGGACGTGTTTGATTATGACCGGGAATAAAGATGGATATTATCTATAATCATTTCCGACCATAATCGCATGCAACGGGAAATTGTTAAGGTGCCTCGGAGTAAAAACTACTCAACAAAGCAACAATATATTATCACAACTTAGCCTAGTTGTCAAAAGTTCTTCTCTGATTGTTAAGTTCTGCTACAATGAAGAGCAATGGACAAGTTAGCCCGCGAGGATGTGTTAAAATTGGCCCGCTTAGCCCGTCTTGACCTGACTGACCAAGAAGTTGAAGAATTCAGTCGAGAACTAAGCGAAATCCTCCATTATGTCGAACAATTACAATCCGTTAGTATTAATGGCCTAAAACCGACACATCAAGTAACTGGTTTAGTTAACGTGATGCGAGACGATGTAGTTCGCGATTACGGATATGAACCGCATGAGTTATTAAAAAACGTACCGCAGGTACAAGCAGATCAGATCAAAGTAAAAAGGATTATTGAGTAAATGGATCCCAAGGGACAATGGCTACCTATTAGAGTTATCTCCCAGAAAGTCGTAAGCGGGGAACTTAAAGCTGTTGATCTGGTAAATCGTTCTCTAAAAGCTATCAAAACTAATGAACGATATGACGCCATCATATCGACTCTTGAAACCAGGGCCCTAGAAAGAGCTCAACAAATCGATGAGTTATGCCAAAAGGGACATAAAGTTGGCCGCCTAGCTGGAGTGCCGTTTATTGCTAAAGATAATTTTCTAACCTTAGGGGGCGAAACTACGGCTGCCAGTAATATCTTGAAGGGATTTATTGCCCCTTATCAAGCAACTGCCATCGAAAAATTGGAAGCTGAAGGAGCTATCTGCGTAGCTAAAGCTAACCTCGATGCTTTTGCGCATGGATCTTCAACCGAAAATAGCGACTTTAAGGTAACTAAAAATCCTCTGGATCCTACACTAGTACCTGGCGGTTCTTCAGGCGGCTCAGCGGTTTCGGTACTGCTCAATTTTGTACCTTTTGCACTAGGTACTGATACCGGCGGTTCTATCCGTTTGCCGGCCAGCTTTTGTGGCATTGTCGGTTATAAACCGACTTACGGCTTAGTTTCCCGCAGCGGGGTTGTAGCCATGGCTAGTAGTACCGATGTCATTGGACCATTGACCCGTCGAGTAGAAGATACGGCATTAGTACTTGATATTATGGCTGGTCGGGATGATCTGGACAGTACCACAATTGAGC
>CAZNOW010000004.1:52250-57121 GCA_964574915.1 uncultured Candidatus Saccharibacteria bacterium
TTAGTACTTGATATTATGGCTGGTCGGGATGATCTGGACAGTACCACAATTGAGCCCGAAGCGGACGGTTACACTGAATTAACTTGTCAACTTAAAGGCCTGAAAATTGGTGTTATTAAAGAATATATGGGTGAAGGTTTATCTAAACAGGTTAAATCGGTAATCGAATCAACTATACAAAAACTACGTAAGGCCGGTGTAACACTAGAAGAAGTTAGCTTACCGAGCATACCTATGGCTTTGGCGGTTTATTACATCATTTGCCCGGCTGAAGTCAGTAGTAATTTAAACCGCTATGATGGCCAACGTTTTGGTTTCAGTTATCCGGGTGCCAAAGATTTGGATGAAAGTTATACCAAAGCCCGCGGCCTTGGCTTTGGTAAGGAAGCAAAACGAAGGATCATGATCGGTACTTATGTCTTAAGCAGTGGTTATTATGATGCTTACTATAAAAGAGCCCAAACGGTTCGCACCAAATTAATTCAGGAATTTGAAGCAGCTTTTACTAAGGTTGATTTCTTACTTGGTCCTACTGCACCAATGACTGCCTTTAAAATCGGTGAAAACGTAAGTGATCCACTCCAAATGTATTTAACCGACATCATGACGGTAGCAGCCAATCTGGTGGGTAATCCAGCTATTAGCATTCCAGCCGGCTTAAGCGACGATTTACCGGTTGGATTACAGCTAATGGCTCCACAGCGATCTGATAAAGCCTTACTGGGACTGGCCTTAAAGACAGAGGAGTTAATCAATGCATAGTGTACTAAACAATACTGGTCTTTTGATTATTATCGGAGTTGCTTTGGTAATCTTATTACTTATTTCATCTCTAGCTGCAAAATTACGGCCGCGAAAACTGGATATTAAGAAATATCAACAGCGCTGGTTAGAAATTGAAAAACTGTGCAGTAAAAGCAGTACCTGGCCGCTAGCGGTCATCAATGCCGATACCTTGCTGGACGAAGCCCTAAAAAGACGACATTTTAAAGGTAAAACTATGGGTGAAAGACTAGTTGCGGCGCAGCGTAATCTAAACAATAACGACACTGTTTGGTTCGGTCATAAACTACGTAATAAAATTGTCCACGAAGAAATGTCCCGACTTTACCGACGAGACGTCCAGTCGGCTTTACGTGGTTTTCGCGATGCCTTAAAAGATCTGGGAGCGTTATGATGATTACACCAGCTCTTCGCGCCAAATATCACCCGACAATCGGTATCGAAACTCATGTCCAGTTAAAGACTAAAACTAAATTATTCGCCGCCGTTGGAAATGATGCACGGGAAGCATCGCCTAATTCCTTAGTTAGTCATATCTGCTTTGGCTTGCCCGGTGCACTTCCAGTATTAAACCGGCAGGCTATTCGATTAGCTGTTCGGGCTGCTTTTACCCTAGGTACTCAACCAGCTAAATTCAGCAAGTTTGATCGTAAACATTATTTTTATCCCGATTTGCCAAAAGGTTACCAGATTACTCAATACGACGAGCCGATTGTCGGTCAGGGATTTGTTGAAGTTCCAGTTGCCGATAGTCAAACTAATCAAATCAAAACTCTAAAGGTTGGTATAGTCCGGGCTCACCTGGAAGAAGATGCTGGTAAGAATACTCATCCGGCAGGTAAAGATTACAGTCTGGTAGATCTTAACCGCGCCGGAACGCCGTTACTAGAAATAGTTTCGGAACCAGATATACATAGTGCCGCGGATGCAAAAGCTTATGTTCGGGAAATATATCTTAGAATGAAATACGCCGAAGTTAGTGACTGTAATCTTTATTTGGGACATATGCGCTTTGATGTCAACGTCAGTGTTAGTAAAGACCCACTAAAATTAGGCACGCGCACCGAAACGAAAAATCTTAATAGTTTTCGAAATGTCGAAAAAGCTATCGAATTTGAAGTCGATCGACAGATAGAGTTACTCGAAAAAGATCAAAATATTATCCAAGAAACGCGCGGTTGGGATGAAGCAAAACAGCGGACTTTTTCGCAGAGAAGTAAAGAAGAAGCCCACGATTACCGCTATATGCCCGATCCAGATTTACCGCCATTAGTACTAGATGATGCTTATATAAAAAGCGTTCAGTCGGAAATGCCAAAGGTGCCAAATGACTACCGCCAACAATTTCAAAAATTAGGAGTAGATCGCAAA
Source organism: uncultured Candidatus Saccharibacteria bacterium (assembly GCA_964574915.1). Classification (GTDB taxonomy): domain Bacteria; phylum Patescibacteriota; class Saccharimonadia; order Saccharimonadales; family UBA4665; genus CAVPPA01. The sequence goes on from CAZNOW010000004.1 coordinate 54,405, forward strand.
ATAATTGAAGACATCTTATCTCAGTTAGAAGTAACTAAATTGGTAGCAAGCGTTTTAGATAAAGCTGAGCCAATTGACGCCAGAAGAATTGCTTTTTGGCTAATGCGTCCGGCGGGCGATGAGGAATCGAGTACCGATAATCAGATAAACCAACCTGAGGTAACGGAATTAATTAAATTATCGCAACTTGTAACTAATAATCAGTTAAGTTCGACCGCCGCTAAAGAAGTATTTGATGTACTGATAGCCCGTGGCGGCAGTGCTGAAAAGATCGCCAAAGACAAGGACTTATTGCAGGTATCGGACAAAAATCAAATAGCTGATATTGTGGCTCAAGTTATTCAAGAGCACCCCGAAGCCGTTAAGGACGTTCAAAAAGGCGAAGCTAAAGCCATCGGTTATTTAGTCGGTCAGGTAATGAAATCCAGCCAGGGTAAAGCTAACCCCGGACTCGCCCAGCAAATTATTAAAGAGCAATTAGGAATCAAAGATTAGTTTCCAGATATAAAGTTGCAAAAGCCTGACAGGTAGTATTAGATGTTAATAGCTAAATTTATTATATGCAAAACGCTGAATCAATCTTAATAATTATCCTTGCTGCCGTACTAATTGTCTTTTTAGTAATGGCTATTACGGCGTTAGTTTTAGTCATTAAGTTGATTAGAACTACAAAACGGTTTGTTGACCGTGCCGAGAAGATGGCCGAGACAGCCGGTGAAGCTGCCGAAATATTACGAAATGCCAGTGGACCTTTAGCGGTATTTAAGTTGATCCGCAATATTGTGAAAACGTTTGAGAAAAGATCTAAGAAAGAAGGATAAGAATATGGTAAAACTATCTTTTAAAAAGTTAGCAATCGGAACCGGACTAGCGGCGGTCGGCGGTTATATTACCGGGTTATTAACTGCCCCAAAGGCTGGACGCGAAACCCGTGAAGATTTAAAGCAAAAAGCCCAACTCGGAGCTAAAGCTGGTGAAGAACAGTTAACGCATTTAGTCAGCGAACTTAATACCATCATGGAAAATGTCAAAAATCAAGCAGCAGATTTAGGCGCAAAATCACAATCACAAGCTAAAGTACTGGTCTCTAGGGCTAAGGATGCCAGAGACAAAGCCGATAGCGTATTAGATGCAATCCATAAAGGTGGATCAAGTGATAAAGATTTAGATGTTGCCGTTAACGAAGTCACGCGGGCTGTTAAACATTTGCGGTCGTTCTTAAAAAAATAAATTAAATATTTTATTTATAACTGTTAAACGAGTTATCTAGTAGCTCGTTGTAAATCTATCATTACCAATCCGCTTTGTTTGTGGTCTATAATCGTAAGCATAGTTAGAAAAACAGGAGGAAAAGAGGTGGTGTCTGCTAAAGCAGCGGTTATGGCATTGCCAACTCAGAAAAAAGTCACAGCGCTCAAAGCCGCTGATTTTGTTCACCTGCATAACCACACCCAGTACAGCTTATTGGACGGATTGACTAAAATCCCAGATCTGATTGATACCGTAAAAACTATGGGCATGACTGCGGTTGCCAAAACTGATCATGGTACCTTAAGCGGAGTTATTGAATTTTATAAAGAAGCAACTTCTAAAGAAATTAAACCGCTAATTGGTATTGAAGCTTATGTTGCCGCTCGAAGTCACACCGATAGGGAACCGTCGAAAGACAAAATCAATTACCATCTGACTATTTTGGCAATGAATAATCAGGGCTATTTAAACCTGATGCGGTTAAGTACCATTGCTAATCTTGAAGGTATCTACTACCGTCCGCGAATCGATCACGCCTTACTGCAGCAATACAATGATGGCCTAATAATATTAAGCGGTTGTATTGGTGGTGAAATTGGAGACAATTTGCGCCAAGGCCAATATGAAAAAGCTAAATCTATAGCGGCTTGGTATCAAGAAGTCTTCGGAGATCGCTATTATTTGGAAATTCAAGATCATGGACACCCGGACCACCCCAGTAGTTGGCAGGAACAAACCAGTGTCAATAACGACGTCTTTAAGTTAAGCAAGGAACTAAATATTCCCTGTGTGCTGACTTGTGATGCTCACTATTTAAAACATGGTGATCAAGAAGCTCATGAAATTTTGTTATGTGTTCAAACCGGTTCGTTTTTAAGTGATAAAGACCGGATGAGTTTAAAAGATTTTGATCTACATGTGGCCGATCCTCAAGATGTTATTAAACGCTGGGGTAAATCACACCCAGAAATTATCAGAAATACAAAGTTAGTGGCTGATCGTTGCCTGGTCAAAATCACTTTAGGTAATATATTAATTCCAAAATTTCCGGTACCTGAAGGTGAAAGCGAGAAATCACTGCTGGATAAGCAAGTTTTTCAAGGTTTAGCTTGGCGTTATGGAGGGATCTCTGAACGAAAAGCTATCGATCTGACAATTGCTCAAGCTAAAAAAACTCTTCCAAAATCGATACAACAACGAGCCGAATATGAACTAGGAGTGATTGATAGTATGAACTTTAATGGTTACTTCCTGATCATTGCTGATTTTATTAATTGGGGCAAAAACCAGGGTATCGTCTTTGGGCCAGGACGTGGTTCAGCTGCCGGGTCAATTGTCTCTTATGCTTTGAAGATTACCGGACTAGATCCACTGAAGTATGATTTATTATTCGAACGATTTTTGAATCCGGATAGGATTAGCATGCCAGATATTGATATTGATATCCAAGATACCCGTCGAGATGA
>CAZNOW010000004.1:57221-61433 GCA_964574915.1 uncultured Candidatus Saccharibacteria bacterium
TAAAGTTATTTCAAGACTCTGATACTACGGGTGTATTCCAGTTTGAATCAGCCGGCATGAAACGCTATTTACATGAACTGCAACCAACTAGTTTTGAAGATATTATCGCTATGAATGCCCTTTATCGACCCGGGCCTATGCAATTTATTGACGAATTTATTGCCCGTAAACACGGCTTACAGGCAACAGAGTATTATCATCCCAAAATGGAAAATGCCCTAAAAACAACCTACGGGGTTTTAATATATCAAGAACAAGTCATGCAGATTTCGCGTGACTTATGCGGTTTTACCGGCGGTCAGTCAGACACACTGCGCAAAGCTATTGGCAAAAAGAACATGGACGTTATGCGGAAAATGAAGATCGGATTTATCGACGGTGCAGTCCAGAATGGCGCGGATAAAGAACGAATGGAACAATTCTGGAAAAAACTAGAAGATTTTGCAGCATATTGTTTTAACAAATCTCACTCTGCTTGTTACTCCTTAATCGCCTACTGGACGGCTTATCTTAAAGCGCATTATCCCACAGCTTTTATGGCAGCTTTGATGACTAGCGACTTTAATGACACAACTCGTTTAGCTATCGATATTGCTGCTTGTAAACATATGAATATTAATGTTTTATCACCGGATTTAAACGAATCTTTTATGGAATTCGCGGTGGTACCTGGTGAGCAGTCACAAATCCGCTTTAGTTTAGCGGCCATAAAAAATGTCGGCCGAGGCGCAGCTGAAGAGATAATCCGAGCTCGAGAAGCTAACGGACCTTTTCTTAGTCTTGAGGATTTTTTATCCAGAGTTGATGCTCATATTATTAACCATAAAGTATTAGAAAGTCTGATTAAAGCTGGAACTTTTGATCGATTTACAGACCGTTCTACACTATTGTTTAATCTAGACAGCTTAGTCGCTTATTCATCAAGGTTAGCGAAACAAACAAAAAGTGGTCAGATTGATCTATTTGGCAATACCGAAGAAATTGTCGATATGAAATCAAAATTGATTTTATCAAATCCTTCCGTAAAGCATACCAATCGTGAGCAGTTGCTTTGGGAGCGAGAGTTGTTGGGACTTTATTTAAGTCAGCATCCGTTAGATGCATTTGCTAATATTTTAGACGAACAATCTATGCCAATTAACACCATATTACTTGGTCACGAAGGCCGTACGGTAACTGTCGGCGGTAATGTTACTGATATTCGATTAATTAATACTAAAAACGGCCAAAAAATGGCTTTTGTCAAAATAGAAGATAACTTTGGCGAAATTGAAATCATAATTTTTCCGAGCATTTTAAAGCAAACCCAAGAATATTGGGAATTAGACCGTATCTTAATAGTAACCGGTAAAGTAAGTACCACCGACCGAAATGGCAATGCCCTACGTGACATTAAAGTTATTGCCAATGATGTGCGTGAAATAACCGCCGAAGATGCCGAAACCTATCAGCCAAAAGGGAAAAAATTAACGGCTCCTAAAATTAACACCAAAATTATCACAAAAAGTACAGAAGTCAGCCCGCCACCACAAAAATCTGCCAGAGTGTTTATTCATTTAGCCAAGAGCGATGACAACGAACTACTATTATCTCTCAAACGAGCCATAGATGAGCAAAAGGGTGACAATGAAGTTGTCTTGGTGTTAGGCACTGAAGAGACTAAAAAAATCATTCGTCTTCCGTCTAGAATGAAATGTGATGACAGTTCTCTGAGCCGGTTAAAAAAACTGGTTGGCGAGAAAAATATTATTTTACAGTAGGACTTTTACTAACTTTGATTAATCGTTGGATAAACGCTTGGTTATTTGACTAGCTATAGGTAAACGATGATATCCAAGTTTTCGACCTAACTTTTTATATAAATATATAGAAGCTTAAGCCACATCAATAGTGATAAATCTAAATGAACATTTCCGCGAAGATTGACGAATTTAGTTACTTAACTTTTAGACCTAGCAAACCACGTCATAATCACGCCAGCAACTACCCAGTTTGGAATAGCGGTAAATAACGCCGACCAAAATGAATCATTACGAACGTCGACATAAACTAATACGGCAATAATGTAGGCAATATAGGGTATATAACATAACCAACCCTGCCATGAACAAGGTATATAACTACCTCTTTTTTTAATAAACCAGTGCTTATATTTACTCATATAACCTTTCCGAATTTATCATTTAACGAATAATACCTGATGCTCGAGTTAGAATGACACTAGCTACAACCAATATACTGGCTATGATGTCCAGTGAAGGATGATGTAGCATAAACTGTTCGCCACGAATAAATGTTTTTCGCCACGCAAGTCCATGGCGTAATATCAGGAAGGCAAAAGCGGCACATCCGAGGATTACTACCAGCATTACACCGAGAGTCGAATTCCCAGCAGCCACAAGTTGGATTCGGGAAATTTGCTGCTGAGGTTCAGTAACAGTTGGTGTGTTAGTTGATTTTGCACTGACCGTAGCTGGTTGATTAGTGGTAACTTGGGTGTTTATCGGTTGAGTAGCTTGTGTGGTTGTGGTATTTGTACTGGCCACTGGAGTGGTTTGCGTGGAAGCTGGTGTATTTGAAGTACTAACAGGTTGAGTTGGTGTCGCAGCGATTACTGACTCACTAGCTAATGAGCCGTACATAGCGTCAATCAGAGTTTGCGGTCCGCTGTTTTGGTAATTAGGTATATTAACAATACCAATACCAATATCATGATAGGTTGTATTCAAGATATTGGCACGGTGGTCTGGGCTGTTCATCCAAGCGTTTATTGCATCTGAAGCGGTAGTAAATCCGTAAGCTAAATTTTCACCAGCAGTTTGATAATTATAACCAGCTGCGACCATAAACGACCAAGGCGTTTGACCATCAGGCGTATCGTGTGACCAATAATCACGTGCTGCCATGTCATTGGCTTTTGTCTGAGCTGCCTGATTAAGTGCGTAATTGATAGTTAATGGCATTTCACCATTAGCTGTTCGTTGAGTATTAGTGTCGTCCAACAAGCTCTGAATGCTCATATCAGTGGCATAACCTAAAACGGTTTTATGCTGCTGGCTAATCCAATTATTAGTTCCAAAACCAAAAAAGGTCACTACCATAATTGGCAAATAGGGCCAATACGTCTTTAGGTACATGTGACTGTGACGATGATGAAGTCCAAGACGTTGACGATGAGTGGTAGTCGGACGACGCGGTTTAACTTTTGTTAGAGTCATTTTTATGTTTAAGCTTAACTTTAGTGTATCAGATTAAAGCAATTAGCAACAGATTATCATTATATGATTTCAGGATTGATGCTTAGATGGTATAAAGCCATGGCCGCAGCCACGGCGACATTAAAAGACTCCTTATGACCGCGCATGGGTATTTCAATAATCACATCGCAACTTTTTAGAATATCTGTTTCAATGCCGTCAACTTCACGGCCGACTATTAATGCTAATTTATTAGGTGGTCGATAATTAATAAGTTTGACAGCTTTTGGGTGTTGTTCCAGAGCTGCAACCGTATAACCGGATTTTTTTAGATTATTAATAAGTGGATTTATGGCTTGAATATAGTGCCAAGTAATATGCTGTTCCGCGCCCAGAGCTGTTTTATGAATCTGATTTGTGATTTTATCGGAAAGATAGGGTAGGCGATGATCGTTTTTGGTAGTTGGATAGGGTGTGTAGCCGGTTAAATAGACTTTTTGGATACCTAATCCTTCAGTAGTCCGCAATATGGACCCGACATTATGACAACTTCGGACATTATGGACGATTAAACATAGCTGCCGCATAACTTCACTATACTAAAACTACTCTGGTCGGCATAACGTTTGTGCTTTATACTAACCAATATGCAAGACGATGCTGCTATTAAGGGCCGAGATGAGCAAGAACAATTAGCTCAACGTCGGGCCGGCATATTAGGTATGAATTATGTGGATACCTCGCATATTCAAAATAAACGGATATTTCAGAATTTATTAACAGTTCAAGAACTTTATCAACTAAAGCTAGTTCCACTAAATGTTGATCAGAGTAATATTTTATTCGGTATTTTAACTACTACACCTCAATCAGCTATGGCCGAGGTCAAGCAACGATTTCTAGATCAATTAATCAATTTCGCTATTATTTCAGATGCCGGCTACCACGAATACATGGGCTTGTACGATCCACCTAAAAAAGTAACTTATCAGGATATTGCCATCAATACTGCCGG
>CAZNOW010000004.1:61533-63854 GCA_964574915.1 uncultured Candidatus Saccharibacteria bacterium
TCCGTCAATGTTAATGTCCGACTCGAAACTGTACCGACAATCAACGGTATGGATATAGTTATGCGCCTGTTTAATATGCAAAAAGAAATGTTTGAACTGGATTGGCTGGGTTTATCTCCTGCCGAACGTGCGGTATTAGATGACATTATAGCCAAACCCAGTGGCTTAGTATTGGTTGTCGGACCGACAGCTTCCGGTAAAACAACTACTTTATATTCGATTATGAATTCGCTAAACGGTGAAGAACGAAAAATAATTACCATTGAAGACCCTGTTGAGTATCAATTTCCAGGCATTACACAAATATCTGTCAACAATAAAGATGCTGGGCATGATGGTAGTTTTGCGGACATGTTACGCTCAGTCTTAAGACTGGACCCGGACGTAGTGATGGTTGGTGAAATTAGGGATAATGATACTGCTCAGACGGCCCTGCAGGCGGCTTTGACGGGCCAATTAGTTCTCACTACTTTTCATGCCTCAACTGCGGCTGCAGCCATAACCAGAATGTCTGACGTTATTGAACAAAATCCTTTGTATATTTCAGCCATTAGATTAGTCATGGCTCAGCGATTAGTTAGAAAGCTAGATGACACGATCAAACAAGCCTATCAGCCCGATCAACCGACTCTCGATAGGATTAGAGCTATTATTGAGAGTCTACCGGAAGGAATCGAACGACCAAATCTGGACGGTTTGCAACTATTTAAGCCTGGCAGTTCAGCAGAAAATCCTTACGGTTTCAAAGGGCAGATAGCTATTCGTGAGCAGTTTCTAATGAGTGGTGAAATAAGACATTTGTTACAGCAAACAGCCATTGTGCCGACATCTGAGGAGATTGAAGCTGCCGCCATTAAGAGTGGCATGCGGACAATGCGGCAAGATGGGATTCTCAAAGCTATTGCCGGTCAAACAACCATCGAAGAAATCTATCGCGTTTTAGGTTAGGAAAAGCCTTTAGGCTGATCTTGCTTCTTGGGGTGAAATAATGTAATGTAGGTGGGTTATGACAAGTGTGATTCAAGATATCGAAGCTGGTTTTAAAAAGTCTGCCGTCGTAGAAGTACGTCCCGGCGATACCGTTCGAGTCCATCAGCGGATTCGCGAAGGTAATAAAGAGCGTATTCAGATTTTTCAAGGACAAGTTATCAGAACTAGTCGAAAAGGTAGTTTAATGAACCGTTTTACTGTCCGACGGATTGCCAGCGGGATTGGTGTTGAAAAAAGCTTTCTATCTCATAGTCCTTTAGTACTAAAAGTGGAAGTTACTAAACGTAGCAAAGTTCGTCGCAACTATTTGAGTTATCTCCGCGAACGGACAGGCAAAGCCACTCGCATGACTGGAATTGAGTTTGACCGAGATAAAGTTAATGCTATCCATGATACAGCTGCTGAAGCTGAGGAAGAAAAACTTAAAGAAGAAACAATTAAAGCTGCCGAAGCCGAAGTTGCCAGAAAAGCCGCAGAAGAGGCTAAATTAGCAGCCAAAGCTGAAGAAGTTATTGCTCATCACGAAGAAGTAAGCAAAGAATAAGCAGTCGTTTTACTTAGTGAGTCGTCGTATACAATAAGATTGTGACTATTATTGGTATCGATGAAGTTGGCAGAGGTAGCTGGGCCGGCCCCTTAGTAGTCGGTGCGGTTATTTTAAGTAGGCCAATAGATGGATTGAAAGATTCCAAATTACTCTCCGCCAAGCAGCGTCAAAGATTAAACGGTCTTATATATGCTGAAGCACAGGCAATCGGACTAGGTTGGGTCTCAGCTGCCGAAATCGATCGTCTTGGCCTTACTCGCAGTATTCGATTAGCCATTAAAAGGGCATTAAAACAAATAAAAATTAAATATAACCAAATTATTATTGATGGAAATATCAATTATTTATCAGATAATCCGCTGGCTAAAGCAATCATTAAGGCTGATGTTAATATTGCAGCCGTAAGTGCCGCTAGTATTGTTGCCAAAGTAGCAAGAGATAGTTATATGTCAAAAGCTGCCGAGATTTATAAAGGATATGGTTTCGAGACTCATGTCGGCTATGGAACGGCAAGTCATTTAATTGCTCTTAACCAACTAGGAGTTTGTTTATTGCATCGGCGAAGTTATAAACCGATTCGTTTACTAATCGAAAATGCGACTCGTTCTAAAGAATCAAATAAAATCACATCCGGTAATTTTTAAAAAAACTTTGAACTGCTTTAAGATCGCGCACTAACCAAGTAACTCGGGTAGATATTTCAGATAACCCAACTTCAATATTTCTTCGTAATGATATTTCTGAGCATTTCGGCCCAAAGAAATCACTGTAGCGTTTTGACCAA
>CAZNOW010000005.1:0-9482 GCA_964574915.1 uncultured Candidatus Saccharibacteria bacterium
TGCAATTGAGAACGCAATTAAGAGACAGCAGGAAGGCGCAGCCGAACCGGCACCAGAATACAAACCAATATATGATCCGGTAATGGGGCTTGCTTGTGATGAGTGTTTATGTGATCCCAACTGCTCACGTATAATCTCATCAGCACGAGAATCCGCCATAGCATCCGCAGCCATCCGGGAAGACCGGACTCGCATCAGGAACGCGGTTTTAAAGGCACAAGAATCACAGCTTGCATTATTCAGAATGTGTTGGGATAAGAATCTCATAGAACCCGTAAAACAAGTTGGTGCTGATTTGAAGGATATTCTCGCTATTGTGGATGGTAAGGTATGACTAAGATAGTGTCAAGTGGGGCTGATTGCTGATGCCGCGATTGCCATATCAATGGAGAGCATCACGGGAACCCGTGCGAGCTGAAGAAGGTTAAGTTATCCGAATATGCCCGTGTCCGTATTGACATGTCGTATGCAGACCTGAACAGTTCACACGGCGATGGATATACGGTAGAGGACTTAGACCTGTCGAGTGCGATGTTCTCATACGGTCTTACCACCGGATATTACGAAGTCCACTTCGGCGGTGACAACTGCGATGAACCGTTTATATGGGTTCCAAAAGAGGACGTGAAGAAATTCAAAGACGAGGATTGGGACGAACTTGGGATTCCGGTGGCGTTCCGTAACGTTGGGGTGAATCAACATGATAGACTACTTTCTTTTGATTGTTCACGGTGACGTTGAACCCGAGATTCTCGGATCGTATCCAGACCGGGACTCGCGTGATGATGCGGCATACAATTACCGAAATAACACCGACCCGGAAGGCAAAGACGGGATATTCGCTCTTGACGTTTCCTTCGGGAAAATACCCTCTGTGTACTCGTACTCGGGTGGGTTTTTCGAGGAAGAGAGATGAAGCCCCGTAGGAAGTTGATCCCCATTCTTCGCCAGTGGTGGTATCGGCTCCAATTTGATCTTTTTGGAGCTCCGAAGGACGAATTCGACATATCTTTATCGTTGGACGCAGAATATTATTCTGACATCTACGCGATGGTTTCATACTGGACGAGAAAGCTGAAAGATTACGAACACGAACTCTCTTACAGGAGACAAATCGCGCACGAGAAAGACATGGAGCGTTCAGAGAAGGAGGCATGAAATGGCGGTTCATTTTACATTTCCCGACTACGTTTGCGTTGCAGCGGAGTTAAAAGGCGACGGAGGTACAAACTTCCGCCCACCGTGTTGCAGAATTGCATACGATGAAGATAACAACCCACAGAATTGTGGCAAGGGTGCTTGGGGATGCAAGTATCTAATGACCCGGGCTCAGGCGTGGAAGAGATATGGTGATCAGTTCGATTACCGCAACCTGAACTTTCAGGACTATGTGCTAGCGAGGGAAAAACGTGGCTAAATTCTGTAATTACTGCGGTATCGAACTGATACCCGGTGAAGATGACATCATCGAAGAGGATGATATGATAATGTGCCCTAACTGTGGAGCCGCATATCGGGATGGAAAGAGTGCGGGAGCTGAGAAGCATGGGTGCTGACGACGACATAGTGGACACGCTTAACCTTATCGGATTGGGTAGAAAGATCAGGAAGATACTCGACGACGAGGTTAAAGAAGAGAGGGAACGTCAAAAACAGAACGAAAGACCATGCACATTTACGGGCGGTGGGGATGCAGACGAAGAATCAGACGAAACAATTTGGTGATCGGCTAGTACCGTATATGAGCAATCGTGAACGCCACATGTGCGGTACGAAGGTGAGATATTCGTCGCCCGAATCCGCCGAACTTGCAAAGAAAGAGATGTCAAAGAAGGACAGGACGGCTAAATTCAACGTGTATTTGTGCCCGTACTGCCACTACTGGCATCTCGGGACGGATAGACATAGAGTTATGAAGTGACAAAAATGAACGGTATATCAGAAAGATGGGAGCACAACATAGTTATTGCGTCGGGCTTCGCGGCTCGTGCGCACAGTGGCGCGCTCCGAAAGAATGACAAGACCCCGTACATTGCACATCCCGCGAGGGTTGCGGCTCTGGTGCGGGTGTATGGTGGTAGTGGTGCGGCAATTTCAGCCGCGTGGTTGCATGATGTTATAGAGGATGTTCCCGATGGTGAGAGTATCGTGTCGGAATGCCTCATGTCGCTAAATGCAACGAACAACGAAATCGCATACGTGGACAATCTTATACACGCTCTCACGAAGAACGTGGGGATGAAACCACGCGCATTACGCGAACAGGACATGATTCGCCGCGTTCTCGAAGGCGGGGCTGTAGCAGTCTTGGTCAAGATGTGTGACCGGATTGATAATGTCATGGACTTCCCGAACCGTACGCAGACACATGGGTTTGGCGTTCTTTACATGCAGGAAAGCAAAGACCTGTTGGACGCCATGCGTGACGTTGCGATGGGTGCGGGTTACTCAGAACTGTATTCCGATCTCTCGGCTGCAATCTCGGGTATGAGAGTGCATATCGAGGAACGTGCAAAACAGGGGTGAATGAAATGAGGATGAAGTTTGTTCAGGGTCGGGAAGTTCTCGACCCGGTTACACCAGACCCGAATGCGGTTATGGTGTCCACCGAAACGGTTTTTGGGCTTACACCCGAGGAACTTAATCAGCTAACGAAGATAATCTACGAAAGCTTGGAGAGCTCGGAGTCTGCAACCGAATTCATAACAAAGGTTGTTAATTTGTCGTCCTCTGGAAACGCGGGATGGAACTTCATTGTGGGGTTCGCCTGTGGAAAGACGATTGAAGGAATGAACACAGCCGCGTCACAATGGAATGACAACGGGGATGCTCGAATCCGTTCTCCGTCTTGGATTCAGGGGTGGGGTTTCACGGGTGATAAACAGTTCGCCAGCGTGGAGATGCGGGTATGAAAGATAACGATCCCAACCTGAAAATGATAAAGAATACGCGGGACGAGGCACTGATAGTCCATTACATGATGCTTACCCGTCAGATGACGAAGCTGAGTGACTGCATAACGCACATTATGAGGCTTTGCACGCAACCAGACGGCAAGCATAAGGGGATGGACTACAAGGGATACCGCGTTTACGCACAGTCGGAACTTGGCGATGTGTTAGTTCAGACCAGAAAACTGTGTGATATTCTTGATCTCGACTTCGTTGAAACCTATTGTATGGGGATGGCACGAGACCGGGAGAAGAAAGACGAGTATCTTGCAACACATCCAGACGACGAGTGGATATAATGTCATTAACATCAGTTATACACACAAAAGAAATGCGTGAGCTGTTTAAAAACGAGTTCACACGACCAAAAGGAAAGTTGTCGGCGGAGATTAAAGCATCTCCTCTCACAAAAAACTATTCTATGGTAGGTACAGCGTTTGACTACTTGTTACGGTTCGGTTTAAAATATCATAACCCGAAATCAGAAACTAAACGATGGGTTGCAGAAACCGCTGTGGAATTAGCCACAGAATGCGAAGGGGAAACCTGCATCAAAAAAATGACCGCGAGCTTACAATTCGCCAAATCATCTTACGCAAGGTTTCTTAAAACCGGAACGATTGGCGATGAAATTCTAAAAAGCTCGATTCTCCTAGCACAGTTAGACCCGTACTATCGCGCTGGGATGGTAAACGAAGATATAATCGGTGTGGTCAACGAATTAGACATTCGAGACTTGAGGAACATGATCTCTCTCGTTGACTTTGATAAGTTTAAATCCCCTACGATCCTATTGAACCCGACTTTCAATGAAGGATCGAGTCTTGTCGGAGGGGCGGATGCCGATCTCGTAATCGGGAATCAAATTGTCGATATAAAGACAATCAAAGAAATCGGGGTTACATCCGATATGTTCAACCAGATTATCGGGTATTATACTCTTGCATACATCGGGGGTATCGGTTCAAACAAACTCGACGTGTCTAATATAACCGAAGTTGGGTTTTACTTCTCGCGGTATGGGATAAAACACATGTACTCGGTATCAGATGTAATAAATCCGTCCACCTTCCCGAAGTTTGTAGACAGGTTCAAATCCGAAGTACGAAACGTGAGATGAGAAAACGAGGAAATATGAGAAAGATTGCGCTTACACGGGGGGAATTTGCGATAGTTGACGACGAAGATTACGAATGGCTTTCAAAATTCAAATGGCACGTCGGGAAATGCGGAAACATTCTCTATGCAAGGCGAAGACCGAATAAAGGATATCCCTTTACGTTCATGCATCGTGCAATCTATGAACACGAGAACGGCGATATACCACCGAGAATGATGATTGATCATGTGAACGGCAATGGGTTGGACAACAGACGAGAAAATTTCAGATGCGTTACGCAACGGCAAAATTTACAGAACTGGCATGTTAAGAAAAGCAGTCAATTCCCGGGAATATGCTGGCGTGAATGCCGTAAAAAATGGTTGCTGCGTATTTACATCGACGGGAAACGACGATTCTTGGGGTATTTCGATAATGAACTCGAAGCAGCTACGACTTATCGTGTAGCTTGCAAAGTATTGTTGGGGGTTGATGTATTGTGATTATTCCGGGTATGCAGTACTGGTCTCATTTTAAGTACACTACCATGCACAAGTGGTACGTATTCTTGGAATGTATATATATGGGAATATTTTGGCGCGGGGTCTTTCACGACCTGAGCAAGTATTCTCCATCGGAGTTCTGTCAATACGCCAACTACTTCTTCGACACGGATGGAACACGCTTCGTGAAGCATGATGATAACGTGCGGTCACAAGATTTTGCACGGGCTTGGAACCACCATCTCAAGAGAAACGATCATCATTGGCAATACTGGATTGAGTTCTCGTATGATGGGCGCATAACGATGAACCCCCGCGTTATGGATTGGGATGCCATGAAAGAGATGGTATGTGATATGCGTGGGGCGGGGAGAGCTCAGGGTGTGGACGATCCGCAGAACCCTTTAAAGTGGTACACTGCCAACCGTGATCGTATATTACTTCACCCGGACACACGGTTCTGGCTTGAAATGGAGATCGGATATTATAAACCAGAGGTAAAAAATGCAGACGGATTGTGAGGATTATCACTTGGATACCAAATTCCCACCGAATTCCGATAAGAACTGTTCGACGTGTTGTTTCGGGCAGAAAAGTTTATCAGAATGTACACTGGAAGATGGCGACTGGACAGACGATTATCGAGGTAAACAAAATGGCAGAGATAACTATTGAAGTTAACCGGGATGCACACGATGACACTTACTATCGCATCCTGAGTGGAGATGAAATCCTTATGGACAGGGTAAACAATCTCAGCGACGTTATACTTTTCGTGAAAGCTAAGCTGAAAACAATGGGGTGAGATGATGGGAAAACTACACTACTGTGATAACCCTGCGTGCAGGGCTATTGTTGAAGGAGATTCACCCGAGCACGGGCAGGTCATGTATGTTACGGTCAACGTAGACATCAAAGACGGACTTCTTGGAGCAACAGACCCGCGTGCGAATCACGAGCTGATATTCTGTTCCGCTTCGTGCGCGGCTGACTACATCAACAAGTTCGTGAAGATTGAGAAGCACTGGCTGGAAACATGGAAAAACGGAAAGATTCTTGGGGCGAAGAAGATTGTCCCGAAGGCTTTATTATGACCCCGGAATTCACCGATGATGAGCTTAGGGAGATACGAAATCTCGTCTATATGATGGTTGCAATGTGCAAGGCGAGAGGGTACAAATCGAAGAACGACGACCTGCGGAAAGGTATCAAGAAGAAAATCAGTGACTACTTTAAGGAGAAAGAGAATGAAGCAAAACAACCTACTAATTGACGCCGCGATAGCCGACAGTATAATGACTGAGCTAACCGACGCCTATAAACAAACCCACTGGATGCAATATCCAGAAGGCACACGCCGGGTCTACTCATATCTTGAGAGCCGTGGCGGTAAGTTCGAGAAAACAACCGTGTTCGGTTTCCAGTATTACTTGCAAAAGTATTTCGCTGGTAGTGTGATTACTACCGACATGGTAAACGAAGCCGCGAAGGACATGGAAGAGGTTTTCGGGTTCCGATATTTCAACGTCGATGGGTGGTTGAAAATCGCAACTGAGCTCAACGGTAAACTCCCGCTTGAGATACGGGCGGTTCCCGAAGGCACGGTTATCCCGGTTCACAATGCCCTGATGACCGTTGTGAACACCGATGACCGTTTCCCCTTCGTCACGAACTTCTTCGAGGGGCTTTTGGAGATGGCGTGGTATCCGATTACCGTTGCAACCATGAGCCACGAGATCAAGCGGATGATGAAAGGTTGGGCGGCGAAGAGTGGGCAAGACGTTTCAATCGTCCACCTGAATGATTTCGGGTTCCGGGGCGCATCCTCACCTGAGACTGCGGGTATCGGCGGCATGGCGCACTTGGTAAACTTCGCTGGCACGGACACTCTTCCGGGTATCCGGTATGCGAATAAATACTACGGTGCACGCGCTCAGCCCCCGGTTGGGGTATCTGTCTATGCGGCAGAACACTCAACCGTCACGAGCTGGGGTGAGGATCACGAGATTGACGCATACCGCCACTTCCTGACCACGACCCCGCCAGAAGCCATCCTCTCTATCGTGATCGATTCATACGATCCGGTACGGGCGGCAGAGAAATATTTGGGCGAGGAACTCAAGCCTCTCATCATGGGTCGTCCCGGCAAGACTGTGTTCCGTCCTGACAGTGGCGATCCGGTCTGGATGGCTACAACCGTCTTGGACATCCTGTGGGACAAGTTCGGCGGCACGATCAACGATCAGGGGTACAAGGTTCTCGACCCACACGTCGGGATGATCTACGGCGACTACATAGACTACGACATGATCAATAACATCATGTACGAGGTTGTCGGTAAACGCCGGTACGCAGCTCAGAACATAGTGTTCGGCATGGGCGGCGCACTTCTGCAGAAGGTCAACCGTGACACGCAGATGTTCGCGTTCAAGGCATCTGCAATCAAGGACAAGAACGGGGTGTGGCAGGAAGTGTACAAACGCCCGGTATCCGATGCACGCAAGGCGTCAAAGAAAGGGCGGTTCTCCGTTGTCAAAGACCCGCACGCGGGTTACGTCACCATTCCGATGATGACTGACGACCAGCGTTTCCAGCGCGAGGACTTCCTGAAAGTCGTGTTCCGCGACGGCGAGGTAATGCACACTCAGACCTTCGCTCAGATTCGTGCTCGCGCCGACGCCGACTTAGTCAAGTGAGATGACATCATGCACTCACGACTATGGGCGTACGTGGCAGTTGGGGGAGTAGCACTCCTTTTTCTTGGACTGGTGATTTTAAACGCCTTTGTTGCAGTATCCGGGCTACTAATTTTCATTAGTGCGTCGATTGGGGGAGCGTGGGATAATGGTCAAGTGGGTAACATACGACGAGGACGGCAAGGTAGTCGATTACCATTGGCTTCTCGGAGCTGGGTGTTTGATGCTTGCTAACCTCTATTTTTGTTTCATCATCTGGCTGACGATGACGGCACTCTTCATTCCGTTTGAGTTCCCGAAGTTCCCGATGTGGGCGTATGGAATAGTGTGCATGGCTGATCTGATCTTCTTGATGATCTGGATCGGGGCTGACCCGTTCTTTAACATCATATTATCAGTGTGGTGATTGACATGTTAGTAGAAGAAGAATTTATGAGAGAGTTGGGCGTGAAGCCCGAAGAGTGGGCAAAGATAAAGAGAATTCTTGCCACCGGAAAGCAGTTCACGAAGGAAGATGTAGAGAAACTATCGAAGATTCCGGTAGTGTTTGTGCCCGTGGGATTCGGATTGAAATGACAGACACATCATACGAACAGGAAAAGAAACGGGATATTGCTTGGGCAAAACGACTGATTTTTTTCTTGGTGTGTATTGTATCGGCGATATTCTTCGACGCTGCATACCACTTAGGAGATAGCTTGGGGTGTATTCTTATCCTCTTGTTAGCTTTCATTGCAACGGGGATTATCTTCTCTAAGGTAGAGGTGATATAATGAAAACAGATGATTTATTTGTAACAGAGATCGGATCGGCGATGTGGGGAATGAAACACGCGAAGAGCGACACCGATCTGTTCCATTGTTATACTGCCGACATTATCGACATTCTCGAAGGTCGGCGTATCGCTGAAACAAAACCCACGAAGCAGGAAGAGAACACCGACCATCAGTTCATGGAGATCGGGCATCTTGTGAACCTGCTTATCAACGGGAACGTCAGCGCGATATGGGCGGTGTGTTCCCCTGTTGTTGTCGTCGATAGCCCCGTTCTCCGTGATCTCCGTGAGATCACAGTGGGGAATCTTTCAAAGGCATCGTTTAAGCCCATCAAGGGTATCGCCATGTCAAACTGGCAGGACGAGACACGAAGGGCGGGGAAGGAACACTTCTATCCGGGCAAGGGATACCGTCAGGCGATGCGTGCAATGACTTTCGGGATAAGTCTCGCGTATGGTCGGGTTGACTTTGCACTGGCTGGCGACGTTGCGAAGGCGATGGATATTAACGAGGGAGAGAAACTACTTGCAAGCGCGATGGAACTTCTTGAGCGCACGTATAAGGAATCTCCTCTCCCGGACGAACCGAATCCAGAGCCGTTCAGGAAGTTTATGTACGAATTCCGAATGAACCAGATAGACGAGGTGAAAAATGGTTGACTATTCGAGGCGCGAAGTCGCCGATGCGTTGGGAATCACCACAGATCGCGGTGACGAACTCATTGATCAGTACAACGAGATATTCAATCGGATGAAGGCAGAAGATGCTCATCCGATGAAACTCTTCAAGGAAATCTCCGAGAAGTTCACGAAAGAGGAAATTACCCTGTTGTGGTTCTTGGACAAGTGTGAAATGATGGAGAATGCCAGAGACTTCAATATGGTACTATTTTGAACGGGTGTGATATGGCAGAAGAGAAACCGAAAGTGAAAACGAGGATCATGTATCTTCCGCGTCCGGCGTCGAAATACCCCGGATCTTATCCTCTTCATTTCGAGAAGCGGATACCGGAGTTAATCGGCACGGATAGATTCATTCACATGTTCGCGGGGGCATCTACTTCGGGGTATCGCGTTGATATTAACCCCGAAACAAAGCCCGACATGGTGGCTGACTGTCAGCACTTGGACAAAATCGCAGACAACACATTCGAGGGTGGGTTTGCAGACCCGCCGTACACAGAAGAGTTCGCGTTAAAGTTGTACGGGACTGAATACCCGAAGTACAACCTGTGGTCTAAGGAGCTTGTGCGTGTTGTCAAGCCGGGCGGACTCGTAGGAATTATGAATAACTACATCGTTCCACGCCCCGATGGGTGCTCATTCGAGGAAATCGTCGTGATTCTCCTCAGGATCAAGCAGTACCCGAAGGTCGTGACGATATTCAGGAAAGATAAATAACGCCGAATAATGGTGAACTTTATGAAAGTAGGTACAAAATCACTGCTGTTCGGGGTT
>CAZNOW010000005.1:9582-35947 GCA_964574915.1 uncultured Candidatus Saccharibacteria bacterium
CCGAATAATGGTGAACTTTATGAAAGTAGGTACAAAATCACTGCTGTTCGGGGTTCACCAGTTCATCTGGCATCCCTTCACAGTAGTCTTGGCATGGAACGAACTGTACGGGATGCCCAACTGGAAGGAAATTCTTTGTATTTTCTTCCACGATTGGGGGTATTTCGGACGTTCTAACATGGATGGCGATGAAGGATCGACTCATCCAGAGCTCGGCGCGAGAATTATCCTCCGATTACTCAAGGATAACGATTATTATGAGCTGTGTTTGTATCATTCGAGATCATATACAGAGCTAGTAAACGAGAGAATTGCCGTATCGGGGATTAGACACAAGCCGTCGAAACTTTGTTGGGCGGATAAACTATCCATAAAGTACGATCCGTGGTTTTTATATATCCCGCGTGCAATACTTAGTGGGGAGATTACCGAATACCGAGTTATGGCGGCGAAAAACGGGTATATCCCTATGAATGCCCCGCACAGATCGTGGTATCAGTGGGCAAGCAGCCGGTTCATTATAATCGGGAACAAGGGAGGTAAAGATGGCAGTTACAAGAAATCAGACATTCTCACTTGACGATGTTGAAACATCGAGAGAAAACGATTTTATCAACGAGCACAAAAACTGTGTGAGTCCATCGGCTATGGGTGAGAAGATAGAATACCGTTTCATTCCCGGTAGTGTTGGGACTGTAGTTATACTGCGGTGTCTCATCTGCGGGAAAGAAAAGAACATAACGAACTTCTCTAACTGGTGAGGGATATGGTTGATGTTGTACACATGCACAGATGTCTCCCGCCGTGGGGTCAACCCGGAGATGTGCGGATTGATCGCCAGACTAAATGGGGGAATCCTTACCGCATTGTCGGGTTGGGAATGAACCCGGAGAAGGTTGTCAGCCGCAAAGAAGCCGTCGAGATGTATCGAAAGTATGTCTTGGAACAGATTCGTGACGGTAAACTCGACCTGAACGAAATAAAGGATGCTAAGCGTCTTGGATGCTGGTGCAAACAGTATCGCGGGGATACAACCGCGTGTCACGGCGATGTACTGAAAGAACTAATCGAACTCAAACTAATGACAGAGGAATGAACATGGAAGTATCAAATGAGAAAGCACTGTTAGTTGTGCGGATTGCGAATTCAGGACGGCTAAATGCCGATGTTACCGAGGACTTTTTCCTTGTTAACCCGGATAAGTTCAAGCTTATCAGCGAAGTTCTCCGCGATATACAGAATAAAAGACCCGGTGAAATCAACACCATCTTAGAGTTAAAGCGGACTTTCGACAACTATAACGTCGAATACCAGCATGTGATCGACGGTCAGAGGTTCGTGTTCGGGGTTGATTCCGTAGAGATTCTCGAAGAGGATGCGTAAGTATGGTCTACCGGGGGAACGCTCATTGGGTTGATCTCAAGGGAAACCCCGTTCTCCTCTCCGAAATTAATGTAGAGGAGGTCGAGGAAACGTGCAGGGTATCGTTTGCGAATAAGTTTCTTCGCCCTGCTCGCGTTATTTCTTGGGATGAGAAGTATATCTATTTCAAGAATAACGGCGGGTATTACCATCGCACGGAACTCAGCCCCTTTATCGACTGCCTGAACTATACGAGGGGGTTTATGGGGGATTATGACAAGCCGTCCTACCCCATACTCAGGGAAGCAATCATCAACATATATCCGCCTGAGGAGCCATCGGAGTGTAACGATAATATCCTGATCCAGAACTTCGGGATGTTTGCAGTTGCAGGGATTTTCATACGTGATGCTCTGAAAGTATTTACGAGGAAGAAACGATGATACATCTCACCGTGGAAAACATATTAATGATGGTAGCCATTCTGGTTGTCACGGCTATGTGCGTTATTATCGCCATTTACGGATATCTCAATCTATCCGATAAGAACAACTCTGACTATCTTCTTGGGCAAGGATGGGGTGATCTTATCACCGGAATCCTCACCACGATAATGTGTTTATACGGGTTGTGGCATTTTATAACGTGCTAACCGAGTCCGTTCACGCGGCGGGCGGGGTGCGAAGCCCCGTTCTCGGTTCCGTAGCTGGATTAAATCAACACTCCCTGCCGGAGACCTTGTAGTTCGGGGTTTATGATGGCAACGCACTTTCGAAACGTGCCTGTGGGGAATGGTTTCGACAGCTTACGGGTTCGGCGGAGCGCAAAACACAGTCGGAAACTGCTCATGAGCGAGGGGTTCGACTCCCCACCGCCGAATTAAAGAGGTATGGTTATGGTCAATGTGATTATCAAACAGAAACACGAACTTATTAGACTGGAATTCCGAGGAGTTTGCCTGAATGACATTGTTAAAATCGACGGGATAAACTACAGAGTCATCAGGAATTCCGAGTTTATGGAGGGCGATGTGCGGATGGAAGAACAGATACTTGAACCCACGGAGGAACAGGAGGCAAGTGGATATGATCTTTGAAATGACAGGGGACATGATTCGGTTCGGGCGTGGTTATAGCCTGAACGACGTGGTGTACATCGACAATGTGCGGCACGAATGCATCCGTTGGACGCGGCAGATGAAAAAGGGGAAAGAAGTCGTAGAGTTCGAGCTTGTCCCGATGGAAGCCCCGGCGGAGGAAATTTACATACCAACGGTTTTCATAGATGACGACTGCCGGGATGATGAGGATGATGAAATGATAGCAATGGAGGATAAACCATGACACTATTGGGAACGGTAGAGGTTGTCGTCGGGTGGAGTTGCCTTATTCTGGCTACAATCCTTTCCAACCCCGGACTTGCGGCTATTGGTGTTGTTTGTCTTTACGCCGCTATGAATGGTATTGATTGAGGTGAAAAATCATGGTTGACTATATCAAGTTCGTACCGATGATTGCGAAATACTTCAACGTGACACCCGATTACGTTATACAGGTGTACCAGCACGTTCAGCTCACAGAGGCGACTGTATGGATGCAGATGTCGGAAGTGTGGGCGGTTATAACGCTGATCGGTGCGTTAATATTCGGGATTGCCTTTATATGGCACGACCACGACAAGGAATCGTTTGCGTGGGGGTTTGTTATAGGGGCTGTCATCGTCGGCATAATCGCGCTAATCGCATGTTACATATATGGAAACTATGCGATCCAGATGGCGCAGCCGGAGTACATGACGTGGATTAGCTATGCATCACAGTTGCAGCTAGCTCCCGCGTAACGAGGTATCATGGCAGGATATACGACAGAACGGGGAGGCATTGCATTCCTTCTTATGATCATTGTAGACATGTTTCTGTGGCAAACACAGTGGGTTCTTACGATACCCGTATCAATCGTGTGGCTAGCTGTATTAGCTGCATGGGCATTGAACATCGGTAAAGACTGGTGAAAGAATGAAGATAGGAATAAAAACGCGCCCGGATCGCAGCGATGTCATACCGTTAGCAAAGTCCATACACGATGTTCTCGTGGCTAACGGTCACGAACTTAGCTTCGGGACTCTGCCTGAGAACGACATGGAGATTGTCATAGGCGGCGACGGAACAATTCTCCGCGCGGTAAGCGAAATGGGGAAGTGGCAGAACCCCGTTCTCGGCATCAACATGGGCGGTGTGGGGTTCCTCGCGGACATTGAGCCAGATGAAGCCATATCTTACGTCAAGACAATTACAGAAACCACGATGTTAAACGTAGAGGAGAGGACGCGCATCAATGTGCGCAATGGTGAGATTAAATCCATTGCTGTCGCCCTGAACGAAGTGGCGATACTTTCCAATGGGGTTGGAAAGATGACCGCGTTCACCATCGTTATAGATGGTGTTGAGGTGCAGTCATTCAAGGCCGACGGGTTGGTCGTGAGTACACCAACTGGTTCAACTGCATACGCCATGAGTGCCGGTGGGTCTATCGTTGATCCACTTATCCACGACGGGTATCTGGTTGTTCCGATTGCGCCGTACTTGCTCAGCTCACGTCCGCAACTGATAAGCACTAAACGAAAACTTGAAATCGACATTGTGAGCGAAGATGCGTTCATCGTTGTTGACGGACTGACCATGCGCAGGGTGAATAACGAATATCCAGTAGAGATACAGGTTGACCCCAACCCCGCGAAGTTCGTAAACGTGAACCGTAACTTCTTCAAGAAGGTGGGGGATAAACTCGGGAGGATGTAAAATGTGTGTTCAAGACGCATACAGAGGATTTGTTATAGGGACAGTTTTTTCCGCGCTCGTGGTTGCGCTTGTCGCGGTGGTAAGACCGGGTGGAATTGATCCGCCACACACCGACGCGTTCGGAGCTATGATTACATTATTCGTGATCGTGGCGATTATGTCGTTGTTATACATGGTATTCCACGACAGGATGTGAACAAATGGACGCGATTCTTATAACGTGCCCGCAATGTGGGAAAGAGTACTTAACAACGCTGAGTGATAAGACCGAACTTTGCCCCATTTGCAAAGAACCCGTGTCAATAGTCATCAGACCCGGGACAGTAGAGGTGAAACGTGTCGTCGATAAAGATTGAGTTTGGTGGAGGATTTCTCATATTCCTGCAGATTGTCCTCTTGGTACTGTACTACGGTGGACTAATCAGTGCGAAAACCCCGTGGTGGGTCGTGTGGCTTCCAGCGCTGATTATCCTCGCGTGCATCGGGTTGTTCATTCTTCTGCTATTAGCAGCGCTGGTACTAACATCGTATATCGGGTGGAAGATCAACAGAAAGATACGGAATATGTAACAATCGATGTTCGATAACGATACCGAAAGGTTTAATATCGAACACGTCATACATAGATATAGGCGAGTTGCGCTAGGCAATGGTTACTTCGTTGGCTTGACATCAACTCTTTCGCCCCTCGGGGCGGTACCAGAGCCGGATTTCTCTCGCCTTTATTAAGGTCAACAACCCGAAGAGAGGGTTGCGCTAGGTGATGGTTACTTCGTATAGACCTACATCACTGGATCGGCAGGGGGTGATGAACTTGCCGCCGATCCCCGATGGGGGTGCAATCCCCCCTTTCCAACCGCAAGGTTGGGTACCAGAGCCGGATTTCTCCCTCTCTAAAGGTAAAAGGTAAAGATTTCTGAACACCGTGTTGCGATTCCTCATGGGTGATATAAATGGCTGGATTCAACAAGTTAGTTAAGCAGCGACCGAAGACGGTCTTAAACAAGGAAATGGCGAAGGCATACAAGCCTTCGAGAAAGCTCGAACTCGTCTTACGTGCGGCAACAACGCTCGGAAAGGCGGATAAGTTCTACGAGTCTGCGCTGGCATCAGACCGCGCATACCGTGAGCTCATTCGTGACGTAACCCGCCACGACCCCGAGTTCGTGATGAAGACCGCGTATTACGTGCGAAACGTCATGGGACTGCGCACACCTGCAACCGTAATGATTGCTGAGTGCGCGCGCACGATGTCTGTTGACGGAATCGACACAAGTGCGGTATTCGATACTCCGGTATCCGACTACGTAGCCGCGTCTATCAAGCGTGTTGACGACATGACAGAGCTTGTCGCATACTGCTTGAAGGCATCAGCGAAGGAAAAGACCTACACAGGGCGAACTCCTCTCGTTATCCAGCGCGGACTCAAGAAGGCATTCGGAAAGTTCGACGAGTACCAGTTTGCGAAGTACGACAAGGAGGATGCACTTGTTACTCCGAAGGACGTAATGTGCATTGCTCACCCGGTTCCGGGATCACGCGAGCAGAAGGTTCTGTACAAGAAGATCGGAAACGAGACTCTTGATGTGCCCGAGACATGGGAGCAGTACATCATGATCTACGGATCGACAAAGAAGAACTGGTCGTACATTCTCGACAAGATGGGATACCTCGGTATCCTGCGCAACGTCAGAAACCTCGTCACACACGGTGTGGACACTGACGACGTTGTAGGTCGGATCGCCGACGAAGAGCGTGTGCGCAAGTCTCGCATCTTCCCGTTCCAGTTCTACTCGGCATACCGGGCACTGGACGAGCTCAAGGTGACAAGCTCACACAATTACCGTGACGAGATCGGCCGCGTGCAGGCTGCACTCACTCTCGCACTCACATCGAGTGCCGAGATTGCGATCCCGGAGTTCACTGGACGAACAGCGATCTTCTGTGACAACAGTGGATCGATGAACCAGAAGATCCACCCGAAGTCGAACATCACATTCCGCGAGATTGCAAACCTCTATGGAATCCTTCTCGCAAAGAGAAGTGATGAGCCGTTCCTATACCTGTACGGAACAAATGTACTGGGAATCAAGGGACGCGGGGACGGATTCACGCCGGACATTCTCCGCACAATGTCGGAGATGGATCACGTCGCGCGCGACGGGAATGTTGGTGGAAACACCCACACCTACAAGTGCTTCGACGTGCTTACCCGCGACGAGATCGCCGTAGATCGCGCTGTGTTCTTCACAGACGAGCAGGGATACGGAAAGGATACGGTAATGGCTGCTCTGCAGAAGTACCGTGCCGGACTAAGCGTCAACCCGTATGTCTTCTCGTTCGACATCGCTCACTATGGAACTACACAGTTCCCGGAGAGCGACAGACGGACTGCCGTAATCGGCGGATGGACGGACTCGACCCTGAACTTCATCCACCTCTTCGAGACAGAGGGAGACAGAATCGTTCGGGTCATCGAGAACCTGACTATCGCGCAGTAACCCTGCGCGAACTATTTTTGAGGTTAAAATGGATCAAATGAAACGGGTTATATATGACAAGCCGTATCGTTTTAGAATCTGTCTGAATAAAGACAAAGCATCGTGTGCAATCGGATGCGCAAATAATGGTGTGGACTCTAATTTCGGTATTTGCATGTCATTCGAGGATTTGGGAAACATCCGAGAGGATCTCGCTAAAGTGAAACTATTTGATGATGCCGAACGCATCGTAAGGTTTATGAAATCGGATCAACAGAGTATTCTCGACCAGACGAAACACGAGCTTGAAGTCGTGGAAGATATGAAAAAAGAGCTTGAATCGGAAATACTCGGTTATAGACAAATGTGTTCTGAACTTGGGCGGTATCGTGATCTTTGGCGTAGATTTGTAGAGAACCCCAAGCCAGTGTCATTCGTGTATATATACTTAGATTTAGATGCTAAGTTAGTTAAAATCGGGAAATCGGATAATCCGAATAAAAGAGTTTCTTCATATAAATCCTCTTCTGGAAATTTAGGGCGTCTTTATGCAATACTGGAATGTGCTCTGGAAGAAGTGCAAGAAACTGAGCAGGAAATACACGACCAGTTGGAGGAGTACAACACGCACGGGGAGTGGTATAAAGTCCCACCAGATGTGATGACTGCAATCTTGAAAAAGTATAAGTTTGATATACTAATCAACACCCCGTTGGTAGTGTTGTTGACTCCTACGGTGTTAAGGAAGTCGATGGTGACGACATGAGGGAGGGAATGAGTCTATCTCAAGAGCTTCAAACAGGGAAAGCCGGAGAGCATCTCGTGTGTTTTGATCTTATCACGCAAGGATATAACGCATTCCTATCGGATCAAGGTCTTCCATTTGATGTGCTGGTTGAAAATAATGGAGTTTTAAAACGCATCCAAGTGAAATCGGTATCGTCGTTGCGCGAGTATGACAAGTCCGGGCGCGTGTATAGATTCTCTACCAGACGTGGAAGAAAGGGGACAAGAACCGTAAAACTTGGAGAAGTTGATTACTACGCTTTCGTTGCTCTCGATATAAAATGTATTGCATATATCCCTATATCTGATATGGCGAACAGAAACGACACTGTGAAGCAGTGTATTGACTTTAAAAGTAGGCGATTGACGTATACCGGAAGAGTATACTCGAACGGCACGAGGAGAACTCCGGAATGGGGCAAATATCTTGAGGATTATGGTGTATTTACATGGTAGACATTCCATTCCCGAATAAAAAGTATTCGGTTTTACTTTGCGACCCACCGTGGGCGTACCGCGATAAACGCGAGAAACACCCGCGACTTTGCGGCGGCGCGTCAGTGCATTACAATACAATGAAAACAGAGGATATATGTGCATTACCCGTGAAGGAGATAACCGACGACAACGCGATGATATTCCTTTGGGCGACGTTCCCGAACTTACCCGAGGCTTTCAAGGTAATGTCTGCATGGGGTTTTACGTATAAAACCGTAGGATTCGTGTGGATTAAGACCAACAGGAAGAATGGCAAGCCGTTTTTCGGTATCGGGCACTATACTAAGTCCAATGCGGAAGTGTGCCTTCTCGGGATTCGTGGCAGACCTAAGGTGGTAAGTGACTATGTTTCGAGTGTTATTATATCCCCGCGAGAGGAACACTCGAAGAAACCCGACGAGGCTCGGGACAGGATTGTCCAGTTGTGCGGGGATGTGCCGAGGATTGAACTATTCGCAAGGCAACGAGCAGAAGGGTGGGACGCCTTCGGACTGGAACTCGATTGATATGTACAAAATTTGCAGGAAATGTAAACGAAAGTTGCCATTGGAATCTTTTGTAAAGCACAAAGGATGCAAAAATGGGAGATCCGGAACTTGCAGGGATTGTTTTAATCAGTATTCTACGCAATGGAAACGAAATAACAGTGTCCGAATTGCTGCCAGACGAAGAGAGATTTATAAACTAACCTCCGGGGCTATTGTAAAAGCACATCAGATAGAACGAGAGAGAAATCATCCGTTTAGAGTACGAGCTCAGTTATTGCGCGAGGGGATGAGAGATCGGAGTCAGAAACGAAATCTACCGTATGATCGTGATTTCTTCACAGTAGATTACATAATGCAATGGATGCGAAAACAACCCACCTGTGAATGTTGCGGAAAAGAACTGGACGTAGGATTTAAACACGATGGGAAACCACACGATGACTCGCCATCCATAGATCGTATAATTCCGGATCACGGTTACGTGCAGGGGAACATTGCACTCGTTTGTTGGAGATGTAATAATCTTAAGCGCGATGCAACAGTTGAGGAGCTGGAAACTTTGTCGAAGTGGATGAAATGTAAGGGGTGCGTATGACATGACAGGATCTATCTATGAGTTCTGTGTAGATTGTGAGTATATAAAGAAGAAACGCGGAGGTGGTACTGAGTGCCCCGGGCGATTTAGTCCGTATGACGAGAACTGTCCGAAACGCGCTCGATTTATGGAACTGGATCGGAGAAAGCGCGAATATATCACGTCGTCACGAGGGAGTACACGTCTGATCGGAAAACTATAAATGGGTGGCTGGCGCATTGAGACTTGCTATGTCCAGATGGAAAGATACGGATGAGGACGACGAGGAGCAGGAAGCGTTCGTTACGTTTGGTCTGGTTAGGACTGATCTTATCGAAATCCTTGCTATGATCCGTATTTGTTCCGAAGGGTTGGATGAGGTATTGCGGATGCGAGAAGACTTGCCTCCAAAGGAGAAGTTGCTTATAATCTCCGCGATGGAGAACTACCAGAGTCTTTACTATTTCCTCTCTATGGACGGGGAGATTCCCGAAATCCTTATCGAGCGCAAGGCAAGACAGATTCAGGCGCGAGCAGACTTGCTCCGTCAGGCTGAGTTCTTAAAGAAACAGCTTGCGAAGACACTTAGCAAGACGGAGCTTCACCTGATGGATCCGGATCCGGCAATCAGGGGAGTTTACGGAGACGAAAATACGTAATAACTAATATAAACCTGCAACAGAGGAATGATGAAGATATGAACGAAGATACCTTTTCTAAGAAGCTGATATGGACGTGTGCAAAGGTTCTTCTCGAAAGAGGTGTACCTGTATATATCTCAGGTGCAGTTCTTGATGAGAGCATTTGCATTGAAAACCCTTCGATGAACGGATCGGATGATCGGTTCCAGAGATATCGAAGAGGATTGATTACGCGAACGTCGAACACACTTGGGTACACAGTCCACGCACATTCCGGCGGTGGGCATCCTACTTTCCGCATGATAGGGGACGACCGGGATGCGCTGAAAGTAAAACTGGAAAAGATAGTCGCGGAGGGACGGGATGATTCGTGAAACTTCGTTATGAACTTACATTCAGGTGCAGGAAATGTGGAGAATTCACTGTAAAAAGTGCGCGTGATGTTGTAGAATCCACTGATTGCCCGAACTGCAAACGCCTCGCTGAACTCGTAAGCGGGACATTCGTTCGCGCGCGGAATCGTAATCGTAAAATATCGCCAAATCAGTTGAAACTGATGACAGACCAGTATGGAGTTAAACAAGATGCAGGAAAAGAACAAGCAGCAGGAATCGGATGAAGATGGTGTCGATATTATCCTCGAAAAGTCGGTGGAGACGAAGAAGCCCGTTAGCGGGAAGGTGTCGGGTTCCAGCGTGGGTACTGAAAATCATAAGTCAGGTACGAACGCGCAAACCAGACCGCAAATGACCCCGTTCAACGATGTTCCCCGTATATTCTGTGCGAATCGTGAGGTCGCAAAGAAGCTGTTCGGGGATTTCCTCGTGATTGTCGGCGCGCTTAAAGCGATTGAGACGGGTGAATTGAAACCCGGAGATATGATGAACAAGGTCGTGAAGTCAACCGAGACGATGATCGAGAACCTTTCGGACATACTGGTTCGGGATTCACGGCTCACCGAGACTGACCTGATGACCATTGCACGCGCCCTGCAGATCGATGCAGATAACGCGGTGCAAGAGTATAAGAAAACTGAGCAGAAGGACGTGAAAAACAATGAGTAAGAAAAACCCAGTGGTTAAGATGTACCACGTAAGATACGTGTGTGACATGTTGTTACCGGCTACGAGCACCCGCGAAGCATTCGCACGCGGGGATGAAGAGATTATGAACATGGTGGGAGACGTTATCGCCAATGAGTCGGGATGTCTTACCGCCGCAGAAGTCAAGAAACTCAAGTTCAAGGAGCTTGATCAGGTCTTCGACATCGCAATCGAGAACGAGAACTTCCACATTGTCCCAAAAGACGACGACGAGGACGATGAGGACGAGGACATTGACGACGAAGAAGTCGATGACGATGACGACTCGGATGACGATGACGACTCGGATGACGACGAAGATGAAGACGACGAATAACTAACTTTTTTCTACAATAGAGGTAGAACATGAAGAAGTTAACAGTAGAAGAAGCACTCAAGACATACGGTAGTCCCGAGATGATCGGGGCGGTGAAGGAACGTTTCGACACGCTCAACACCCGGTACAACGACATTCTCGGGAATGAAACGTGGCGCGCGTTCTACGACGGATGGATTGAAGGCAGGTTTGCCATGTACGGGGAACTACTCGATATGGCGCATCCCGATGTGAAACCGAGTCGATGGGAAGATTTCAAGGACTTCGTGAAGACCGTAGGCGGATGCCTGAAACGTGGAATCATTGACGGTCTGCGGATGCATCAGGCACAAATCCGCGAAGAAGTTATAATGTTCTGGAAGGTCGAAATAGTCCTTATACTGGTGTTCCTCGCGTTTGTTCTTGGAGCTTGCGTGATGGCAACATTCGGGGTACAGGATAAGTGCTACTTCCCATGAGCACGATATCACCAGCGAATCTGGCAATCATGTACTATTTCCTACTGATTTGCGTAGTATTCTTCTGGTTGGTGTTGGCGTGGCTGGATTACAGATTCTACCGCGCCGTTCAATCATATACAAGATGGAAAAGATGAAAGACTTTTATGTAGTAAACGACGAATTCCTGCAAAAACTACAGGATGTACACGGGGTTCCGTTAGAGGTTGTTAAGGCGAACACCCGTAATGTAAAGGAAATCTACGAGATCGACTGGTTCAATCCCGACTGCGAAGTGTGTGGTCAGGGCGCGCTGTTATGCAGGAACCCCAAATGTCCATCTAACAGATGCGATCATTGCTCCGTATCCGCGAGAATGGACAGGCTTATGAACCGAACCCGTGCGCAACGACTGGTTGCGGCAATCCTGAACCGCGACGAGGATTAACATGGCATACGCTCATGGTGGATATACCTGCGAAGGTTGCGGTGGACACATCGGGGCAACATGCGAACCAACCGGGAGAATGTTCCCTGCGGCGAGTGTTGTAACTGACGGAATGTGGTACAACGGGCAATTCCTCTGCAGGAAATGTCAGGACAAGGAACGTGCCAAGATTTTAGAATACCTGAGAAAGAAATACCCCGGGAATACCGACGCGGACAAGTTGAACCGCGCTCTCGAAGGGATGCGCGCTATTATGGCACATCGCCAGAAGATATTTTTCTACGACGGAAGACTGGTGCTGAACGTCAAGGGGAAATATTTCAACGAGATTCTCAACGGGAGAAAAGTTAAGGAGTACCGCAAACGCACGCCTTACCGGATGAAACGCATTGAGGGGAAAACATTCGACATCGTAGAGATCCGGAACGGTTATCCCCCGCAATCGTCGGTTGAGGTAAGTACGCTTGTGTTCCCGTGGGAAGGATTGACGGTCGAGACGGTCACGCACAAAGAATTCGGCAAGGATCCGGTTGAAGTGTACGCGATCAATCTTAACCACGAGAAAATGAGGATGATAAGAGGTGCATAATGAAGTATTATCTTGTAAGTGAAAAGGACTTGAACTCTCTCCGAGAGCGTGCTAAGTTCACGCAGGACATCTGGTTCTTCAAATGGGGGCCGGCTCTCGTAGAGAGAATTGAGAACAACCCCGTTAAATGTGGGTACGAGGGCGGAGATCATTGCCCTGCAGGAGTTCTTCTCGGGGAAGACGCAAAGAGATTCCACGAGTATATGAACAGTCCTCCAAAACCTCTCACCGAGGCTCTCACCGAGGAACAGAAGGAAACAATTCGTCGAGCGCAGGAACTCGCACGTCGGATTGTGGAAGTGAAACGAGCCGAGTTATTGTCGATCCACAACCTGATCGTGCTGGCGCACAACCAGATCGATAAGCTTGTCGAGGGTTAAAATGTCAATCGTTTTAATGGCGATGTATATAGGCACACTGATAGTAATGGCTCTTCTGAGCGTTACTACACTGTCTCTTGGAAAAGTAATCGACAAACATCCGAAAGCCGAATCTACAGGTGGATACCCCGCGTGGTCAAGCCCCGTTCCAGCTACCAGAATCTTCACGGCTTTCAGCGATATACTGTTGATCGCCGGGGGAGGTGTCATGTACGTTGCCACCGATAAGTACGTCCTGACGCTCGGTATTGCAATGGTGATGGGCGCGATGTTGACCCTGTTCACGGCTGCAGCAATGAGTTTCGCGGTGCTTTCCGCGCTGAACTCGAAAGGAAAATGGAGGGATAGTGATGGACACGTGCGCGTGTAGTTTCCTTAGCGGGTTTGCACAGGTGTTCGTTCTTATCCTGCTTGCGGGAGGAATAGTATTTGGCGGGATCGGATTCTTAATCTATCTCGGCAATCTCACCGCCCGCGCGCCGGAGAGACGAAAGGGGCCGGATCCGTACTATCCTCTGATAGAGAAGATGTACACTTATACATCGAAAGGATGGAAAAACCGAATCACAAATGCAAGCAAGACCGCCGGGTGTGGGATACTGGTTGCAATATGTGTTTATGCCCTGTGTCGCATACTTCCGGTGTTATTTAAGGTGTGCGTAAAATGACGAAAGCAGAGATTGAGGACTTCTATCGCAGAATAATCCGAAAGGCACATCGGGATTCGACCCGTGAAGATGTATTCGTAGTAGACATTCCGGACATTGAAAATGTGTTTGCGAACGTTCACGCGGGGTTTCCCGTAGAAGAGGATGATTAACCATGAAGATAATTTCGGGAGGACAGACCGGCGCAGATCAAGGCGGACTTTATGGGGCACGCGATGTCGGGTTCCATACCGGAGGATACGCGCCGAAAGGTTTTCTAACTGAGAAAGGATGCAAGCCCGAACTTCTCAAGGGATTCGGGCTTGTTGACTCCGGACTCGACTACCGTGGGAGAACTGAACTCAACGTCGTGAATTCTGATATCACCCTGTGGTTCGGGGACACCGGGACTCCGGGGTATAGGGCAACGTCGAATTTCGCGCTCAAGCACAAGAAGCGGTTTATCTGGATGTATCGCATGAATGCGTTTGCAATTCCGGGTCACTTCGAGTACATCGTTGGTATTATTTCCGGATGCGAAACGGTGAATGTTGCAGGGAACCGTGAGTCGAAAAACCCCGGAATATGTGAATCGACAAGGGAGATGATGGGGAAAATCCTGCATCAAGTGGCATTCGAGATGTTATCATGACCGAACTGGAAAACCTTGTTGCCCTCTGTTGGGCGAGCAACACCTGCTATACAACCGTGTGCGAGCTCAAAGACATTGATAACAAGCGCGTATACGACGGGGAAGACAAGAAATACTGGTCGTGGGGGAAACTGAAAATCGACCTCGAAAAAGGTACGTGGAAACAGGGAGAAAAGTTCGGGAAAATTGGCAGGCATTTTAGTGGTGAACGTATGAGTTGCTGCTGGAATGACAGCCGGTACGGACTTATCGGAATCTACGACCGGACAAATCTTGCGCATCTAAATGCAATGATTTTCGATTCTCGGGAGGCAACAGAAGACAGCCACCGTGGAGGATGGGATTGACATGATTGATTTTGAACTAATCGGATTGTACAAATTCGAGGTCTATTACGACGAGAAGGTGGCACAGGGAAATGAACCTTACACACTCATGATCCTTTCGGATTCCCTGAAACAACTTGCGTATGGGATTGCGCAGCAAGAACGGGATCAGAGTATGGCGGGTATGCGAATGTATTTCGAGATCGGGAAATACGTCGTTGTGAAAGATTCCGGGGATATACGGATGTTCTATTACGACGAGAATGATATTTCTCCTGAACACGGGGCTGATTTCACTCACACCCACTATGTTCTGTATCTCACAGACCCGAAGAACCCGATGAACGTATCCGATGATCCAGACACATACACGAAATTTGTGGATGCGGTTAGCGCGCTTTACAAGCCTGACGACTTCGTGCAACTGTTCATTGACGCGATTCTCGGGGAAGCCCTGTACAATTCTCCTGCAGTTCAAGGCGAGATCAAGTTCTGGCGCAAGCACGATGAAGATACACAGAAGGTTGAGCGTGTTTACGCGGAAGAGTATCTCAAACATCTCTACCTACGCGACTGGTCGCGGATTGAAAAGAAGGAACCTTAAAAACTTTTCTATCCAAACCGGAAATACCCACCGAAATACTTAAATGTAAAGCGTTCCTACAAAAACATCTATATAAAGGTGAATAACTGAATGGCTGTTATTAATTTGAATAGTCACCCGATCCGTGTCGAACGGAGAGACGGGTCAATACACGAGTACCCTCCCGACGGACGGGTATTCAGGCTTGAGATGGTGGACAAAGTAATCGCACAGATCGATGACAATCCGATTGTGAGCCGCGTTTACTACGAACCGGAAGAGGGGATTATCCCGCGTGAAGAGAATGGGACATGGTATATCGTTCCTTCGCAGGTGACACAAATCATCCGCCGACCAGACTTCATCTCCCCGGACACCCGTGCGTCAAATGGCGCGAAACGTGATCCGCGAGGGCAGGTTCTATCAGTAACACGGTTCCGTACTTTCGATGCGTTGTCACCAAAGACGAGGTAATCGGTATGGAACGGGTAAATATCAAGTGGAATGACGATGGCAGCGCGATATACACTTACTACCATACGGATGGTTCCGCAGGGTACAAGCCAGTTGTCATCGAATTCAACCACGCGGTATTTGCCAATACGCGCGGGACGAAAGTTCCCTATATCGCGGTCACGTGCGATGGCGAGAAGGTTTTATCCCTTGTAAAACGTGTGATAAAGGAGCAGATGCCCGGTGTAATCGTTGAAATGAACAGGGAATTCGGTAAGAATGCGGTGCTCTTGTACTCGGCAGAGCGTGACTCTCTGGAAATGTTCTACAGTGCAATAGCATACGGATTCTTCGCCGGTAAGATTCACGGAAAGTAAATAAAGAATGGACGCAAATGATATAGAAGAGATCCTTGATGCAGACGACCGGGTATCAAGAACACAGGTGGAACTTCCCCGACTATTATTCTTAGCCGGGATTTTCGCTGGTGTTGTTGGCGACCTGATTATCGGACTCAGCATGGGGTACAGTATGAAAACGTGTATCTTTGCGGTTGCTGTCGGAGGGATTTCACTTATAGCCGAAATTATCTTCACTGCTACGATATACGCGAACAGGAAGAAAACGAAGGAAGAAAAGTTGAAAGAGGAAAAACATGGTGGAAAAGAAACCGAAAAAGGATAAACGCGACCGCGAATGGACTCATTGCTGGCGTTATTTCCTTCTCGAATGCCAGTGCATGATCGATATCGAGTGGATTTCCGTAAAGTCGAAGTACTCGTATAAGATTGTGGATTTCAACTCGATGAAAACAAAGCGCGTACCGAATACGTTCTACGATCCGTCGGTTAAACGCCCGAAAGTCCCGAAGTTCTGCAAGAAGAAAGTGGGGATGGATTGCTTCACGAATAACTGCCCGTACATCGGGTTTTCGGAAGCAGAAGAGAAAATGTGTATCGCTGTGGAGGAAGCACATGACCGAATCGTCAAAGAAGAAGAAAAAGAGTACGAAGAAGCCGTCAAAAAACTTAAAACGGAAGGTAAAATCTCTTGCGACTGCAAAGACTTCTGCGAAGAGTGTCGATGCGTTCCCGGAGCCGATAATCTATCCAGTGGAGTCGGAAAACCCCGTTCTCCCCGAACCACACAGGTTCATAAAAGAGGACACGGTGTGGTACCAGACACTCGGGATGAAGTTCCCGATGGCGGCGTGGATAATCAGCGTGGATAAAACTGAACACACCGCCGTAATCGAGACGATTAATGAAGTGCGCGAACCAATTCGGTACACGGTGAGAACCGAATACCTTCGTCATAGAAAACTACCGGAAAGATAGGTATGGTAACAAAAAAGGTGGATCATGACATATATTGAAAATCCGAAAACGAAAGGAAGCGGAATCATCTGTTGCATTCCGCAGACAGGGACATGCCCGATGGGATGTCCACACTGCTTCTTTCAGGGTGGAAGAAGTTATCTCGAACCGCTTGCAGAAAACCTCCCGAACATGCCTTCTACGGAGATGGCATTCAGGCGTGTAGTCCGTGTGAATGACGGAAACGATTCGTCGGTTAATTACCCACAGGCTGTAATTGATACCGATAAGTACCCGATGCGGTTCTTCAACACATCGAGTGATGCACATCTTGATCAGTATCCCGACCCGGTTGTTCTTACTGTGAACCCGGGGGCACTGACCGACAAATCCTTCCACAAGCTCAAAGACCCGATTCCAAAGAACCTGATGATGGTTCGATTCCGAACGGATATGTGGAACCTACACATTGCAAACGAAGTGATCAGTTACTACGGATCGCGCGAAATCCCGGTTGTGCTGACATTTATGGCATATCCTGACAAGGAGAGCATCCCTCCGAATCACCTGCACCAGTACATCTACCGTACACGCACGATGAACCCGTATTGGGCAATCACAACGGCGTCGTGGGTGGAACTCATGGAAGCATATATTACGAACCCGTACGTTTATTCGTGCGGTAAAGTCGAAGGCGAGAAGGGCAAGTCCGGCTGCATGAGATGTGGCAACTGCCTACGAGAGTATTTCGCCACAGTTGAGAGGATGTTAGCATGACAGACGAAGCATTGGAAGCATTGAAAACAGCAGTGGAGATCATGAAAGGTCGCGGCGATCTCTACACGACAGAACCCCGCGAGGTTGCCCCCGTTGAAAGCATCGAAGGTGTGATTCTCTACAAGGCACACCGCGCTTTCTACGGGAACAGTACTACGAAAAAGATCGATGAATACCTCGACATTATAAACTACTCTGCGTTTGCAATCGCAAAACTCAAGAAGAAAGTTGCCGAGGACGTAAAAACACAGGTAAAAAAGAACCAGACGTGATGTAAATGGCTGGCGAGAAATACTTTTACCCGAAGCTGAAAGCAAAACTGAAACCCGGGTTCAAGGTATACGCATTCTTCTTCATCGGTGGGTTATTCCTCATCGCATGTGGATATGGACTGCAAGCGTTGAGTAATTACCTATCCACGCAATCGTGGGCAGTAACGACTGGAAACGATATTTGTTACGCGGTCGGATACGTGTTCGTGGCAATCATAACTAACTTCACGCTTGTCCTCGGGATGATTTACACGGCGGTCTTGGTGTGGGCGTACATCAGACTGAAAGAAGGCAGGAAACAAACGGTGTACTCAGATGTCGCGTGTTGGTGGATGCCCGCAGGACTGACATATTTTCTTGTTAGAATCCTGTTCTGGACACACTTGTGGATATACGATGGCAAGCAGGCTAACGCCGGTGTATTCGGAGTGTTGATCGGATTTGTCGCGTTCATCACTATATGGAGCGTATGCGGGACGATTAACAGAACCGTGCTCGAATGCTTTACCGATCCACCAGTAGAGGCGAAAACGACATGAAGCACATTGCAATCGTAGAAGTGGATGAAACCCTATGGGGATTCAACATCGCGGTTCACACCTTCGCAAAGGAGATGGGAGTAAAACTCCCACCAACCCGCGAATGTATCGGATGGGACGCAATCTACAAGTACGCGGGTAAGGAAGCGGTAACGAAGGTATTCGACGCCGTTCACGCTCAGCAGTGCAGTTTCAAGCCGTTCCCTGATGCAAAACGGTTCCTTGCTTATCTTGGGGATGCGTATTCAATCACAATCGCATCGAACCGAAAGCCGCAGATGCGGCAGGAACTCGTGGACTGGCTCGATATGAACGAACTGATCTACAACGATGTGATAATCGCCCACGATAAGGTTCCACTCCTGAAAGATCCCCGCGTTCGCGTTGTCGTGGATGACAATGCAGAGTTCCTGATGGAAGCGATAAAGGAAGGGAAACTTGCGTGTGGTCTGCGAAGACCGTGGAATGAAAATGCGGGGTTGCGCGAGGGCATCCTGTTCTACGATTTACCCACGATACTCGACCACATCAACAAGACGCGGCGTAATGATGTGTGGTTAACGTCCTAAAAAGATATGGGGTTTATAACCCGTATCTGCTGAGACCTGCTCTTCGCATTCGTCTTGCAGCGCGCGCGGGAGCGCGCCCCTCAAAAGGGAGGTTCCAGCGGTTATACGGTGTTCCTGCTCCCCGTGCTACGCGGCGGCGAGATGTGCCTCGTCTGCGTCCACGGCGTTTTGTCGGCGCACCCTTGAGAAGTACCCTGCATTTCTTCGATGCCGAAGTGAAAGCCTTGCGAGCCTGCTTCGGAGAAGTGATCTTGACCTTCTTGATCTTGCTGAGCAGGCACTTCTTGAATGCGCCACGTGCGACCTTAGTTCCGCCAACCGGCGTGCACTTGAAAGACTGCCCGTGGATGCGAGTAACCTTAGTGCGTGTGCTGCGTCGGCGAGTGCGTCTGCGTGCGCGTCGTGCCATGTTTGTCACTCCTTAGTACCTGCGTGAGCGCTTGTGAGCGCGTCGGCGAGTGCGTCTGCGAGTTGTTCTGCGTCCTACGCGGCGCGCGGTCTTCCGGCGAACGCGGCGTCTGCGGCGTGTAGTCGTCTTTCCGGCCATTGCCTTGCGGCATTTCTTTGCTGCAGTACCGAAAGCCTTGCGTGCTGCCTTCGGCGTCTTGAACTTGATTGCACGAAGCTTGGAGATGATACACTTTTTGTATCCGCGTCCAACTGCAACCCCGACTCGGCGGGTTCTGCGGTGTCTTACTCTACGAACCATAGTTTTGCTCCTACGTACTGGTGGGGAACAAACAATGCGTCCGTTAATTAAACGGCATACCATTGTCTTACACCCGAAACTTTGATACGTGAGTTAAGTATATAAAGGTGTGTCAAAAAAGGTTTGAAATTAACTTACATTGCATTGATAAATGTCAGATAGATGCACCATCCCCAATACCACGTAAGTACGCCGCATCCGATAGAAAGGAACGCAAGGAATAGTGCTATTATCACATCTACAACCCTGTTCCATCCCTTATTGTAACCACGAAACACGGATGAAAAGTGTTCGAGTGATCCGCCTCCCGATAACAATGTCAGTCCGAAGAAAACGAACAACGTTACGGTTGCAAGAGTAAGACTGACTGCGGGATCAAATATAGACGCGATCATTTACACTTCTTCACTGCTTGAGCGAATGCCTTGCGCATTCCCTTCGGAGATGCAATCTTCATACGATTCAGTTTCCCGAGAACACACTTTTTGAACCCACGGGTTGATTTGTTATGTGGTCTTCGGTACTTCGGATTCTTACCCTCACACTTTCTCTGGTTAGAAAGTGCAATCGCCACAGCTTGTTTCTGTGGGTACCCGGCGCGTCTTAACTCCCCAATGTTTCTCCCAACATTCTTCTTACCACATCGTAATGGCATTTCAACACTCCCCGCATCCGTTTTCTACGAAATGTTTCAGCATCTCGGATAGTTCACGGATGGTTTTTGCTACCCGCGCTGTCTCGTGGCTACTGTCAATGACGGCAGTAGAGGAAGTATCCATAATGAGTGCCTCAATTTCATCGGCAACATTCGGTTCGAAATCGGAAGGTGAGATCATACTATTGTCACCTTTCCCCCACTCACGAGGAATATGGCTATAGACAGAGCGAGGTTGATACCTACGCCCAATCCTATTCCGATTCCGATGTACTTCCATACCAATGATTTAAGATTGCTCAACTCTGTCTTTAAGCTTTCGGTATCCGCACACTGTTTGTTGTAATTATTTACGATCCATTTCAAATTTGTAGCTGCTTCCGCTAATTGTGTGCGTATGTCTGACTGCTCACTCAGTATCTTTTTGATATCCTCATCTGTAAAGAGGTGTGTGCGATCAGTCGAAGCCATAATTACACCGCCGCAGATCCGTGGTCTGATACGACGCGCTTTTTCTTTTCCGTCGGTGGAATGTACCTGAACTGTTCGTAATTGTCATAGTTCGTTGTCAAATCATCGAGGGAATTTTCCACAACGCAAGCCGCGCGGAACGTTTCGGGAACGAAGATGTAATCACCAACCGAATGTGGATTGTAGTACCCTACCGACATGTTCACTGCAGGAACGAACCGTGCAATATTCATAGCATCTGCCATGAGTCCATCCGTTGCGCGATACAGTGCCATACACCCGCCGCCATGTTCGGCAATGAGGCGGACGAGTTTGGTGCTGCACATTTTCCTGCGGCTGATTTCGTTGATAAGATCGCCTCCTCCGCGTCGGTCAAGAGTGAAACTGACCGAAACGTCGCTGTAGAATGATGCCGGTATCTGCCGCGATCCTCCCTGTGTTGCGAATGGCATCTCTTCGTGCGTTGTAAGGAGAACTTTACATGGATGCACGGTCTGAGCCGCGAGCATCAGTATGATTGCAACACCGGCTTTGTCGTCCCCTCCAACGTACATTCCAGATTCTTTCGTTGCTAACACGATGCGTTTCTTTGGATGGTACACTATGTCCTCCGGAATCCAGCACAACTCCTCCCCGGTGATAACGTATTCGTACCCTCTCAAGGGATCTTCGTAGGCATCGCGCACTTTTGCGAATTCTGCTCTTACACTGTCCAACTGTTCTTCTACGGCTCTGATCTCTTCCCTCGGGGCTTTTGCCTTTACCAGTGCCTTACGCTGCGGTGTGAGGACACTGTTATACTGGAAGAGAAGTTCGTCTCCGCGCGCTTCGAGTTCTTGGGCATAATCGTTCTTGAGTTTTCGATAACACTTTGCGACAGAACCGACTATATGCGTATCCATGTGGGCATTGAGAAGGACATATTTGCCCGATGGAGACGTTCCCCGGGTTGCCATGATGTTACCGAATTCGTCTATATCAATGCTGAAACCACAGTGATAGAGGAACGTAGAACAGTGATCGGTCATCTTCTTTTCCGCGCCTGACGGCGAGGGGATGCGTGCGACTTCGAGGAGAATGCTTACGAGCTCTTTGTAAAGTACCGGCTCGTCGCCTTTCCACGTGATCCCCGATGTATCTACCATGATTGATACTTGAAGTCAAAAGATTTATATGTTTCCCTAAAGAGGTTTATCTATGGTTAATAAATTATTCATAAAAGGTGCTTATCTCTGGACTCCTAAAACAATGGACAGGGAGTTGACGGAAAAGGAGTTTGTACAGAAGGCGGGTGTGGCGGAACTCATGCGATATCGTGATTACCCGTTTGTAAGCCTTGTTTTCACCATCCCATCCCGCCCGTTTCTTGTGGGACATAAACACTCGGGGACTATCGCAGTCGTCATGAATGAACACGGCAGGTTTCAGACAATGGAATGGAAGAAGCCTTACACCAACTGGAAATGTGTCGCTTGTGGAACCGAAACCCCGGACATCGGCCCCAAACCCGACGAATGTGAGGTTTGCGGTGGAAGAAGGTTCTCGAAGGTGCACGCGCGGAAAAAGGAATTCTATAATTAACTATTTTCTTCGAGTTCCCTGAGCAGTTCTTCCAGTTGTGGGCGGCATCTCTGGTTATAGAGTTGGCGGATTTCACTCATATCATCGCCGAGTGTAGCGAGCATATCGTTAATTCTCTCGATAGAACCTTTTATATCATATATCGTGGACAGAAACTCTACCACGTCGATCTCGATGTCGGGTGATTTAAGCTCGTTTTTGATCTGGCGTATGTACTTGTTGCGTGATCCTCTGAAACGGGTTCCTGTTTTTATGAATTGAGTGCCATGCCGTATGCTCTCGGCGAACTCATCACACGAGTTCACGAACCTGTTCTTCACATTCGGGGTCTTGCGGAGTAATGATGCCAACGCATTCTCAGCATCGGTGACAATCTCGGAAACCCTCTGTATATCCTTTTTCGGACTTCCTGCCATGATAAGAAATACCCTGACAAAATATTTAAATACTTCCGCGCCCAACACTTTAGTATGACAGTAAGTTATGAGAGAACAAACGTTTCTTCAATCGTCTCATTACTGAATAGTCTGTCGTGTCGCTCCGGTTTGCTTAGTCTGTAAATCGGATGTATTGGCAATAAAATCTCTTGGCTCGGTGGGGGAGTGGCTTAACCCGCATGTTTGCTAAACATGTTCACGTCGTTGATGTGACGCTGGTTCGAATCCAGTCCGAGTCGCTTGCACGCAGGGCAGGATGGTTATGCGTCGGGCTGCAGACCCGAAGAATCAGGTTCGACTCCTGATGCGTGCTTTCCCCGGGTGGGGTAGGGCGATTCTCCTAAAGGTCGCGGGGTAACACCCCTATACCGCCTCGCCCGGGTAATCAAGTGGTAGCGTGGACAGTGTGGTGCGTCGAACAGTCCTGAAAACTGTCGCCCCTTGCAGGGTTGGAGGTTCAATTCCTCCCGCTATCGTCTGAGTGGATGGGACAACTCGGTTGACTCCACCAGAATGAGATTCTGGCACAAGGAAACACTGTCGGTTCAAATCCGACTCCACTCACTGCGCGTCCGTGGCGAAACGGTTGAACGCACATGGCTTAAAACCATGCACAAGGCAACACTGCAGGTTCAAGTCCTGCCGGACGCATGAACTATCTGGAAAAGCCAGATAGTTGAAAGAAAGAAGGTACGTGGGAGAGTGGTCAAATCTGCGGGGCTTAGAACCCCGTGCTTAGTGCTTTCACCGGTTCGAATCCGGTCGTACCTATAAGCGATGTGTATATATACCTACAACACCGATATAATGATATGATACGGTGGTTATCTGGATTGATAGATGGAGAAGGATGTTTCATGTTCCAAATAAGAAAACGCGAAAGAACGGTGTCGGTGAGTCCGATGTTTACAGTTGGAATGACCCCGGGAAATTGGGAGCCTGTAATTGAAAGAATCTTTACACTCAATCACATCAAATATGAAAAACGAATCCATAATCATCTTGCAGAAGTACGAGTGCGCGGATCAACTCATGTAAGATCCCTGTGTGATCTTATATGCCCGTATGTGGTTATAAAGAAGCCAATAGTAGAAAGAATGAGAAACTTTCGTGGGGTAACACAATGGGGTGGAAAGTATCACATACCATTGAATGAATTGGATATTATACGAATCGCGGATGATGTTGATTTTGTACGCGCGTTCAACCGTAAGCGAAATATCCCATACGTATGGGATGGTAATCGAATATGTGAAATATATAATGTACAACGAGAGAAGAAGGCGCGTGTTCCTGAATTCGGTTAGGGAGCCGTCTCAAACACGGTCTTAGTGAATGTGGGTTCAAATCCCACCGCGCCTATATGCCACTGTAGCATAATTGGTAGTGCTCCGGGCTGTTAACTCGGTGGTTCAAGGTTCGAGTCCTTGCGGTGGCGTTAAAAAAGTTAGTGATGGGCGGTGATTGTTACACCGCGAACGTACGGGTGCGGGGGTGCTCCCTCAATAACGCGATGCCCGACTACTTCCTTGTAGCTGACACGATCCACGACGCGCCCGTCATATTGGTAGTAATCAGTTCCATAGTGGTAGTAAACCGGGTAATCGTATACAACCGGGGCGTAGTTAATCGCGTAAGCATTGTACACAAGAACTACCGAGTTGATGGTGAATGTCCCGTCCCCGTTCGGAGTTACGGTCGCTGTGTACGTGTTCTGCGGCACGATAAAGTTCCATGTCGCGTAATC
This sequence comes from uncultured Candidatus Saccharibacteria bacterium, assembly GCA_964574915.1. GTDB lineage: Bacteria > Patescibacteriota > Saccharimonadia > Saccharimonadales > UBA4665 > CAVPPA01. The sequence continues at coordinate 34,216 of CAZNOW010000005.1, forward strand.
GTTGCAGAACAATATCTCATCGGTTGTAGTGAGAACCTGATAGTGTCCCGTAGCGGTTGTAGTTGAAAGAACAGTAAAAGTTATCGTCTGTTGCGTTACGACCACTGGCACAACAACTGGTGATGGTGCGGGTGTAGGCGCGGGTACCGGAGTCGGCTCTGGTGTGACTGCTGCCACTGGTGCAGTTGGATGTGTGTTAATGGTGATACATCCCCCCACGAATACAGCGCCAATAACCAGTACCAGTGCGGCAAGCGCGAGGATTATTGCTCCAACGCTTTTATATGACATAAAAGATATGTATGCTTTCCATGAATATAAATGTTATGTTTGCTTTACATTTTCCTTCTGGTACGCGATTTCTCCACCTTCCCGTGTTCTAATCCACACAGGACGATCAAGCTTATCCGCGATATCTTTGAACTCGTCTTCGGAGATGGTTCGCAGACCTTTAGCTACGCCTTGTTGGAGAACTATCGCGGAATCACCAACTTCTGACGCGATTCTTGGCACTTCCGTTTCAAATCCCCTAAAGACCGTTATCACAACCTGAAACTCCTTGAGCAACCCCGCGCGGTTTGCACTCTTGCAATGTGAAAGCGACTTCTTCACTTTGTCCACACAGTCTGCCCCGAGGCGGATGTTGTATCGTGACCACTGAGTCTTGATATCGAGAGCCACTCGGTCTATCAGGCGGCGGTCTATAAGTTCGGCAATTACATCGGGATTGATTCCATTCGTGTGAATCCCGGTCTGCAGCCCCATGATTTTAGCCGCGCGCGCGAGTGTAATGAGAGATTCCGGTTGGCACGTAGGTTCTCCCCCGGAAAATACGACACCACTCACTACCATCTTTGATGTATCGATCTTCTCGATAATCTCATCGAGATTGCGGTAGTCGTTCCCGGTACGGATTGTCTCATTGTGGCAGTAATCACAGTGAACAGGGCATCCACGGAAGAAAAGAACGCAGACGGATCGTCCTCTCCAATCAACGGTTGAGACCGGGGTGAACCCTCCGTAATTTAACATATAACTAGTTATCACTGATAGGTATATATAGTTATCACTAACGAGTGATAATTACCTGTCGCGGATGGTCGCTTGGAAGGTAATCCCCTTCGATCCGCGCCCCGCGAGACCCTGACCAACCTGCCAGTCTGCCTGCTGAGCGAACATATTCCCTTCGTATCTCTTGTTATCAGTATACGTTATGTATCCTAAGTAGGCGGCAAGTCCTACCGCGAACACAATCACTACAATTCCCGCCGGATCTATCGAATCAGTCATAGTAAGACCTACCAGTGACACCTTTATATAGTTATCGCTGCTCCGTGGTCGGTTTCAGCCATATCCTGTCATCGCCGAACATCGAAAGCGCGAATGCGGGATACTCGGATAAAATCTCCATTGAGGCGAGAGTATCATATTTGAACATACGCATCAACTCGTCGCGCTTCCTGTCCATAGAAATCTTATCCTGCAAGTACCCGAGGAACTCGTAATCCTTGAGAATCTTCTTGATCGAAGGGTGGAGCCGCATATCTTTTGTAACCGAGAACCGAACCGCGCGCGCCATGCGCAGGGCATCCTCGTAGAACCTGTCGTATGGATTGCCAACGCACCGTATAACTCCCGCCTTCAAGTCTCTCACACCATCGAACGGGTCATAATATTCGGTTCCCATCTCTGGATAGACCTGCAGCGCAATGGCGTTCATGGTGAAATCCCG
>CAZNOW010000005.1:36047-60920 GCA_964574915.1 uncultured Candidatus Saccharibacteria bacterium
CGGTTCCCATCTCTGGATAGACCTGCAGCGCAATGGCGTTCATGGTGAAATCCCGGCGCGCGAGGTCGTCGTAGATCGTTCCCATTTCCACGCGATCTGGATGGCGACCGTCTGCGTATTCGCCTTCCTTTCGGCAGAGAACGAAATCCGCATCTCCCGACCATCCTGCCATGTTGGTGATGTGCGCGCGGATCGTAAAGAATTGTGGGGTTTCAAGAAATATCCGCCCATGTTCCAGTACGAACTCGCGCATCGCCTCGTAACTCGGGGCTTCTACGGAGAAGTCAATATCTTTCGATTCGACCCCGAGAATCTTGTCACGGATTGCCCCGCCAACCATAAAGACGCGGATATTATCGGGCATACCATAATCTCTGAATGAAAAGTTTAAATAGTTTTGTGTGGAGAGATGGTAGTATATGGCACACGCTCACCTTATGAATACGCGGACATTTGTGAATATACCGGAAGCCGCGAAAAACATCATATATAGTAAATACTCGATGAGAAGTGTACCCCTTCCGCCCGAACGTCGTGAGTATGAGGACATCTTTTATCTGACACTCGATCAGGGCGAGTATTTCACAATCAACGGATGGATGAGGTTTATTCATAGCGGCAGAGGAAACCTTATTGACCAAGACCCCAAACAAGTACTGGACGATCTTGCATGGGATCGAGACGAAGAAGAAGGTCTTGAAGCACTCCGATTAATGGCAATGTATGAAATGCAGCGATGGTTTGAGTATTTCTACATCTCCAAGATCGAAGAATACGGAACCAGTGACCCGAGTGTATTCGAGGGAGTTTATATCCCGGACGTTATACGGGACATCATCCTGAAATACCACTTGAACAACTACCCCGGAGAAGGGGATCCGGTCACAGCACTACCGACACCTCACCCGGTAAGCGAGGAACAATGGTTACAACTTGAGCCAGAAGAAGAGGAACTAACTATGGAAGAAATGTTACAAGTAAAACGAGGACGAGGCAGACCAAAGGGCAGTAAAGATAAAGCCCCGCGAAAGATCGCAGAATCGCGCAGACGTATCATTAAGCCAACAACGTTGATCACAACCGCCCCACCGCGAGAGCACAGGGAGAGATGGCATGTATCCCCGGATGACGTTGAGAAAATCCGCCTTGATCTTATGAAGTGCCGCACCCCGGTGGAAATCAGCCGAGAAATTGCAAAGTCAGACCAGACGATTTACAACACGATGGAAGCCAACATGTTCGAGGGTCAGCGTTCCCTCAATAAATCCATCGAAGGACACGCAAATAACGTCATGCGCCTGATTGCCAACGGAGACACAACGTGGGACAGGTACGTGCGCGTCTATGCAATCTGCGAGAAAGCCCTTATCCGCAAGGTTTACAAAATGAACCCGGACTTTATCTTCAAATATCACATCGCTCCCACCCGCGATTCCATAGAATATGAGTATGAAACGCTTAAACACAATCTAAAACACATGGCGACCGCGTTTGGCGTCCCTGCAGAGCTCATTATCCAATGGTTAGGGCAATATAACATCGCTCACATTGTCGCCCCAATGCGCAAGTCTATTACGACCGCGCGGTCAGAGAAAGATATTGCGATTGTAGAGAACAGTGGCGGAATCGAGGAGAAATATCTTCTCGGGCGTGACAGGGCTAAGTTCAAAAAGGACTTATACCGATAGGTGATTTGTTATGGACACTGAAACAGGACGTATAGAGTCGATATATGCTGACAAAGGATGGTATGGAGACGGATATAAGCGCGTTAAAATCCGCAGCGAAGAAGGAAACGCAACGGGAACGTATTCGGTTCCCAACGAAATGATACGCGGGTTTAAAAAGGGAGAATGGGTCTATTACGACCTGAAACCAGACCCGCAACACCCGCACAGCGCATATCATCCGCCACGCCTGCAATACGGTCGTGAACGTCGCTTATATATAAACTATATCTTTTACCGCCCTTTGTAAGAACAAACTCGCGTATGAAGTACTGTTCGGGGTCAAATCTTATGGCATCGATCTGAGTTCCGATAATGGTCTCATATTTAAGTTCTTTTCCACTGCCGTAAAACGGGGTGACGTACACTGCGGCGATCATATCGTGAACGTCGTCGATAAAGATACGGTACTTCTTCCCGTTCTTTGTATTCTGAACGAAGAATCCCCTGAAATAATCATCCGGATCCATATCGAGTACCGCTACTGTTGACCCGATCAGTTCTTCCCGGATCTCATCGTGCATTCGTGGCATACTAATCAGCCCCGTTCCCGTTTTATTTTATCAACGGCTTCGCGCATCCTGTATAATTCCCGTCTTGTGTCTGACGCAGATTCTTCTATAAATTCTATAAATACACGCGCGGAGTCAAACAGTTCTTGAGCTTTCTGTAAATCCTCGCGCGAAAACTCTCCGGGTTTATCTAATAGTTTAGAAGTAAGACCATGTGTAAGATTTCCCACATCAACCATCTTGTGGCGTATTCTATAAAATGCCAACCACACCTCTTTGATGTCTTTCCTTTCTGCCATATCAATAACTCAATCTTATATTATATAAAGTTATCTCCAACTAAATTCCTCTGTTTGATCGTCCATCCCCGAAGGTTCCTGAATGCCACTCAGGTAGTACTCGTCGGTGTTATCCACATTCATCAGGCACAGGTTCCCATTCCACCCCGCGCCACAATCCATCATTATCAGGTTGTGGTACTTAAGCGGCTCCGATCCGTGCCCGAGAAGTCGCCCCAAGAACAACTGCGTGGTCGTATGACCTATGAACACGAGATTATACCCCGGGATGGGGTGGTTCTTCGCATACTTTATCAGGGAACGATCCCACGTGAGGGTCTCAACACTCTGGTTCTCTATCGGGACTTTCGGGTTGAACCCCCCGTGTACGAATAGGCGGTTCTTACTGTCAACGTAATACGGAATCTGACCGCGCAGAAGGTCTATATGTGATTGCGGGACATTCCACGGGTTGAAATCGTAAGACCGCGCTGTCCAGAACCCGCCCTGATTGAACCACAACGGCGGCTCCGGGGGTTTCTTCCCCACATTATCGGGATTCTCCGAGAATGCAAACCACGGAAGTGCCCACAGGTCGTGATTCCCGGTGATGTCAATTCGGTGTTTTATTTTTACAAGACGGTCGAGAACCTCGCGCGTATTCTCCCCGCCGTCAACGATATCCCCGAGTGTGATGAGGCGGTCAGTTTTATCACGGAAGTTCGCAAGGGCTAATACTTCGTGCAGCGCATTCGCGCGCCCGTGGATGTCTCCTATGACAAAGGTACGGGGTTTAGCTGCCATTGGTTATATATATGAGTGTATTGCATATAATTATTGCGAGACGTTATTATGGTTCACGAGTCATCCCCATCTGATAACTGGTATCACGATATAATGACCCCCTTCTCGATACTATCTAACGATACCTACAATATCATATCGTGCAGGAAACACAACGATTTCGACGAAGTACAACCCCACATTAGCCACACGTGGAACCCGGAAACCAAAAAATTCGAGCCGTATGATTCAAACAAGGAGAAATTAACCGAACTCGAAATCATTCTCCGTCGTATAGAACGGCAGGGTCAGATAGTTATAAACGGGTTTACCGAAATGCGCATCGCTGCCAGATTCTATGAAACTTCGGGGGCTATAACCGCAGAAGAGTACGGAAAACTCGAAGATATGTTCCAGCAAGCCGAGCAAGCTGCAAACCGGATTACACGAAAATACTTCACGTTCCGTGGGTGGAAATCTATGGAACCGGAAGAGTTTGACGCCTTGATGGACAGTATGCGGAACGATATTACAACACTCCGCGATTTGATTCAAGACAGGTACGTGTTCGAGAGAGAAATCGAACGGCGTCTCGGGATAATCCACCAATACTAAGAAAGACTTATATAGTTCACTGCCAAAATACACGTTGTATGGTCGCTCCGACGAATGGCAATGGGAAGCAGGATATAGGTCTCGCACTTCTCGGCATATCCTCGTCTTTTGGTATATGGTCTGCACTTAATACAAGCCCCGTCGGTACAGTCCAGTTTGCAGTAAACAACCCCGCAATCGCGTACAAAGGCATGAATTGGGGTCTTGGCATCATTCTGCTGATGTCTGCAGGAATAGCCCTGTATTACAAGAAAAAGGGATATGCCGCAGCCGCCACCACAGCCCTGTCGGGAGTTGGGATGTGGCTCTGGTATGACCGCCTCATCAAAGACAACACGCCTCCACAGCCGATTCCGGGTCAGTTCTACAATGAATCCATGAAAGCCGGATACGACGCTAATTGGGTGTGGCGAGGGTAATGGTTCACAGAAAACCACGAGAAATACCCGAATATATTATAAAGGATATCGACTCGGAAATACTGCCTGCTGTAATGGAATTAAATAAGCGGGGACTTTACACCGAGGAGTCGTGCGCGGGGCATCACGGGACTATCACTGATAAGAAAGGAAAGGTGTGGGAAAACCCCGGGTTTGGTTATCTCGTGATGACAGACATACCCTCGAAGAAAGAAGCCGAAGAAATACGGACTGTTCTCGAAAATCACGGAATCCACAACATTCGTATCAGGACAACAAGTAATAAGTTTCCGACGGTTCGTTTTGATTCCGGGGGAAAACGATACACATACGATGAACGGATACGAAAGTGGAAAGATAGATTCTGGAAGGAAGGTTAAAAGCGCTCGGGGAAAGTATTATATATAATGCTTCCCCAATAAGAAGTTTGTATGTATATGAATCCAAGCACTAAGATGGCTCTTGTAGGCGTAGGATCGCTCGCAGTCGGAGGAGTATTAGCATACTTCCTTCTTGCTAACGGTATAATCCCGATGCCGGCAAGTGCATCAGCAATGGCACACCACCAGCGCGCTGTGATCGTTCCGGGCGGAAACAGAAACCGTAATATCTTATAATCTTTTCTAAAAAGGTTTTAGATACTTACGTGCACATCCTTCTTGTTTCCATCGAACCGGATACGCGGAGTGCCCGTACCGTTCGGTCTCATTCCCTTCTTAATCGCATACGGCGCGTATTTCATGAATGTTCCCGCGCTCACATACATGCGCTTGATCTTCGACACGCTCTTGTTGTGATAGTCGGGGAAGTAGAACTCGTCTTTCGACCCACCGTCAAGGTGTCTGTGTGAAGTGATAACACAGTCTGCACCGTAGATCGCACCGAGTTCGCGCGTTGCATTCACACTCGATCCTGCCAGTCTCCCGCCTGCCCACCCGTGGGTTACGAAGATCGAGTACCAGACCGATGTTCCCTTATGGTAATCCGGTGTGTTCTTCTTCCGTTTGCCCACACCGAGGAAGATCATCCCTGCGGGTTCCACATATCTGTCTTCGATCCCCAAGTCCTTTGCGAACTGCAGATCGTAGTTGTGACCGATTGCCTTCATCGCGCGCCCCGGGTGATTCGACCCTCCGACAACGGCGACGATCTTATCGGTTATGTCGTACTTCTCCACAATGTTCACGAGACAGTCGTTCTGTTCCTGCGGGGTGAGAGGGTCTTGCTTCCAGAAATCCTCTGCTCCCACGCCTCCGGGGAGACCGCAGTTGATAAGATCGCCGTTAAAAATGCAATATGCTTCGGGTACTTCGGCGATGATTTTCAGGTATCCCCTGAACTTCTTTTCGTCAAACGAGTCTGCATCTCCGAGGTGTATATCACATAACGGATATATATACACCTTTTCCAGATCGGGGAGATGCTTTGTTACTACTGGTATCTCCTTTACTTCCGTCATTAAGTATATTTATACAACCTTCGGGTTTATATACTTGTTTTCGATTAGAATAGTGCGATAGTAAACATTTTTATACATAAACGACATACCTTGTTATCAGCAGCGCGGTGGTGAAACAGAATCACGTGTGGCTCATAACCACAGATAGACGGTGCAACTCCGTCCTGCGCTATGCACTCCCGTAGTGTAGTGGTCAATCACTTCGGCCTCTGAAGCCGAGAACATCGGTTCGAATCCGTTCGGGAGTACTGGGGCGGTCGTAGTGTAATCAGCCCGCATACCGGACTGTGAATCCGGAGGAGACGGGTGCAAACCCCGCCGACTGCCCTGAGGACGTATCGTATAACAGTTATTATCGCCGACTGTCACTCGGTGGAACGGGGTGCGACTCCCCGTGCGTCCGCTTAATGCCATATAAAGATCAAGATAAGAACAGAACATGGCACAGAAACCGATATAGAAAGAAAGTCGGATGTCTTACACGGAGTGTTAACTATAAGTTTCTTCCAGAAGAAGAACGCCACGAAAGAACATCTACTGTAAAGAAAACGTGCGCCGAAAACCGGAAACTTCACGTCCGGAAAACTATAGACACACTTCTCGGTTCCGACTGTTTTTTATGCCACGATACAAAGAATCTCGTTAGTCATCGTAAAGATGGAACCAGACACTCGACAAACGAATCGTCTATAAAATGCGTAAAACGGGAACCTGAAAAATTTGTCCGTTTATGTAAGCAGTGTCATAACGGTGTTCACTGGATGATGAGAAAGTTTAATATGTCATGGGAAGAAATATATAGTATCGCATCGGGCGTAGTGGTGAAAATAGTTATCACGCGGAGCCTGCAACTCCGAGGCTGAGGGTGCGAGTCCCTCCACGTCCATCAGCGCGTATAGTATAACCAGATAGAATACGGGGCTTCGAACCCCGGGATCTGCGTGCAAATCGCAGTACGCGCGCTGAGCAGCCATAGTCTAGCAGTAATGATGGGAGACCCTCAATCTCCCGGCGAGGGTGCAAGTCCCTCTGGCTGCATTGGGGGCGTAGCTCCAATCGGTAGAGCGCTGGACTCTTAATCCTGCGGTTGCGCGTTCGACTCGCGCCGCCCCCGTCCAACAGAGGTAGATAACATGGGAATGTATGACACTTTTGCTCTCAAGGTTCCGGTACAGTGTACGAACTGCTATACGGGCGCGCACAAGGAATTCCAGACGAAGGATTTCGAATGCCTGATGGGATATTTCCGGGAAGGAAAACCCGCAGTATATCATGCGTGGCGCGAAACGAACGAAGAAGAAAAGCGGAAAGAAATCACATGGAGGCAAATACACCTGCGCGCGGATCAAATCTACGACGATCCGTTCTGGCAACTATGCGGAAGGTTCACCGATTCCGATAAAATCATCGGAAAGATACCCGACGGCGTATATTCCGTGTACGACTACTGTAAGAACTGCAACGAGTTGTTCTTCATCGACATTGAGGTAAAGGACGGGATATTCACCGGGGTATATAATCCTCAGTAACCTTTTTAAACCCCGCCGCTCAACATTATTATGCGCGTCTGTAGGATAACAGGAGTCCACCGGAGTGAAGATCCGGGTTGTCGCGGTGCAATTCCGCGTAGACGCATAAGCCGGATAGGCGGCATTGGAGCCGCACCGCACCTGTAATGCGGAGGTAGGGGGTTCGAATCCCTCATCCGGCTCTGCACACCTGTGATGCAAAAGGAGCATATCTCCCTGACACGGAGAATACGACGGGGCAGTACCGTCCGGGTGTATTCAGGCGGGTGGCGCAATTTGGTAGCGCAACGTTCTGATACAGCGTAGGTTGAGAGTTCAAACCTCTCCCCGCCTATTATGAGAAATAAAGATACAACGAAAGCGAGAATAAAAAACATCGAGAATAGACTGGAACGCATACGCCAGTATAACTTAAACCCGAAACTATGTCTTCAATGCCACAGTCCGTTACCGTACGAACATCATACTACGAATAAATTTTGCAATACCAGATGCGCCTCGTTATATAACCATAACATACGCAAACTACAGGGAGTACGGAGTAAAAAACGAAAACCCCGATATTGCCCCGTTTGTGGTAAGGAAACCCCTTCACGTGGGAATATTTTTTGCAAACCATACGGTAAATGTGATGCAATATACCGCATGAATCGATCACGCGAACTCGGGCTGCCGATAGTTAGAAGCCATGTGAGACGGTACTTAATTCTAACACGCGGGTACAAATGTGAATCGTGCGGTTTGACTGAATGGAAGGGTACTCCGATCCCACTCGAATCTCATCACAAAGACGGAAATTATAGAAATAACGAAGAGAATAATTTAGAACTACTTTGTCCTAACTGTCATTCCATAACAGACACATATCGGGGTAAAAACCGTAACAAAGGTCGCGGTGAATACAAACGCAGATGATAATCACGGTGCAATTCCGTGTGGGCGCACTACTGTTTTAAAAAGTTTAGAGTGAGGACGGATGTGCCTCTATATAAGAAACGGGGTGTTTCGGATCAGATCGCACATGCTGGACATACCCGGGATCTGTATATGATACCATTTTCGCCGAGGTCTGAACCGTTGGTGTCGAACTAACACTATTGTTGCACAACGGCAGCGATCTTATGATAAAATAGTTTGCGATTATCACGGCTATTGTCGTCGCCGCAGCTACTCCTATGAATAACATAGTGTCTTCCTTCGTAGCCATGATAATCACCTGTTATATGGTTTTACAGGAGGTTCGGGTGACTTCCCATGCCGTACCCACCGGGAACAGCATAGTGTCGGAATCGTGGGTTGATTGCGTCTCCCACTCTCATTGCGCTTGCACTAGTACTTGTGAGCGGAACTCCACCTGCAAACTGTACACCCTTTGTAACGGCGTACCCTGCAATGAATCCTGCGACAGCAGCTCCGATAGCCCACAGGGCTACGGCTCCGATAACTCCACCTGCAACATATTTTCCGTTTGCCATAGGAATGAGTAATGTGAGAAAAGTATTTAAGTGTTACTGATCACTTCGGGATTAGAACAACCATTGGTTTTGGCGCGGGACATTAAGACCGTAAATCGCCGATGCGGTCGCACCAGTATTACAGGAACAGTTTTTGTTTATCTGGTTTATTGTCACCCATCCCACCAATCCAGTGACGCACATTAACCCGAATGTGCATATAAGTAAATCCGTGCTATCAGCCGTGTGAACCATAAGAATGAGTAATGTGAGAAAAGTATATAACACTTACGGCTAATTTCATATTGAGCGCTGGTGGTTCATACAGTAGAATACCACGTTGCCAACGTGGAGAAGCGGGCGCACGTCCCGCTCGGCGCATCCGAGGATTATAAATGATGGAATTACCGAGATACCCGAATATTAACATTGATCTGTTTCCGTTCTGCAACGCTAAATGTAAGTTCTGCAGTTACCACGGGATTAAGCGGCAGCGATATCCCATGACCGATGAGATGGTTGACAAAATAGTGAAAGAAGTCGCACTATGGGTAGATCCGGTTGCGATCATGCCATTTTTCTACGGGGAATCCCTCATGAACCCAAAACTTTTCGACCAGTGCGACCTGTTCAGGAAGTATGCCCCGAAAGCGCGCATAGAACTTTCCACGAATGGGAGCCTTCTCGACGAAGAGAAGATCGAGAACCTTGTAAACATGGAGAACCTGAAATACGTAAATTTCAGTGGATATGCTGGAACAAAGGAAACCTACGAGAAACTCATGGGGTTGCCATTCAGCACCCTCGATAAGATAGAGAAGGCAATCAAGCGTCTGCACGAAGCCAGACCCGATGTTCGGACAATCGTGGGATGCACGAATGACCCGCGATTCGTCACCGGGGGAGATTACCACGCGCTTTTAAACCGTTTCGGGAAATACGGCAATATCGTGTCATCGCACCCGATATCGTTCAACAGCCAGCATATCGGAGGATTCCCGCGCACAACTCCCGGAACCGATCCCTGCAACGCAATTCTCGTCAACGTGGTAGTGTATAATGACGGTGTGATCGGGGCGTGCTGTTTCGACGTGGAACACGAACTTGCAATAGGGAATATGTCAGAAGGTTCGATGCCGATTATCACGGCTTTCAACCGCGATGCGCAGGGATATCGTGGAAGGCATCTGATAGGCAAGAAAGACACCATCCCGCTCTGCAAATCGTGTACACAGCCGAACTAAGCGAAAACGATATATAATAAACCCGCCCTATTTTATAGTGCAGAAATCTTACTCAGCTAGGATGTTCTGCACTGATCTTCCTGTTTCACAGGTTAAAAGAAACTGGTGGGCCAGACGTGCGGATAAGTGGCAGAGGCCGTGAATATGGGGCAACACGTCTAAATAGCAAGAAATTCCTGCAGTCACTTAACAAAGAAGCAGGTGGTGCTGGTTAGGCCGGTCAACACATGCACAAGTCCGGAGGGTCTTACGCCCGGGGGACTACCAACCCCCGGTGCTCCGGAAACAATGAGCGCGCGTACTACAACAGCAGTAGGGTCTCCTTATAAGGGATTAACGAAGGTGCAACTCCTTCCGCGCGTATGGGCTCCGTTAGTGTAGTGGACAATCATGCTCGCCCTTCAAGCCCGCGACGAGGGTTCGAATCCCTCACGGAGCACTTTGAAATTATTTTTCTGATTGAGCTTTTAATCTACCTTTTTCTGAGTAATACGCTTTTTGTGACTGTTGCCAAGCCTTGAGTTTATATCCGCCATAAACCATAACGGCAATAGCCATCAGAAATGATATTCCGATCACAGCTCCCGAAGCAGAGCTTCCACCATCTGTCTGCCGAGACTTGAAATTAAGATAGTACTCACCATCAGGCATTATCCTGCCACCACGTACTCTTGCTTACTTTTCCTTCCCATGAGAAGGTATCCTACGACAACCGCGCCGATTGCGCCGTACACAACGTACGGATTTGCCTTGTAATAAGCCATGAAACTGCTGACAAGACCGCTAAGCGGGTCTGTTGTCGTTGTCCCGCCTCCGGTTGTCGTTCCACCGCCTCCGGTTGTCGAGCACGGCTGCCCTGTTGAAGATGCACACCCGTTGAGACACTGCATCCATATACCAGTTGTCTGATTACAGTAGTTTTCAGTACATGTCGGACTGCATCCAGAGATCGGAGTGTTGCTTGTTGTTGTCTCATTACATGGCTGCCCGGTATTCGTACCGCATCCGCCATTGCACGTGAATATCATTCCGGTTGATTCGTCACAATAGTTTCCTGTACCCGTGCACGACGGGGAACATCCTCCAATTGGAGAGCTGCTGGTTGTTGTTACGCCTCCCGTTGACAGGGTTATTGATCCAGCCGCTCCATTCGCGGGTTGAATGACAATGGTAGAACCACCAACCGGGCACGTAAATGACACGCTGTCGATGTCCTGATTGCCGACGCCAACAGTTGTCGAAGTGACCTGATTGGTAAGGACTGTGTTTCCATCCACGATTACATTGTAATATGCAACCCCGTTACCTACGGAAGTTGGCTGTACTTGGAAGTATACTGTGAGCAATCCGGTGTTATTCGGGTTGCAAGTGCACGGGGTTCCGGCTGGGGCAGTAGGTTGGTTAGCGCAATAAACCTCGGTGACGTCGAAGTTACCCGCAGTGGTGTCAGTTGCAGAAACGTTCACGGTGAAAGTGACGGTATTCGCGCTCTGCGCTGTGATTATCATAGACCCCGATTGCGGGGCGGTGAAATCAAACGTGGCAATGTATCCCCCGAGACTGCCATCGTATCCAGTCCAGTCGTTTGTTGCCTGTAGAACCCCGTTTATATACCACGAGATTGTAGCTCCCGGGGTACAGAACTGATCGGTTGGGTCACATCCCGCGCCTGTCGGATCAAATGACACGAATGCCGTTCCGGGTGCACCGGGATCAAAAGTTCCATCGGGCTTGAACCCACTTAGCCCGTTTTCTGCAGCTTCCATCGATGGGTTTGCAATTGCAATCTGGACATCGTTGATATCCAATGGAACTGCCTTCATCCTGATGAAGCTGTTATTGCCGTAATATTCACCGTACATATCTGCGTCACCAATAACACTTCTCTATTCTAATGTAAATGTATTTAAAGTCTTTGATCGAATATATATGAACATGAAAGGATACGGTCTATGTCCGGTGTGGAATAGGGAATGTAATAATGGGAAACCATTGACGGACGCACCCATGATGTGCGCGTGGTGGGACGAGTACGAAAATGACTGCTCAATTACCATTATAGTACGTGAACTAAGAAGCCGAAATCAGCAGTAATATTTATAAAGTAAGACACCGATTGTGAATATACTGGTGTCTTCGTCATGGTAAACGTAGGAGCAAACTCAGGATCACCCGCTTCCGAGCAGCACATAATTGATTCCATCGAGTTTGTGAATCAAATTCGCCCGGGGCAGATGCAGAATTACGTGTGGGATACCACAACGTCTGCATGGATTCCCGAACAGGCATACTCGGGCGAAATTATAGTCGTCTCTCTTTCGGGAACGTCAATTACTGCAAGCATCTCTGGTCAACCCGTGTTCACGTATATTTCCGGGGGATCTATTTCAATTACATCGGGAGGACTAACACTATCCGGTGTGGTGGTTCACAACTACGCGTACGACTGGCAAATATCCGCGTGGATTCCAGAGCCGGGATTTTCGGGAGCAATTGTTTCCACAGTTTCGGGTAATATCGTATGGGGATACGGAACTTCGGGGCAGATGCCAGTTCAGACAGTGTCCGGATCATACGTGTCAATGTCCGGATCGGTGATGTGGGGAACGCAAACCTCTGGTCAAGTCGCCGTTCAGACCTTATCTGGAAGCTCTATCCTGCTCGCCCCGAACGTAATGCAGTTCGGTTGGACGAGTGCAAAGATTACCGCAGGTAACTCAAGCGGTATCCTTCTCAGTGGGGGATCGGTAGTATCTTCATTCCTAACGGCATCTGCACCCACAAAGATCCAATCAGTTGAGATGTTCTTCTACTCTGGAATAGCATCAGCAACACAATCTGGTATGTTAGGCTCGGTTCTCCGCATAGGAGCTCAGGGTGGAATCAGCTCGACACTCGTATCGGCATGGTTCACATCCGCGTTTGGAGCTATCACGTACTTCCCCGCTACGCCACTATTCGTTCTATCCGGGGACTCGATTATAGCAAGCATAACTGGTCTCTCAAGCGGAAACTGCAGTGGAATGTGGTCAACAACAAGAATAGTATTAGGAGCGTAATATGACAGATATATATATGTCTCCGGAAGGAATTCCCTCCCAATCAATACTTTATACAGCCGCGTCCGTTCCCGTCATTCGCCCCATGATACAGAGCGCTGACGTAGGGACAACGGTTACAAATTTCGTGCAGTCCCCGCTCGGGATACCCATTATCTTCTCGGTGTGCGCTGCGATTATCGTGGGATACCTTGCATATAAAGATTACCACAAGAAAGGTGGTAAGCGATGACACAGATAGGAGATTTCGGATTTAAAACGGTGGTCACGAATAACCTTCCTAATGGAACGGTTACTGGTTACGCGGAAGCATACTGTCCCGGGGAATCCTTCCCATACGTGCCGCCATCCGGGTGGGTCGTACAGTCCTGTACTGTCGTAGGGGTTGGAGTTGACGGATGCTGTTCGTATTGTGGATGTTCTGAAATCACTTGCGCCCCGGTAACCGGAGCTACAACAACTTCGACAGGATCAACAACGTCTGTTATAGCTACACCGGCACAGCCGCCTTCATGTACTATTAGCGGCAATGTGGCGTCATACTATTGTAACGGTGTGGATTACTACACATGCACAACCGGGGTATGGACACTTGCTCAGTCTAAATCGACACAGTGTGGATATGTTGCCCCGACATCAAACGCTACGACAACTATAACAGCTCCGGGATCTCCTGACAGCCACGGATGCAACCCGACCGTATCCCCGTCCGCAGCAACGGAATGGTGTTCATCACTTAACCAGTGTGTATCCGTTCTTGCGTTTACGTCCACATGCCCGTCAACAACGAACACCGCAGTGTGCGCAGAGAACGCGACAACGTGCAGTGGAACAACATTATACGTCTGTAGTAATGGTGGATGGGTTCAGGTTGAATCAAACTCCCCGACGTGCGGGTATGTTGCTCCAACCGGAACGGGCGGAACGACAACTCCGACAACTCCGTCGAACACCACATTCGGGATTGACAACACAACCCTGATGTACATCGGTATCGGTGCGGTTGCAGTTATCGGACTGGTTGCACTAATGGGCGGAAGGAAAAGAGGAGGGGGATCTACCCCAACCGTAGTCTATGCTGCACCACCGGCATCTCCACCAGCCTCTAAATAACTTTTTTACCAGCCTTTTCCTTCGATAACTTCCTTGTACACTTTCATGTACCGATCAGCCATCTTCTCTCGGCTGAAATATCCCGCGCGGGTTCTGCAGGCTTTCTGTATAACCTGACTCGGTATCTTCATTGCCTTGACACGCGCTGCCATGTCATCATATCCAGTGCAGATTGCACCGATTCGGTCAGAGTTTATAATTTCCTTGAGTGCCCCATCATCGTATGCCAGTACGGGGGTTCCTGCAGACAGACTTTCTACTGCTACAAGTCCGAACGGTTCCTTAAATGCCGAAGGAACGAGAGACACCATTGCGCCCGCCACCATCTTTGCTTTTTCTTCCTGCGGGCAATCCAGATGGAGGGTTGCAAGTCCGCCGCTTTCTTCACACTGTTTTCTGATAACGTCGATGTACGGCTTTTCTGTTGGTGCAACAAATGATCCGCCGATAACATCAATCGGGATTCCTGCTTCCACACATGCGCGTATTGCCTGATCCGGTTGTTTTATCGGAGAAATCCTTCCAACGAAGACAGCCCGTTTCTCCCGTTTTACGTTCGAGGGAGCCTTATATGCCTGTAGGTTGATCCCGTTGTATACGAATTTCGATTCCCAACCCTGTGTCTTGTATTCAGACGACATATATGAAGAAATCCCGATGAGATTTACCGGGAGAATCTCTGGTTTTGTCGCCTTTACGTTCCAGTCGAGATGTCCGTGATGCGTGTGACATATCTTGAGACCGCGATTCTTCTCATCGAATCGAACCAGATACGGGAACGCAAACCACGAATGGTCGTGGATTATATCGAATTCCGTCAGGATTGACTGATACTTCATGAACGCATCGTATTCAAGCTGAATCCAGTTCACGTCTGTCTTCTCCGGTGATTGTATGGTCTCAAACACCTTGCACCCCTCAGCGTGACTGCCAACAGGCGCAATAAGTGTTACTTCCTCTCCTTTCGCCGCAAGAGCGCAGCACAGGTCGTATGCGACCTGTTCAAGTCCACCGTACCCGCTTGGTGGGGTTTTTAACAGTGGCGGTACAACTATTCCAATCTTCATCATCGTCTCCTATGCCATGTGTGTTCTTTTCTGTACTATTACGTGTATGAGGGTATCGGATTCAGTCACCGACACAATATGCCACTTGCGGTCGTCGTAAAACAATACCGAAACAAGGGATTGAAGGGTAGCCGTCCAGTAATGGAAGGGGTTTTTGTCCTGTACCCCAAATCTACCGTATTCTTCTGGTACGGTGATGAAAAGGTATCCCCCTATTTCCAGCAGATCGTACATTTTCTCTATGCAGAATAACGGATCAAGAGTGTGCTCAAGCACCTCAAAAGCGAATATCGCATCGTACTTATTCTTCGTCTCGTAGTTTTCAAAGAGAACCTTATGTATGTTCATCTTAAAACCACGGGCGCGCATTGATTGAGCGAGATATTCTGATGCCCTATACGCCATGTCGTTTGTTTCGATTCCATCCACTTGTATTGTAGAGCTTGTGTCATCTCCCGGGGTTAACCGTTTCGTTGCCATTACCGCACATAACAGCCCGTCGTTCGCTCCGATATCCAGAGCTGTATATATAACGTTCCCGCTTGCAAGAAGCTGGTCGATCATACTCGATGCCCACGAAAATCTAAACAACGTGGGAACGGCTCCCATAAAGAGTTTGTCAATGTCAATGGGAGGTATTTCCCGACTTAAACGTTCTTTATACTCTTCCGGTTCGAGATTTCGTCTTCCTATAATTCGTTTCATGTTACACCGACGGTAATGTTACTTCGTTTGGCGCAATCTTTACCAACGCCAGATGGTCACACTGCACTTCCGTATCTACAACGACATTAAATCCGCTTTTCTTCGCAAGAAGACAGAAGAAGAAATCCTCCGACACTTCCCGCATAAGCGGGTCTGGTAGTTCCATCGCGTCGAGCACAACTGGTGATCTTTCCTTTGCCCAAAAGAACCACGGAAGTTTCGGGAAAGCTTTCCTAATCCCTTCAAACACGGCGCGATGAACAAGCATACACCCGGTTCCAATCACATCGACGGTAATCAACCGCCCCGTCCATGTGAGAATCGGGGAGAACGCTTCTTTAGCACCCGGTGGAGTCTCCGGCCCCGGGACTAGCGGTGCTGCCACTGCCGGTTGTGTCCGTACTGCTTCCGGCGGTTTCGGATCGTTTTTCAACCTATCGGCAATTATGTCAGGGGTGCTGGTTATTTTAGGTTCCGCGATAACAGTTCGCATCCACGCTGCCCAAAACCATCCGCCCGGTTTCTTCGCCTTGTACATTCCACACATCAACGGCTGGCGATGAGAAAGCAACTTCTCCAACCCATCGCGCGGCATGACCACATCGGAGTCGAGGAAGAAAATCCATTCGAATCCCTGATCCAGCGCAGACTTTACCATCGTGTCACGGGTTACATCAATCGGCATACCACGAGACATGAATATCTGTGTGCCACCGGGTAACACCAGATCGCGCAGTTTCAACGCCCATTCACTCGTTACTTCTCCACCGTGCGGTACCATCACCGCAAGAGATCCGGGTCTTACGGGAACCGGCCCCGATCCCGGTGCCGGAGTAGCCATAGGGGTAACAACATTTACCAATTCCCACGCTGCGGGCACTATAAACACCTCTCAATCTGTACCATGTATATAAAAGGATCTACGCGCGTGCATTAAAATATGCCGATAAGATAGAAAAGTTTATAAAAAAGTGTTTATGAGTGTGGATAGAAGTGTGAAACACACTCGTTTTCCGACATCTCACATATATACTCTGCAACAAGGGTGAATGCGCTTGTTGTTGACGGCATGTTGTACGCGAACTGGATCATCACGTTCCCGTCAAAGCTCTTGACCTCAAGGGGCTTTCCGGTGTGCTTGATAACGAACTCGTACAGGTTTCCGCTCAGGTACCCGTTGTAGTTGTCACTGGCGATAATTCCCCAATTGCTGCCGTAGTCGTTCGACTTGAGGATGTTTACCGTTGCCGGGACTCCACCTCCGTAAATCTTCGTCTGCTGGATTCTGAGCGTGTTCCCCTTCGGGATGGTGAAGAAGTTTGCACTCTGAGACCCGCCGGAAGATACAATGTACCCGCTCCACAGGGAGCTTCCGAGCCACATTACTCCCGAGGTGTTAGCACCCGGGATCGCGTTGGACTGAGTTGTGTATGTCCACGCTGAACAGGTTGTTGCCTGTAATTCAAAGACCATCTGCGTCATTATCCAAGCACCCCCAATCCGGTTACATCAGGACTTGTGAGGATTGCTGTGTACTCGTTGATTGCATCTGAGCGCTGCAAGCTCGGGTAAACTGTGAATCCGTCGAATCCCCATGTCTTCTTGAGACCCTGAGTGATCTGTGCATCGGTTGTCGAGACCGGCATTCCGACCCAATGAGCCGGGTATGAACGGGACAAGACATCGAAGATAAGCGATGCGCTGCTCGGGATATTGACGACATATTCTCCGTATACGAACTTTACACCAGTTCTCAACGGTGCGTTGCTGTCGTTTCCGAACACATATCCGTAGTGCATTTCGGGCATGTGGACTGTCTCCATCTCCCCGAAGTTATACCCGAATCCGATTTCCTGATCTGCGCCACCAACGATACGTTCCTTCTGGAAACGCGACTGATTGACACCCTTTGGGATCTGCAGACCGACGCGGACGAATCCGGGATCTACATACGTGCGGACGTGGTAAACACGGTCGTTCCACGTGAACGGCACGAACCACTGGTCAGTCGGATCCCAGCAGTTCGGCTGTGGGAAGTACAGTCCAGTTGTGTATGCACGAGCCGGGAGTTCCCCGTTGAACCCTACGGTCTTCGTTGTTCCATCGTACGTGTTGTAAACTGTTCCCGCATTTGTCGGGAGAGTTCCCCAATCCCACACCTCGAACTGCTTGTTCTGGCGTGAGATCACCCTGAAAACCATTGCTTTGTTGGTTGCAGGGTAATAGACAACGAGCAACTCGTTATCTTTTACTAACCCATATTTGTCTACGATTGCCATAACTACGCTCCTCTTGAGCCAAAGGAGTGTATTTCTTTTTTCATATATATAAAGTTATTCTGGTTTATGCGAAACACTAACGGAATAGTTTATATATAACAAAAATGAAGTTACAGTTAAATGGTAAGCCAAGTCGATTTTCAGAAGGCAAAAGACTATATCGCAAGCATGACACACGACATAGCGACAGAACTCCTTCCGAAAAACGTAGAAAATCTCGAAGTACGGTTTGAAAACCTGAATCCCGGGGCAAATAACCCGGGTATGGTTGATGCAGAATCATATTCAAGCAAAAATATGCGGCACGTGGGTATTGCGTATGATGCCAAGCTTATAAAAGCTAACATGTATAACACGCGAAGTGATTACTTCCGTGGGCTTGCCATACACGAACTCTGTCACGCGGTGGTTGATATTGAACTCGGGACGAAAGAACATAAAGATCATGACAGGACATTCTACAACTGCGTGTCACAATATAACCCCGATTTCTACTGGATGGGTCATGCAGATTCCCACCCGGCGAGAAATGACCTGCGCGCGTACCACGGAAGCGACGATCTCGTTGTCCCGCAATATATTCTCGATAAGATGGTTTTATTCAAATGCGAGGATTGCGGTGAAATGTACCTTCACAACATGCTCGCAACAAAGGGAAAACTCCCGATGTTCGAGGTTTGTGAGGGATGCCACGGAAGTGAAATCAGGTGGCAGCGTGTCGATCCTGAAAATGTATACCGAATTGCCCTCGCAAACAACGTTCGGGAAGTAAGATACGCGAAACCTGTCAGGATTTACGAGATTCTGTAATCTGAATGTTAGCAATCTCCACGTATGCGGGGTCTATCTCGAACCCGATAAAATCTACCCCGAGATTGATACAGGCTACCGCAGTTGATCCGATTCCCATGAACGGGTCTACGACAAGACCGCCCGGTTTCACACCCGCATCCTTTATACACATCTCGGGGAGTTGCACCGGGAATGAACTCGGGTGAGCCTTCGCAGAACGAACTGTTTCGTATGGGATGAACCACACGTTGCCCCGGTCGTGCCGGTCTTTCCCCCCGTTTCCTGCCCACCGCTTTACGTTGGTCTTATCCATATACGGAACCCCGTTCCCCACTTTATCAATCTTAGCGTCCCCGCGCTTCGTGAAGTGAAAGATAAACTCGTGGTTGTCGTGATGGAACCGATCACTGTTAATCGGCTTGTAGTGCCCGTATGTCACATCTCCGATAGAGATAGACTTTATCCAGTGAATAGTATTCTGCAGGCGGAAATATTTCGAAAATGATTCCGCGACCCGGAACGGAATCCACGGGTCTGTTAAGGTTCCACCAACATTCAGGTAGAACGATCCGTCGTCTTTTAACGCCCGTTCCGCAGCATCCGCCACCCGTTGCATGAAATAGAGGTATTGCCCGTTTGGGATGCTGTCGTTGTATTTCGAGTATTTCACACCTATGTTATAAGGCGGAGAAGTTACCATCATGTCCACGGATTTCGGCTCCATTTTCCAGAGTCCCGGAATACAGTCCATGCAATGTATCTTATTCCGTTCGATCATCAATAACATATTTATACTTCCACGTGATAAAGTCTTTCACTGATTAGATGGTGTTATAGCGTGGCTGCAAGAAAAAAGACCCCAAAGGATACGGATGGCTTTGTTGAGCCTGTGACACCGATCACTCCGGGTAAAAGGGAGATGCTGGATGAACTTGTTCTCAATAGCGGAGACGAGCTGAAAGCAATCCTAACCAGTGCCGAGTACATAGACGGGTGTTTCGATTCGATTGAAGACGGAAAGCCACTTTACTTTGAAAGATCGACATACGGTAAGAAACCTGCAATGGTATCGTGCCTTGAGTTGATTCTTGAAGCCGCAAGACTGGACGGAGACGGATACCCACTCAACGTCACATTCTTTGACCGCATGGAGAAATTTGACTCATCATCCGAGCTTTGCCGACTAAATAACGACGGAGGAAAAACCAACTGTGTGCCGAATCTTATCGAAGTGGTCGGATCGTTCAAGACAAAGACATGGCCAATCGGAACCCACGCGGGGGGACGCCCGAAGAAAGGAACCACCACATACACCAAAATGAGCCGCAAGGCATACAATACCATCGTGGAGATACTTGCGAAACATCCCGAATATTATACGTATGATTACTGCCGTATACCACGCTCGAAGGACGATAGTAAGCCGAAGAAGGAAATGGAGAATTGTTTTGAGCTTCTCGTAGATCGGGATGCGGCTGGATATATCAACCTCGATGCAGTCGGGAAAAACTTCCTCGACGAAAAGAGATGCAAATATCAGGGTGCTGACGTAACCTGTTACGATTACCTGATCCGCGAAAGCCGACAAACTAAAGTAGCTGACCAATTCCTTGCAACACTGGTTAACACTGGTCACATTGACGAGAGACTCTACAAGGAAGGAAATGCGTGGTGTTCCCCGGGGAACTCCTGCGTGGATGAACTCCTGAACGCGGGCGGTTCAATGTCGGTGAAGGCGGTAATCGAGAAGTTCCACGCTGACGAGTCGGAGAACTCCCCGTTCTCGGGAGAAAAGTGTTCCAACCCTGACGGAACGGCAACAAACTGTTTCGATTTGGCAGTCACGAAGAGTGTAAGCGACATGTACTTAAACCACAGCAGTGCACTCCACGACAACATCGACACCGTTGCCAAGATGATGGACAAGTCCCCACGATACGAAAACAACCTCTGTAGAAGAATAGATGTAGTTTCACACGGGTGCGACTCTGCAACTAACAAAGCGGCGTGCTTCTCAAGCCTATCCTCGAAGATAGGGAAGAATATCGAGCTGATGATGTTTGGAGGTTCGCTCGGTACTACCGGGGCAAGCATCAAGAAACTCGTATCAGAATCATGTATTGTCAATGGGCGGGAAATCACCGTATTAGATCACGTTGTAGATAAGATGCACCCGCTTTACGTCATCATGGCGAATTCCAACCGCAAGGAAGCGCTCATAAAACTCCTCAACGATGACAACTGCACGGATAGTGCCGGAACTACGATGAACTGCCTGCAGAAGATCGTCAGTGACAAGATGATTGTTCAGGACGGTGACAAGGTTGTTGTCAACAACGCCGCTCTCGGGGTGATGAACGACATACCGAACGAAGTCATCAATGGCACGGAGTTGACAATGACCGAATCCGCCATTGATATGATGGATGAAAAGTTCTCGGCAAACGAGCGCGGATTCATAAACTCTGCTTCGGTTGTGGAATTGCTCTACTACGTCGTATATAACGATATTGTTTCAAAGCGAAAACTGGTAAGCGGGGATAAAGAAAGCCGATTCTGGAAGATGTACCACATGCTCGACGTAATGACTCAGAACAAGCCATCAGACGTGAGCAAGTTATTCTATGCGAAATCAGGAACCGGAAAACCACTGACCGTGGAACTCCTTACCAGATACGCACTCAACGGAGAGGAAGTCAAGAATATCATAGACAACTGCACAGTCCTGTGCTCACTGCAGACCAGCGATGCGGCGGAAGTGGCAGCAAAGTGGGTAAAAGACTTCGAGAAAGACCCCGAAACAACTTCGGTACTTGAAGGTTTCTTCGAGAAGCATGTAATCGCAAACAGTGGTGAGATGGCGGACTTCTACTACAAGTCTATCGGAGACCCGCGTTTCAAGAACGTCCACTCAACGATAAAGATGGACAAGCCGGTCGTGGATATAATGACCAAAATCCTCAAGAAGCGGGGCGGGTGGGAGCCGACCCTGAAATCACGAATGGACTACGACAAGAATTCGTTCGGGAGCTTGGATAGACAGTATAACACAGGTCACTTCGTCCGACGATGGGTAGACAACATCGAAAAGGGTTCTACCCTGCAGCCAGACCCGCTTGGAATCACGGGTATCTACGATATCAACAGCCCGGAGAAGGCGTGGGGGCCGGAGAGGCTCCGCCGATATCACTCGATGGTCAATCTCCTGTTCTACGGCACTCCCGATGAAGATGAATCGGATTACGACGACGAAGTCACGGTAGGTACACCAACCCCGAGACAGGTTGGAGCACCGTATATCCCGAACAAGGAAAAGTGGAAGGATGTCCAGAAAGGAGGACTCGACTACGCTATAAACCACAATACGAAACCCGAGCCAATCGGAAAGCGCGATGACAATATCATCGGAAGAATGTACGTGAACCTGAGACACCCGAGCATGGATGAACTCGAAAACGAAAATGAGAAAGGAAAGTTCAAGGGAATCCCGTCATACGATTACGCGGTGGAGTTCGAGTACCAGATCGAGTTCCCACAGAACTACTACCTAATGAAGCCCGGCGATCCCACACGCGCCACACGCGAAAAGTATGAAGCCGCTCAGAAGTTCGTGAAGGAAAAACTCAACAAGACGGTCGGGTTCCTCAACTTCATCAAGGACTCTCCGAAGAAAATCCTCAAGGAACTGCAGGCAAAATACCCCGTTCTCTATGGGCAACTGCAGGCAGTCCTCGACTACGAGAACAAGATGAGTGAGACACGTCCCGACCAGTATAAGCTTGTCATCAGCAACAAGCCAATGGACATATTGCGTGCATCCGCGAATCAGGGATGGGACAGTTCATCGTGTCTCCACCTCCCGGGCGGAAGCAACTCACAGGCTCTTGAGTCATACGCGGCGTTCGGAACATACATCGCATACCTCGTACGCGAGAACCCGTATGAACCGAAATGGTTTGCACGCCTGTTCATGCACTTCTGCCCTGACAACAAGACTGTCGCAGTACAAGACCCGAACGACTTCTATGATATCGACGTGAAGTACCATCCACATTGGGACTTGGCACACGACGCAGTACGTGTAATCTTGGCGAATGAGGGCGTCAACTCCCGTGCAAAGGTCGGAAAGAGTGGGTACGTCCGATGCCACCCGGGATGGAAGAACGACCACCACTACTTCGACTACTACGACACAAACACAGTCAGGATCTACGAGAAGGGCGACCCGACATATAACGGTATCCTCATGCGAAGAACAAACCAGAAAGACGATCCGAGTGTCTTCGTTAACAAGGTTACGGATACCTTCTAACCCATACCATTTTGTTGACATCAACAAAATGGTCTATTTTAACCGCGTTTAAAAAAAGAGAGATTATTCCGGAGCCACGGTGTACGTGTGCTGCCAGATTCCCGTTGGAGTGTGAGTCTTCGGGTCGAGCGTAAGCGTAACCGTGTCAACCGGAGATCCGTCCTGCGGGTTCACCGTGCATGTCGTAATCGGCGTGTTGTCCGAGTTGAACCCTGCCTTGATGACAAGGGCAACCGTTGTCGGAGACACTCCATATATGAATGCCGGTGTTACCGTAAATCCCGGAGACCAGCCTGCAGTCTTCGGAGCCGGGTTTGCCAGTTTAACATCTACCGAGTTAGCGAGTTGCTCGGAGACGTTGATTGAGCAGCAAATTCCTGTTGCATCCGTGTTGAACGTGCGAGTTGTTCCGTCGTTAAGCTGCAGCGTGAAGGTCGGCTCGAAGTTGTGACCTGTGTAGTGCGGGTCTAACGGGAAGATCAACGACTTTAGTGTTGACTGTTGCGTCAAAGCAGCATAGATTTGAGCTAATACTGAATCAACGAATCCAATGACGACGACCTGTCCTGCCATTTGCGTAAGGAAGGTCGGTAAGTCCGGCGCAGCTCCGCCAGTGAAGCCTGTGAAGTACACGAGTACTCCGACAATTTCATAGGCGATAAGCATCAACCAGTTGACACTCTTGTTCTGGTTATAGTTCACCGCGTACGCGATGCCGCTCCAAACAAGAATGCTTACCACAATCTGTAGTAACGATGTTATGTCTACCATTCGTATCCTCCTGATCGATCAAGTGGTTAAACCGTACCACGGCTTCCACAAAAATGAATACTCTTTATAAGTATTTAAATGTATTGAGAAGTTTATTGGCTCAATACTATACGGCAAATCTGAGTCATGCCACTGGTATTGTTACTTATTGTCGTTGCCTGAATTATATCTCCTGACAAGAGCATGAACCACACTCCCGAAGTTGTCGCGTATGCGTAACTATTTGCAGCTCCTACCGACGACGTGAACGCTGTCGATATGAGTGTTGCGACTGCAGATACGGTAGCCCCCGCCACGATGTGCTTAACCTGCAGCGACGACCCGGACGCCATAGTTCCAGATAAAGTTACAAACATCACATATCGGAGGTAGTATGGGAATGCTCCGACTGTAAGTGATGCGGACATATATCCACCCGATGTCAGCGTTCCACTTCCGAGTGTGATTCCGCTCATCACCGTGAATGTGTTCTGCAACTGGTACTGGAACTGCCCGGAGGTCGCGGTTCCCCATGCTACCTGACCGGATATCGATCCCCCGGAGATCGTGGTTACAACGGTATTTCCGGATACGGAAACTGCACCCGATACGGACGCATACGATCCTGATGCAGTCTGAACCTGAACCTGACCGGACGTTCCATACCCCCACATGATCGCTCCGGATATTGATCCCCCTGATATAGAAATACCAACAACGTTTCCAGAAACCGAAACAGCGCCGGATACTGATACGTACGATCCCGATGTTGTCTG
>CAZNOW010000006.1:0-55137 GCA_964574915.1 uncultured Candidatus Saccharibacteria bacterium
GCGGGGGCTGCTGCGAGGGATGCTGCGGGGGCTGCTGCGAGGGCTGCTGCGGGGGCTGCTGCGGGGGGTGCTGCGAGGGACAAACAGAAAGAAATCTTTATAGCATATCTCCAGCCCGAGGTAATCTAATGGCACAAAAACAACAGCTTGATGCCGACCACGAGTACTTTACCGTAAAGCAAACGGCAGCGTACTTGCAAGTGTCCGAACGCACCATCCATACTTACATCAAAACCGGCCGGCTGGAATACTCGCAGCCTGTACGTCGGGGTGCAATCCGCATCAGCAAGACGGCAATCGACAATCTCATGGAAGGCAAGAAGCCGTGATTTGGTGCAATCTTGCACCGAAGAAAAGGGGAAAACCAGATGCCCACGTTGTATAGTCGTATTCCCATCGAAATCATCGACCGCCTGGCGCAGGAAGCGCAAGACAAGGCCGATGCAGAGCGCGCCACCTATGGCCGACTGGATTGCGTGGCCGACCACCTGGCGCATGAGGCCAGCGAGTACCGCCGGGCCGTGGATATGCAAATCGCAGATGACCTGGACATGCAGATGGGCGGAATGGCTTTGGTGGATGAAACCGCACCGGCTACTCCGTCTGACCCGCCACGTTGCTTCCGCGGACTAGCACTTACGGCTCTTTTCTCGCTGCCGGTATGTGCAATCGTTGCATGGCTCATTTGGAGGGCGCTATGACCCGCCAGCAAGCGGCGTGGCACCACCGCCCGTACGATGTGGATGCGGAAGACTCCTTTTATGACCATGAGAGCGTGAAAGAGTACCCGTTTACCAACATTCTCGGCAATACTCAAAACGTGAGTCACCGTCGGATAGATAACACAACCATTTTTTGTGCCATCACGCTCATTCTTTGGGTGTTGGCAATGATCTTCTGATCTCTCCACAACCCACCCAAGCTGACGGCATGGAAAACCATGCTGAGCTATCGGGTGCTCGTCCACTAATCCACGCAGTCGATGTTCCCTCCCAAAAACCAAGAGGCCCAACCGTAAGGAAGGGCCTCTAAGCCGGAAGAGAAAGGGAAACGGTGCGGGGCTCCATCAAGTGTTGTTCAGGCAAAAGATGGACGAGGTTTGGGACCAGAACCCCGCACTTGAAGTATAACCGTTCTTCATGCTAGGATGCAATTGTTCAGGTAAAAGATTGCGACAATCTCTGACAATTCGGTTCTCGTCAAGGTTCCCGCTTTCGTGCGCCTGGGCCACGTCTCTGCATGGCATTGCATCCCGGAGAGGGCACAACGTGTACAGGATGAGAGCGGCTGTCCAGTGTCTAATAAACAATCACCAGAGTTTGAGCCGAGCAAATGCAGCCCCGGTGTCGATGATGGCCTTGTCGCCGCGCCGCCAGGGTCACGGGGATCGGCAAATCAGCAGGTAAGGGTTCCCCTACTGAGAGGCGGGGCTTTCCGGGTTCAGGTGACCACTTCCTTCCCGGTCCGTTATGAGACGTACCAAGAACCCATAGAACTGCGCTGGTTGGCTCCGATGATTAACTCCACCAGATGCAGGGACTACAGGTCTCTACGGGGAAAGTGGGAAGTGTATCTGAAAGGGAAACGATGAGCGACTTACTTGACATGGATTACATCAACAGTCTTCCTCAGCCGATCTACGGGCGCATGTTGGGTGATAAAAACAATTGGTGGCCCGTGATTGATTTCGAGGTCGGAACCGGCTTGATGCATATCGACGTGTGCGGTAAATCACAGCTAACACATGTGCGCGAGTTTGCCTCGTTTATGGATATCTGCGAACGGAAATATCAATCAGATGCTTTATATTCGGACGCCACACAAGAGGATCGTGTTTGTATCTAAGAAGCAAAGACAGAGAGGAGAAAAATGAAGATTTACGTTGCAAGTAGCTGGCGGAATGATTACCAACCGGGGGCGGTGAGACGGTTGCGCGAGTTGGGGCATGAGGTATATGACTTTCGCGGCTGTGATACCGGATGGGGAAGCGCAACAGATAGAGTTGGAATCCCCGGAGGATTCTCTTGGTCGAACGTAGATCCCGATTGGAAGAGTTGGTCCAATGACGTTCCGCGCTATCTTCGCGGACTTGAACATCCACGTGCCATTGAAGGCTACAACCGAGACATGAACGCTCTCAAAAGGGCTGACGCCTGTATCCTCGTGAATCCCTGCGGTCAATCGGCACACGCCGAGCTTGGGTGGGCTGCTGGAGCCGGTAAGCTCACCGCTGCTTGGTGTCCAGAGATTCGAGAACCCGATTTAATGCTCAAGATGGCAGGACACATAACCGACCGCTGGGAATCCATCGAGCTATGGTTAAGGGTTCCACTCGATTTGTAAATCGGTGCAATCTTTCACTAAATAACCACACATGCAGGGAATGTCAACGTTGGCACTAAGGTGTATGAAGAGAAAGGGTGAAATGCCTGACGTAATAATCATCGACCGATGGAAGATCGTTTACGACTGCGTGAAGGAGCGTGGCTCATACAGCACTGGAAAAGGGTTGTACAACGACAATCACGTTAAGAAGCTGATCGAGGAAGTTAGCCGACTAGAAGCGGGTTTGATAGCTGCGGCAATGTCGCTCGAAACAATCCACGAGCAGGCGGGGCGGGATGAATTCCTGATCCATATGCTTCAGGTGCGCGGCTATGCCAACAGCCGGGCGACAGTAGCTCGTGCGGCTTTGACAGACACCAGAAAGGAAGAACGATGAAGCCTGAGTTGATTTTCCGGAGGGCAAATGAGGACAGTTTCAAGTATTGCTTCGGAATTAACCTCGCCTTTGGCAAGGCTGGTCTAATCTTCGAGGTAATGTTTTTGTTTTGGGGTTTCCAAGTCAACTGGCTGAAAGCGAACTTCTATTGCGAGTAGGCTTCCGGTGTGTGTTGGAGGATGAAATAAAAAGTGGAATAATTTGTGCTCGATTTTACAATTTATTCAACAGAATCTCCAGAATGTCGTTGATGGCTTCCCCGGAGGTCGCCATCTCAGTCGTGTACGCTAGCGGTCTGTATCCCGCTTTAACCGCAGAGTTCTGCTTGGCGCAGTCTCTAGCCTGCCCAACCCCCCGTGAATGTCCTCCGCGAGTCCAGGTGCCTCCCTGTATCTCTATGGCGAGGTCCTTTACGACAAAATCCCATCGCCATTTCCGGCCGGAGACTAAATAAACTTCACGCTCGAATGGAATGCCGTGGGCTCGGAGATGCAAAGCGAGTGTTTCCTCGCCGACGCTGCCAGCTTTAGGAATTAGCATCTTTCCTCTTTCGGATCGCATTGCGGCTGGTGACCGCTCTAAAGCCGTCCTCGAATTCAATCAGACACGAGTTCATGGTTCCACGAAAAATGACCCGGAAGAACTGACCTTTCCGCCCCATCCGGTTCCATGCGTAGAAATATGGGTATTCCATCAGAACCCCTTCACAACCAAAATCGGCCGGTCTGGTCGCAGCATCTTGATTCCCTGCCCGTGATCGCTGATAAGATGACAGCGCCAGCACTGCCAGGTCAGCCATTGGCCGTCAGGTCCGTCTTCCGTCTCTCTCCAGCCGAATCTAGCCTTAGCTCTCCCATGCGCCAGATGGCCTCTGTGCCACAGATCGCCGTCAAGTGGTAGGATAGCCTGTCCTGAGCACTCGGAGTGTATCTGGGATTCGCAGATGCCGTGAGCGCGATCTCTGGCAGCGATGCGAGTCTGTTCTTTCTCGGCTTTGCTGGGCTCACCTTTGCGCAGGGTCTTGCGGATGGGATTCAGTCTAGTTCTCTTCATCGTGCTCCTGATTGAAATCTATAGCATAGGCCAGCAACTGGCCGGCTCGGTCTTCAATATCCAACTTTTTCCCAATCCACGAAAGAAACTGATCTACTTCTGCGTATTCACTCGCAGAATAGGTCAACCTGAGCGTCCTTCGTCCCTCCAAGGCTTGTCCATGCTCCTTGGTGAGCTTGGCTGCAAACTGCTCTTCAGAAAGCGTCTGTGCAGCCTCCAGCACGTCTGGAAGGGATCTGACGGAACTGCTGACCTTGGTTAACGTGAGGATATTGCATCTCGGCACATCTACCAGCTTCTCCATCGGCACATCGGGGAGTTTGTTCACGGTCGCCAGCGCCTCTTGGTTGTAGCGCCAGGACTTCGGAAACATGACCTTGTTAAATCGGTCCAGCGACCGGAAGGGCTTGCCGACTTCCTCATCCTCAAAGAACTGGTATATTTTCTTCTCCTCGGCGATCTTCATGGCAGCACCGCGGAGCGCGTAGACCTGCCGCGTCATGGACTCAATACGCTCGTCTGCTGCCTCTACGGTACGAAGAATGTCCAAGACTGGTTTAGCGGCCTGCTCTGAGGTCATGGCGCGGATGGCATCGAAGTTTGGCGCGGGGAGTTGATGCAAGATTGCACTAGCCATTGCGTAGCTCCATGGCTAATTGGCCAAACTCGTATTCCTCTAACTGTGCACAGCGGTCGCACGTTTCGAGAATTCCATTAGAGCAAACCTCGCATGATTCGGGTTCGGCTAGATCGTCACATGGGTGTCCGGCTCCACAATATTCATCGAGTAACCAATATACCGTCCCGCTCCCACGGCAGTCTGGACACGGCACACATTCACATGGGCTAGCTTCTAGATCCTTAACCCACTGAGGTTTTTCGCTCATAGATTCCTTTCGGTAAACACTCCCACAACTCATCAAGCCCATATTCCTTGATAATCCGCTTAACTTCTCGCTGCCCGGCTCGTCTCTGTGCTGCTTCAGGCTCCAGTTTATCGCGCAATGCTCTGCCTCGCACAGCTATATTACGCTCCACTACACGCCAATAGTTTAGCTCCCCAGGGATGACTGCCTGAGCCATGATCGCAAGTCCATGTTGGCGCTCTAACAGTTTCAACCGTTCCTCATCCTTGCGCCGTTGCTCCCACTCCGGGTTGGGATTGAATTCGTTCAGAGCCAGGTCGCGTATCTTGATGCCCATCGCTGCGACGATCTCATCTCTCGTGCAGCCGGTGAAACAGTGGAGGCGAATCCAACCGTCCTCACTTTGCCACACGCTCAAGCTACGGTTACGGTCACCATTGTGGTGCATTGTGGTGCAGGGACAACGGCACATCCAGCGGTTACCGGACTTCTTGCCATGGAGTTGATGGGCTATCTGCGATGCAGTCATGCGGTTTCTTCAGTCGGTTGTTCTGCTTTCTGTTGTTGCCGCCACTTCTTAGCTGATTCAGCGATAAACTCCCTGACGGCCTTGCGTGGAGTCATCGGTACCGCGTCCAACTTCCTCGGCCATACACCGAATCGCTCCTTGAACTTGTTTGCCGCCCATCCAGGCTTGAACCCCCGGCGCTGCCCGAAGTCTATCAGGCCGGAATAGAACGCCTGCTCCTCGCTTCGTTCAAGGCGCTTCTTTTTCTCTCCACCGATCCTCACCAGCTCTGCATTGATCTCCCGAGGTGACTTGCCTTTGTGGAGCTTCGTAAAGCAAAATGGGCACACATCAGCGCTAGGGGAAACGAGCAGATTACAGTGCGGGCACTTGTGGGGTTTTGGTGGGTTGCCAGAAAGTGGCTGGCCCTTTTCTTTTGGATCGTGCATATCCAGGGTGTTGTGGTGAATGTCAGTGAACATGCCTAACTCTTCGGCGGTCCCGGCATGATCCAGCAAGAGGCATGAATCTTTGTCGTCTGCCAGCCGAATTCCCCGGCCTCCGTCCTGTACCCATTTCATTTCCGATTTGGTTAGCCTCAGATAAATGATGCAGCGCACATCCTCATCTACCCCGATTCCCATTGTGTCGATCGATGCAATAATCTCATGTTCTCCGCTCCGATACTTCCGCAAAACGGCTTCCCGCTCTTCGGCGTCCATGGTCCCGTCGATGTAACCGCAGGATACGCCAGCATCTTCGAACTCCTGCTGCATCTTCTTCGCGTGGTTTCGATTCACGCAGAACATGAACGTCTTATCTTTGCCCCATTTCTCCTGCCATGTCTTGACCACGTTGCCCACGATCTTTTGTGTGGTCATGGCCTTCTCAGCTTCGCCCTCGACGTACTCTCCATCGAAGTTTGTATGGACCTCGGAAACATCGGGCATGAAGTCATCAGGAACCCCATAACCGATAACCGGAGTAAGCCATCCCTCGTTAATCATCTCGTTCGTCGTTGCCAGAACAATCAGTTTGGTCCAGCGAAGTCCCATTCCTTTCGTCCAAGGAGTGGCCGACATGCCGATGACGATCTTGTCTTTCCAGCCGTCGCTATCGAGGATCTTGTTGAGAGACTTAAGCTGGAGATGCACTTCGTCAATGATGGCAAAATCCACTTCAGGCAGGGGGCGCCTCACAAGTGTATGGATACTTGCGACCTGCACCGTTGCCCAAAAGTCAGTGCGCTCATGATTTCCTTGAATCACGCCAATGTCGCAAATGCCCTGTGCCTCGAATCGCTTGATAGTCTGGCCGATCAAAGACAAGCGAGGAACGCAGAACATCGGACGATTCCCTTTGTCGAGGGCTCCCGCGATGATGTGACTGGCAATGATGGTCTTGC
Source organism: uncultured Candidatus Saccharibacteria bacterium (assembly GCA_964574915.1). GTDB lineage: Bacteria > Patescibacteriota > Saccharimonadia > Saccharimonadales > UBA4665 > CAVPPA01. Next base: position 6,555 of record CAZNOW010000006.1, read on the forward strand.
CGCTGCCCGTAGGAGCTTGCAGGACAATGCGCTTGTGCCCTTCCCGGATAGCCTCGCGAACGGCTGCGATGGCTGTTTCCTGCCGTGGGCGAAGTGGTTTCAAGTTTAGTTTCTCAGCAAACAGTGAGGACATTATCCAACCTTGGTAAAGGGATAGAGTTCAGGGTGATTCTTCACCACCTTGGTGAAGTAGTTGTTGGGCCACGGAACTTTCCGTAGCGTCACAAAAATGTTCTCCGGTACGTTGGCGTAGTGATACAGACCGTACTTGAAGCGGATGGCCAGAGTTCCGTCCGACCATCCGCAAGCAATCATGTTCTGGTCCGTCACTCCGTAGAGCTTGATTCCTGAGACATTTCCGATTTCGTTTCGTCGAACTGCTTCCTGTTGAACAGGATCAAGCACGCGTTCAGTTCTCCGAACATCAGTGCCGCCAACACGTTTCCCGCTATCCCCATCGTGATCTGGCTTCCCGCCTTGACTGCCTTCATGTTGAGAAGGTCTGTTCCCATCCGAATGTCCATGCCTTGCTTCGACATTTGCTTCAGAACGTCGAAATTGTTGATCTCCACCCTTCTCCTCCTGATTTAGTGCAATCTTGCACCGATGTATGACGGTGGGCCAATCATTTCCCATCATCGGGTTAAGTGTTATCCATGCTCCTGAAGGCGTCTCGTAGCGCTCTACGGCCCTTTGGCAGCGTGGGCATGTGATCCGGTCAAGGAAAGTGTACCCGGTCTTCAAGAGACCATCCTTGCTGGCTGGGAGCGGCTTGCAGACGGAGAAGTGTCTCACCGCAGGGCGCAGAGCATCGCACATGGGCTGCATGATGATCTCTCGCTTGCCGGGCGTTGAAAATACCTCGACACCTTCCCCGCAATCCGGGCAGACTTCCGAACGCAGGAAGGCGTACCCGGAGGCGAGAAGACTTTCGAGATTGGAAGGGAATGGCATACCTACCTCTTGATCGGACGCTTAACCTTTCCCTCGGAAAATTCAATGACTTCCACAGGTACGGGACGGTTTGTTTGACCGCTGATCTGGAGCTGAACCTTCACTGTGCGGAGAATCTCACGAGCCTGTGATGCTACAGCATCAGCATGACCCGGAAGCATTCTCTTTCCCTTCACTTGGTTTAAAGTCGTCCACAGTGCATCTTTCAGGTTAGAAGCTGTCAAAATTGAATTCGATGTTGCCACGCCTGCTCCTCCTTCGTTGCTGGTTGATTGGATTCCACCCATGTCTGCCTGATTGAGCATATCTCTCAAATCGATCAGGCATCTGTTTGCGAATCTCTCGCTGGAGAGCGATGAGAGCTTGATGGGCCTCAGCGAAGGGTCCAAACTTAGAAGACCGTCTTTGCTTGTCGTATTCTCGCTTCCACGCCTTGTACCAAGGCTGCCGACAATACTGGACATGCTGAGGCATTTTCTTCTTGCGCTCTTTCGCTGCTTTTATCGGATCATAGGTTTTTTGGAAATAGGCTGCCTTCTTGGCCTTAAGTAACGCACGGTTCTTCTTGCGATACTCGCGGTCATAGGCTACCTTCTTTTCCTTTTTTGTCATATCTACTCCTCCGGTGGCCAGCCGAGCGCCTTTAGTGCTGCGTCCAGTTCGTCAATTTCCTTGCCTGTTTTGGAGTGAGCCTCAACCGCTTTTTCACGTTGTGCGATCAAATGCCTTTGTGCAATGGCTACATGCCGGGGTTGTTTGGCGGGTTTGCCGGGTTGTTCATCAAGCGCTTCGGTAGGTGCTGCGGAATTTCTCATTCTTCTCCTTCGTTCGGTATCTGATGCAGATGGAAACAGAAATTATGGATGTTCACGTATTCAGTGGTCGGTGGAAGGATCATTGCCATCGTCACATCGTGCGGACAGAAGTCGTACCGAGCCTGCTTGATTTCTTCCCACGTTGGATTGCGGTTTGGGTGGCTGATACTCAGGTGCCACCCGGCAGGTTCGAGCCCCACAAACACCCGGCAATCACCCCATTGGTACCAGTTGCATAGCGGATTACCGGGCATCGGTCCTTGAAGTTTCCAGTTCGCTTTCGGTTGGAAGATGTGAGTCATGTCAATACTCGATTCGAATGTGGGGGATAAGCCCCTTGGAGATAGCCTCGACTACCTTACGCGACTGGATAACAGTAAGCTCGCAGTTGTCAAACAGGCCAACTTGGGCCTCTTGCATCGCGCGCTCTCGATTGTCCGGTGCGAGTATGGTTTGGGTTGGTTCGCCCGTCATCTCTGCAATACTGGCTGCGCTTGGGAAGTTGAAACCAGAAATAACTTCCTCCCGAATGGCAGCTTTGACATCTTCAACCTTCTTCGCAGCAAGTGCTTCAGCGGCAGCAGCGATTCGTGCATCCTCTTGGCGCTTCGCTTCGGCCTTCCGGTCGGCTTCGTCCCGTTCCGCTTTCTCGGCCCGTAACTTCTCCAACTCTGCCTGTGCGGACTCGTATTCTTCCCGCGCGGAGATAGCCCCTTTGATTTGCTTGATGGATTCCTCGCGATACTTCGCTGGCAGTTCTCCGAGTTCCGGCCATTCCCGCGTATCAAGCTCGATCTCCTTCAGTCGGTCGCGCATTGCGTCAAGGGAGAGGGTCATCCAGTTTGCTTGAGTATAGGTGCCAAAGTCTTGGATTTCCTTCAGCGCCTCATTCCTTGCTTCAATCCGCGCATTTTCTGCCGCATCATATGCCTTCAAAGGTGCAAGAACTTCATCTTCGATTCCACCCACCAGCATCACCAAGCGACGCTTCTCCGCGTCGATGGCTGCAATCTTCCGCTTGGTTGCTCCTGTCAGCTCCTTAGCCCGTGCTTCAATGCCGGTGCGGAGCTTCTGGAGTGGCCGCGCGAACCGTTTCAGTTCGGTACGGCTCTTTTCTGTGGTGATGTCGTACTTCTTTGCTTCGGTGAGGTACCAATCCCGTCCTGCCGCAATCTGTTCGTCGGTAACCGCGCCAGGAGTGAAGAGTAGATCGTCGGCCATCGTATCGATGACGGAAAGAGAGGTGCTTGAGCTATTCGTTCCATTCACTGCATCCCCATCCAAGTCCAAAGATGGCTGCTGCTTCTCCTTCTTCGTCGGCATCCCGCTCGTCTCTCTCGTCACGCTTGCGACGGCGGGATCGGTAGGGCGTCCCTTCATGTCATCTGCATACGCCGTCAGATCAACGTCATCCGGAATTATGCGCGTGTACGGGTATAGGTCCGCTCTGCTCTTGATGTTCTTCCCAAAATACGATCCGATAGACTCTGCGGTTATCAGAGCCCGATGAACACGAGCCGGTACATTGGCATAGTGATATTCCGATGCCGCGCTACGCTTGCCTGCGGGAAACTTGATGCCTAGGGTTTCCGTCTCGGCATCATACCCAACCTCTGCAATTTGCGATGATTCAACCTTCGTGTAGTTCACGCTTCAACTCCTGTCGGGTACGGTGAAGGGTGCTCTTCTTCGGAAGACGGCTTGGGAAGGTATTCATCCGCCAGCGCAGCCTCCAGCGTCTTGCCGGAGATCACGGCAATGGCCACCTTACGGCATTTTTCCTCGCGCTCGTAGGAAGGGTGAAAAGCATTCCTACACATAGAAGCGTGCAGCACTTGCGTCAAGCTCTCCAAATGTCTGACCTCTGTTTCGGAAAGTGCAACGCCTTCTTCGATTGTTCCGTCTTTCTTGAGAAATTTCACTGTCCATCCCTTTCTGCGATTACTTCGCCTGTGGCTGTATCGACACTCGGTTTGCCGTCAACGTAGGGGACTCCATCCACATAGAGGCAATCTTCGATGTTGATGTAGTGTTTGCCATTAGAGTCCTTCTCTGCGATCTGGAAGTGGCACTCCAAACCTACCGCATCCCTAATGGCATCGAATAGGCCGGTATCAAAGCAACTTGCCTCATCCACGCCGTTGTGCTGGCCGAGGAAGGTAACAATCAGCCGAGGTCGTACCGCCTTCATCGCGGGAACATCCCCGTTAGCCGGTTTGGCGGGAAGACCTTGAATTTCCCTCACGCGCTTGACGACTGCCGTCAAACCGTTTGGAGGGACGAATTTCAATACCCCTGCTTGGGGCTGTGCGCCCTCCTGCGGGCTCGCTGCACGTTGGGTGGCCTGTTGGGCTGACTGCTGCGTACTGGTCGCCCTAGGGGCGTTTTCGGGATGCGATATTGCACTAGCTCTCTGCTGAGCCGATGCCCTCGCGTCTGCTTGGCGCTTCTGGCGCGACGGCAAGTCGCCTTTTTCCTCGGTCGAGTCGATCATCTCTTCCGAATCGGGAATGCCAACAATAGCTTTGTAGGCGTACTTCTGCGCGTAAGTCTGCGATCCGCCAATGGTCTGCTGATTGAATACCGGTGTACCACCTTTACCGAGCGCCAACTCCGCAGGAAGCTCAAGCGCGTTCTGCATCCACTCGCCCGAATCCCAGTGAACCAATCGGGAATGGATGGTGATCGTCTTGGTAGCTAGATCAGTGACCGGGAATTGTGAAACGGTTAGATGAAACTTGTGGAGCGACGGCCTCACTGCGTCAATGATGACAACCAGCGGGGTGTACTTGTATCCGCCGTAGTTGTTCACTTCGCCTTTTACAGCGGGAATGAACTCAATCTGTGCGTCGCCGAGAGATTTGTTGAGGTTCTTGAGCGCATAGTCAGAAGCGATTGTTCCTTCTGCTAGCGTAACAAAACCGGGAGATTTTGCGACTTCTACTTCGTCTGCCATGCTTCTCCTTCACTTCGATGCTGAATTCCCGCCGTTGCCTCTTCGGTAGTGCGCACATTCCAGGGTGCCTCGTTACGGGGTGTGGACGGCGGGAAACTTGCTAGAACTCGCCGAGCGCCGCTTCTTCTTCCAAAGAAAGAATTGGCGTGCATTCGTAACGCGCCGGTCGCGCCGGTTCTACCAGCGTGCAAATCTTCGACTTCTTGATAGCCGCATAGACTCCAAGCGCTTCACTTTCATGGGTGAGCGTGTACTCATCGTGCTCGTAACCGTCGCCCTTTTTGATCGGGCGCGGGAACACCTTGGCGAGAGACAGGAAACTCTCTTTTGTTCCTTGGTACGAGTGAAAAAAAGAAAGATTCGGCTTGACGATTTTGACGTCTGGGGTTTTGTCGAGCAAATCGGCGATCCTGCGAAGTTCTGCTGCTACTGCTGCGGTGGTGGTCATATCGTTTCCCTCTCTTTTATGGAAGGTACGCCAATCTTCGTATAATTGCAACAACTATTTTAAAATATTTTCTGCTTGCCTTTTACCACATATCCGCATATATTCGTTGCATGAAGAGGCGTAGGAGTTTAACCAAACGTGAGCAAGTCGAAACGCTGACACACTACATGCAGCGCAAACATCTGTCGCAGGTTGAATTTGCGGCATGGCTGGAGTCTCGCGGCATTCTTGTCAGCACACAGTATCTTAACGACGTAATCAACAGTCGCCGGGCGGCAGGCCCGAAATTCAAGGAAGTATTCAAGGAGATCACTGGCATCATTTTGGTGGATGGGCTGGTGGAGGAAAAGTAAGGGCCACCGGGTTAAGGTGGCCCGCTCTGGCGTTCCGTCTCCTTTCCTATGAAGTAAATAACGTAACCTCTGCGGCACGCCGAGATACCATTCCCGGCAAGACCTGACCGCCAGCATGAACCCACCGGGGCAATTGAGCCGGAATCTGGTTAACCCCGTGCGCCAGCAGTTGAATCAGGGCTCCCACACCACACTCGAAGGTGAAGTCTGCTACGGCATCCCACTGGTTTTGATTAAGGTCCAGAGCCAGGCTCTGCTTGTTCATTGCGGCGTCCACCTTGGCAAGGTCCGATACGAGAATATCCCGAGCCTGGTCTTCCGTAATTCCGTTGGGAAAGCTCTCGCCCGGTAGCAGGTCGTGCCCATAGCCAATCATTTCATGCCCCTCGTCGTTCTTAACGGTCAGGGTCAGTCCCTCGTTCCCTGCGATAAAGTCGATTCCCGTGGGTGAAGTTTGCATCTGTCCTCCTAAATCAGTTGTAATTCCGCCATACGCTCATTCATCCGCTCGGATTCTACCAGTTTCTTCGCGCGATCTACATCCTCATGCAATGGCTCCAACATCTCTGCGGTCATTCCCATACTGAGCGCTTCAACCAAATCATAGAACGCTGCGCCCAGCCTCTGCTCTGCTTCTTGAAGGGGGTTCATGTGGTCTCCTCATGGAGTATGGCGTGCAATGGCCGCGCCGATGTCGATCAGGTCAGCGCCCTTTTTGATGGGTTGCTGCCACCATGGAACAGGGCGCAAGTAGTCGGCCCGCGCCTTGTCTGTAATTTGCTGAAAGTCTCCGAAGATTGCGTTTCCATGTCCAGTGATGCCGGTCAGATTGTCCAGCAGGTCAGTTACAGCCTTTCGTTTGAGAAGGGCGTCCAGATCATCCCCAGACCGCGTATAAGAAGCGAAGAGCGGTTGCGCCGCTGCGATGGTCCGGTTGGCCGTCTGCGCGTCTGCTGTGAGCGCCACGGTCAGCCCTGTGGCCGCATCTGTGGTTCTATGCAGGGCATCTACTTCCCCGTTGACGTGGAGGGCGACTGAGTTGAGATTCGCGGTCGTGGAGTCTACCAGTTGGCCGGAGTGGAGAGCTTGCACCTGGAGCACCGTGGCTACGTCACCTATCCGCGTGGTCAGCTTGCTCAGATTCTCGATGGGACCGCATGGGCCTGGTGCGCAGGGATGATTGATGAGGGTGAGCGTGTCATTCATACGCTGTGTCGTTGCGGCCAAATTCACTACGTCTGTGTTGGCGTTCTGGAGGAGCTTGTGCGCATCCCATAACACCAGCGCCATCCCCACGCTCAGGACGAGCAGGAAGATGGCGAGAGTGATGTGAACGAATCGCATAGGAAAAAGTGGGGGCCTCCGTTTCCCGCGCAGACCCCCATGCGGAAAAGGTTAGGCTTGCGGAGCGGCCGGCGTAGGAACGCTGGCGACGGGCTTCGGCAACGAGTTCAGCAATGCCGTCAGTTCGTTCAGCACCAGTTTCACGTTTGTCACGCTCGAAGCATCCTTGATGCCACCGGCAGACAGCAGGTCGGTCAAGTCGCTTTGCACGCCAGAAATAACGTTGGTCAAGGTCGGGGTAACGCCGATGGCGGTAATCAGGCCTTGTGCGGCAACAAGCTTCTGCTCCACGGTGTTCAAGACGACGGTAGCGGCGGCTCCAGCAGCGGCACCGGCTTCAATGGTGATAGCTGTCTCAACCAGAGGCGCAGCGAACTGGAGAACAGTAGAGGCGGTTGCAGCGATGGTGGGAGCCTTGCCCCAGAGTTTTGCGAGTTCCTGCTCAAACTTGCTGGCGAAAGACTCAATATCGGTGATGAATCCAGCGAACGACATGGAAATCTCCTTCTTATTTGGTTGAGTCACCTGGAAAGGTGGCATTGTGGCTTGTGGCGCTGGCGTGGCCGGCAAAGGCTCCGAGGGCACCGCTGACAAGATTGCTTGCGATTGCGAGGACCGCGGTGCCAACAGACACTGGATCAGGGTGGAAAAGAACGGCCAATGCAACGATCACCCCCATGAATGCCAGTAGAATTGCCCAGAATGGCTCAGGTAACTTCATTGCGCCTCTTTTGCCGTCAGTTTACGCCACTTTCTGACAGTTTGCAGTTAATCTTTCGTAATCAGGTCATCGCGCTGCGGACCTTTGGGCGCGGCCTTGTCGCAGGGAATCTGCGGCGGCGGCGGTGGTTGTCCAGGCTTGGGCAGTGGATTGGTGGGGTTGGGATTCGTTGCGCTCATGGCATCCTGCTTTCATTTCCTGCGGATTGAGTGTGGGTGATAGTCGCCGATTCAAGCGGCGCGGAGATGCTGAGAATTGGGAAATGGATTTTGCCCGTGTGTATGGCGTCGGCGATTCGGGGGATCGCCATCAAAGCCACTGCGATGGTTAAGGCCGCGAGGAGTATTTGTGTGTACTTGAACCGGGCATCAGCGGCACCGCGCATGGCGGCAAGTTCCTCACGGACTTTCTGGATTTCCTGCCTGAGTCCGGGTTGGCCGTTGCCATTAACTTCCTTCTCCAATCTCCGGGCTGTGTCACATACGGTTTCGCAACTTGCTTGTGTCTTAAGTCTGCGGTCCACGTCTTTCTCCTTGGCCCTACGTACTCTGAAACACCGGCTTCCCTATTACTGGAGCCTTGCCGGTTAAAAAATGCCCTCCAACCAGTTCCAAATCACTTCAATTATCTTACTGAACCACGACGGTGACGCCGGTGGGGGGAAATGGGTTGGCAGAGCCGCCACCTGTCAAAGACGGGCTGCTGGTAGCTCCGCTGATGGTTGCCGTCAGGTAGTAGCAGTACGTTCCCGGTCCCGGTAGCGTGTCTGTGTATGGTCCCCCGGATGGCGCGGTTGTCGTCACTGCGGTGAATGTCAAAGACCCCAGCCCCGAGGCAGGACATGCCCCTGTCGCGCGATATACGGTCACCGTGCCGGGGTTGCCCGTTGTCGAGTCCGAAGACGCGGTGTAGGTCAGCGTAGCCGTGTGGCTGGCAGCAAATGCCGGGATTGCCACGGCCAGGATTGCGAGAATCAGTCTTTTCATCGTTTCGCCATAAGAATCAAAAGGTTGCCCGGCGCGGTCACGCTGGATGTGTAGCACGCCGAAGGGTTAAAGGTCAGAGCGGAGCCGGAGCCGTCCGGGGGCCCACCCATCGAATTGAGGTAGCAAGCCATGGCTGGGATAGCGTTGGCATGGCCGGACCACTGCGATGCTGTCAGAGAAGTTCCAGTACATTGGGCTGACGTAAGAGCGGGAACACCCGAATAGTGCCCGGAGGTATTGAGAGTACCTGAACATATTCCCAGGTTGCCACTTGATACGTCTGGTCCGATGGCAGGGAAGGGTATTGTTGAACTCCACCAAGAAGGTCTTGTGGAGTAGTAGAAGCTGGCAGGGAAACTCCCTGAGCACCCTGTTCCTGGCGTCGAGTTCGGATAGACCGAGATTCCACTTGGCACCTCTCCTGGGTTGCATTGGTTGGACCCGTTGGCCGTATCGTAATTCGCCCAGCGGAGGATTGTCGCCAGACCTGTCGTGTCCGAGGGGATTGGAACCGACCCGCCCGAGTTTCCGCAATCCAGCACCCATGCCGTCGCGTTGAACTCGTATTGGGTCGCACATGTCCCACTAGCGGCTTGATAGGTTATGGTGTAGCCGGGGGTTCCCAAAACGTTGGCAACGAAGTTGTCGTAGCGGTTGAAACTCTGCGTCGAAACTGCCGAAACGCTCGAATCCTTGGCCGTGTAGCTTCCGCATTGCCCGTTCGCGCAGGACTCAAACCCCAGCGCCAGATTCCGGTAGTAGGTCTGCATCAAGTGGCCACCGTGAATCGCGTCCTGCGTCAACTGGTCAACTACGTTCGATTCGATCAGGTCGTAATCAGCGCCGTCCGAGTGCCCATCCCAATCCGCGCCAAACATGAAGTCGGTTGCAGTATAGTTGTTCACTGTAAAGTTGGCTGCTACCACGTTCCCCGCGCACGGTCCCTCGCACATCAAAGCCGGTCTGACCGCCTGCACGATATTGTTGGCAATCAGGTTGTTTGACCAGTTGTATTTGATGCCTGTCGGGTCATTGTAATTGAGCGCTTGTCCGGCGTTATAAACGTAGTTGCTCTGGATGATGCCGTGAATGCTTTGCTCCACCCAGATGCCGATGTTGTAGGCGTTGAGGACCGCTACGCCCTGGCACCAGAAGTTTGCCACGTTGTAGAAGCTGACTGCCCCGCCGTTGCATCCTGACGTAGTGCAGCCTGAGAGGTTTACGGAAAGATTCTGCACGCCCACATTCATTGCGGGCTGAATCAGCCATACTTGCGGCGTCTGACCACTGGCCCAATAAGCGTGTTGCAGGGGAGTGTCAAGAGTGATAACCGTCGAGCCGGATGACCCGCAGGAGGGAGAACATGCTGTCACCAGAGCCGCTTCCATCTGGAACCGGTGAGGTCGTGCCAAACCCGTATCTGGCCCGTTCACTGAGCATCCTGTCGGCCCCGCAGTCGCGTAGGCGTCTCCACAGACAAACACATTCCCATTGTCTGTCGCCGTTCCCGTGCAGGGCGATCCCGAATATCCCGTCTCGCACTGGTCCAGCATGATCATGGTCTGGTTGGCCACGATATTCACGCCGCTGGAGATGGTGATCGAAGTCGCTCCCTTGGAGTATCCTGCCGTCCAGTTGTAGATGTTGGCTGGAGGCTGAGAGGGATAGGTGCCGTCTGAGGACTCAAACCCTATCGCGCAAGTCCCGTTCCCTCCCTGACAAGTGCTGGTTGCGCTGAATACCAGATAAGTTTGATTCGCTCCCATGCCCCGGAGTTCCGAATTGCTTACCCCGACCGACCGAATAGCTGCGTTCAGGTTGAACGTTCCTGTACCAAGCTGGACGTAGGTGTTCGACCCACAGCCCGTATAGCCCGTACCAGTATGATTGAGCGCATTGATGATCAGCGTGGGAGAACCACTGTAAGCCGAAATCGTCGCGCCACACTGCGTCCAGGCTCCTGAAGGTACGCCTCCAGATATGCCTGCGTGGGTCCAGTCTACGGCACGGTTCGTGGAGATAATGCCAGACCAGGCTTGGCTCCAGAGCGCCGTAGCAACTAAGAACGGAATGATCGCTAGTTTCTTCATGTTAGTAAATGGTTACCTGCATTTCGTTGCATGTCGTCGTATCCGTACTGACCGTCTGAATGGCTGACGTGTCTATGTAGATCGCCGAGCCGACTGCCAAAGAATACGACGTAGATCCGGTAACTGTTAAGTTCGTCGTACTTGAGATCGAACCATCGCAGATCTCCGAAGACGATCCTCGGACGTTGCAGTAGAGATCGAGAATATAGTTGCGTCCTGCCGTCTCTGCCGTAGAACTGTTCAGCGTATGCCCAGGAAGTCCTCCACTCGAAGCCGTAAGGCCCCCTGTAACCGTAAAGTTGCCTGTGCCGCTTGTGTTGATATTCGCGTGGAAATGGAAGTGCGATCCCACGCTATCCTGCGTCGATGAAAGCGTACTCGCGGGTATCGTCAAGCCGCACAGGAACGTTTCTGATGTGAATCCGGTAACGGGAGTCGAAGTACTATTGCTAATCGTCTTAGGAAACGCAGGACCGTTAATCTGCACTCCTGTAGATGAAGGAGTCGTAGTAAGCCCATTAGTAGCCGTAATGATACCCGAATTGCAGCTCATGGCTAAGTTCGATCCGGTCGAATCAATATAGATCGAGCAGGATTGGCCTTGCGCTGTCTGAGCCGTAGCCCCGCCATTGATATTGCCTGAAGCCGGAGTAATCGTCAGAACGCCTGCGCCTTGCTGCTGTACGACGGTAAAGAATCCGGTACCGAGTGATGCTGGAGCGTCGATAGCTACGGCTACGGCAGAAGACGAAGTATAATTCGTAATGAAATTCGAGTACGCTGCGGTAATATGATCCGTAGTTCCCGAGATCGACCGAGCCGTGACTCCGGAACCTACACCAGGCGTAGCGCAGATAGCGTTTCCGTTAGCTCCTACGCCTTCAGCAAACTGAGGAGCCGTGCAAGTCGAAGGAGCCGAGGCAAGAGCTAAGGCTGTGCCTGATTGCCCCGTCGTATTTTGATTCAACGTCGGAACGTCAGCGGACACCAAAGTCCTGAACGAAGGAGCACCACTTGATCCATTCGGTGCCGCCAGAAATGTATTACCAGACTGACTTGGCGTTGCTACGGCCAGCGTCGGAGTCGAAGTTGACAGAGTTACCGTAGGAACAAGCCACGAAGGCCACGAGGCACTATTGGCTATGAAATTCGTTACTGAACCGGAACCGCCTCCAGAACCCGTGAAAGTACACGTGGTTCCCGAGCAACTTCCCGCGCCACTCGAGAAACTGAACGTGAAGGCCCCGGGCGTTCCATTAATCGACGAAACACTCGAAGACGAAGCGCAGCCTGAGTTCGTAAAGGCTCCGTTCGGACCGTTCGGGCAAATGGCGCTGTTGCCTGGAGTCAGAGCCGTATCGATTACGTTCTGCGCTAGCACGCCCGACGTAGGACTGAAAGCCGAAGCTAGCGTTTGGATCGGATAGCCCGCGGTGCTCGCTTGCTCGAGCTGCATGCGGAAAAAGTTAATATTCTGACTCGAGACACGACCGCCAATGCCCGCGTGAATATACGTGGTGCCACTCGGCATAACGAACGTGCACTGATAACGTGTCCATTTCGTCGTCAGAGCACTCGAATTCGTACAGACTTGACTGATCGATCCTAAGTCGCTATAGACTCCTAAGACAGCGTTCTCACCGCCCGCCGTACCTTCAATGAAAGCGCTGATCGTATAAACGTTTCCTGGCGTGAGCGAAGAGCTATTGAGTGACTGGTACAGACTCGAATACTGTCCAGGACAGCCTGAAGGATTCGGAATACCCAGGGTTATAGCATTATTACCTCCTACAGGATCTGCTACGCCGTAAGTAATCGTTACGGGTTCTCCAGAGCACTGTTGATTCCAAACGGTACCGATACTGCCTGAAGTAACGTCGGAATATTCGAGACTATTGCTGTACTGTCCCAAGACTCCTGAGAAAATGTTATAGATCTGCCCGATCTGCGTATTGCCGTTCACGAGTGGGATGTTGACTCCGCCCGTCGTCGGAATATTTATGGCTCCTGGAAGATCGATGCTAGGAGCTCCTAAGTTCATGCCTTCGGTAGTACTTGCCACGTTTGGATCGAACCAGATCGGCTCTTCTTGAGCTCCATCGGAGCGTGCATAGCGGTAAAGAATCCATGGCGTCGTCGTAGCTGGAGAAACGTCTTGGATGATGGCGTTTGTGCCACGTGCGTCGATCTGCACGGCAGAGGCAGGAATGCCACTGGACGTTGAACCAACTTCCAGCCCAGCCAAAAACCCCCCCCCGACGTTTACGCCAGAACCTAAATACGGCGCTCCGGAAGCTTCCGTGTTCTCGATATTGACGCCATGGCTTCGCCCATATGGCATTCCTAGATCACGGTGAAGGATAATTGAGACGCCTTCCATGTTTTGGTTGTAGGCAAGCACTTGATCGATGCTATGCCCGTTGCCTATGCCAGAAACATCTCCGGCTGTAAAAGTATTGGCTATCGTGTCCGTCGCCGTGGGCCATGCCGAATGATAAATAGAGTAGGTTCCCGTTGTTGGACCCCACCAATTAGTGTTTTGCGAAGAACCTACGTCGTACAGGTTTACGGTCAGCGTCGTGTCGGTTAGGCCCTGCGTAATAGGTACACACCAATCGTGACCATTAAAGGCGTTCGGTGTGAAGCACAGGGTTAAGTTATTCGTCAGAATCGGACCGCCAGTCGACAGACCGTTCCACGTCGTATGCGTTCCCACGAATCCTGTGATCGAAGTCCAGAGAGTGCCGCTTCCCGTAACGGTACACGTCGTGGGGCCGGCTCCCGTGCACGAAACGCTGGCAATCGATCCTGTAGAATAAGGCGTCGTAAGATCGCGGATGATGCGCGTTGCCCCGATGCTGCACGCTGCCTTGTTCGTGTTGGCAGTCGTGCAGTTTCCAGTTAACGGCATATAACTCACAACATTGCCCGTTATTTCGGTGACTGTCATGGCCGCTACGCCACCGTTAGTATCGTTCTCTGGGCCGGAAGAATACTCTGCGCGAAATCCGTTTGAGGCTTCCTGACCGTTGCCAAGATATCCTCCATAAAGGTTGGCTCCTGTGGCAAATCCATTGAATTCGCCTCCCGTATAGTCGCTGGCGACTTGATAGATTCCCCACTTTTGCGATGGAGTGCGGAAAGACAAATCCTCCATAATTCCGAAGCGATTTGACTTTGTGCCGCTGCTGCCATTGAAACTGTATACTCCTCCATTGTTCGAGGCGTAGCCAAACTGGACGTTGGCCTTGTCTGTTGTGGCCGAGATGTTGTCCTGCGAGCTTTCAACTGAGTAGTAGCAAGGGGAATCAAGAGAGAAGCTGTAGGTTCCCCAATAATCCATGCACCCTGTTGCGCGGTAATCGATGATATGGCAACCGCTCGGCAAGCCTAAAACCGAGTCTCCTGCGCCCATGTCGGGAGGTAAGATAGTTTCCCCGTTGGTTCCTGAAAAAGCAGCGCAAGCCGCGTCGATTTTATTTCCAGGAAGTGCTCCAGGATATAAAGCAGCATCTGTTGGTTCCGCACCCGCAAAAGAAGAAGAATTGCTATATTGAGTAGAAGCAAAAGGAGAAGAAGGAGAACCCCCAGAGCACCCAGTCGCCGTGGTGCAAATTTGGGATCCGTTTGCCAGAAGGTCAGCAGGAGCTAAAGTGTCAAGGTGAATGGTATTTCCCGCTATGGTGATTGACCCTGTACTGCCCTCGTTAATGGCTATTCCTGTCGCGCTGTCATCATTTAACGATATCCCATTGTTGGAATCTAGAGAGATGCCACCCGACGCACTGATTTCTGCTATTCCCGAAGAGGTGTTTCCTCCGCTCAGTTCAATATCAAAATTGGAAGCATTTGTCACAGCAGACGAGGAGTTTGTGTCAAACGCAAAATTGCAACTATATTGCCCACCGTTTCCACAACTTGAATCAAAGTTGAAGTTGGCATTATACTGTCCGCCATAATCATTAGATAGATTAGCGTTCATGTTATCCGAGTAACTGCCTGTTCCTCCACCATAAATTGAATTAGGGGAAGTATCCAGTTCCCAATTTGCCGAATGCGCAGCGCCTCCGGTCAATACCGTCTCAAAACCCGCTCCGTAGGTTCCTCCTGAGTCCTGTTCAAAGTTGACCTGCGCACCGTAATTGTTTGCGCCGTTATCAGATAAAACCGCATAAATCCCTGCGCTATACCCTGAAGTCCCACCTTCGGTCAGGTTGATATTGAAATCTGCCGCTGCATTTCCCCCGCTGGTGTCGGTTCCCGTAAACGTGAAGGATGCTGGGTAAGTATACCCATAATCGGCTGGTATTGCCTCGCATCCCCCTGAACCATTCGACACATTGAAAGTCCCCGCAGCGCCGGTTGACACACATCCGCTGCCTGACCCTCCACCGCCGGCCGGAAAGCAGCCAATGCACAAAGGAACTGGCGCAGGGTAGGTGTTGGGGGTTATCCCTCCACTCGCTATCACGTCTACTCCGGCATTGGTTGCAGCCCAGAATATCCATCCGCCAGGGTTTAGAGAACTGGACGCATTTGAGGTGAATGGGTTGGCGAGAGGAGTTCCACTTCCATTGGCGTAGATTGTCGCTAAGGTAGTGGTTCCAGTGAGATAAACCGTGATGGTTGCGTTTGGAATGATGCCGTCAAGGTAGTTCGTGGACTTGAGCCCGGAAGTGCTCGCCTGGGTGCCACCCAAAAACGAGTGTCCCTGAATCGACCCCATCTGGGCAAATGACGTCGTGACTCCAATCAGCAAGAATAGGAAGACATTTTTGAACATCAATCGCCTCGTTTTTCGAGGCCGTCCGTCGCGGGTGAAAAGAAGTCCTACAGGGAATACGAATCCATCATACCTTGCCCTGTCAATTATTTCTATCCTATTCCCTATGGTTGGGGGTATGCTTTTGACATGGAAAACACGATCATTACCTCCGAACCGCCCGCGACCACCACCAAAACCAAGAAACGCAAGATGAGCGCTGTTGATCGGAAAGCCCTTTCCGAGAAACTGAAAGCACGCTGGGCAGAGAGAAAATCTGCTCCCCAGCAGGTTGCTCCCGTCATTGCCCCACCCGTTCCTCCAGCCCCTCTGCCACCTTCCCCATCGGTCCTTGCCCTTCAGGAACAAGTCGTCCAGAGGGTTGCTCAACGGGATGAAGTGCGCCAGAGGCTTACCGAGGCCCATACTGCCTACCTGCTTGCCCAAAGCAAGTTCCAGGCCGCGGAAGCTGAGTTGAAGGGGATCGAAACTGAAGTGCAATATCGCATCGGCCTTATCGCGCAACTGGAAAACCGGCCGGCACAGGTCAATGTAGGATATTCCGCTCCTTCCCCAATTCTCCAGATGCCCGCAATGCCGTCAGGAGGTTTCGGGGGTATCACTTCGGAACCAGCTCAAGCTCCACAACAGGCACAGCGCTCGAAAGAAGCGTTTGCGGTAGCCTCAGCAGATGATCTACGCCGTGATGTCCGAGGGATGATGTAGACGAACAAACCCTAAAGATTCTGATGGTTCCTCACCCCGCGGGCAGCATGAACGAAACGGGCACGGATTGATACGGTCGAAGCACATCGACGGGGATTCCTCCGGTAGTTCCTTTGCTTCCCTGATCCGTGCCAGCTTTTTCAGTGCAATCTTGCACCAGTCCCGGTTGGATGTCTCGACGGTATGGATTTGAACCACGTCGGGGAGTACCCCATCATCGGCGAGGGTGTCCAGCCATGTTTCCTTGCTGAAGTCTGACTTCTCCCGCCAAACCTGCTCCCACGCCCCATCAAACCCGCCACCATCGCGCTTGCGGAACCGTAACTGTTTTGATACCGGGTGCGTCCATCCCCTTGACAGCGGACCCTTTCGTCTTCCATCCCGCTCTTGTCCGAGCACAACCACCATCAAGTTCATCGGTACGCCGTAGATCGATCCTTCCAGCGTTCTCCAGTCGTGCTCTTCTTCAACCATCCGGTAGGCATCCCATCGGGAACACAGCACAACCCTTCGTAAATGGCTCTCCGAAGTGCTCAGGAACGCGCTGGGTGTCCAGATGGCGCCATCGGGCAGGGGAAGAGGTTCGGGGCGCTTCCACGGGCCTTCCGGGCGCAACACGTAGACGATAAACGAGGCTAAAGCAGACAAATGCTCCGCTTCTCCGAGAACATCAGTTTGGTTGGAGTCTAGCCCGCGCGTGGTTGCCAGGTCGTACAGCGCTTGTTCGGACACTTCCCACGGTGCATTGCTCGGGGATGTCAATCCCGCTTCAACGGCTTCGTAGAGTGCTGCGATGGGTCGTATGGCAGGAGTCTGCCACCGCTGCAAGAGGTAGGGAAGACGCTCACAGCGGTCGATGCTATTGAGGAGCGTTGGCGTGTTCATCGCGTAGACTTTGCAAAAGTCGATAAACCGGACCTTCCGGCAGCGCCCCCGTAACAGCCGAAAGGGGAATAGACAAGGCTTCTGGTGGAGGATTGAGCTTTTGTTTTAATCCAAACGCAGATTTTACTGCTGCATTTGCCCCTGCCTCCGGGTCTGGAGGGCTGAATATTTTGGGGATATTGCTTATGTATCCATGCACCCCGCCACGCATTGAAATTGCGCCACCCGGCTTCAATCTTTCCAACGGGGTCGAACCTCTCTCGATCGCCGATTCCCGATGCATCTTTGCCGCAAACTCTTTAGCCTGACTCGATGCATTCATCAGGTTTCCAACTCGGCTCTTGAGGTTGCGGAAGTAGCCCTGCGGCTTGCCTGTCAACTGATCCATCTCCGGGTACGCATTATCGCGAACCCAATCAGCAACAACCTTATCCACGGCAATCTGCGCGTTGCGACTTTCAGCCGCATATTGAGACACGTCATTCTTGTCGTAGTAGGCAGACAGTCGATTGTTCGCCTGCATACGTTTCAGGTCAAGTTCTCCAAGACTGATAGGCTTCTGATATTCCGCTGCTGCCTTGTCGATGAAAGATCGTTCTGTGCGGTCAGTATCGGTGATTGCGGGCATCTTGTCTTTAAGCGCCTTGATCGCTTGCGAGATGGGAAAATTCCCGTTCACGTCAGGAAGGTTTGATTTCAGATTCGCGTATTTTCCAAGCGATTGGGCAAACTCGTCGTTTAGACTCTTCTGCGCCCGGTTTGCTACCTCTCTGAACTCGCCTATCGTCTTAGGCTTCGCCCCCTTTGCGGCAGCGCGGAGATCGGAAACTACAGGCTCAATGTACGCTGGGTCAACTCCGGCTCCACGCGCCAGCTTTGCCGTTATTCCGGAGGGCTTCATGAGACTGGAAACGGTGTGCGTGAAAAGCATCGGACCAAGCACCGAACCCCAGGCATAATCGGGGTTCATCTTGCGAAGTTCATTCCAGTCCTTGACCCCCTGCCAGTCTTTTTCTGCCTGTGTCACCGGATTCCAAATGATAGGGTTCTGATCTGTCCCAGGAAGAGGGCTGGCAACCAGGTTGACGATTCCACTTCCTATACCCTTGAATGCTTCTACGCCTCGCGCAGCATAACCTCGCAGCGTGTTGGGGTCAAATTCCGAAGGATTGGCACTCTCGTTCTTTGCTGCGAATATGCGGGATAACGGCTTTTCCGGGGGCTTCACACCGGGAGACAACTGCCTCGCGTGCTCAGACTCTTCGGTCGTAACATTCTGCCAATCGTTTGGTTCTACTGTCTTCCAGTCATTTACTGGCGTGGGGGTTGGCCGGGTGCCCATGTTTTACCTCCGTCCGTCGAATAGCGATACTGTCCAGTGCTCGGGGAATGCTGGACGATTACCTTCCCCTGAGTCTTCTTGCCCTTCTGCTTCCCTACGTCCTCTTCGCGCTTGTCAAGCCACGCCAAGGCCCGTGAATTGTCGGGCATCGCATTAAGGCCAACACGGACCTGCCGGCCAATCGTCTGCATCTTCGTCAAGTAGCTTTCCGAGTCTGGGGTTCCTGAAAGGCCGATGAGAGGAAGTTCGTTCTGGATCGACTTGACGCTGAATCTAGCCGGTGACTGCCCTGTTGCGGAACGGGAGCCGATAATATCGGCCATCGACGCAATAGCCGTATCGAAGTATTCGCGTTCCTGTTGAGTCATCTGCGTTCCGGTCGACTGTTGCGCTCCCGCTTCGGCTTGTGCCCTGAAGTTTGCCCATCCCGCCGCAGTGCCAAGAGTCTGAATAATGCCAGGATTAGAGATTTCTCCCATGCTTTGATCAAGCAGTTTAAATGCCTCGCCAAGAACCTGTTGCGCGTGTTGGTCATTTGCCAGCGAAGCGAATTGAACCATCGAAGGAGCTTGCGGATTTTGCGGATCACCATACAGACCAAGCAAAGCGGATACAGCGGGTTGAGACTTTCGAGCCGCTGCCGCGTTCTGGGGGGTCATATTCTGAATGTTGGGAAGTATACTCTTGCCGCGACCAACATCCACCTTTCCCTGTAGGCTTTGCGTCACTTTTCCTTGCGGTCGAGTATGAAGTGTCGGCTCACCTTTCGGGACAGGCCCCTGTGGCGCTGTAGACGGTATTCTGCTGTTCTGCGGGACAACCGTGCTTGTCCCCGTCACAACCTGACCTCCCCCGGGGGCCGTCTGCGTGCGCGTTGTCGAAGTAGGTACCCGCACTGGACCAAGCGATGGCGCTTCTGGGTTAGGGCCGCCTACGGAAGGCTCTAGCATCCTTTGATTCCCCGCTGTTTCATAGCGCCCCTTATCCGTTCCGACCGTCCAATATGACTTTCCACCCCCAAGGTATACGGGGATTAGAACTGATCCTTCTGGAAGCTTCGAGAGATCAATAGGATTTCCATCTTCCCCGCTAAATTGCACGCCCTGATCCGCCATCGACGATGCAGTCTTGAGGTTCATTGCACCGGCATAATACGGTACGGGGCGAGAAGAACTTCCCTTCGCCGCCGCTCCCTCATTTCTCAATATCTGCAAGCGGTAGTCTTCTGCCTCTTTCCTTCCCTCTGGAGTCAATGCATATGGCAAAGCGCCAATCGCATATTCCCCAGCCATCGCATTCGTCTGGCCGGCGTACTTCTTGGCGTTTTCAGCGCGAAATTGTGCGACGTGGTTCTTCAGGTGGTTGGTGATATGAAGACTATCGAGCAGGTTCCCTATTCCAGCCTCTACCGGATTCGCGCCTTGAGGTTTCTGTCCGTAGAGTTGACGCATCTGGCCGATGGTTTGCGTCATGCGGTCGAGGGTCTGTCTGTACTCGTTTTCCTTGCCAGCTAAAGGCTTGGACGGATCATCGGGGTTGGCGTAGAGAGCGAGGCGTGTTTGGTCGGCACGCAATGCTTGCTGGAGAGGCGCCAGAGCCATCGATCTGGCGCGCTCATGCTCCTGCGCTTGCGTACCCGACCATCCAGCCGCAAACCTGTTTCCCGCGCTGCGAGTATCCTTCCACGGCACAGGAGCTTCATTAACGGTATTTCCAGAGCTTCCCATTATTGATCCCACCCAGCGCTAAAGTCTCCACTGCCGCCGCTAAACATGTCAGAAGAGACGCCGGCTGAAGTTCCCACACCGCGCAACCCTCCTCCTAACGCACCAGCAATACCGCCGCCGGCCATTGCCCCAGACGCCGCTCCAGCAGCCGTAGACCCAATTCCACTGATAAGATCATTGAATTGCGCTAATCTCTGCTGCTGTTCAGTATTGTTCTGATTGAACACGTCGTTGTAGCCGCTCATGCTCTGCCCGAGAAGGTTGCTGCCGAGAGATGCACCCTGCCCGATAGCCCCCGAAGTCAGCGAGGAAATCATGTCGTTCACGCTCGACCGCGCCGTATCCATAGTGTTCTGATTTGAGGCGTTCGTGCCGCCAGACCGGGCTCCGAAGGTTGCATTTGTCTGCGTCTTCTCGTTGGCCTGCTTGGAAATCGCACCAATCTGCGGAGCGAGCAGTTTGGCAATATCTGACTGATTCCCGCTCAGTAGTCCGTTGATGAGCGCGGAAGAGTTCGAGAGCAGACCTTCACCCACCGAGCCAGAGAAGCCAGACTCTCCCGTCAGCGCGTTGGTTGCTCCTGTCTCGCCGCCCGATGGACCCATATCTACGCCGAAGAATCCGTCTTCGTTGCGCCAAAGCTCGATAAGGAATGCTTTCAGGTTCATGGTTCCCTTTCTAGGTCGCTGGCGTCTGAGCGATTAAGATGCCGTTCTGGAATTGCATCGACCCCTGCGTCCCCAAGGCTGTCAAGGCTGCCGTAGTTATTGTGACACTTAATCCGGTCGGTGTCGCCTGAGAAAAGTTTCCTGTTGTGGCGTCATACCCGGTCAGGAACTCTCCCGCCACAGGAGCAATGGTATTGGCAAGTTGCGGAGTTCCCGTCAGATCGCTGTAGTCGGGTTGAGCGGCAGAGAATACTCCGGTAGCCGCGTCATAGGCCGTCAGAAATTGATGCAAGATTGCACTAAAAGTGACCGGGACAATCGGCATCGTGAATGCAAACCAGTTCGTCCCGTCAAACGCGACAAGGGTTCCATAGGCGGGCAGGAGTGGCATGGAGGACGCTGCCGGATGTCCCGCGTAAGAGATGGTCCCTGTCACCGGGGTAAGGGTCGCCGTACCCCCACCAAGCGCAGACTGGTTTGCGATAAAGCATGACCATGGAGGCGATTGTGATGTGAGGGACACAGCAATAGGCGAAGCGTCCGAGAGCACAATCAATGCTCCGTCATCCGTGCTTGCCGTCGCATAGGAGGTCGAACTTGACTGATTGTTGATCGGAACTCCACCGGGGGAAGCGGGGGTAATAGTTCCACCGCCACCAGACCCTCCACCCTCAACAATCGTTGTCGATGCCCCTGCCTTGAGGGAATTGATTTTCTCCTGCTGAAGTCCAAAAGCTACCGCGTGATTGTTGAGCTTCTGGAAAGCGAGTGTAAGGAGGCGATGAACCTCTTCAGGCTTCGGCTCTGCCGAGACTTTGGGAATCCAACCGGTAATGGGAGGTGTACTCATAATTTAGCGCCTCCAGAGGAATCGCCGCCGAATGGATTGATTTTCCTCGTAGACCTTCCCCAACCCATGATCCATGCCTCCATCCCTTCCGCAAAGGAATAGAACGGGCTTGCCGATGTTGCGGAAAATCCTATCAGTTTCCATTTATTCGGCGTTACGGAGAAAAATGCTTTAGTCTGCACTCCTCCGGTTGATGGAAGAGTGATCGCCGTGGGAGGTATACTGTCATTCCCTCCGTCCACGGTGAACGTCAGGGTTATAGCCTCCGCCGCATAGTATTCGATATTCAAATAAAGAAGCGCCTGCCATCCCGCGCCTCCCCACGAAGTCACTTCCGTGGTCCATATCGCGGCTTTTTCCGGGTACGGCTCGAACACCCACTCACTTTGTCCCTGCCCAACTCCCCCGTACCATATGCGAGCTGCGGATTGAGGAACAAGTTGAATATCATGCGCCTCAAATGGAGTCCACGAAAATACCAGCGTTTGCTTGCCGTTAAATGTACCAGTGAACGTTGGTCCCGTTTGTCCGCCATCGAACAAGACCTGAAAGGTAACTGGTTCGTTCCCGGTATCGGCAATCAGCTTTACTCCCTGCATGAATTTGTTGTCCGGGCCACCCATCTCCATGATCGGAGTGTATGCTTTGGTGATTTCAGGATAAGGGTCGCTAATCCACTGAACAGACCAGTTTTCGTCTGGAGCCCGCCGCCATGCTACCCCATCGTTGCTGATTATTCTTCCGATATGCGATACAAATGGAGGATTGAAGCTCAAGCCTACCTTTTGCTGCCCATTAAGGGTGATAGGAGACTCTTGCGGAACGTGAAGATTGCCGAACTCATCCTCCACGGCAAAACTCTTGGCAGCATTGAATGTATCCGCTTCCAAGACGAGGCCGCGCACATAGTTGCTCCCTGCTGATCCGAGGTCCATCCACGCTGTCGGCCTGTCATTGATCGAATCCGGCAGAAGCTGGGACCAATACGGTTGCCACCATTCGACGATGTTTCCGCTTCCGACTGGCCAGCTTAACTGAGCGGCAACATCGAGCAAGTCCGATCCGTCGCCGGGAGTGAAGTCCACCACGTAAGGAGTTGACGTTCCAGTTCCGGTTAGAGATGTTGGCGAGAAACCGCTCAATAGCGATGAGTAGAGATCCTTATAAAGAGCGAGCGCCACCGGATTAGATGTTGCCACTGTCGCCTTGACAAGCACATCTCCAAGTCTTTTTTGCGCTCGTAATTCTCCCGCGTTGATACATGGCGTGCTGACTACGGCTGTGGCTGTTTCTGTGCCAGCTGTATCGAATGCCCTAATCGTCCCATCTGTGCAACCGACAAGGATCTGATTGATCCCCACGGGGAGAGCATGGCAATTCACCTGAGGCGTGTAGGCGTCAACAATCCATCCCTTTGCTTCCATGTCAAAAACAAGGGAGCGAGGCGTGCCTGTTGTGTCCTGATAGTCGTAGAAGATGTATCCGGGCACGCAAGTGACGGTCTGCGCTTTCGTTTTTGTGTCGTCCGGCGGGTAAATCGTCTTGTCTCCAATGACGACTGGCGACGGTCCTTCCGGCTCGCCGTGCGGAAACAGGTTATAGATGTTCGCAGAAATATCCTGTTCCGGTCCTCCACCTTGTGAAATGAAAATGCCATCTTTCGCCCTCCATGCCAGCAACGCTCCTAGTCCGCCCAAAGCATACCGCATGAACAGCCCACGAGTCGCCGCTGCCTGTACGGGGGTCCACAAAGGTCCCGTGGTGCCTGTGACGGTCGCTAC
Source organism: uncultured Candidatus Saccharibacteria bacterium (assembly GCA_964574915.1). Taxonomy (GTDB): domain Bacteria; phylum Patescibacteriota; class Saccharimonadia; order Saccharimonadales; family UBA4665; genus CAVPPA01. The sequence continues at coordinate 29,963 of CAZNOW010000006.1, forward strand.
AGCATCGGAGAAGTTCGGATAGAGCAGCCAGAATCGTTCCGGCGAGAATACGACGTGCAACTCTGAGGTGACAATGCCGTTCTGCAATCCCTCCGAAGGCGAGCAGATGTAAAGCCTTTGCGAAGATGGAGCAGAATCGAAGTTATTTCCGAGAGACGTAAGCAGGTCGCCAGGATTCAGCGGGTCAAGGCCCATCATGAACGAACCGCCGCCCGAATCAGGAGTAGGACCCCAAATGACAGGTGAAGGCTCCGCAGCCAGGTCAGGCGCGATGATCTGCCAGGTCAATCCTGTGCCGGCGGGCGGAAAGCCGAAGGTGATGAATCCCGTATCCGTCACCGTCGTGTTGTAGACCAGCATGTGTGTAGTGTCGGTGGGCCGGTTGTAGAGCAAGTACCCAATCTGCGCTCCCGTTGAGTCGGCAATCAGAATGGCCGTTCCCGGTAGCCAGCGCACATTGAAAATGTCTCCACTCACCCACTGCACATTTGGCACAAGAGGCAAAATTGGGCTGATGGTTGCTGAAAGTGTTCCCGGAGTCCCACCCTCCGCCACAGTGAAGGTAGGAATAGAGGTATAGCCGCTCCCCATGCTTGTTACGGTAGCAGTCGTAATGACTCCACCCGCAATGACAATCTGGACTACTGCCCCTGTTCCTCCTCCCCCACTTGATGGAATGTTGTATGTTCCGTTTGTCTGTCCCGAGCCGGGAGATGTAATTCCGACCGCCGTCACTTCCTGACTCACCCCTAAGACATTGCATGTCCCCGAGCGAGGAAGATCGATGGAGGGGAATGGCTCGTAATTGTTGTAATTCAGGATTGGGTTATTGGCGATGGTCAGGTCGCTCAAGGTATCAGTAAATGATCCAGACCCGGAATTGGCAACCGACAGCGTGTAGGTAAAGTTGTCGAGTCCGGGCGTTTGGCGGTACACATCGATGGTATCGACTTGAGGATCAAGAGAAAGCGTGCAGGTTCCGGTTGCGGAGAAATTCGCATAGTAGACCGTGACCGTCCACGTGTAGAAAAATGACCGATTTGTGCCGCCCGATTCTTCCGTCAATACCTGAATGCCGAATCCGAATGTTGAATCGTTGACGACATCAGGAGTGAGAATAGCACCCCACACATCGGAAGCGCCTCCCTGAACAGTGGTCTGGATTGTTTGCGTATTGATTGTTCCCGGAGACTTAATCTGACCTATCACCGCGCCTTGATAGAACAAGGCCACGTTTGAGAGAACTCCAGTTCCATTTTGCTGGCCATTCCATGTCACCGATACGCTGACACCGGTAATCTGCGATCCGGTCGGGACCGTTCCTACGAGTCCCGGCAAATCTTTTGCAATGATGTAGTCGGTAAGCGTCCCAGAAGCGATGCCCTGAGTGCGGAGTTGCGTGTCTGAAACTGCTGTTTGGTATTGAGACGTATTAAAACTGATGTATGTCGCATAGCTCGGGTCCATGGTGTAGGAGCCAGCCTGCGAAGCCAGTTGCACCTGGATAGGAACAGACTCAGGCGAAGGATTGGAAAGAGCGCCTGTGATCTTCGAGCGATAGAGGTAACGATACGTTACCCAGTAGGGACTCGCAGCGCTCGACACATTGACGACAGGAGCGTTCTGGGGCTCCTTGATGCCTATCTTGTAGCACGTTCCATCCGACCGCACCTTGAGCATTCCACATACAGGACCATAGCCAGACGCCGTGTAGGACGGAATGGTGACCGCTAGAGACGGATCGGCAATGTAGTCCCATGGCTGAGGACTGTCTGGCGGACGATATGGGAGAAAGGAAAGCGGATTCGTACTCAGGCCGGATGCGACTTGCGTCGTGCCAACGTAGAGGCTTCCATTGGACCCCGAGAGATACGCATAGCCTGGTGAGAGGTTGTAGGGGTCATTCAAGCGGGCAACAGAGGTAATCCCGTTGGCGAGAGGAGAAGCAAGGAGGTTGGAGCCCAGAGGATACCGGGCCACGGTCATCGACTTGCGGTTGCGCCGGACATTCTGGAGATAGGCCCACCCGCCACCATTCGCCTCAATTTGGTCAGGCGAACTGACGGTATTGATACCTCCCGCAATGTCCAGACGAATTCCGTTTTCCATTACTTCCCTTTGCCAGCCTTGCGTTTTGCCGGTTTACGCGCTGCCTTTGTTGCGCCAGATGTAGGAGAACTCTTCATTGTCGTTCCACGCTTGCGTTCGGCATCTTTACGAAAAGCCTCATTGGCTTCTTTCACCATGCCGGGATCAGCTTCAGTTTTAGAGCTTGGGGACTTGTATCCCGGCGTTGGAATTTTGTTTGCCGCGCTCTCGAACTTCTGCTCAATCCCCTTCGCCCAATCAATCAATGGACTGCTCATCGCTTTCCCCTATCCGCTTTGCCCTTTGCCCGCTTGCCGTGAGTGTACTTCCCGGTACGGCCAGATGATCCCGTACTCTTCATGGATGTGCCACGATGCTTACGCTTGGCGGCAATCTTGCGCATATTCTCGGCGAAGACAGCCCGTTTCTCTTCGACGCCACCCTTCTTCTTTGCCGCGGCGATTTTCTTCGGCGTGGCTTTGCCGAACTTCCCCTTAGTCCCCTTCTCTTCCATCTCCGCGTTGGCTTTCTGAATCCATTTCTTCGGCTTGCGTTTCGTCGCCATAACACCCTCCCGGTTCACTGCGTCTCTTGTGTTGACCACCTTGGTTCCTTTATTTCTTGCTTTCGCCCTTCAGAGCGAAGATATTTCACAAAGAGTCCCGACTGCGCCCATCTCTTGTTGCGATCCGCGCAGTATTGGTAGAAAGACTTCAGCATGGGCATCGTGGCCTCAAACGCATCATTTCCCAGCTTAAAGCAGGCCAAATGCTGAGAGTAATCCAGGATGCTCTGCCAGTCGTCCCGAGCCACCTGAACGTAGGTTCCTGTCGGGTCAAGTAGGGGCGCATTTCCGACCACCGTAACTGCCAGACTTGTCCCGTTCCCCGGCACTGGGGCAATGAAGTCCATTCCCGCTTCAATCACCGCAGGAAGGTTGTTTTGGGATTGCTGCCAGTTCACCGCCAGAGCGTCCATATCGGCCAGTGCCGTGACGCTCGATACCTGACCGTTGATGAGTGTCTGGAGGAGCCAGTTCGACTGCTTCATCATTTCCAGACCTTCGGTGTAACGCTCTAGACAATAGGCCCCTCTTGCGCGGTCCGTCGATTCGGCTTCCTGTCCCAGCACATCCGCCAAAGCCCCATACATCGCCACCATGCTCCAATCATCGGGAAGGCCAAGCAAGGAGGCCGTTGGAGGCGCGAACGTCGGCCCGGCATTCAATGCCAAGACCTCAAAGTATCCCGGCGTATTGGGTGCTAGGTCCACATCGAAAGACAACGGGGGCTCACTTGAAACCGTCCATGACTTCGGAGGGTCAACCGTCTGCAAATAGCCAGGCTCGAAGGATTGGAACGAGATCACATCTTCGCGTGTCATCAAGTAGGGCTGAAAGAACTGAACTGTGCCCGATACTGTTCCGCTCGTAGGCAAACTCAGACTCACCGTTGTGCCTGAGACACCAGTCACGAACGTTCCTGACTGAATCCCTGTTCCTTGGATGACTTGACCCCTCATAATGCCTGCTGCTGAGCCTACAGTGACCGTGGACGAACCGGAGGACGCCGCGCCACTGGTAGACGCCACCAGAGACAGGACACGGTTCCTGCGCGGCTCCAGAACCGTGTCAGGGAGGATGTAGCCCGTCCTCACGTTGGGAGTGGCGTTGATCGGAGAAAGTAGTGCAAGATTGCACGAGGTTGCCTGAATGACTTCCTGCACGCGCTTTTGGAGGGACCATTGAAGATTCTGGAGAGTGAACTGGCTAGAACCCACCCATGTTCCGGCTGTGGGCGGCGGCTCCAGCAGCATATAGGCCATCTGGTTGTAGAGGTACTGGTCAGTGACCGAGCGCAGACGAGGCGAACTGGAAAGTGTTCCTGTGTTGATCCATTGGCCATCGGCATTGGTAATGGCAACCGTCTGATTCCACTGCTCACAAAGTCCGTTGAAGTGGCGCAAACTCTCGGACAAGTAAATCCACAATTCCGCCGATGGCCACAAGGACCATTGGTTTAGTCGCCCTTGAAGAGCAGCGATAGCGGCCGTTTTTGTGAGCCAGGAGTACGTTGCCATGTTAGTTGATTGTTCCTTATCCCCCTATTGCACTTCAGTTCTTCCCTACACAGATATAGCTCACTGAATCGGTAGCTCCGGTTGTGGTCACAGTTAATGTTGTGGTGCTTACCGTTTTAGTCAGCAAACTCGCAAGTGTTGTATCGTCCTGCACGATGCAGACGGGAGCCGTTGCATGTGTTCCCGTAAACGAATAAGACGCAGTTCCTCCACTTGCTGTGAGAATTCCGGCTAAATCTGTATTCGAGGAGTTTCCTGTGTTTACGCCAGCACTGAATGTTGTTGGAGCAGCAAAAAGGTTCGGTGCGGAGCCTTCTTGCAGGATGCTGTATAAATTAGGGCCACTTTCGTTTATATGCAAGCACGCAGCTCTTGTTATTGAAGTCCCGCTTATACCACCAGAACATTCAAATCCGTAAGCATTATCTATATTTCCTCCACCGTAATTTGAAATTCCGTTAACGCGAAAAGCATCCGCTTCGGTGAGAGTACCACTGCCATTATTATAAACAAATGATTGAATGCCTTGCGCAGTAGGGGAAGTTTCTCCAGAGCTAGGCTCGACTTGTCCACTAGACACTATTCCCCATGCGCCTGCTGCGTGTCGTCCGAAAGCGAGAAATTGGCCAGCTTCCGTAATTCCTGAGTCGCTTTGGGATAAAGCATAAAAAGAGTTTATACTGTTTAATTCTGCAACTGTATTCGGAGGCTGACCAGAATTGTAAAATCCTTGAGCATTTGGATCAAATAAATATTCAGCAGGACCAAACCAGAAATTATTACCTCCGAGTTCTCCAGTTTGATTGGTGAAAGCTGAATACCCCCCATCCCCCGCCGCGCCTACATCCGTGTATCCCGTGCCGCATCCCGGCGTAGAAATAGTGGCGATGACTCCGGTGGTATTGGTCGTGCTGCCGCCTGCTGCCGTGCGATAGAGCAAACACGAAGTTGCCCCAGTCTGCGTCGGCCATACGACCACATTTCCTTGACTGGCTACGGAAAGATCATTCTCTCCGTCCGTGGTTGTTACTGCCGTCGAACCCTGCGTGCTGAGATTGTTAAACAGGGCTTGCAGCACGTAGGTATAAGTGACCCCTCCACCTGCCGTCTGCGGTGTCACACTTGTAATCGTAGGTTGCGCCAACGGCGTAGAGGAAGGATCAATGTACACGCCTCCCAAGCCTCCTACCGTGCCCGTAGACTTGGTGTAAGTCAGTGATGCCGCGCCGTTGAAAGCGGTTGAGTCATTGAACTGCACCTGAGTGTTCGAGCCTCCTGGATTGCCCCCTCCACCACCGCCAATCGCCCCCCACGTTCCGCTCTGACAAGAATACTGCATCCCCGTGGAGATAACTTGCCTATTTGGCAAACCAGCCGTACAGGCCCCAGACGGAGTGGCGCTGACCGACACAATGCTTGGGCTCGATACCTGCGCCCAGAGATGGGGCGCAGCCAACATAATCAACCACAGCCACTTACGCATGATCACTCCTGATACATAATGTCGCACTTGTCTCCCGACACAATGTATACAAACCATTCATTCAGGTTTTGCCCTTCATGCTGCGCGGGGCCAAACGTGAGCGATCCACCCGCTGCAAGATTGATGCCCTTCGTAGAGCTTGCCGTCGAGTCCCCTACGCGCATTGGGTTGCTTCCATTATTCTGGAAAGTCACCCACTGAAAGGGGACTGTAGGAATAATGACTGTTGTTCTGGCGACTGCCGGAATCGTTCCCGTTGAAGATGGAGCAAGTTGTATCAGTTGCATATCAGACCCCGCTTCCTGAAGGATACCCGCCCAAGTTGACTCGTCCATTCGGCCCCATCGTGGCGTAACTCTCTCCATTTTGCCACTTCCCGGCCTGGTGGACGTGTGTGAAGTTTTCGCCGTCGAGATTAAGATCAATCGACAACACCTGCCCGAAGTATTCGTAATACTGTTTTTGCGCGAGAGCGGAAAGCAGCGTCATCCCCTTGCCAGAGCCCGGCACCTTGCTTTCCATCTCCGCAGATTTGTCGAGTAGCAGGATTTCCTTCGCCTTGAACTCCACCATGTTCTCAGTAATTGGAGCTTCGGGATACATGCTCATCCAGTCGCTCTGCGATTCAGGCAAACATCCGCGGCGGCGATAGGAAAGCGTGTAAGGGCATAGATTTCCCTGCCATGGATACAACTCGAATCGCTGCCAGCCATACGTCGAACTTCCCTGTCTCTGGTCAATTCCAGCCGGCACAACGTTGGTGGGAATTGACTGGTCCTGTCTCTCGGGATCTAGATTCGCAAGGTCTGCCCGTGTCAGGCTCCAGAAGTCCAACGTCTGATTGTTGGTGAAGTCCTGAATGGCAATCCACTTGCGCCAGTCCTTTACCGGAGCCACAAAGTAGTGTTGGTAGATGTAATAGGGCTGCCCCGATCCGCTACCAGGCTCCATCCATGGACGGTCCAGCGTCAACGTCACGAAGCCGGGGTTGATGGTGTTGTAGTCATACCCAACAATGTCATAGACAGCAAATGCTGGATTGCGATACTGAAGTTGCGTAATGAATGGCTGGCCGGTGTAGGCAACTAATGCCGCTGTAGCTGTCGCGTCCGCAATGATCTGATTCGAGTAGGGAGTGGTCGTGAATGTTCCTACCCCGTCAAAGACCATGCCCGGAGCCAGCCATCCCGCAAAGCCCTTTTGGAAGCTCCAATCTACTTGGTCGTAAATCGCTTCCAAGGCCCGTCTCACGGCTGTCTGGCAACGCGCGAGAGCCATTCCGGGTACGAGTCGGGTTAGGGCAAAGCTGACATCGTAAAGCAAGATTCACGCTCCCAATAAAAAAGCGGGAAGGCGGTTTTCATCCGCCCGCCCGCAAGAGGCCACCCGCGACGACGGCCTTACAAACTCGAAATCACTGCCCCGAACTGCAAAGTCTCTGCGCTCAGATTCACGCCTGTCGGTACTTCCTGTGCGGCAGTAGACATAGTGACAGTCAATGTCGCTGGCGTACCACCCGGACTGCCGCCAATCGTTGCTGTAGGAGCAGTTGTATAATTCCCGGGATTCGTGATTGTGACCGCTGTCACAGTCGTAGCCGTTACAGTCACCGTACCTGCTGCGGAACCGCTCGAAAAGGTGATTGGGTAAGTCCCTGCGGTCATCCCCGTTCCTGCGGCGTTCTGCGCAACCTTGACCACACCCGAAGACCCGCCAATGTTGTTGAAGAACCATCGCGCCGTCCAGCCCGACTGCGAAGGAGCAGGAGCGCCGGCCCGCACAACGTTGTATCCCGCCGCAGTAGGCTGGAAAGTCACGTCGTAGTTCCCGCTCACAGTCGTAGCCGAAGACGGGAAATTGATGTACTCGTTCGCGCCAGGATTGTAAACAGGATCGCCCGTTGACTGCGAATAGGAGGAAGGCCCGGCAGCATAGAGCAATGCCTGCCGGAACTCCCCAACCTGTGCACTCGGATAGACGTAATTCGTATTCACGCTTGCTCCTTATCCCTGCTCAACCGGCAAACGCAGGCGAACACGAGTGAGTGAAGTGGCGGCGGCGATGTCGATGGTGTAGCCGATGAAGCCAGCCACCGGAGCCGTTGCGCTGGTCGTGGTCGTAACTGCCGCCGCTGTCGCCGATGTTGCCACCGAACCTGAAGCTGTGGCGGTTGCCGTGGTCACATAGAGAGGCGCATCGCCAAGCTCCTGAATCAGAATCCAAGCCCCTGCGGTGATCTGAGCGGCGGTCAGAGTGGTGAGAGCGATACCGCGCACATCCACAAGGTTCGCCGAGGACGAATCAAAGGAACTGATGAAGTTCGGGCTGGAATGCTGTTGCGCCACCAGTGACCCACCGGAGCCAGTAGACAACACGCTCGACAGCGTGAAGGTCGGGACGGAGGTCATATTCGCGCCGGGGAACGTCACCTGAGCCGCGGTGATGACGCCTGCGGATAGAGTGATGTTCACGGTTGCGGCAGTGCCGCCGGCAGCCGATGAATTGATGGAGACGGTGCCACTGGTCGCCCCAGTTGCGGTGATGACATAACCAGTGCCTCCCGCGGCGACAATGGCGTTGTCAATGTAGGTCCCCAGACCGTAACCAACCGGGTACCCAAAGCCAAAGTTTGAGTAGGTGGCGTTCGAAGAGACGCGGACGAAGCGATAGCGGCCCGGATAGAGCTTCGCGCCAAACTGAATGTTCCACTCAGCCGCTTCCTCGGCCCTCAGATCGACGTAATCGCCTTCATGTAGAGCGCCGCCAAGATACGTCTGATTGGTGATAGGGCTCTGCATCCCTGTGGGAGAGGTATAGACCGCGAACGGCCCAAGATAGAGTGAGGTATACGGAACCTGTGCCATATTACTGACCTACCCCCTTGAATCCGAAGAGCGGCAGACCATGTGTCGGCTGATCTCCGAAGATGTTGGTTGCATACCGCAGATACCGAATCGCCGAAGTAATGTTGTTCGGAATCCGGTTTTCGTCAAAGTCCATTGCCCAGCCCGAGCCCGGCTTCGGCTTCAAAGCCACCAGCGAGTACGGATCGATGAACCAGAGGCATTCACCCGGGTTGATGGTTGTTGCCGAAGGAATGTTTGAACCGGTCGGTGAAAGCGTTCCGGCGCTGACGGCCACGCCATTCAGCTTGTACGTAGGAGTCAGGAACGGGGTGAGCTGAGTGGTTCCGCCTACGCCGTCGTAGAACTTGGCCGTGCTGGTGGTCCCGAAAGCTCCGGGGTTACCGCCAGGTAATGTCTGCCAAGCCGCGCTCGACGGTGCCAAAGGATCGGCGTGAATCTTGCAGCCGTTGAAGTCCACCGAGGGCCAGCCGAAGTCCGTGCCTTCCTTCACTTCCAACTGAAGAACCACGGCCTGCTGACGGAATGCCAGAGCGATGGCGCCCCACCCGTAGAAACTGGTGAATCCCACGCGAGCCTTTGCGCCCAAGGTGCCGAGACGGGCATTGGCGAGCAGGAAGTGAGAATAGTTGATTGATCCAGCCGCGCCGGTGGGTGTGCCGCAGAAGTACGGCGTCGAGTTGTATGCCTGACCCACCACGCCATTGCGCGTAATGCCGCCTGTCAACTGGAAGTAGTTGCCGAAGGGGGAGGGATCGATGCCATTGTTGAAGATTTCCTCAAACCCGTTCATCGCCAAGTGTCGGTCGGTCGAAACTCCGGCAGTCGATGAACCCGGAGCGCCGCCAGAGTTCCACTGGCCATGCTGATACGCCTGCATCTCGACCATTGACTCCAAACGCTGCGTCATGCAGTAGTTGTCAATCAATTCCTGATCGGCAACCTGCGTCTCTCCCGGAGCGTTGTAGAGCTTGTACTCGGTCGGCTCCACGGTCAGACCCGAAGCCATGAAACGGATGTCGTACAGAGTGTCCGTCACACGCTGCTTGTTGGTCGGGTTGATGATCGCGCCAGGCTCGGTGGCGTAGCCGTCCGTGTAGTCGTAGATGCCCGGAGTCCGAACGCCCGTTCCCTGGAAGTCGAGGTCGATAATGCCTGCCTCGCGCAAAAGGGTCATCAGTGGATAGTTCGTGCCGAACCAGTCAATCACGGTGCCCTTGCGGATCATTTCCCGCGAGACTGCATCGCGAACATTGTAGGATGGGTCATTCGGGTAAGGCATAGTTGAAATTCACCCTTTCTTAGGCGGCGTTCATCCGCGTTTTGACTTCACTCTGTACGCGATCTCGTGCCATGCGAATCTTTTCCATCGGCGACTTGCCAGCCATTTCACGTACACCGGCAGCGTCGGAAGGCTTGGGAATGTTGGGATAGTTCGACGGAACTCCAGGTCCAAGCTCGGGATGGCCGTTCGTCACCGGATGCGCGGCCTTCCATTCTTCGAGTTTGGTGGCCGCATAATTGTCCAGCCTTTTCTGCTCGGTGGCGGCGGTCAATTCCTTTTCCTTGGCGCTGACATGGTAGGTCTGCTCCATGTAGTCGCGCACAGTGAGACGGGCCTTCATGGCGCGGTCGGCAATGGTTGCGGGATCTTCAGGAACTGCCGACTGGAACACGCGCTGATAGCGGTTCATCTCGTTCATGGTCTGGCCCATCATGCCAATACCGTTCATGATGGTTTCCTCAAGCTGCTTCACCGGGTCTTTGGGTGTTGGCCCCTGATTCACCTTGGGCAGTTCGGGAATGTTCAAGCCGGTGAACCCCGCCTTCTTGATTTCATCGATTGCGGCATCCCTTGCGGCAAGAGCGGCGGTCAACGCAGCGTTATTTGCTTGCAACTGCGTGATGTTCGCTTCGGTGAGGCCGGATGCCTGAATGTTCTGATCGATTACCCGCTGAAGCCCCTGCGCATCCTGCAACTGCTTCTGCGCATCGGCGAGCTTCGTCTGCGCGTCGGTTTCAAGCGCGGAAAGTTTGTCATTCCAAGTCTTGAGTACGGCGGTTTTCGCGGGATCAACTGTGACGCCAAGTTCTGCAAGGATTTCGTCTACTCTCATGTTATTCTCCTATTGCTGCGGAGGCGCGGATGGTTGCTGCGGCTGCATAGTCGCCTGCGAACTCATCTGAATCGCCTGCACGATGGATTGAACTGCCTGATTGAGAGGTTCCTGAACGGAAGTGTTATCAGCTGCTAGCTTTTTGATGAGCATCGCAATCTTGCCCAGCGTTGTCTGAAGCGGATTCGCTTGAGACGCACCAGCATCGGCCCCTGGTTGAGGAGCCGATGCCTGCGGATTTGCCATTGAAGTAGCCATGTTTGACTACTTATTACCCCGGTGCTTGCCACGACCGCCCTTTTTCGCGGCCTTGCGGCGCTTGGCCTTGCCTTCGTGACTGACGCCCTTGATTTCCATTCCGTGCTTGCGCTTTGCCATGATGATCTCCTTTGGTTGGATTTCGCCCTAAACGAGAAACAGCCTCAAAGCTGTTTCGCCTTGAGGCCGTTCCGATCTCCAAAGGAGTGGATTGGAATCTCGAATTCAGTAATCTAAAAACAGACGTTACGCCGCATCCGGTTTCATGTCAAGCGAATTCGTCAAACAAAAAACGGAATCCGTCAATTCGTCCATTTCCGAACCTATTCTGACGCGCCCATTCTGTTCAGTCAGGACCTGGGTCACACCGCCCTGATTCATGTTGACGTTGACTTTGCCCGTCACCTTTCCCCGATGAACCTGCGACTGGATATAGGCGATGGCTTCAGGTATGCGGTCCTTGTTTCTGAGGGCGATGGTTTCACGATAGGAGACAAATTTCTCCCGTTTTATGACTTCAATCCCCAACTCTTTTTCGATCTCTGTACGGGTGTCCATTCTTGTCTCCTTGTACGCTATTGCATTCCGTTCCAAAATTGAATGGCCTGTTCTTTAGACCATCCCGGCTCAGGAATCTTCAATGTCATTTTTGATGATCTGGCAACCGGACAAACTGGACAGGTAGAACCGCTGTCACTTGGCAAATATGCATTTCTGCACGTAACCCAATGATTCCCGAGTCCATCGGAGCAAAGCAATGGATTTTCTTTGCACCAAGGGCACGGTTTTAATTCGTTGCATTCTTCTTCTCTGTGCATTTTATTCACACTCACGAACTCTTGTTTGTCACCCTTACTTGTCCCGATTGCGAACCCTTCATGCTGGGCTGATTTCCTTTTTGGTGCGTCTGTTTTCGTCCTCCACCCTTACCCTGTCCAGGTCCACCTTGAGGCTGCTCGGGGGGATGCAAACCTAATGCCTGTTGTTTCCGTGCAAGCGTTGCAGCAACGTCAAGTTTCCATTCTTCATCTGCCAACTGCTCTTCCTTCCACTTGTCATGTCGCACTTGATAGTCCGGCACGCCAATCTTTTCCATCGTGGTTTCAATATCGATGGGAACTTTTTGTTGCAACAACAGCATCTGGGTCATGCGTTCCTGGATGTGGGTAACGTTGAGCAACTGCGCTGGCGTGTTGATTACTTTGAGTCTCTCGCAGAACCAACGTGCTCTATCCAGCCGGTCGTGAGCGCTGATATGGCTCTGATCTTCGCCGGGAAGATGCGAAGGAACAAGGGAGTTCGGGTCGTTATCGAACGTCTCCACTCCTACGCTTTCCGGCCCGATCATGTCCATAAGCATCTGAGGAGTGAAGTACTGAGCAATGTTGAACTTCAGCATGTTGGCGTCTTTGGAGTTCGCCACCCACTGATTCAACGCAATGCCCTTTGCCACCGGACCAAGATTCTCAACCATCTTGTCGAAAGCCTGGTCGGACATATTGCCCTTGACTTCACGCATGGACGAAATATCCGTCAAGCCTAGAGCGCCCTTGATTGCCGCTCCGAGCATGTCCACACCCTTGAAGTCCTTCTCGTCTACATCGACTTCTGGGGGAAGCAGAGATTTAGTCCACTTCGAAGGATCTCCCTTGCCTCCTACTCTGACACCCTGAGCATGGAGCAAGTCGAGCTTGTCCATCTGCGTTCGAGACACGCCGGTGGATACGTCTGTGCCAAGCGGAGGGTCTTTCCTCACAGACAGAACGGTATTGATGTCCGAGAGCCTGTCACGCCGCGCCACTTCCAAGCCCTTGACGCCAGCCACGATGGAGTATCCCATCGGTGACCATACCCAATCATTCACGTCATGCTGCGTCACCGGAATCATGCCGTGCATGTCCCAAGCTGTATCGTCATAGAGCGGAACCGGGCAGGACGGGGAAGTGATGACAAGCCGCAATCGGGGATACATCTTGCAATCGTCCACCTCCGCTTTGCGTGAGCGGGGAAGACCGGTATCGGGATCGACGGTAACAATCAGATCTCCGACCGTGGGAACCTTGTATCCCCACGTCGAGCCGTCAATGCCCATCTGCTGCGTGTAACCGGTGTCATTGACTCGCAGATCGTGGATGAAGTGATACCGGATTTCACAGTACTTCTCGACCCAGTCCGAGTTGTTTGACCCACCAAAGCGCCAGCGGTCGTAGAACTCATACCGTCTGAGCATGTTCTGTGTGACATTGACCCCGGAGCGGGAATACTGAGAAATTGGAGTAAGCCACTGCTGGAATTTATCGAACCTTGCGTGAGCCTCGGCCAAACCCATTGGAAAGACGATTGTGCCGGCGTACCCATCATCGAGGTCGGCATTGTGGGGAAGTTGGTCAGGAAGGAACTCTCTCGGACCTAGAGCCTCAAACTTGATCTTTGCTGGCCCACTGCCATGCCACGGACGGGAGAACTTCTGCCACTTGTACCCTCTGCCAAGCATGGCCCACTGCAAAGCCTTGCGGGTGCTGGGAACGTAGAGCGAGTCCCAGAACACGAACTTGAAAACATCGTTGTAGAGAGCGACCGTCTTCTTGGACTGCTCGGCCTTGGACCCCATCGTAGCAATCTGGCGAAGGTCGGTAATCGTCTCGACGAATGAGCGGATGTCTGGCTGGAGAAGATTGGAGGGCATGTCCCGGTCCTGGCCGGTGCCCATCAAAAGTTGAATGTCGTTGGTCAGGTTTGCAATGCCGGGCTGGTTCTGGACCCAGTTATCTCCCTGAGATGTCAAATCTGAGAACCAGCCAGCTATTAAAGAGCCTGAAGCCTCTCGCGGAGGAGCCTGCCAACTTATTACTCGATCACTTTCGCCGTAAAGCATCGACTCTCCAGAGACGCATGGGTTATAATGGAGTTGTCGGATGTTCGTCGCATCCGGCCAAGACCCTACACGGAGGAAAGTCCGCGCATGACAACCCCATCAAATCCAAATTCTACACCTGATACTCTCAAAGAACAGAAAAGATTAGCTGAAAATGAGCGGATGCGTCTGTGGAGACTTGCCCATAAGAATGATGACAACTACCGTTTGCGCCGGAACGAACGTGAGAAACTGCGCCGCCGAAAATTAGTAAAAGAGAGCGAGGAATTCCGCCTACTCGAAAGTGAGCGCAGTACTGCTTATAGGGTTAAGCACCCCGAAAAGAAAAAGCAAACCTGCCAGCGGTATAGAGACACCCACAAGGAACAAATCAAAAAATACGGTAAAGAGTATCAAGCAAAATATCACCAAATTAATAGAAAACGGATACGCGACAGAGACCTTCAAAGAATCTATGGAATAACGTTGGAACAGTGGGATAAGCAATTCGAGTCTCAGGGGAACAGGTGCGCGATATGCGGCACAGACAAACCGGGGAAACGGAATAATTGGTCCACTGACCACAATCACGCCGATGGGGAGGTAAGAGGGATTCTGTGCCATACCTGCAATATGATCCTGGGACTATCCGAAGACAGCATTGACCGTCTCGAAAAGGCCATCGCTTATTTGCAGAATCCCCCGTATCGCTCTATCCGAGAACCGATCTAACCACTGTGCCGAACATCTCGTCCTTGAGCCGCTGATTTTCTGGCAACTCATTGTAAGGCACGAAGCAAGGATGCTCTTTGGTTTCAGGATTCTTGACGGGGCCATACTTCCACCCTGTTGCCGCCTTCTCTGCCAGCCATCCTTCATGTGATTGTTCTGGCGATGTTGAGGGGTTGTCGAGGATCATCTGAACGCCTTTGATAGCGCTCGATTTTTGCCACTCAGGAGCGTCTTCCCATTTTGGTTGAGACGTATCCCCCATAGCCAAGCAGAGAATCCTGTTGGCCTCATGTACTGCGCGGGCAGCATTTTGCACTCGTTCGCTCATTACAGTTTTCCTTTCAGTCCATCTTTCACGATCCGGGTATCGTCGCCGCCCTGCTCGTACATCTCAGCCGCCAGCTTCGGCACTGCCCGGATACGCTGACTCAGGATGCGTTCGTAGAGCTTGTCTTGGGCATCCAGCATCCGAATATTCACGTCCCGGTTGAATGGGTCCAGATGGGCGTTTCTGGCGATTACAGAATCCCGTACCGACTTGCGGAAGTCCCGCTCCTTTTCCAGCTTCTTGACCGCCGCCCGTTCCTCGTCATCGATGTGCTGTTGACGATACTGGTCCATGAAGCGGTCTAGATCGCAAGCGTGGAGGCAGATGATTGTTTCGTAGCGGATTCCTTCGGGAACATTGAGTGGAGGAGCGCCCTCGATTCCAAAACTGAGGATTCTGGAGGTTCCAATTTCCCGGTAAACCACGGTTCTTTCGGTGCCGCACAATTGTACGTTGCCCATGAGACACAATTTACACCGCTTGGACGCTAAGAGCAATTGAGAATTTCTGGCAGTGCAAGATTGCACCAAAACAAAAATGCCTCAACCGGGAGGAAGAGGCATTTTTGACCATCGACGAAAGGAACCACGTCTCAAGCTGCCAAGCCATGAGCGCACTTGTAGTATACAAAACTTTGTGATAGGGTTGCAATTGCCAAGTCACATGAGAGCAAAAATCACGACAATTCGATTTTCGTTAAGGTTTGAGCCTTCATGCGCCTTGGCGTCCTGCACGAAAGGCAGGCGGGGCGGGAAGAGTGGTGCGCTCAGGGGAGCCTCGATAGCAGTCTGGACCAATCGCCTAAATCCTTAGGGATAAGCTGAGTGCGGCGGGTTCAGTCTGTTGGATGCCCGCTGTGGTGGTTAAGGCGTCAAACCAATCCCCGGCAAACACCCGCCCGCAGTGGAGACACTGCCCCTCGCCTGGCTCCGGTCACGCATGGGAAAAGGTGAACGGCGATAGCCCAAGCCTTGTGGCTCACCTGTACAACCGGGTTAACCACACCCTTCCCCCCACCTTCACCAGTACCGCATAGGATTAAGAACAAAGCATTTAGTAGCTTGGAACAATCATTCCCTGAGTGCACCACGCATCGCCTAAAGCTTCTTTCACCTTCTTCGTTAATGGCCAACGAGACTGTATTCTAGCTGCGGAATTTTCTAGTTCGTGAAAAGTGGTCCAGCCCATGGCCGATGCAAAGATATTGTCGTCGTGTTGTCCTTGCATGTGGATCATCTCGGTTTTGCCTTCTCCTCCGATGTACTTTCGCACGAAGGTAGAAAGCTGCCGAATGACAATAGGATCATTCAGTACCAGCCAGCCGGTATTCACCGCATCCACCCAGCGGTCGAGAAGGTAAGGTCTGGTATAGGCTCTGGTCCACCATCCTTCCTGATGGCCTGAATCCTGCAAAACGTTTCCTTTCTTGTCGATGCGGATCATAATGTGATGATCTAGAAAGCCCATGATCTTCAATTGGCTCTGACATTCATCTCCCGGTTTCCGCGTCTGTTCGATGATGAACTTCACAACCAAAGGATTCGCAGAGGTGATGTTCCCGCTTCCGTCCGTTCCGTAGAGAACTGCTACTGCCGCCGCAATACGGCTCATCTGGGGTGAATTCACCCGGAGCGATGTGAGTGAGGCCACCTGAATATCGGGTCCAGTCCCGTGGCCGTGCTTATGAACCGAAAGAGTGGCCCTGTCCTCATTGGGCTTATTCAAACCTCCAGCCGTATCAATCGCAATGGCGTATTCCGCTCCGGGTTGAGGCTCCTCGAAAATGAGCAGTTTGTCGAAACACGCTTCATCGGTCGAATCGTCAAATGGCCGCAAAGGAACCAGATTCCATCGGTACTCGTTGTCGTCCAGCCCCTTCCATTCGAGAATAATGTCTGGCTCGTTGGGGTTGACTGCCTCGCGGTTGGGCTCATAGGGAACGTTGTCGCTTCCCATCAGGATCGTTCTTCCGGTGACCGCATAGGCTGCATAGCTCTTTTCCCGCGCCTCGGTCACAAGGGTAATCGCCTCTTGCGTGAAAACTGGATCGTCTTTGGATTGGAAAGCATCGTTCGGCGTCACGGCATTGGCGGCAAGAAACTCGCGCTCCGCATGTTTTGCCACCGCCTCCTCATAACCGCACTGCCAGAACCACTGAAACTCTTTCGGCATCTCCCAGCGCTGGCCCAGGACTTTCCAAAGATAATCCGTGGAACGAACAAACAACTCGCCACGGCGCCTCATCTTCCGCGTCGTGTCCGTGACGTGCTGTTCCCAAGGTTCAGGAAGGGGATGCTGGCGTAACCACGCCTCGGGCGGATAAAGGTCAGTCGCACAGGCCGGGGGAATGAAAAAGGCTTTGAACCTTCCCTTTCCGGAGGAGTAGAGTTCCCAGCTTTCCTTCTGCCAAGTCGTCGCCATCGACCCGGTACCCTCAAGAACCATGAACAAAGACGGTAACTGGTGGCAGGCAGGAAATAGACCTTCATCAAGGGTGTGTTTGGGGTTCGTATAGTCGCCAAGCTCGCTGATATGGAGGCAGGATGGAGAGTCGCCCTGTCCAATGCCGACTTCCTGCGCACCGGCCTGCACGGAGAGTCGAGAGCCATTCGTCCACTTCGGCTCGTTGATCTTGGTGGAGATTTGCGGGACGCGCAGCCAGAACGGAAGCTTATCCTGGCAGGTGTCTATCATGTTTTTCAGTTTCTTCGATTGCTCAACCTGCACGGACGCCACAATTGCATAGGTGTTGGCGACGTAGAGAATGCGTTGGACGAAGAACAATGCTGTGACGGTGGACACACCTAATTGTCGGGCCTTGAGGATGAAAAGCTGGATAGCAATCTGGAGATCGTCGCACTCGGCAAGAAAGGCGAGAAAGATTCTCTGCGCAAGACGGAAGTCGAAATGAACGATTTGCGTGTTGGCTGCGCGGATGTAGGCGTAACGGGTAACAAAATATTCTGCCGAGGCAAAGCAAAGGAATCGTTCGTTGGCTACCCAGCGCTTGATTTTCTTGACAGTTGCCGGGGATGGAGATTTGCCGTCTTTCCAGAAGAAGTAGGACCGTGCGCCAGTTTTCGACTTGGACACGTCGGCGTACTTGTTGATTTCCTCCACCATGAAGTCGCACTCGGCAACCGTATGGAAGCGCGGATCCCAGCCGTTTTTGCGGGCGAATCCGTCTATGGTTTCCTGGATAATCCGTTCGCTATACATCTAGTCTTTCTTGCCTTCGAGAAGCTTATGTTTGTCAGCGCTGAACTCTTGTATCTGCTCACCTAGCGCGGGGAAAGCGTCATCCCAGTCGTCATCGGCGTCACTGTCTGAATCGCGTTCCTCTGCTGGCCGGCCAAAGCCCAGATTGATCTCTATGCCTCCACCCTTCTTTGTGGGCAAGAACCCTACCGCCTCGTGCATGATGCGCTGTGCTGCCACATCCCCTCGATAGCGAACCAATTTTCCATCATCGTCTCGCAAGGGGACCCCGCCAACCATTATGGGCTCTCCAGCCTTCGCAGCCTCTACGGTTGCCTCTACGACCTCGGGATGAGCCAGAGCGGCCTTTAGCCTGCTCTCTACGCCCTTCATCTGGATTGCTGACGACATGATCGCCCCCAGAATCTCCATGGGGTTCACTCGGGCATGGACGCACATCGCCTCAAACGAAAGTTTCTTCAGGTCTGAGGCTTTGACCTGGCGAATGGAATTCATAAACGCCAAAGCGCACGGTTGATTGGACACTGCCGCGAAGCCAATGATTTCCTTGCGAGGCAGACTTTTCCCTGACCCGAAGCATCGCGTGAGGATTTCCGAGGGCTCGTGCGGCATCAAAGCTACTGCGGCGGGGTCGATGTCCAGGCGCTTCATCACGGCAAGCGGGGATTGAGAATAGCCGTTACGCCTGATTGATACGCTTGGAGAACCGTGCGAGCGCGTCTTCTTCGGACTCGAAGGATCTGTACTCTTCGGGGCTTTGGGGCGTCCGACGATCTCCAACCCGGCTGATGGTGGCTTCTGTTGTTTCATCGATTTGAGGATACTCCCGGTCTGCCCATCGTTCAGCTACTTTCACTGCACGGTCGAGGATGGAGATGATTCGGTCAAGCTGTTTCGAGGTCATACTTCGGCCTCAGCTTGCAACGCCGGGTCCATCGGCTCATCATCTTCCCACTTGAATTGATTGAGGGGGAAGTGAGCGTGGCAGTTCACGCACATCGTTCCCGAATAGAAGTGGGGGTCGCGTGCGTAGGTTTCAGACAGCGCCAGCCCCATCGTCGTTACCGATCCGCACGTCAGGTGCCTGTAAGAGCGTCGAACAGGTTTTACGAATCCCTTGGCTCGTTCCTGAGGGCAGAGAACCACATAATCCTTCTGCATTCCTGTGGCTGGATCAATCTCGCGATGTTCGGGAGTTTCAGGGTTTCCGCTCAACATGCATCGCTTGGAGCGGTCAACTTCAGGGACTTCTGGCATCACGCCTCCTTAACTCGGGTGAGAGTTAGAACCTTGTCATCGTCAGAGAGCGCCATCGCCAGTGTTCCCTTCTGAGCGAGCCGGAGCATATCCGACACTGCGATAGTCAGCAACCCACCGGCATCGTCGATCAGTTTGGCGACAGCAGCATTTACAAAAATCCTGCACTCTTCTTCGGACCACAACCGACGTGAATGGTTCACGAAGTTGGTTTTCAGGTCTCCGCGCTCTACGGCAGCATCCGCAGCTCTAGACATGAGCAGGTTTGCTAGATTTCTAGCCTGCTCGACAGAGAAGACGATATGTCCGACACCGTTCTCGTCGGGCTCCAAGTCGGGGTGATTCACAACGACTTTACCTTTTCCGTTCGTCCCTATTTCTAGAGTATTCATGGCAATTTCGGTCATACATCCCTCCGTTTCCCCGATGATCTTCTTTCTCAACTCTGTTATTTTCTGCTCATAATCTTCCATTGAACCAGGAAGATAAGTTGGTTTTTGCTTTCCTGTCACACATCCCTCCGTTTCCCTGACCCGCGCAGAGACTTCGAGAAAGAAGACTTCTCCGGTTCGGGCGGCTTCAGTTCTGTTGGCTTGGGGATCGGCTGAGACGTTTCGCGGCGGAAGCGGTTGGGAGGAACCTCGTCAATCGTTCCTTTAGCCCAAACAGTTCCGCCGGGAGCTATCTGATGCTTTCCGATACCTCCGCTTGTCACCCTTCCGAAGTTGTCAAGATTGTAGGTGACCCACCAATCAGCACGAACACTTTCATCTTCTCGCCACCACGCCAAGTTCCACATCGCCTTGAACTTGGCGTAGGCAGTGTGCGCAAGCAGGGAGCACGTCTTGCCCAAACCTGCCTCGATCTGTTCTCGCAACGGTTCTACCACATCGGCCGGCAAGTCCTGCGTCATGCGGACTGCAATTCCATGCTTGATTTCAGTTCCCGTCAATGGCTGAGGAATGGATACGGTATTTGCGCTCATCATTTCCCCTTGCATGCTACGGACGCATTGGCCGTCATCACAGCCTCACGCACTTTGCGAATCGCCGCTGTCTTATCGGCGGATTCTGGACATAGTTCGTTGATTGCCGTTGCGAATGCCCTCGCTGAGTTGCGCAACTTCTCGTAAGTCACGAGGTCATCGCTAGATGGCGCGTGATAGATGAACCAATTCTCAATCTGCTCGATTGTCATGATATTCCTTTTCTGCCTCTCTGTACCTCTGTTGCAATGCCGCCATTTTCTCACGGGAACCTAACTTTGGCGGATGTTTCCCTTTTTCAATGTCGCGGATGGTCTTGCGAGTGATGCCGAGCGCCTGTGCTTCCTGTTCCTGGGTCAAACCGTGTTCCTTGCGCCAGCGGAGCCACTCTCCGGCATAGTCGCGGTTTGGGTCGCCGTGCTGCCTCAACTTAGCGCCCCCAGCATTCCAAATCGATACGAAATATTTTTCCGCATCGTCTGCACACGTGAATATTTGCTCCGTTCTCCGGAGTCATATTCAGTGCGTCTATGTGGCCGAATACCCAACAGAGAATGGCCCTCATGACGGCCTCACAATCATCGGCTGCTGTGGCTGGTCCATGCCGACAAACTGTGCGCTCAGAGTGTATCCACAGTGACCGCACCAGATGATCGACACCAGATGCCCGACTGGAGTCTTGACCACATTGCACATGAACTCCAGCGGCTCATGCTTGCATTTTGGGCAGTTTGGCTGATGAAGTCGGGCAGCATCTTTCTGGGCAAACTGAATGATTTTTTCGTCGCGGTCGTTCATTTTCCCTCGTTTGGTGCGATATTGCACTGAATTCCGCGTCTTGGGTTTACCGGATGCGCGGCCCACGGAATGCCCAGCCATATTGAACTGGTACCCATTTCCCCCGTGCGGGGGAACTTTCAGGCCGTCTGGCTCACGAGAATCGTATACGTATGAGTCACGCCGGGTGTGATGGGAACGGTGACCGAACCGTAGACAGTCGATCCGTTAGGCGCCGTGGTGCCGGCGGTGACGGTGACCGATGTGGCGGTATCGGTTGCGGGAACGGTCACGACGACCGAGGTTGAGTCCGCGGAAGGGGCCAAGGTTGCGTTGGTGTCGTCCGAAGTCCATGCGAAGGTTGAGCCAGAAGGAAGCGAGATCGGATTCCCGTTGTCTTCCAGTTGGGCGGTGAATGTTCCGGTAGTGCCTACTGAGATTGCCATTTTGCTCTCCAGTGTGACGTGAATTGAGAAAACATGGTGCTTGAGATGTTCAAGGATGCGGCGAAGAAGATAACGGTTCTCCCGCTCCAAATACAGAATCTCACGAAGATCGTGAAATGGGTTATCCATCACTGGCCATCCTGCCGCGATTCCTTTCCTCTACGGTAGGCTTCGATGATGAACTTGAATATTTTATCTCTCATCTCCACCTGATCTCCCGTAGAGGAAGGGGCTCCTGGTTCGCTCATTCCATCAATCTCGCACACAAGTTTGAAAACATCTCCATATGGTTCAAGCAAGTTCTTGATCCCGTTCAAGTCTTCTTGTTCTGGCGCGAGGAACATGCGACGTTGCCACTCTACAGCAAATGGGACTAAACGAGAATCGCATTCTGGGAGTTTGTCGTCAACAAAATCAAAGCACTTTATCTCTTGCTCTTCGGTGGGCGCCATTGGATTCTCGCTCAGCCAGCGTATTCCAGCCATCAAACCTTCAGCGGCCAATTGTGAATCTTCCCCATTAGAACCTACGCTATATGCCGCCTTAAGCATTCCCTCCGGTACCAAAATCTTTTTCTCGCTCACACCTTCCTCCAGTTCCCGTGCTTCACCTTTGCGCTATGCTCAGGCTTTCCGCAAGCCATCGTCTCTCCACTCTCGCCATCATATTCAGTGTAGGAGCACATCACGGTTTCCTCTTCAACAAATTCATCAAAGGCGACGGCTGCATGAACCGGTCTATCCACAATCGCCCGAACTCCCTCTGAAGCGATTCGTAGCTTTGCCGCAATTTCAGGCGATTGAACTCTCGAAAAATCCCCGGCCTGAGCCTGCGCATTCAGAATATCTCCAGCAGGAACATACAATTTTCGGTTTCTGTTCTTCTTACACGTTAAGCACTCCCGCTTTCCATCAGGCCTGTGATAAAGATTCTCCTCCACCATCCGATGCCCACGAGAACACTTTTCACTCTTCAACGCGCCCATAAGTGAATAATACTCTTATTTGCCCAATAATCAAGTGGAAAATTCGCTTTTCGGGTGAATAATTCTCTTTCTGACCAAAATCCATGAATCCATGTTTGGGCTCAGGAACGTTCCATGCCATCACGCCG
This sequence comes from uncultured Candidatus Saccharibacteria bacterium, assembly GCA_964574915.1. GTDB lineage: Bacteria > Patescibacteriota > Saccharimonadia > Saccharimonadales > UBA4665 > CAVPPA01. Next base: position 52,563 of record CAZNOW010000006.1, read on the forward strand.
CCCTGTCCTGGACAACCTCTCGCCACATCCTTCATGCGCCACATGGACAAATTCACGACAACCCACGGCAGGCAAAGCACTTAGGCGCGCCAGTGAGGGCTGCCGCAGGCATGGAACGCGGCGAGGCATCGGGGAACGGAGCAAGAAGCAAAAAATGGAAGATGAGAGGGAAAACGTTTCTGATTACACCCCATTGCTCCCTATTGCGGAAAGATGCGGTAATATTGGCGCAGGAGGATCAATGAACCAGCTTATGGAGGAGTGGGTAACCCCGAAAGACGCTGCCGCATACTTGGGGATCAGTGTGAAGACTGTGAGGGGTTGGTGTGTGTCTGGAAGGCTTATATCACGCAAGCTTGGATACAGGACGATACGGATTGCTACGGTGAGTATCGAGAAGATGTTAGAGAGAAAAGACTGAATTACCCACCGCTTAGCACTCAATGAGCATGATTGCTAATAATTGCAATTCGTTGCAATTTATTGCTTGATATTGCAATACATTGTGATAATCTGGTCACGTTGATGAGTTGAGGGCACGCCCCAGGTTGCCATCCATGAGATGGGTACGCAAGGCCAATACGGATCAATGATCAGCACATATCGGATGCGTTTTCGCTGTAGTTCACCGCGAGAACACATCAGAGGCAATCAGCCATGACAATCATCTACAACTGCAAAGCCTGCAAGCGTGGACACCGCGTAGAGATACATCAGATGAGGAGGAAAAGAACATGACCATGAATCAAGTGAGCAAGTTGGCTTTGAATATCGCCCGCAAATACAAAGACGCTGAGTCGGTTCGCCGTGGGGACATTATCCGCGATGTGGTGCGCACCAACAAGCTGAACATGGAAGAGTCGCTCATTCTTGCCGACTGCATTGTCAAGGGCATGTACGCGGCTGGAAAGACAGTGGTGATCGCATGAACGGACTGGAAACGATCAATTGGATTGATACCGACTATGAAGACCCGCCAGTGGGTGAAACTGTTCTTGTGTTCGGTGGCCTTGCGTTCATCAACGCACAAGGCGTTTGGTATACAGAAATGGAGCATCCTCCTCGCCCTATTATGTGGCGCGTTACTCACTGGGCAGTTCGTCCAGACCCGCCGCAATACCTGATAGATCAGACAGAAGAACAGCGCAAGTTGCGAGATATGGTCAAGTCTATCCATCAACCATTTAACGGGTTCACGCGCCCTACTGGGTGCCGTTGCCATGCCGATGGAACCATGAACATTGAGTGCCCTGTTCACCGCAATGGAATTGTTGCATCAATTGGAATTATGGGGTTATAGGAGAACGCAATGACTATTTGTCCTGATTGTGGTACGCGACAGCATTACGTATGTAACCCAAAGCGGAAAAATCCAGACTTTAGCTATCGCATTGACGGCATGTTCGCGCTCATCCTGCCCGAGTCGCCCGCTGGCGAGAAAGCAATGCCTGAGTTGATGGCAATGACGGATGGGACCGCGAAAGTGTTCGCCACGCAGCTACAGGCGCTCAAGGCCGATCTACACCGCGCTGGATACACCATTCGCAAGCGGTCGACACGTAAGACGTGCAGCAAGGCTGATATTGAGCATCTTTTTGGGCAACTTCAGGCCAATTAACCGGTTTAGTGCAATATCGCACATTTTGGAGGATTTATGTCCATTTCAACCGCGAAAGCGAAGCTCTACAAGACAGCTTGGATCATCGCCTCACACCGCGCAGCTTGCGTCTGGGCAGTCCTACGCTCCAAACAGATGAACGGAAAGCAGGTAGCAGCATGACCAACGAATACATCGACATGATGAAGGCGCAAGGCTGGAAGGTGTACTATCGCCCCGCTAAAGGCACGTTCAAGGGCGAATACTGCTACGTGACCGATGGAACCAACATTGCCTACGCGCAATGGAGCGATGGCCGGCCATCCGTCAGCACCGTCCACATGCCAAACAGACAGACCGGCACCGGCTTTCAATTCGCCGACCGCATCACCGCTGAAACGGTCAGCAAGGCTATGTCCACCCTGGCTCCGTCATGGGCGCGTCAGGCGGATGTGTCCAGCGTCCACAAGTACAAGAATTGGGAAGCCTTCCACAAAGCCAACAGCTTCAACTCGGAACTGGTCGAAGCTTAGTGCAATATCGCACCTGTCTAACCAGGAAACCTCGGTAGCAGCTTAACCGCAGTACCCACCCAGAAAGGGAATCATGGAACTCACCACCACATTAAATCTGCTACACAAAGCCCATGCCTGTGCGCCACGATACAAAGTTCTGCTCACAGCGCTGGGAACTAACTATCCACCAGACAGACCCATCAATCTGCTTACTATTCTCAACCTCAATGGCTTGGATGATGCGCTGTGGGCTCTATGCGCAACTGCCGAGAATTGCGATAAAGTAGCGCGCCTAATGGCCGCAGATTTTGCCGGCCAAGTTTTGCCCATTTGGCAGCAATACTCAGACGATAAACGCCCCGCATCGGCAATCAAAGCCGCACGAGACTTTGCCAATGGGCTTATCACGGCTGCTGCGAGGGATGCTGCGGGGGCTGCTGCGGGGGCTGCTGCGAGGGATGCT
>CAZNOW010000007.1:0-52360 GCA_964574915.1 uncultured Candidatus Saccharibacteria bacterium
GAGAAGTTAACAGAGCATGGATTGTTGCTAACGCAGGCGGAGGAGGAGCAGGAAGCCCAGGGTTTGTAGGGTCGTCTTTTTATGTTGGAGGAAATGGCGGGAATGCTATTCAAAACAACTATCAAACAGGCGTAAATCAATACTATGGTGGTGGTGGTGGCGGCTCTGCGGCAGGAGCAGGCGGCAATGGTGTTGGGGGCACTGGGGGAGAGGGAGGGCTGCCAGGACCCACATCAGGAGTTGTTAATACTGGCAGCGGTGGCGGCGGTTGGTGGTATAGCTTTTTTGATCAGACGGGGGGCAGTGGTAATGGCGGCTCAGGTGTTATTATCATTGCGTATCAAGGTCTTGTTCAAAGAGGAAGTGGTGGGACTGTATCGTGGTATGGGAGTTCTCCTGGTACGACGGTTCATACGTTCCTCTCAAGCAGTACATTCACGGCATAAAGGAGAATTCAAAATGAGTACATACGCGCTATGTTGTCCAACAGCAGAGGGAAGTACCCTTTATAATGTTGTATCAGTAATTGCTGCCGAAGAGGCATTTGTAAATGTAAATCCCCCTCCTATTGGATGGCTTTATATAAGATGCTCATATAATACGTCGGCTGGCGTGCATTATCTTGCTAACCCTATAACAGGCCCAGACGGAGCAACAACTGACCCAACTAAGCCTGCCTTGAGGGCAAATTACCCAGGAATAGGTTATATTTATGATCTCACAAACGATGTTTTCTACAGTAACCCCCCAGCAGGATACGCAGTTAACGCACCAACATGGGTTCCAACGCCAATAGCTCCATATCCTGATGATGGACAATCATATGTTTACGACGCCATCAACCAAATTTGGGTTATTGCTCAACCAGACCCAACCCCTACAATACCTAGTGGCAGTACAATGGTGTCTAGGGGCGCGATAGCGGGTGGTGGTAGTATAGCAGAGGAAGACAGCGGAATTACCGCAGACAAGAATAACCCTCAGGCAGCTATTGATGCGGTTAATGCTTTTGCCGCAGCGAGAGAGGCAGCTCTGGCACAAAATGCTATTGCGACATTGGCAGCTAATACGGCTCTTGCTTCCTATAATGCGGCGGTTGAGGCAAACTCTCCTACTGCGGCTGCTATAAATGCGGCACAGATGGCATATAATAATGCTATGGCGACAGGAGACCCATCAGCGGCAACACTACTTTCGGAATACAACACGGCAGTAGCAGGAAATTCTGCTGCTGCGGAAAATATAGCCACACTGCTTACGGCTTATAATGCGGCTTTGGCTGCAGTGGTGGTGATGGAATAGCGGACTAAAAGGAATTTAACGTTCGCAGCGGCGAACATCAACAGTAAGGAAACAAAATCATGTCAATCAAATCATGGAATTATCAACCAGTCGGGGAAGTCGGAAATGTGCCTGGCTTGCTTTGGCTAGAAACCACTGACTCGCTTGCTACAGTTTGCAATTCAACTAGCACTGGCTATGTCAATCTTAATAATTTAGTTTATGAAAATAATTTAAACTTTGGAAAGAACACGGTCGCGTTTGTTAGCACTTCGGACAATAATTCGACTGTATTGAGCTTGGTTGCAACCGCATCAGGAAATTATGGCAGCACTAGGCCATGGGTTTATAGCCTAACAGGATTGCCAACAACTTTTCTTGGCAATAGTTTAGGAGATGTTTTTGCAGGTTCGGCGGCCGGAGCAGCGGGAAAATTTATTTCCTACGCTGGTGCAAATACAGGCAGCCTAGTATTGCAAGCTACTGCTAATGCAGGGAATACAGCAACTACCATAACTAATGTAAGCCAAGCAGCTGCTAGAACCTATACCATTCAAGATGCAGGCGGCAATGCTAATTTCTGTGTTGCAACAGCCGCTTTGGTATCAGGGAATTTAGTTTCAGCTTCAAGCACTACAGGTACTATTGCTGATGGGGGCTTAGTGGCTAACAAAGTTTTATATGGTTCCACTGCAAGTCCAGATGTAAGTGCTAATGTAGTTTATTTTAGCGTTGCCTGTGGACAAGCAGCATTAGCTGCAGGTGGGAGTGTTACTTTATATACTTCTAGCGGAGCAAAGCAGTATCAAATAATTTCATTGTCGATTGTTGGGGGAACTAACTTTAGTGGTAACAGCGGAGATAGATTGGGTCAGGTAACAGACGGTACTACTGTATATAGCGTGATCCCAGCCGCTCAGATGCAAACCATTCCTACTACGGGGAATGGCGGTTGGGGAGCTACTGCTTTACCATATCCAGCATCGGCCTTGACTTCTAAGTTAACTGCTGCAGGTGCTAGCCTTGTATTTAAATATACAAGTGCAGGAAGTGCAGATTATAGTGCTGGAACTATTACCATATCAGGTGTTTTGGTCAGGGTAGCTTAGTCACCTTTTTTAGCGGTGCGTTGAGATTATGAGGTTGCAATGTTAATATAATTGGATTTTTAATTAAGAAGGGAAATTTATGTCTATAGAAGCTTTAAAGAATTTTATTACTTCCCGGATTGAAAATATATCTGGCGAAATCAATAAATCTGCTCAAACAGTAACGCAAGTATCGGCAAATCATCACTATCTTTCAGGAATGCTCGCAGAGGCTAAACTTATTCTTGATTCTTTGAATAGTTTGCATCTTCCTGGAACTGTAGGAAGTGTAATTAACGCTTTAGATCGCATGGTTGATGTTGCATCTCCTGTTTCTAACGCTGTTAATACTGTTCAAGATGGAATTAATACTGTTGAAAATGCACTTTAACCAATAAGGGGAATTTATGAGTTTACAAAATGTTGAAGATTTTATGAGTAATGCTTTATCTACTATTGAAACCAGGGTCAAAAACATTGCCGCTGAAATAGAAAAATCAGCGCAGGCCGTCTCACAAGCTGCATCTAATCACAACTACTTGAATGGAATGCTAACTGAGGCAAAGACTATTTTTGACTTATTAAAGAGTTTTAATATTCCTGGCCCAGCAGGGACAGTTGTTGGCGCTTTAGATGCTGCCGTTAATATAGCAGATACCGCATCTGGTAGCTTTAGTACCGATTCAAGTGTTGGTGGTCTTGCCAAAGATGCAAGCGCTATTCTTACTACCGTAGCAGGGGCAGGAATTGGCGGAACCGCAGTTCAAGACGCAGCTAAGGTTGCCAATGTTTTAACTGGTCCTACCACCTAAATGCGGCCATTAGTAATAGATGAAAAGGGAAGTTCTTCTCCTAAGCTAGAGCTTCCTTTTTTTTTGTTGATTTTTCAATTATAGGGATATATGAGAAGAACAGAGCCGACCGAATCTCAGATAGAGAAAGGGTTGTTTGAATGGCTAGCGTATCATAAAAACATAGGGGATTTTGCCTTTAAAATCACCAATGAAGCAGGTTCAAGAAGCGCCTATGAGATGAAAAGCCTTGTAAATAGGGGGTTAAGGGAAGGATTTCCAGATATTGGTATTATGATCCCAAATGATGATCTAAAATTGCATGGATGTTTTATAGAATTAAAAACAAAAACAGGCCGTGTAAGCAACGCCCAGAAAATCTGGCTGGAAAGGCTCACATCTCAGGGTTATTTGGCTAAAGTATGTTATGGATTAGATAGCGCTATAGAAACAATCAATATGTATATTCAATCGTAAAGGAGGAAATCTTGATAAACAACCAGCAATTTCGTGAACTAATAATTAGGCCGTCACTCAAGCCACTCGATTTATATTCTGAGGCGGTTGAGGAAGTATTAATACTCGTTTTAGCTCAAGAAAGTTTAGGGCTTAGTTATCTAAAGCAAGTAGAAGGCCCAGCGCTCGGCCCATTTATGATGGAGCCAGCTACTCACGCAGATCTGTGGTCTAACTATTTAGCAAATAATAAAGAGTTAAGATATAAAATTCTTGAGACTTTAAATTTAAAGTTAGCCCCCACCCAAGAAATGCTTGTTTATAACTTAAAATATGCAACAATTATGGCTCGTGTTTTCTTCTTAAGAATACCCGACCCATTACCATTAGCATCAGATGTTAAAGCTTTGGCTTCGTACTGGAAGCGTTTCTACAATACCTTAAAAGGTAAAGGAACTGTTGAAGAAGCAATAGGAAATTATGAGAGGTTTATAGGCAAAAGGTAACAATATTTGAGTGAAGAACTAGATTCGGTTTGGCAAATAATAGGTATACTTATTATCTCCCTTGCGCTTATGCTTGGAGGGGGTAATAAACCAACCGTTTTTAGGACTTTACAAATAGAGAAATGATAGACAAAAATCATTGGAGATCTCAAATGAGTAAACTATTTTCTTTTTTAAAGGGCCTCTCTGTGCTACATCAAACTATAGCAATGGCCTTAACTTTATTCTCAATTGTATCTTTCATGGTTGTGTTATTTCTGATATTGTCAGCTTCAGATCGAAAAGAAGAAGCCGAAGAGGTGATTGAAGAGCTTATAGAAAATAAAACAGGAATTGATTTAAATGCATTAATTGAACAAAGAAAAAAAAAGGAGTCCAATGGAAAGACAACTAGCCACAACAATTAAAAGAGATAAAATCCTCAAAGAATTAAAGTTCATAAAATGGGGCCTATATATTTTCGGTGTTATCATCACCGTAATTTTGTCTTATATAGCCATCGTGCCTTTCATACCCGTCTAAAAAATAAGCCGTTAACAGGGCAATGAAGAGACCAGTATACCAAAAAAATGACCAACGGAGGACGCTGGTCAAAGATAATTTGGAGTCAACAACAATGCTTATATTGTAATGTCAATAATATAAAAAGTCAACACTGCTCTGCCAACAGGTAAAGTCGGGAATTTAACTCTAAAAGGGTTTCCTTTGGGTGAATTTTGAGTATTTACACGCTTAGATCTTATCTGTATTCTTGATTTTCGACAACTAGTAGAAAGGAATTTTATGAAGGTCGACAAAAACGCGCCCGCCAGAATCATTCCAACGGGCAGCGAATTCCACATTTATAAAAAAATAAAACCCCTTAAAAAAATCAAATTGAAGCTACCACTTCAAAATATTAAAAGAAGTTTTATTCTAAATATACCACTCAAAATATGGGTCATATTTTTGTCTAAAAACAGGAGTCATATTCTTGTCTAAGATACCACCTAAAAATAAAGAAAAGCAACCTAAAATTAAAGGATTTGCTAGAATTCCAAATTACATAGCTCAAGACCCCAATATAAGCGCTCTTGCTCGCGCTACTATAGTTTATTTACAAAGTCGTGGCAGGAAGTGGGAGCCGACCAGAGATGATATTAAAAGTAATCTAAATTTCAGCAAATGGACCTGGGAAAAGATATCAAAAGAACTTACCAAGATTGGGATCTTATCAAATACATTAACAAAGCAAGGTAAAAAACTAAACTTTAATATTGATAATTTTATTAACAAGCCAAGACCCGGTGGCCAGGTCATGGCTACTAACAAGCCAAGACCCGGTGGCCGGGTCATGGGCCAAGACCCGGAAAAGCATGAGCCAAGACCCGGAACCCAAGACCCGGTGGCCGGGTCATTCATAAAGAAACATATCATAAAGAAACAACAACGTTCCGTTGTCGCGCGTGCGCGCGTTGTTGTCGTTGAAAAAAAACAAAAGAACCATGAAACAACATCGCCAAATTGTGAAAAATCAACAATCCCCGATGAGGAATTTGAAACTCTATGTAAGTTAGCAACTAAATATAAAATAAGCCGAGATAGTAAGGTAGTTGAAAAGATAAAATGGGGGATGTGGAAATACGGCTTCCAGGAGATGAAATTAAAAATTACAAACACCCAGGACAAAAATAACCCCACAGGATTTTTGATAGATGCGATCGTAAACAATTATGAATTTGAAACTGCAGGGGAAAGCGAAGAAGAAATTATAACTAGGGCGAATAGAGCCTACGAAGAAACGAAAAAGTTGTTAGAACATTATGCTTCCCCTGTGAGAACCACAGAGGGGCTTGAGAATATCAAGAAAATCAAAGCAATGCTTCAATCAGCAAAATAATCCACAGAAAATGTGGATAACTTTTTGAGGAATTGGTAAAATAAATTTTTTTGGAGGACCCTATGAGCGTAAATAAAATAATCCTTGTTGGAAGATTAGGCGCAGATCCCGAAAGCAGATATGCTCCCACGGGAATGCAGATCGCAAATTTTTCCCTGGCCACAAACGAAAAGCGGAAAAATGAAAAACATACCGAGTGGTTTAAAATCATAGCTTTCGACAAGTTGGCAAGTACCGTAGTTGCATTGCTCAAGAAGGGTAGTTTGACCTATGTAGAAGGGCGTGTTCAGTCAAGGAAGTATACTGACAAGGCCGGCATAGAACGAACTATAACCGAGGTGATAGCTAATGGCATCCAAATCCTAGAGCCAAGGGAACAGGAAAATCAAGAGCCTTTGCAAGAAAGCCAAGATTTAGACGATGGGCTGCCTTTTTAGGGTACCCCGGTAGGGTAGTAGCGGGTAGGGGGTATAAGGTGGCTTCTTGGTCTTTAAAAGTGCCTTCCTGCCCAGATATGAGCTGGGGCAGTGGCGATAAAAGCCGTTTGCTGGCATTAGAGGCTAAGGGAACGTATTTATTTATGAGTCAAACTAATAAACTTAATTACAACGTATTGCTTTTTGTGACTTAATTAACTGAAAAGTTACCCATGGCAGGTTTACGGGGAAGGCGGCTAAGCCAGGCTCGGATAAAGGAGCAACAACATGCCCAGCTTAGCCTAAACTCGGTTACAAGATCTCTGCGGATTTTGCTAATTTTTTATTCAGCATTGCTAATGCTTTCTCGTATTGATCTTGGGTTAATTCCCTTAACTCGTTTACCTCAAAGTATTGGCAAAATTGCTGCAAATCCGTGCCTGTTTGTTGCATTAACTCCATTAGGGCTTGTTGGGATATGTGAGAAAGTTCATAAGGTTCGTTTTTTACAATGACGACAGGCTCTCCCTCGATAACAGAACCAGTAGAAGTGCTATAATCTTTGCGCGGAATGTCGCTTGCTTCCTCGACGGTTATTATTCCACGCAATAAGTCGGGAAATGCATCACGTAAAGCAAATCCCCTTGCCCTCATTTGTAACATCCTACGTGGGTATTCTGTCCAGGGTCCTGGTTTTCCCCATAATTTTGCAAGCCGAGCGTCCGCTTCGGAAAAGGTTTGCAGGAATTCAGGCTCATCCCTGCGCTTGACCCGACATACATATGAATTTGATTCGTTGAGATATTCCTCTTTGATGTATTCAAACGATGGGCTTTGACGACATACCGCAAGTAAAGCATCTCCCCATAAGGATGGTCTGCCATTAATGATGGCTATGTTTTGGATACTCTGTAGGGGTTTTAATCCTAGCTCTTGGCCTAATTGAAGAGCTAACACTATATCGCTTGGTTTCCCTGTCATTGCCTTAGGACAAAAGGAGGTTTTTGATATTAAGTTCGCTATTTCCATGGCTTTGTCAAGGGTGTCAACCTGCATAAAGCCGGAATGGGATGGACGAAGTTCTAATTCTTTGGTCATGGTTTGTTGCTCCTGTAGTAAAGTTTCAAAATCTTTTGCGTCGTCAAATTTGCTTGAATAAAGCTTGGTTTCATATTGCCGATATCGCAGGTCTTGCCTTTCAATTTCTCTTTGTAGTTTGTTGCTCATTTGGATCTCCTTTAATAAAAACGTCATCGGGCGTTTGGTCCATTCTTCTATGTAAGAATTTTGCAAGAATATCTACCTTTTCATGTGCATCATCTTTGTTTGTACAGCCCCAGGGTATAATAAAGGCAATTGATTTCATTAGTGCCAAAAAGATCGGAGTAGCTTTATGTCCCGAAAAGATTTTGCCGAGTGACAGATATAATTCTTCGGCTTGTCTATGTATCTCATCTGTTTCGGCTAACACTTTTTTAATATCTTCTATTAACGTGGTCATTTAGTTATTTCCTCAATGGTTTTAGTTGCTCTTTTACATTCTCTCGGTAAATTATCTATATGCAATCCCGCAAAAAAACATACAATGATACCCCCTTCAAAGCTAAAGAATTTATAATTTCTTGTAGTGATTTTCTTCCCAATCCCGGGATTTTTAATAATTCAATCTCGGTTTTTTTAGCCAATTCCCCGATCGCGTGGATTCCTTCGGATTTTAGAATGTTTTCGATACGATAAGGTAAGTTTAGTTCGTCTATAGGTTTGCCATTTATATCACATGGCATTTGTTCATTTTTTAGATGTTCAGAAACGCCCAGATTGATGATCTTCATCTCTAGTTCGTGGATTTTGTTATAAAGGAAATCGTGGAGCTCTTTAATACATGTAAGTTCCCAGGAAATTTTAGATATATCTATCTCTAGTATATTTATACGGCTATTTAATGCTTTTATGTCTTCCATTTTGTTTACTCCTCTAGTATCTTTACGCCTTTAATTTTCCCTCGCTGGATCTATCTTTTGATAGATCTATCAAAAAATCTTTGTAGTCCGAAGATCTTCCATAAGGCGTATTCTCCTCGCTTCATCCATACATTTCTTCATTTGTTCTCTTTCATAGTTCTCTACACGTTCTTTATCTCCTGTCAGCGGGAGAAATTCCATTCCGTTGATCATTTGATAATTCAACTTTATCTCATTCATTGGTTTAGCCCACCCTTTAATAACAAGTTAAGTTCTTCGTCTTTTTCTGCTATTTCTAGATCTATATTGTATTTTCGAGCTTTTAAGATAATAATTTTCTTTATTACTTTTTCTATTTTCTCTTCTCTACATAGATGCGCTCGGCTAAATTCTAGCGGTATTATATTACTCATTGTTATGCTCCTTTTTGCATATGTTCTTTATCGCAATTTTTACATCACAGTAATCGTCAAAACCAAAAGTCGCAATTAGATAGTTATCGAATAATATGTCTGTCTTCGCTTGCTCGATAACGAGCCTTGAGTATTCGTAATTGTTCATTGCATGTGCTCCTTTTTTAACCTTTCCCAGGATTCTAATGTGCCAAAGTACTCATTTGGTATCGAGTTGAAGGCTCGCCTTAATATCTCAATAAATCCTTCTAGGCCATCAGAGGCAATGTCTTTTGGCGCCATCAACAAGGGATTTAGTACTAGCCATGTTAATATCGGGAGTTTGGTTTCAGAATCAAGACGTGATAAGACTTTGTGTAACTCTATCACAGTAGCAGCGGTGGTTTCATCGAAGATGCCGTTTATGATTTCCATTGTTGATTTCCCTCATATTTTTTGTTTAAGTTATATACTTCGTATTCGTTGTTTTGCCACGAGATTTCATAAAGATTGTTATCTTCGTCAATAGCTCGGGCTATGTAGTATTCGTCTTGATATTTGTTTTTCTCAAGATGAATAGGGATTTCTATTAGCTTTAACTTCTTGTCGTGATAATAAAGTCCCTTTGCTCTGTCTCTCTCAATCTCTTCGGCCCACTCTTGAAGAGATGGTTGATCTTCATAGTCATAGTTTACCATTGTTGTTGCTCCTTATATAAAAATATCTTGCAAGTGAGGCGTTTATTGCCTTTCTTAAGGGTTTGCTATTTGTCTTATCTCTAGTTTTTTGTAAAAAAGTTATCATGCCTCTAGCATATTTATCTGTCCAATCTTCATGCTTGTATAATAATTCAAACGTATTTATTGTATGCATTATCTCTAATACTTGATTTTCTGTTGTTATCATTGTTGTTGCTCCTCTGTTATATATACAGCCATTTGATAGTTTTGTTTTCTGCTAATGCTTTGGCCCCGGCGTCTCCTATTTGGTTGCTATTAAGGTCCAGCGTTGTGATGGTTTGATTTAGTGCTAACGCTTTAGCCCCCTCATCTCCTATGTGGTTGTCATAAAGGCTCAGCTCTGTGATGGTATGGTTTTGTGCTAACGCTTTAGCCCCCTCATCTCCTATGTGGTTGTCATAAAGGCCCAGCGTTGTGATGGTATGGTTTTGTGCTAACGCTTGGGCCCCTGCATCTCCTATATGGTTGCAAGGAAGGCCCAGCGTTGTGATGGTATGGTTTTGTGCTAACGCTTTAGCCCCCTCATCTCCTATGTGGTTGTCATAAAGGCTCAGCGTTGTGATGGTATGGTTTTCTGCTAACGCTTGGGCCCCTGCATCTCCTATGTGGTTGTCACTAAGGTACAGACATGTGATAGTTTGGTTTTCTGCTAACGCTTGAGCCCCCTCATCTCCTATGTGGTTGTCACTAAGGTACAGCGTTGTGATAGTTTTGTTTAGTGCCAAAGCCTGTGCCCCTTCATCCCCTATGTCGTTGTTACTAAGGTCCAACGATGTGATGGTTTGATTTAGTGCTAACGCCTTAGCCCCTGCATCCCCTATGTCGTTGTAACCAATGTACAGCTCTGTGATGGTATGGTTTTCTGCTAACGCTTGGGCTAGTTGAATCGCCTGCTCTGAGGTTATTCCTTGACTCGATAAACTTAATGAGATAGTGATCTTTAATGTTTTAATGTCATTCAATAAGTCAGTAAATGCTTCTGTTTCCATTGTCGTTGCTCCTCTGTTGTTATATATACAGCCATTTGATAGTTTTGTTTTCTGCTAATGCTTGGGCCCCCTTATCCCCTATGTCGTTGTCAGTAAGGTACAGCGTTGTGATGGTTTGATTTAGTGCTAACGCTTTAGCCCCCTCATCTCCTATGTGGTTGTCATAAAGGCCCAGCGTTGTGATGGTATGGTTTTGTGCTAACGCTTGGGCCCCTGCATCTCCTATATGGTTGCGAGGAAGGCCCAGCGTTGTGATGGTATGGTTTTGTGCTAACGCTTGGGCCCCCTCATCTCCTATGTGGTTGTCATAAAGGCTCAGCGTTGTGATAGTTTTGTTTTCTGCTAATGCCTGTGCTCCCTTATCCCCTATGTCGTTGCCATCAAGTTTCAACTCTGTGATAGTTTGATTTAGTGCTAACGCTTGGGCCCCCTCATCTCCTATTTGGTTATAACTAAGGTCCAACGATGTGATGGTTTGATTTAGTGCTAACGCCTTAGCCCCTGCATCCCCTATGTCGTTGTAACCAATGTACAGCTCTGTGATGGTATGGTTTTCTGCTAACGCTTGGGCTAGTTGAATCGCCTGCTCTGAGGTTATTCCTTGACTCGATAAACTTAATGAGATAGTGATCTTTAATGTTTTAATGTCATTCAATAAGTCAGTAAATGCTTCTGTTTCCATTGTCGTTGCTCCTCTGTTGTTATATATACAGCCATTTGATAGTTTTGTTTTCTGCTAATGCTTGGGCCCCCTTATCCCCTATGTCGTTGTCAGTAAGGTACAGCGATGTGATGGTTTGATTTAGTGCTAACGCCTTAGCCCCTGCATCCCCTATGTGGTTGCTATCAAGGCCCAGCCATGTGATAGTTTGATTTAGTGCTAATGCTTGGGCCCCCTTATCCCCTATGTCGTTGCTATCAAGGTTCAGCCATCTGATAGTTTTGTTTTCTGCTAATGCTTTTGCTCCCCCATCCCCTATATTATTGCCATCAAGATCTAGCCATGTGATAGTTTTGTTTTCTGCTAATGCCTGTGCTCCCTTATCCCCTATGTCGTTGCCATCAAGTTTCAACTCTGTGATAGTTTGATTTAGTGCTAACGCTTGGGCCCCCTCATCTCCTATTTGGTTATAACTAAGGTACAGCGATGTGATGGTTTGATTTAGTGCTAACGCCTTAGCCCCTGCATCCCCTATGTCGTTGTAACCAATGTACAGCTCTGTGATGGTATGGTTTTCTGCTAACGCTTGGGCTAGTTGAATCGCCTGCTCTGAGGTTATTCCTTGACTCGATAAACTTAATGAGATAGTGATCTTTAATGTTTTAATGTCATTCAATAAGTCAGTAAATGCTTCCGTTTCCATTGTCGTTGCTCCTGTTGTATTGACTTTAAAAATGTTGTTGTATACGATGAGTTTAGAAAATCCTAAAGGCTATGTCAAGAGAATCTCTTAGAGCTCTTACATGTTTCCGACGAATGGTATATTTGAGCAACTAAATAAGTAGAAGAGATAATGCAAGAAACATCTACAAAAATAGGTAAAAAACGCAAACGTTACAAGTCTAAGTGTTCGAGTCAGTTTTGTGTTAGACTAACTAAAACAGCAATGAACAAATTAACTAGAATTGCGAAACGCAATTCAATATCCACAGCAGCTTTAGTACGAAGTTGGATCATGTTAAAATTGAAAAATATTAGAGAAATAATCGAGAAGGAAAATTATATGAATGAGATAAAAAAAACTAGATGTCAAACGTGTCGTGGCGTGGGACGGATAACAGGTCTTGGAATGATAGACACTAAATGCCCTACCTGCGCTGGTGCTGGGATGATAGATTTAGAAACAGAGGAGGATTTAGAAAAAAAAGAAGAAGCCCTACAAAAAAAAGAAGAAGCTATTGAAAAAAAAGAAGAAGCTATTGAAAAAAAAACGTCAACAGGAACGAGCAAGAAAAAAAAGGATAAAAGATGAAATAAAACGTAAACGTCGACGACGAAAAGAAGTTACAAAAAGTGTAAAAAAAGATTTTAAGGTATTTAAAAGGCTATGGGAAACAAAGATATTACCGCGCAGGCTAAACGTAAAATCATGCGAGTCGGAGCTGAAACTATAGTGCCAGAACTAATGGATATAGTATGTGAAGCAATTGCAACATCGCAAGAAAATCTAGACAAATTATGCAAAAACATGAAAAAATTATATCCTGAGTTTCCCGCCAGTGACACGATTTATCGTTGGATTTTAAAATATCCCGATTTTGCCGAGAAATATAGAACAGCAAGAAGAGCACAGGCGCAATTATTTGTAGATCAAATAGTGGAAATATCGGACGAATGCGACGACAAAGAAGTTGCAAAAGCAACACTTCGAGTAAATACTAGAAAGTGGCTTGCAAGTAGATTATTAATAGATTATGCTGATAAACAACAATTAGAGCACAGCGTTACAGTTACACATGAGGCTTTACTAATTGAAGCTGAGAAAATTTCTACAAGAAAGGAGTAATATGTTAAATGATGACGTTTTAGGGAAAGAGTCAAAACAAGATAAAAAAACTGCATGTAAAAAATGCGAAGAATACAAAAAGATCTCAAACGATTACAAAGAAATAATACATACAATGCAATTTCACAGTTCTAAGCTACTAAGCTTCATCTCGTCGCTTATTGCGCAACTTAATCTAAATGCAAAGCAATTATCAATGATAGATGAGCGCGCTAAACTTAGAATGAAGCACGAACTTTTGATTGAACGTACAAACAATCTTGAAGGCAAAGAGAAAAGACTAGGATATCAATGATTGAGAAGCATTTAAGTGTAGATGAATGCGAGGAACTAATGTCGAAGATATCGCTACATTCGACCACTGTGTGGCGATTAAGTGCAAAGTTATATCATTATGCGCAAAAAGATTTAGTGCCTGCTCACTATAAACCGGCTATAATTATGCTACTTAAGATAGTAGACACATATATTGCGACTCTAGAAGATGTGAAGTTTTTAGAGAAAAAGACGATTAATTGAAGGAGAAATCAAAAATGAATGAAGATAAACTAGAAGAATTAAAAGATGCTTACAATCAAGCAAAAGTAGCAAAAGAAGACGCAAAAGCTGCGGCTAAAGCGGTAAAAGATGCTAACGACGCTGTTATTGCAGCTGTAGAAGCTTTGATTAAAGAGAAGAAGAAAGACTAATGATGAGATTTCTAGCTGATAACAAGAAATTAAAAGAATTGATAACTGTGAGAGATGCGGACAGGTTAAAATCTTACGAAGCGTATATTGCAGCTCGTTGCTTAGAATGTTCTGATCCTACCGCTTCCGCGATGACTGTATGTGATCGCAAAAAAAACAAATCTCGGATAATATTTAGCAGTTTAGAAAAAATAGAGGTCAACAAATGAATAAAATAATTTGGCACAACGAGCGTATTATTGCGCATTTAGAAAGCGCGTTAGAACATGTTAGAGACTTAGCAGAAATGACAGAATTAAAAGATAATGAAGAAGTAGGCTTTGTGTTCTCGCATTTGCAGAGTGCATTAAGTGAGGTTTGTTTTTTGAAAGATAAGTGTGAAGAGGGGGAATAATGGGAGTCAGACCATTGAAGGAGTCAGCGTTTAGAAAGTGAAGTAAGGTTATTGAGGGAAAAATTAGAAAAAAATGATTCGTGAATTGGTAGGAGCTATTCTTAAATTGGTAGGAGCTATTCTTATATGGTTTTGTATTTTTTGTTTGTATAAAATGTGCGAGGAAAATAGAACGGCTATTTTAAAGTTAAAAAAGGAAGTATCTACTTTGCAATTTGACAATGAGTTGGGAATATATAAATAAATGAACAACGACAAAATAAAAGAGTTACAAGAATTAATAAGCAATTGTATGGTTGAATTTCGCTATATCACATCGAGGACCGAGGCTGACAATAAAAGAATACGTAAAGTGATAAGTTCCCTCGGGGCTATGTATGCAATGTTAGAAAATGAAAAGGAAAATAATGAGAAATAAACTTATGGGTTTGATAAAGTTTAACAATAACGACAGTACATTCATTGAAAAAATCTTGAAAAAATTAATGCTATTAATAAAAAGAATAAAAAGAAATAATAATAAAATAGATGATATAAAATTAACAATTTATGAAATAGATTGTAAAGTTGAAGATATACAAATTAAAATTACAGAGATAGAGAGGAAAATATTATCATATAATCATTCAATGGCTGATCACAAACAAATGAACGAATGTATTTATCATATTAAATATAGGATAGATAATATACAAGGTTTAATAATGACATTCATTGATAAAGATAAGCTTCTAAATGCAAATGAGATCGTTGCAGATTCTAAAATTTATTTTAGAGATAACAGTTTCAACAAGATAAAGAAGGGAATAGTCGATGGGAACAAAGAATGAGGAGATAGCTAAGTCTCTTGTTATTAACGAGATAGACAAACACAAATATCGGGCTTTTGATATTATTCATGATATACAAATTACTCCTTTTTTCAGAATATTCAAGCAAATAGAGTTACACAAGCAACTCAATGAAGAACGCAGGATAATACACGAATTAAAAGAGAGGGGATATAAAGAGTCCGGTTGGCCGGATGACAAAGTTGAAGAGATAGCTAAAACGGCTGAGATTGATATAGCTTTGATGATGGGGTGAGTTATGGAAATACAAGTTAGAGTTAAATGCCATCAATATATTTAGGGGTTGCGATAATAGTAAGCGTTATGGTGATTTATTTAGTAATTAGTGGAGCGTCAAAATGAGTATGATATTTATATATGTTGGGGTTTTTCTTTTTTTTGTTTTAGCGGGTGTTTGGTTTGATAAATTCTTTATAGGAATAGGTGTTGGGCTTGTGGGGACAATTATTGTTTTTTTACTTAATTGTTTTGCTGCTGTATCAGCAGGCAATAGGGGAGTAGTAGTTACATTCGGTAATGTAAATATGGTTCCACTCGCTAGCGGCCTTCACTTTGTGAATCCTTTTTCTGAAGTGTATCAAATTAATGTTCAATTGGACAAAACAACATTGGAGAATGCCAGTGCTTCTACCAAAGATTTACAGCAAGTACATACCGATATTACGGTTACATATAATTTAAGTGCTACCAAAGTATGTTCAATATATAAAGATTATGGTATAGACGTTGTTAAAAAAGTAATGTTCCCAATTTTAAATGAAGTCTTTAAAACTGTTACTGCTGGTTATAATTCAGAGGAGCTGGTAACTAAACGCGATAAGGTATCTGCTTCTATATTAGAACATATTCGTGGGAAACTTTTACAATTTGATATTATTGTTGATTCTATATCCCTAGTTAATTTTGGGTTTTCTGAGGCATATCAACATGCTATTGAACAAAAAGTAATTGCTACTCAACAAAAGCAGAAAGCAGAGCAAGACTTTCAGCGTATTCAAGTAGAAGCACAATCACGTATTTCTCAAGCAACAGGAGAAGCAAAAGCAATTGCTATACAGGCAGAGGCTGTACAAACGAATGGTGGAAAACAATATGTAAATCTTGAGTGGATTAAGAAATGGAATGGGAACTTGCCGCATACTGTGCTTAATGGAACTTCGGGAATGATATTGAATATAGATGGAGAGAAATAATGAAAAGCAGAGAAGAATTTGAAGCAGAGATGTATAAGACTGCGGAAGAAGAGTTCACATTAAATATTTTGCAAAATCGTGATTCGCTAGAGGAAATATATCACTTAGTTGATGTTATACGCTACAAAGTTAATGCCGCCTTAGGTGATGCAGTAACAGAAGATACGGGCGAGTTACATACTCCTGGATACAGTAAGATGGTAGCTAATAATGTAAGGGCAATTAATCATAATTTGACTCAAGTTAAGATTGAGGTACAAGAATTAGTTAGGTGTATTTGTCCTAAAGATTTAGAGGATAAGTACAAGAAAGAGAGGCCAAAGTTTTGAATAATATAGAGAAAACAAATGAATAATGAAGAAAACCTATTCAAAGGTGAGGAATTTTGGAATGAATTTTTAAACGCTGCTATTCGGGTTAGCAAAGGAATGGCAGAAGATGAGCGAGAGGAAAGAGAGTTTTACGAGAGTATTTTAGGCAAAAATAAACAAGGGGGTTAAGGTGAAGAAATTTGTAACAGTATTATTATTTGGGATCTTATTAGTTGGTTGCTGTGGTAATAAGAAGGTTAAAACTAGCGAGACTATGGCGTGCGAGCCGTGCCAGCTAACTGATGCAATAGTTAAAGAATATGGAGGTAAATAAATTGTTAACTTTCGTATCAACCAGTGCGGTATTATTACCATTAACTTTTATTGTAAAAAAATGTCCTCCATCTTTATCTGATGGTATATGTATTTCTCCTAATTTATCCCCTTGGTTAGAGGGAATAATCTATGGGATGGCTTTTATGCTTATAATTGCAATTATTTATATCTTAATTGATATCATGACGAAGAAGGAAAACTAAATTTATAGAGGAGCAAGCCAAAATGAAAATAAGAGAAAATAAAGAAGGTGATTTATATCGATTGTGTTTATGTGCTAATAAAAAATATTGTATTCTTAGGTGGGAGCTAGATAAAAATTCTTGGTTACCATATCTATGGGAGTATATGGATTTTGAAAAAGCAACAGAAGAATTTAGCAAAATAAAGCTTGACCAAATAATACAGGTAGTTGATGTTGTAAAGGAGGAAGAAATATATTGAATAAACAAAGGGTAAGACTACAGCAAATGACTAAGGCGAGATACCTAGAATTAATAACTAGCGCTGCTTGTTCTTTGAAAAGACTTAATATTGTTCCCTTTAACAAGATGTTAGGGGATGAATTAATCGAAGATGTTGAAATATTGATATTGAAATTAAATGTATTGTTGAATGACAAGGAGAATTTAAATGACGATGACAATGACAAATGAAGAAACTAAGATCTGGGGGCTTTTTAATAAGATCACCTCATCACATAATCAACATTTGGTAACTATCCATGACACGATAAACGAGTACAATAAAACCTACCAAAATACTAAAGACGGCTATTTATACACTTCAGGCAGTCTGGACGATGCGTATAATGGCTTCTTAAATCACTTGTTGTGGAAGCTTAACAACGTTAGAGCTAAAGATACAGCAACTAAATAAATTGGAGTATATAAAAATGAGTGACTTTTATTTATATACTTTAGACAGAAAAACCAATGATACTGAGGAGTCTAAAGCATCTTTTTTGGCAGCAATAGAGATAATCAAAGCAGAAGGGCATAGATTATTAATGAGCAAGTCTTTAACTAAATCTGAAGAAACTTTTGTTACTAATGTACTTAATAATGTTTATAGAGAGCAGGAATTAGCAGAAGAGCGGCTATATAATGCAAATAAGTCTCCTAGAAATGGGTAAGGAGTTCAAAATGAGTGATAAATTTAATACTTTCTTGTCTCCGTGGTATAACCATTCAGATGAGTTTAAAGATAGCAAGAGTGCATTTTTTAAGTTATTAGAGGAAATTATGAAAAAGGGGCAGGTATTGCTTGCTAGCAAAATGCTTACAGGCTCTGAAGCTGTATTTGTATCTAGTGTACTTATTGATATTCAGCGAGAGAAGGAATTATTGGAAGAAAGAGAATTTCATACAATGAATAGAACCCCCGCAAAGCCTGGATTATAGTATAAACCTATTAAATAAGGATAAATAAATGAGTGATAAATTATTCATTCGTGTATTTGGCGTACAGGGCCAAACGATTAAAGATAAAAAGGCTACTTTCTCAAAGACATTAGATGCTCTTATAAAAGAAGGGGAAGCTCTTCTTGAGTCTGGAGACTTAACGAGATCGGAAGAGAAATTTGTTAGCAATGTATTGATTGCTGTTCAACACGAAAGGGAAGTGTTAACAGCTAAGGTAATTAATGGTACTCATGGAGTAGTACAAAAACCAGGATTATAACATAAATTAACGCATGGATGCATTGAGATGTCCAAGACTTTAAATCGCGGAGAGATGGCAGCTCTTCGTGCGCAAATAATACAAGATAAGATAAAATTAAAAAACGATTTTCCTTTTTATGCTGATAAGTGCTTAAAAATATGCACTAAAGAGGGAGATGTCAAGCCCTTTATTCTAAATAAAGCCCAACTTTATATACATCAACAACTAGAGAACCAAAAAAGACAAATAGGCAAAGTTAGAGCCGTTATTTTAAAAGCCCGTCAAATGGGCATATCTTCGTACGTTGCAGGAAGATATTATCATATCACTACGCATTCACGCGGTTGCCAATGTTTTATTTTAACTAATTCCCTAAAAACTACAAACTCCCTTTATAAGATGGCTCAACGTTTCTATGAGCATACCCCTTTACTTGCTAGGCCAGAAGTAAAAACTAATAATTCCAAGGAATTAAATTTTGGTTTATTAGATAGCGGTTATAAAATTGGAACTGCTGAAACAAAGACCGAAGGACGTGGCACTACTATTCAATTATCGCATAATTCAGAATGTGCCTTTTGGAATAATGCAGGAGAAATCTTTAAAGGATTACTACAAGCGGTTCCTGATGTTAATGGAACAGAAATTATATTTGAATCTACTGCTAATGGAATTGGTAATTTTTTTCATCAAATGTATCAAAAGGCTGAATCTGGTTTATCAGACTACATTCCTATATTTGTTCCTTGGCATTGGCAAAATGAATATAAAAGAGAGAGCCAGGACGACTTAAAAGAAACAGAAAAGGAACTGTTTTTGCAACAAGCTTATTCATTAACCAAAGAGCAATTAGCTTGGCGTAGGAATAAAATAATTGAACTCTCTATTGATGGGCAAGACGGTGAAAAGGTTTTTTCTGTCGAATATCCAAGTGATGCAGCAGAAGCATTTCAATTATCGGGAGAAGATACCTTTATTTCTCCAGAGCTGGTAATGAGGGCTAGGAAGACTAAATGTGAACCTTATGGGCCAAAAATATGCGGGGTAGATGTAGCAAGATTTGGAGAGGATAGAACTTGCATAGTTATACGTCAAGGACGCGTGGTCCTTTATTTAAAGACGTTTAAAAAAATAGACAATATGGAAATTGTTGGAATACTAGTACAGCTTATTGAAGAATATAAACTTTCAAAAGTATTTATAGATTTAGGTGGAGGCTCTGGCATAATAGATAGACTTAATGAGCTTGGTAATCGCGATATTGTTGTTGGGGTTAACTTTGGCTCAAAACCTTTTAATCATGAGCGCTTTTTAAACAAGCGTAGTGAGATGTTTGGGCTTTTCCGCGACTGGCTAGAAGATGCTCCAGTGCAATTAATAGATTCAAATGAACTACAAGGCGATCTCTGCAATATTAAATATAGCTATGACTCTAACTCTAGATTAGTGATGGAACCTAAAGAAAAGATGAAGGCTCGTGGCTTAAGAAGCTGTGATTTAGCGGACGCACTTATTCTTACGTTTTCTATGCCCCCTTCGGCATACGATATAATGCACAAAAGTAATAATATTGTTAAATCTTTGGCTGGAGATTTCCGCGAAAAGATGAATGTAATCAATAAAGCAAGGCAAGAGGTCAAGAGCAATAGCTGGTAGGTTACAAAGTATTTTACTATAATTTAGATATGTTAAACGAACCGGGGGTTATAAATGTTCTTCTTCAAGACGGAACAAAGAATATCAAGAATTGAAAAACAATTGGTAAGATTACTGCGTTGTATATCGTATGACGCTGGAATTTTTGAGAAACCCGATGGAAGTAAATGGGTACAAAATGAACTTTATGAAAAAGAAAGAATAGAATATATAAAGGAATGGGAAAATGATAGCAGTAGACATTGTCGGTGATGTACACGGAAGAAATAACTTGTTCCACATAGAACAATAAAAAAGGCTCTTCAGAATGAGAGCCTTAGTATATTTTAATGCCAAGGAAGGAATTAAAAATATACCTATCATATAACCTCAAAGACAAGGAATGTCAATATGAGTACCAACCAATCAAGGAAGTTTGACGAGAAACTTAAAGAAATAAAAAAGGATATAGAATCCGCCTATGAATACTCACGAAAAAACTATGAACGCTTTTGGGAGTTCCAGCGATTTGTATATGAAACCACCCTCTCTAACGATGATGAAGCCAAACTAGATCGCCTACAAAAGCCGGTTATCGAATTTAATATTATTCCCGCCCACATTGCCCGACTTCAGGGCGAATTCTCAAAGCACGAGCCAGAAGTAACCGCAATGGCAGCAGATGGGGTCATGGTAGAGAACCTTACCCCAGAGTTTACCAAGCAAATAGAGGTAATAGATGGACATTTAAGACATATCTTTTGCAGAGTATTCAATGATGCATTGGGGTATAACACCTATTCTGAGGCATTAGTAGGTGGCTTTTCGGCTTGGTATATACACACCGATTACATTAACGATATGTCTTTTGACCAAGAAATAAAGTGGGAAAGAGTTTTTGATCCCACCCTCGTAGGTTTTGACATATTATGTCGTGATTCTCATAAAGGGGATGGCCGCTTTTGTTTTCAATTATTTCCTATGACTAAAGAAGAGTTTGATGATGAATATGGGAAGGACGTTGCCTCCAAATTGAAGTTTACGAGGGGAGCAACGAGTATGTTAGGCACTGGAATGGCTGGCTTTAACTGGAGTTATGAGACCCAGCAAAAGGAAATCGTGCTTGTTGCAGATTACTATTGCAAACGCAAGAGAAAAGAGAAAATCGTTAAACTTGCTAATGGCTTTGTTATTGCCAAAAAACAATATAACAAATTAATAGAATCCTGGAATGCTCAAGGATTTATAGAGCAAGCACCTGCTATTGTAGATGAAAGAGAAACTATCATTGTGGGAATCGATCGCTATGTTATTTGTGAGAACGAGGTATTATCATTTGAGGAAACAAATTATAAATATCTACCGATTGTCTTTGTTGAAGGTAAATCAGTAACTCTGCGTCAAACTATGAATGGGGCATCTTACCAGATGACTATCCCTTACCCATATCATGCAAAAGGCATACAGCAATTGAAGAACTTTGCAGGCCAAACGGTAGCGGCCGAAATAGAAAACATGGTAATGCATAAGTTCATAGTCTCGGCTGAAGCAATTCCGGAGGACTATGTCGATGCCTATAAGAATGTTCAACAGGCAAGTACCCTGGTTTATAATGCCTTTTATCAAAAAGACCCTAAAATTCCATTAGAGCCGCCCCGTGAAATCCAGCGTACTATGACTCCCCCTATCGTAGAGTCCACATTCTTAGGAACCGACCAAGTAACCCAGACGATTTTAGGTAGTTATGATTCGATATTAGCAACTAATGAGAAGCAAATATCGGGAATAGCAATACAACAAGGTGCTTTACAGTCAAATGCGGCGGCGATCCCATATTTAATGGGATATATAAAAGCTCTAAACCGTGTGGGACAAATAATTGTTGATCTAATTCCAAAATATTATACTACCCCAAGAAATTTGCCTGTACAAAGTTCTGATGGTAAGAGAGATATGCAAGTTATCAACCATCCTGAACATCCTCAATCTATAAGCCTTAATTATAATCCCAATGATTTACAGGTTAAAATAGAAGCTGGTGCATCTGCCTCGGTGCAAAAGCAGGTTACAATTGATCAAATTGAAAGGATGATGGGTAGAAGTGAGAAATATGCCGATTTTATTAATTCAAAATGTTTAAAGATAATTGTTGGAAATCAAGAATTAAGACATCAGGAACAAATGGAACTAAAAGCCGAAGAATACATGCAAGAACAAGAGGAAATGAAGAAGCAGGCAATGGCTAATCCTCAGCCAGACCCAGCAATGATCCAGGCGCAGATACAGCAGCAGGAAGTTCAAGCGTACCACGATGTAGAAATGAAAAAATTACAAGCTCAGCAAATGAAGACCGAAGGTGATATGGCAATTGCAGCCGCCAAAATTGCAACTGCCAAAGAGGAATTAGAACTTAAATTTATGGAAATTATGGGTAAACTACAAGTCGAGTCGGTTAAGATAAATGTAGATAGAGAAAAAGCCGCATCAAATGAAGCTTCAAACGCGGTTGGTCATGCAATTAAGATCGCGGAGGCTCAGGCTAAGCATATAAATGCTACAGAAAAAGTTGGTAGTGCATCATGAGGGCGATTATAATTACCTAGATTAAAAATGTAGGTAAAATTACTATACTTTAAATATTACTGTGGAGGATTTGTTATGTCAAATGAAATTAAAAAATAAATTACTAAAAAGTTGAATAACGTGTAAATCTTCTTTATTATAGTTTAACCTACTTTAACCTAGCTAAAATAGAGGATAACTATGCAAAAGAATTTATTTATCACAAACCCAAGAACTCCTCCAGCAGACTCTAGAAACAATGCTGGTGGAGCTGCTTATACTCTTCCTCCCAAAGAAGCTCTAGTACAATATGTAATAACTGGCTTTCTTGGTTCAACTTGCTATGTTGATGCAGTTACCCAAGTTGATGAAATCATCCGCTTATGCGAACTGGTAGACTATGACTTTATTGCAAAGTTAGCCCTCTACGCTAGGCAAAAGGGTTATATGAAAGATACCGCAGCGCTTTTAGTGGCAATTCTTGCTGCAAAGAGGCATTCCTCTTTAGAAAAGATATTCCCCGTCGTAATAAACAATGGCAAGATGCTGCGTAATTTTATGAAGATAATTCGCAGTGGGAAGTTAGGGATAAAATCTTTTGGCACGAGAACAAAGCGTATTATTAAGAAATGGTTAAATGATGCTTCAGATGAGAGGCTTATTAAAGCCTATATAGGTAACGACCCTTCATTAGCTGATATTATTAAGATGGTTCATCCTAAAGCTATCACAGAGGCAAAAAACCAGCTCTTTAAATGGGTGATGGGAAAGCCTTTCACTCTTGATTCTTTACCCGAAGAAATCATTAAATTTGAAATCTTTAAACGTTCTGAAGATAATAGTAGTATGTGTTTTCCAGATGTTCCCTTCCAAATGCTTACATCTTTGCCGTTGGGCTTAGAACAATGGAAAGCAATTGCTCTAAATGGCGGCTGGCATATGGTACGTATGAACTTAAATACATTCCTACGTCATGGTGCTTTAGGTGATAAGGGGGTTGTAATGCATGTGGTTAAAACCCTTACCGATAAAGAAACCATTAAAAATTCAATGGTATATCCATATCAACTATTGACAACCTTTTTAAACATCGAAGGTGAAATGCCCACGCCAATTAAATTTGCTCTTCAGGATGCTATGGAAATTGCTACCGAAAATGTTCCAGCAATAGGGGGTAATGTAGTAATTGGGATTGACGTTAGCGGTTCTATGAGTTCTCTTGTTACAGGATATAGAGAAAGAGCTACTACAAAGGCTCGTTTTATAGATGTTGCTGCTCTTTTTGCGGCATGTATTTTACGTAAGAACCAATATGGGGTAATACTTCCTTTTGAAAATGGTATTGTTTCTATTAATCTAAATCCAAGAGATACAGTCATGACTAATGCAACAAACCTAGCAAGCATTGGCGGAGGAGGAACGAATATGTCTTCGGTTTTAATGAATATTATAGCTAATGATAGACCTGTAGATACTCTTATTATTATATCTGATTCAGAATCGTGGGTAGATTCTATATCACCGAGGTATATTAGATATTGCATTAGCGATCCTTGGGGCAGAGCTATTCCCCCTGAAGTTATAGGTCCTACTAGTTTAATGGACAAATGGAATAGAATTAAACATAAAAACCCAAACGCTAAACTCATCTGTATCAATATTGCGCCAACTGATAAATTACAAAGTGTTCAAGTTAACGATGTATATAATATTTGTGGCTTTTCTGACACAGTATTTGATTTAGTTGCAAATATTGCTAATGATGAAAGCCAGAAAATGGTTGACATAATAGAAAAAACTATTATATAATATTTAGTGGATAGAATGCATATTAGTACTACATCGCCCGCCAATTATGGGCGATATACTCTAATTCAGTATATAGTGTGTATTGGTAGATTTTGTCTATCCAATGTCTTGACTATTGTTACCTCTAGCTTCTAATGTTTTTAGAGAGAATGAAACCAGGATCACATCTGTTGATATATTATCTTGGTTGTTTTGTTTCTCTCTTCTTTTCTTGACTTCCTCTTTTTATTATTATAGATTCTCATTCTGAGAGAATGCTCATGAGGATTACAACACTGGATTTTGTCTCTCTATTTATGCGGCGAATTTAAAGGAAATCACAAATGGCAAAGCTAACGACCAAGCAAAGAAATAAATTACCTAAAAGCGAATTTGCATTACCAAAATCCAGAAAATATCCTTGCGAAAATAAATCACACGCAAGAAATGCTTTGGCAAGAGTCTCGCAGCAAGAAAATAAAGGAAACATATCTTCTTCGGAAGCTGCTAAAGTAAGAGCCAAAGCCAATAAAGTCTTAGGCAAATCAAAGAAAAAATGACGCTACGAGACGAACTTTTAAAAATGCTCGACCAAAGAATAGACAAAGCTAGAGAAATAGCCATTAATCTTTTAAATCTAGGCATTAATCCATCTATTGTAAGTGAAGCCACGGAGCTTTCTTTAGATGAGCTCGAAGAATTACCAAATTTTGAACATGAATATTTTGACTATAGATATGGAGGAAAGAGCAATGGTAAATAGTGAAGAATTTTGTTTGCTTCTAATCAGAAGAGAGCTTAAGAATTTTGCTGACTTAATAAAGTATGGTCCAATGGTTCCGATTGATGAAACTTTAGATTTCATAAATAGAATAGCTGATTTAATAGGTCAGAACTCAACAAGTCTTCCTTATGGTGCAACTGCTATGCATATTGCTAGTTTTGCTAGTCGCGCAAGTGTTGCTGCCACTCAATTATATGTAGGTTTTCATGAACATACATTGTCTGAAGTTGAAATAAGATCTCAGATGTTATCAAAATTTAGTGCCCTAGATTTAGAGGCATTGAATGTTATTCACCTCATAGAAAATTCATTCCATCCTATTCAATCAGTCCAGCCTGTCCCTATGGTTCCTCTTCTAAATCTTGCTTCGATTTCTGCTCCAATAGATGACTTTATAGAGCCCGAGCCTAAAGAACAGCATGTAGGACAAAAAAGGCATTCATATCTGTCCGAGGATGGAGGCCGTAAGAGATTGAAAGTTTGAATTAAAACTAACTCATAAACCGCATCTTAAAAAACAGACGGTAAGTTTATAAGAAATAAAAGGGAGTAAAATAATCTTTATTTTACCCTCCTTATTTATTTTTGTATAAATTTCAATGAGTTAGGATTAATAAAATCTACTTTTTTCCAATCAGGTAATATTTATTACTTTTCAGGTAATATTTATTACTTTTCAGGTAATATTTATTACTTTTCAGGTAATATTTATTACTTTTCAGGCTCATACATAGTTAAACGGATAACAAAATCAATTAAGTGATCTAATAAATTATTGTAACCATTCAGCATTTTATAGGTATTTTGTAAATTTACTATTCTCGGGGCTCTAAAGGGCATTAATATACTTACCTATAATATTTATTACCTGAAAGGTAAATGGGGATTTTATTTATTATAGATTATTAATGTGATCTCAAATCGCAAAAAAAATCATCCTTAATTGAGCAATGGCTCAAGATTTTGTATACCGTTTTGTATACCGTTTTGTATACCGTAATAAAGACACTGTACTGTTTTTAGGAGTATGGGAATATATAAATAACCCAGATTTTAATTCCCTCGAATTCGAGGAAATTAAAAACGAGGCTGAAAAAATCATCCTTACCGAAAAAATTGAGTTTATTAGTTTTGCGGTAACCGACAATTTACCACCCATTTTTACCATAATCTTTCAAAATTATCGTTATAGGTCAAATAGATCTTGACATATCTACCGTTCGTCTTAAACTTACACTAACTGAGTTGACTAATAGGCCAAAGTTGATTTAGGGAAAACCAGCTATCGGGTTAGAATAGTCGGAACTCGCCGCACGAGGATAGACCTATATTACACAAGGGATGTGTGTCATGGATGACTTGAAAGATTCAGGGATAGAAACGCCTATTGTTAGTAGTGAGCAAGCTTCCTCTCCTCCAGAGAAGATGCTACCTGCTAGCGAAGTAAACAACATTGTTAAATGGGAAAAGCACCGTGCGGCAGAAGCTGCCAGACGGGAAATGCAAGAGGCTCACGAGGCTGAATTGCAAAGAGTACGCTCTGAGATGGCTGTTCCTAAAGTTAAAGAAGAGCCAAGGACAGAGTTAGCGGCTTCTGGAATAAATAAGGAAGAGTTAAAGAAGGAGCTTTTTGAAGATCTTCTTGATAAAGCGAAGGCTTTCAAAGAAGAGGAGCAAGAAAGAGCTCAGAAAGCGAAATTAGATGAGCTTTCACAGCAGTATTATCTTAAGATGGGCCAAGGATCTGAGGCTGAAACTTTGCCATCGGACTACAAAGAAGTGATGGCAGATTTTAATCCTTGGACATATCCTTATGCTGCCTTATTAGCAGGACAGGTGGTAGATGGAAATCTACAACAAGTTATGTACGAGCTAGTAAGTAATCCCAGTAAACTAATTGAAATTAATGATTTAGCGCAGAAATCAGAATCGATGGCGACCAGACAGTTAAAGAAACTAGCTGCCTCGGTAACCAAGAATCTAACCGCTAAAGCTAGCAATGCTGAAGTTCCACCCCCTTTAAAATCACTCAAGCCATCAACGGTAGGTATGGATGCCGGCCGCCCGATGACTATAAAGGACTTTAAAAATGTGTCTTGGTTAAGAGGTTAGCCCGAATACCATACCTTGAAATTAATGGATTAATTTTAAGGAAAGAAAATGCCAGCACCAGCTCAAAATATATTACAACAAGTGCAAACTTATCAATTATCTTCACTTGGGTATTTACAAAATCTATGTTGCTTTATTTCAAATGCAAACACTAAATTTAAAGATTTTGAAAGACTAGTAGGCAATTTAGGGGACGCTGTCTCTTTTGATTTGCCGCCACGCTTAATTACTAACAATTCTTTAGTTGTTAGTGCACAACCAGCAATACAAAGGACTCAATCTCTTATTTGCAGTAATCCAAAATCTACTTTCCTTTCTTTCAGCTCTGCACAATTTGTCTACCAAGTAGAAGAGTATATGCATCGCTGGGGAAAGAGCGCAGTATATGAAATTGGAACTCAAGTTGAATCAGATGTAGCTCAAGTATGTCTACAAAACACCTTCCGTTTCTTTGGAGATGGAACAACTCCTATAACTTCCTATACTCAATTAGCTCAAGCATTAGCCATGTTTCGTAACTTTGGCTCTGCCACTGGCCGCGCTAAAGGGTTTATCTCTGATATAGCAGAGCCGCAAATCATTGGAACTGGGCTAAATCAGTTCGCTTTAGATAGGAACAATAAAGATGCCAATTCTTGGGAATTAGGCTCTTTTAGCAATTGTGATTGGTTCAAATCAAACTTGCTGCCAATTCACTATGCAGGAACTGAAGGCACCAAGGGCTCAACTCTAACCGTTGTAGCTACTAATGCTACTGGCTCTTTGACTTGGTACAATAGTAATGGGACCTCTTCTACTATCCCAAAAACCTCTGATGGCTCTGTTACTGCTATTCAATTTAATGGCTGCAATAGTGCATCTGATAACAACAGTATTGCTCAATACGACAGATTACAGTTTAAAGACGGCGTAAGCGGATATACCGATTTGAGATATTTAACCTTTATCGGTCATAAGGTTTCAAATAGCCCAGTACAATTCTCAGCAG
Source organism: uncultured Candidatus Saccharibacteria bacterium (assembly GCA_964574915.1). Taxonomy (GTDB): domain Bacteria; phylum Patescibacteriota; class Saccharimonadia; order Saccharimonadales; family UBA4665; genus CAVPPA01. Next base: position 28,315 of record CAZNOW010000007.1, read on the forward strand.
CTCAAGGCTCTGCTTCTAATGGAAGCAACGTAGTGGTACTAGTTGGTCCTCAATCGAATGCCTTTTCATTGCAGGCTAATTCTTGTAGTTACCAGAATTTGAATACCCCGATTGTGGCAGGTATGCAATGCTCGGTAATGCCAAGCCATAAGAGTGGTTTGATTTATGCAGGAGACCCTCTGTTCTTAGCTATGCCTAAGTTACCAGACCAGCCTCCTTACTATACCGGTAATGAAATAGATCCAGATACAGGTGTATCAATACGGATGTATTTCGGAACCATGTTCGGCGCAGATATGATGGGTATTGTGCATGATTGTATCTATGGTTATACATTGGTCCCGGAAATGAGCATGGCACTGGTGCTGCCGTTGACTCAGTAATGCTATAGGCGCCTATAGATTGAAACTGAAACAAACTTAACTTAAGGAAAAAACCATGACTAATCCAACTTATCCAATAACCAACCTTGGCTACCTAGATATTCAAGGGGGACGGTTAACTTATGCAACCTCTACCACATTTACTGTGGCATCAGGGCAATTTCGTGACTCAACCAATATCAACGATATAGTGCTGTCTTCAGCGGTTACCGTTACTGTTCCAAGCACAAGCGCTGTAACAACCACAGGACTTAATGGCCTTGATACTGGAACTCTAGGAACAGCAGGAACTGCTACCAATACTATCTATTATGTATATGTCGTCGCTAGTTCAACCAATGGCAGTACAACTTCAGCAGCTTCAGCTGGAGGTTTGGCTACTAGTTATACTATGACCGACCCAGCTAGTGGAGAAACTTCTACTATCTCAATTGGTAATTCATATTTGCCGGCAGGGGCGATGATTTCTAAATCTTCAACTGGCCCATTATTACCAGCTGGTTATGATATGTATCGCAGGATAGGGTTTGTTAGAATTAATGGAAGTTCTGCTACCCCGAGCGTAATAACTATTGAGCCATTTATTCAAACTGGCTATGGCAAAAATCGTACCATGAGATATCAAACGCCTGTTGCTGTTGGGGCTGGCGGTCCTGGGGCAACTGGTAGCTCACAAACATATGTAACTATTGGAGCCTTACTTGGAATAGTTCCACAACTTTCTGTTGATGTATTGGTAAACTGTGCTTTATCTGCAGGAACCCCAGGCAATTGTCTGCTCTTAACTGCTGCCAATGGTACAAGCAGTGCTCCTGCAACAACTCTTTCTTACTCTAAGATGTCATCTCTTGTCGGGGCATCGGCAAGTCTTTTTCAAGTAGCGCAATTGGTTTGTCCATGTGCATTGAATAACGCTGCTACTCCAGTAATGGAAATAGATTATTGTACTCAAGCTTATGGAGGGGCTGCAACAAGCAATGATAATGTTGCATTCACTATTGCTGGATATATAGACATTCTATAAGGCCATAACGCTAGAGGGGTTAATGCCCCTCTGGTAATATAAGGAGGGCAAGGATGCCCATAATTTACAGTGCAGCTCAACTTATCAATGAGGCTTTTTATACAAGTGAGATCGTAAGTCGTGGCTTTCAAAACGTGGCAGCCGAGCAGGCAGAGACAGGATTAATTAAGTTAAACGAGATCATTACAGAGTCAGCTATCATGGATGATATGCTGCCGTACTATACCACGCAATATAACTTCTATGGTATTCCAGGCCAGCAGCAATACTTTATTCCAAATTTAGTAAAGCTTGAAACTTTAGTATTCTATATCAATGGTGTAATTCGCTATTTCATGGAGAAAGTCTCCCAAGACTACCAATTTGGGGCGGCTCGCGTAGAGAATATTAATTCATTGCCATATACTTATCATTACGAGAGGGCTTATCAATTAATAACACCTACACCTGAGCCTATCACAAACATGGTATCGCAAGCTAATATTGGTACCAGTGTTGTAGTAAATAACTCTACAATTATTATTACAGACGGAAACATTACCCCTCTTTCATCTGTTACAGCGACGATGTTAAGCAGTTCTAATGGTGTATTTGTAACGAGTGCGTCAGCAGGAAGCGGGACTTTAACCGTTGTTTGTAATGGAATACCTGGGGCGGTTTGGTCTTTATCATATTCTTCTACTACGCCTGTTTCGACTATTGTTAACCAAACCAGTGCTAACGTTAATACAAATGTTGCTACCCTTACTATTGTTGATCCAACTGTCGAGACAACCTCGACTGTTACAGCGACTATGGTAAGCAGTACTAATAATGTATCTGTAACTAGCGTGACAAAAGGTTTTAATACCTTAACTGTTGATCTTACCGCGGCTCCTGGCGCCTTATGGACTCTATCCTATACAGTAATTACTCCTAGATGGACTCCAGGAAGCAATATCTTTGTTTATTTCTTCCCCGACCAGGCATACCAATTTATGGCGACGGGATTATTTCAATTACCTCCCTTAACCTCTATCTATGATGATTTGGGAACTATGTTTGATAGTTACTACATTACCTATTTGCAGTATCGCTTGGCAGAAAGATTATGCATTGCTTATAGCTTTAATTTTCCACCTCAAGCCCAGAAGTTGTTAAGTGAATATCAGATGGCAGTGAGTAAGCGCTCTGCGCCAATGGATTTGACCTTGAGAAAATTGACCACATTGGGCAATAGCCAGTCAATTAATTATGCGATGGCGAATTTCCATTCGGGATGGATTTGATAAATGAGAACTACTCCTGACTCTCAGCAGGTGCCGATAACGATTTCAGGTGGGTCAACTTTTGGCCGTTACCAGAAAATAAGTAGCGCTCAGACATACAATATGTTTCTAACAGATGGCTGGCTTTGTAACACTGCGGGCTACTGTAAGGTGGCTGGATTTTTCGCAGAAACTATAGAAAGCGAAGGGCGTTTAATTTACCATTCTGTTTTAGGTAATTTTATTCTTGTCGTTGTTAATGCTGATGTTTATATTTTAAATGAAGTCTTTCACCCTACTTGGATTGGCCAAACAACAACCTCAACTGGGGCTGTTTTTGCAGCGGAAAATTTAAATAAGCAAATTTGTATTGTCGACGGAGTAAATGCTTATATTTACAATTATTCTCTAGGCGCAAATTGGACCACTCAGAGTTTACCTTTTGCCCCTACCTATGTGCAATACCAAAATTCTTATTTTCTATTTGGAACCAATACTTCAATTTGGTATGTATATCAATATGATGTCAATAATGCCTTTTTGATAGTTCAAACAACTCCAGGGGGTCAATTTACCATTCAAACAAAGCCTGATACTGCTCTTGCTGTGATAAGGCTTCCTGAGCAAGCCTCTAATGTTCTAGTGATGGGCAGTACAGTATCTGAGATTTGGACTCAAATTGGAGGCATTCAAAATTATAGGCGCAACAATAGTATAAACGTCGATTATGGAGTAGTTTCAGTATCAACCATTGCATCTTCAGATGAATTTGTGGCATGGCTTGCTCAAAATGAGTCTAACCTTCCGGTAATTATGGTAGCCAATAGAAAGGGCGAATTTCAACGGATATCTACCGATGGAATCGATTACCTATTATCTACTGTGGCTTATCCGAAAGAAAGTGCTGGGATGATTTATCGCCAAGACGGGCATTTGTTTTACCAGTTAACATTTTATAACTATATAGACAATCTTACATTGCTTTATGATTTTACTACGCAAATGTTCTTTAATTTAAGCGATTGCAATTTAAATTACCATCCAGCTTGTGGCTATGCATATTTTAATGGAGAACTATATTTTGCATCATTAAATAATTCAAATATATATCAATCTTCAACGGCTTATACTACTTACAATGAGAACCTATTAAATTATGGTTATCAAGATCTTAATTTAAATTTTGTAATTCCGCGTATTAGAATTTGTGACACTATAAGTTTACCTAATAGTGCTCAGTTTAGAACCAATAGTGTTTCCTTTACTTTAGAACAAGGAACAGATCCAAATTATACTATGGCTCAACTTGAAGCAAATACCCCTACTTATATAATCACAGAGCAAGCTTCATTCCCCTCAAATGCTATGATTTGTCTTGAGGGAACCAATATCCCAATAGCATTAGAAGTTTCTGAGCTTGGGGTTGCTCCAATGTTTAGAGATTTCACAGGGGTTGCGAGTTATCAGCCAAAGATTGGATTAACCGTTTCAAGAGATGGGGGGATCACTTGGAGTAATGAGGTATATAGGGTTCTTAATACTGAGGGCGATCGCCAGAATATTTTAAACTGGGAGGGATTGGGCTCGGCGAATTATTTAACCTTAAAATTTAGATTCTATGGCATGTCAAAATTCGTGTGTTCTGGTGGTTATGCAGAGCTGCATTAAGGAGAAAAAATATGTCTGATTTACCGACCTTTTTAACAGGAGACTCTGCAAATATTTTAAATTACGAAATCGAATTAAACGAGACCCTACGCCAATGGTTCTCAAGCGCAGGATTTGTTATGCCAACATTAACGACCGCTCAAGTGACTCAATTATTGGGCTCTTCCACCCCTCCAATAGCAGGCACTTTCTGGTATAATAGTACGTTGAATAAAATGCAATTTGTCGGGGCTGGAAATACTACCCAGGTAGTAACGAGTGTATAACACAAGGAGAATAACCTATGATTTGGTCAACTTTACTTCCTCTTTTGACGAGTGTCGGTTCGCACTTATTTTCAAGAGTAGGTGGCGGAGCAAGCTCTCCGCAAGAGGCAGCAGAGCCTTATATTAATCGAAGTTCACAAGAAATGATTGGTCTACTAAGACCCTACCTAGAAAGAATGGAAAGAGAACACCTAGAAGATAGACCAAGAGCCTTTAGCGAACATGCGGAAGATAGGCAAAGGATAGCTAGTGATAGGATGTCTCAGTATGAAGCATATAGAAGAATGCTAGGCATGTATGAAAATATGCCTCAGGCTCCTGAGTCAAGATATCAACCTATATATAATCAAATGGCAGAAAATCCTGGCCAACATATGCAAGGTTTAATGCAAGGCTATGAGCCTTCAAAGCAATACCAAACTAAATCGAAAGAGATGTTAGGGGCTATGAGAAATTCAGCCGCTGCTGGAGGAATGTTAGGAACTCCCTATTCTCAAAGACAACAAGCTGATGTTGTTAGAGATCTATTAAACTCTGACATGGGAGAATATTTGGAGCATATGTCAAACACTCAAGGTAGAGGAATGGCTGGGGAAGAAGAAAGAGTGGGAAGATTAGGCCAAGATATGTACAGGAGACGCGGAGGAATAGAAAGAGCGCTCACCGGAATGGCTGGAAATCCGCAGGCTACCCCTCCTTGGGGAGTAAGTGCTGGCGGAGAATCCTTAGCGCCTGGATTGGCTCAATCATTAGGAACTAATTTTAACCAAATTGGAAGTTTAGCTTTTCAAGGGCAGCGCGAAAGAAATCTAAATAGAAGTTATGATAGAGCAAACAGGGCGTCATTATTTCAATCATTGATGCCAAACTTATTTGGTACTGGCGCAGGTGGGAACCTTGGAGGTCTGTTTGGTAGTATATTTGGAGGGTAAGAACTATGGTTGGATGGGTTGATTACAGCAAAATAGAACCAAAGATTGGGGCCTCAGGTCAAAAGCCTGATTTATTTTCATTGATGTGGCAAGGACGCCAAGGGGCTCAAGCCGATAAACAGCAAGAATTGGCTAATATTATTAAAGAAGCAGAGGCTAAGTATGCCGAGCCTCATCAGAAAGCCAAGGCCCAGCTGGAGCAATGGAAGGCATCTCTTTACCCAGAAGAAAGTAAGGCAAAAACAGCTTTACAGGGCGCTCAAGCGTCACATTTTGGGAATTTAGATAAGTATATGGGGCCAAAGTTTGAATTAGATAAAATGTATAAACAAATGCATATGCGTCAAATGCAAGAAGAAATGGAGAACCCATTTTCTAGGTTTAAAGGCCATAGTAACGAATTAAAAAGAGTGATGGATCGTAATTTTCTTGTTGATAAATATGGGGAAGGTTCTTCGGAAGTTAATTCCTTTGACATGTTATCAAGCGGAAAAGGAAGAGATCCACAAACAGTAAAGTTGGAAAGAGCCTATGAAAACGCTTTGAAAGAATATAAATCCAATCCCACTCCAGCAAATAAAAAGAAAGTTAATGATTTTCAAAAAATGTTAGAAAAAAGCATAAACAGTCCAACTGCAACTACGCAACTTTACAATATTGATAAAGCATTATCACTAGGGGAAGAACTTGATTTGGATGCAGCTACTCAATACGCAGGACCATGGGGAACTATAAAAAAATGGGCAGATACCTTAACTCCGGGAACTTCAAAGAACCGCGAAAACTATGAAACCCAAAAAAGGCTGTTAGAGATAATGGCAAATGAGTACGCTTTAGGTCTAAAAATTCCAGCAGATAAGGAGTCAAGAAAACATCACCATGAGTTATTTAACCCTTCTGGTCGTGGGATGTCCCAAAAAGCAACTAAAGAAGTATTAAAAAATACTATTAACTCTTTAATTCAACAAGCGAAAAAAACACGAAAGAATCTATCACTTCCGGTTTATGAGGAAGAAGAAACCCCTGAAGATTGGTCTCAATATAAGGCAAACAAATAAATGAGCGACACAGTTAGAATAACGCACGAAGGCGAAGTATATAATATCCCCAAAGAATTAGAAGAAAAATTCATGACTTCACATAATGGTGCGGTTGTGGAAACCACAAAACAACGTCATCCATCAAAAGAAAACCATTTAAAATCAGCGGCAATTGGCTTTGAAAGAGCAATGGCAAGCCCGGGGGCAGGGTTAATGCAATTAATAGGCCAGCCTGAATCAGCTAAATTCATTCACGACTATTGGGAAGATGCTTATAGAAAATCGAAAGAAGCCAATCCTTTAACCGCTATGGCAGGATACGGGGCTGGAGTTTTAACGCCATCTGTTGCAATTCCATTTGGAGGACCTGCTTCATTTCTAGGTCGTAGCGCTTTAGGAGCTGGAATAGGGGGTGGAATGGGATTTATTGATTACGCTCCTGAAGGAGAGTCAAGGTTAGCTAATACTTTAATGGGAGCAGGAGAAGGCGGGGCAAGTGCAAATATAATTCCAGGAGCTATGGGGCTATGGAAGGGAGCCTCTGCTATTCCAGGTAAAATTGCTAAAGTATCAAATTTTACGAAAGATTTAGCTAAAAGAAAATATGAAAAATATTTTGGGGAATATGTTCATCCGCCAGAAGAATTAGCAAAATACGAAAAAATGACAAAAGAATATCTGGGCTCTCATGGAGAAAAGCCAGCAAAACAATTGGCAGACGAAATTGCCCATGAAGATTTAAAAGCTTTAAAAACAGAGGGAAATAGGCGTTATAATGAACTATTTAATAATGCCGAAAAAGCCGGTATTACAAAGGCAGAATTAAACGAAAAGGATTTGCTTTCTGATGTGCGTGAACTTTTCATAGGTAAGGTCGCATCTGAAAAACAATTGCGTCGTATCCCCGAGGCAATTCAAACTAAAAATCTAAGAACTATTCAACAAGCAAAGTCAGATTTAGATAAATTTATACACAAAACAACAAAAATAGATAACAAACAAGGTCTTTTAGCGGCCGAAACAGATTCATTAGAAGCAGCTAAAAGATTAAGAGCTAAATTAGAAGATTCTTTAAAAAACGCCTTAAGAAAAGCAGGCGGAGAAAAAGAAGTAAAAGCTTTTGAAGATGCTAATAAACATTGGGTAAAGGTGCTAGAAAACAAACAAAATCCAGAATTAACTAAATATAGAAGAGGACGTACTGAGCCAGAAGATTTGTTAAAAAGTTTAAATAAAAAATATAGAGCTCCTTTTAGAGAATTTTTCCCAGAACGCCGCGAAGAAATTCGTAAATATATAGAATTTCCAAAACAAAGAGCTAAATTAGAAGAAGGGTTGAGCAAATTAAAAACTGAACATGAAGTAGCAAGAGAAAAATATTACGAAAAAAGAGACGCAAACAGATGGAAAGCCGCAACAAAAGCAGGTGGCTATTTAGGAGGTTACGAGCTGATTAAGTTCCTTGGTAAGGACTAGATAAATCATTTAAGACATAAAACAATAAAAATTATAATTAAAAGTATTTGTATTTGAAACATAATAACTACAACATATCATGGTTATAAAACCCATGTCAACTTACCTAGAAAATAAAGTAACTAAAGTTGCTGCTATAATTGAAAAAGTAGAGGTTAACATTGTATATAATAATGTTTGAATAGATTTACGAAGCTCTGATAATTCAGTTTTCACGCTAAGGTTGTTCTCTTTCATTTCCTGTCTTAATTCCCTAACAGTTGAAGCAAATTCTTCCCTAGAAATAAAATTATTTATATCCATGTTTTGTAGCCTTTTATTTTTTTATATATTATAATATTAATTAACTTTTAAAGCAATAAACAAAAGGATTTGTTATGCCTTTAAACCCGCTATATATATGCGACAACTCCATTCAGGATTACTTTGTAGATAAAGCCGGAAACCCCCTTAGCGGTGGCCAAATTTGGTCCTTTCAGTCAGATGGAATAACCCCTAAACCCTTATACCAGCTAACTGGCCAGGCCCCTAATTATTCATATGTAACTTTATCTAATCCGGTGACATTATCATCCTCTGGAACTCCGCAAGACTCTTCAGGCAACAATATTAGTCTATATTACTATCCATATGATCAAAGCGGTAATATTCAGTTATATACCATCGTAGTGAAGGATGCATTAGGGAATCCTATATTAACCAGGCAGGCAATGCCTAATGGAGTATTACCCCAAACCACTCCATCAACTTCAACTCCTACTGCGAGTTATCTAGTTGGGTGGGATTTTGCATTAAATCCATCTCAATTTGCCAATACCGTTGGCCCTATAGCTATTTCTCCTTCTAAGAGTTTTTATGCTTGGGATCAAACCATTGTCTTTCAATCCGTCGATTCTGGTGTGATTGCTTCCAGAGGCCCCAATGGAGAACTTACATTAACTGCCGCGGTTGCTGGAGTACAAGTTGCAATTATTCAATATCTAACAGGATATTTAACAGATCATGAAGTTTCGGAAATGTTAAACGGACCATTATCTGTAGCCATCCAATCAAAAGCCACAACAAATCAATTAAACGGGATCACCGGCACAGTATCATTATGGTATGGCACTGGCTCTATTGCAGGACAATTAACAATTCCAACGGGCTCAACCGTTGCGTCCGGTAGAACATTGGTAGGAACTCTTGACCCTAATGGGCACCCAGTTACTGCTAATATTAATCAACCAGCAGGTGGGGCATGGGTAGAAATTCCAAATGTAAATGGAACAGGACAATTTGTAGTTATTCCCTCATCTACCACAGGATTTAATTATAAGGACTTTAGCGGATGGACATTAAGTGGAGCCCCGGCTACTCAACAAGCGGTTTATTTTGCAATAGTAGTTGGCTTTGGAGCCATGAATTTAAATGATGTAATATCAATTGCAACGGTTTCATGTGTTCCAGGCAGTATCCCTACCATCCCTTCGCCAAAAGCACAAGAAGAGGTTGTAACACAATGCCAGGCTTTTTATGAGAAATCTTATGCGATCGGGTTTTATCCAATATACTCAACCACCACAACCAACGGTCAAGAAACGTATCTTTCTCCTTCAGTTGTAAACCCTAGAGTTGTTAACAATTCTACTCCTGGCGTAACTATCGAAGGAGCAACCTATACCGTTTCAGACGCGAGTATTACACTATCTTCTACCATTCTTGTTGCTTTGAGTACTAATTCCGCCGGTGGTTCTCCAGTATATATACTAGGATATGTTCCTTTAGCTGGCGGCCTTCAAGTAACATTTACCGCAACCCTTACACAACCATGGTCATTTTTCTATATTGTAACAGGCTCATCAACAAGAACGAGTACCGTTAATCAAGCGTCTACTAATGCACACATAGTTCTCGGCCCTCCTGTGGTTGTTACTATATCTGATGCAAGTATTTCAGCTTCTTCTAATGTTACGTCCGCGGTAGCTTCTTCTTCTAACCCAGTTACTGTGATTAGCACAACGCCTATAGCGAATAATGTGGTTATTGTACTTAGCGGAAACCCTGGAGCAGCCTGGACAATAAACTACACAGTGATTTTATCGCCTTTAGCATCTGGAACTATCCACTATAAAACACCAAAAGCTTTTGACTCCCCAAATGGAATGATTTTTAGCCCTATAATTGCTTATCCTAACGTCGGATGGAACCAGCCGTATTCTATTGCACCAGATTTATCAATAAGTGGTACAACAGGATATTGTATTAATACTGTTGCTTCGTGGTATGGAACCTCAGGCTATTTTAGCTGCAATATTCCTACCAATGCCGCCGCTGGGAATATCATAGCTTTACAATGGGTCGTTGATTCAAGGATTGGAGTTGTACTTTAAGGAGAATTTTATTTATGACAACTAATTTTAGATATGATAGTAGTAAAAATTTCTACAATGATTTTGGACAAGCATTTAGCGATACAATTTATAGCACAACCCTTGCCGCGAGCACTCCGGCCGTTTTCACTGTTCCTAGCACTGTTGGACTAGGCCAAGCTTCTTCAACAGGAGTGAACAAAAAGTTCTTGGCGCTATTTTCATATACCTCTGGATATGATGTTTTTGTAACAACCAAAGGTACAGCAGCTGTGCCTGCTGGAAATACCTTTGCAAGCACATACTCAGAATTAAATCCAAAGGCTAAAGTTGTAAATTCGGGGGACATTATAAGCTGTATAAGCACTGGAACACCGAGCTGTACTGTAACGCTTTATAATATTTGGGATTGAGGATAAATAATCATGAGTCAAGCCTATTTTAGCAATTTTATAGCAGGTGGTAATATTACCCCAACAGACCAAGTTGTAGGGGTACGAAACGGAATTAATACAATATTTAATACCGCTTCTCTTCCAACATTTCCTATCTCAATGGTGCAAGGTGGTACAGGCGCAAGTCTAGTCCCATCTATAAATTGCTTAGTATATTCCACCGCGGCTGCTCTTGCTCTTTTGCCAACGGTTGACTCTGGCGTGCTCGTTACTTCAAATACAGGAGTTCCAAGTATCAGCCAAACTCCATTTCTTAACAATGCAAGCGTAAATACTTTAAAATTTCTTAATGATGATGGCATTTTAGATGCAAATGGGCTTCCAATATTAAGCTTATGTAATACAGTAGTAAATCCTGTTAATTTCCTTTATGTATGCAATAACGTTGCGGGCGACCCTCCTGGTATTTCATCGGATGGCCAAGATGCAAGTGTCGGGATAACATTTATACCAAAAGCAAATGGTATAGTCGGCGTATATAATAGCACAAGCGCCCTAAAAATTCCCTGCGGAACTACCGCTCAAAGACCTTCTACTGCCGTAAATGGATATACAAGAATTAATGCTGACACCGGTTTGTTTGAATATGTCAATGCTCTAACAGGGAATTGGTCTTCGGGTCAAAGATGGAATACTTATTCTAGCGCAACTACCTTAGCTACTGGAAATGGATATATTGCAAATAATAATGTTTCTGCGGTAGTTTTTACTCTTCCTGCCACTAGCTCAATTGGTGATACTTATCAAATAGTTTCAAATACCCAGGTTGGCTGGCAAATAAATCAAAATAATACACAAACAATTCAATTAGGAGACCAGGCAACAACCACTGGAAGCGGTGGCTATATTACACCACTATATCCAGTTAACTCGGAAGCTAAGGCATTAGGATTCTGGATTGAAATAATCTGTAGCGTTGCAAATACTGAATTTCTTGCTTGTATGAAACAAGGGAATGTTACCCTTTATTAAAGGAATATATGCCAGGTTCAACTAATTCTATCAATAATTCTGCGGCAAACCTATCTCTTTTATCAAATACCGGCATTTTAGACTCTAATGGTAATTCATTATTAAGCCTTTCTCCTACGGCCAATGCTGTTAATTATTTAGTAATAGCTAATAGTGCAGAAGGTAACGGTCCATCTATATCGGCCGCTACCACTGGCTCAGACACATCAATTGATATTCATTTAGCTCTTACCTACACAGGAATTGTTTATATAGATGGAGGGGGATTGGTTCTTTCTCAAAGCTCTGCCTATTTGACAATGACTGATTATCCTACCATTACCGCTGACACTATTGCTAATCGTCTTGTGCAACAACAAACTAGTTTTGCAACGGCCATAACATGTAATCAAAGCTTGGGAGTCATCCAAATTTATTCAAATAATTATAGCGCTAATACAATGTATACAATCACATTGAATAATACTTATATTGTTGCAAATAGCGTTGTATTAGTGTCGTTACAGGACTGTTCGCTTGGTACTCCTTTTTTAATTGATATCCAAAATACTAGTGTTGGTAGTTGTGTTATCTCTATTTTTTGGATTGGCGGTTCGTCTGGCTCGTCAGGAGCTTGTACTTTAAATATTTCATTCGGGGTGTTTTAATGACAGCAACAAACAATGCTACTAACAACTCTTTTGAATATTTACAACTTCTAACCAATACTGGATTTTTAGACCCTAATGGAAATACTATATTAGGAGTTTATGCTACAACAAGCGCTATTCAATATGCAATGATAGCAAATGCCCCAGCTGGAAATGGCCCTGTCGTAATTCCTGTTACTACTAATTCAGACCCAAGCATTCATATTCATTTTTCGCCAAAAAATACCGGAACCAATAACGGACTTGTTTATATGGATGGTGGAGGGGTGGCTCTTGCTCCCTTTCCATACTTTAGCTATTTAGCAATGCCTCATTATCCAGTCATTACCGCTGACACTATTGCTAATCGTCTTGTTGCCCAAACTGGCAGTATTTCAACAGCGGTAACCCTTAACAGTAATTTTGGAGTGATAGAAACTTATACTAATAATTTTAATATAAACACAGTTTACTATTTTACCTTGAATAATACTTATATTAATACAAATAGCGTTGTATTGCTATCATTACAGAGCAGTACAAAGTATCCGACAAACTATCCTTTTGTAATTAATGCTCAATATGTTGCGGCGGGAAGTTGCACTATAATGATTTATTGGGTTGGCGCCGCAGGTTCAACAGGAAATTGTAATTTATATATTTCATTTGGGATCTTTTAATGACATCAATAACAAATTCTATTGATAATTGCACAGCAAGCCTACAATTTCTAAGTAATGTTGGGGTTTTAGACTCTAATGGAAATCCTATATTAGGAGTTTCTCCTACAACTAATGCTGTTAATTACTTGGTATTAGCTAATGGCGCTCGTTTTAATGGTCCTACTTTTTATACGACTTCAGGTGGAACGACTATAACACAAGCTAATATTGGAATAAACGTAGTAACAAATCGTCGCTTGTTTACTCTTTATATTACCGACTATAGCATTACCTCAGCTAGCCTTGTTACGGCCGTTATGACATATAGTATAGGAGGACCAGGAGTTGTTGTTGTTAGCACAACTTGTACTACTAATTTAATAACTGTTGTGTGTAATAAAGATTATTATGGCACATGGACTCTTGTATATTATGATGCAGCAGTTGATTTACATATAACCCCTAAAGGAACTGGCAAAGTCTATATAGATGGAGGGGGATTAAATCTTTCTCAAAGTTTTGCTTATTTAACAATGCCTCATTATCCAGTCATTACTGCCGCATCAAATAATAGACAGGTTCAACAACAAACCAGCATTGGAACAGCTGTAACAACTACGTTTAAGTTTGGTGTTATAGAAACTGCCACCGCTAGTTTTACTGCATATCAAATATATGCCTTCACATTAAATAATGCATTTATTAATGCAAATAGTATTGTATTAGTATCATGCCAAGGAAACGCGCAATCACAGATAAATGTGCCTATGGCAGTGAGTGCTTCAGCTATTAGTAGTGGTAGTTGTAGTATTTTAATCACCAATATGGCGGATGCTACGACAGGGAATATTAATTTATATATCGGATATGGAATTTTCTAAATGGCAAACGAATGGTGGGTTGGTCCAGGTTCAATCCAAAACTCTATCAATAATGCCGCGGCAAGTTTGCAATTGCTTTCAAATACCGGACTTTTAGATCTCTACGGAAATCCAATATTAGGTATAGCTTCGGTCGCAAGTTCGGTCAATTTTCTTACGATAACCAATTCTATAGCAGGGGCCTCTCCTTCCGTTGCGATCACAGGTAAAGATACCGATATAGGTATGAATTTAACCTGTCAGGGAGCAGGCATATTAAATGTTACAGGCTCTGGAGGACTAGCCATTGCCGATGGACCTTTAGCTATAGCAGATGGAAACAATCTAGTATTATATAATGACGAAGCCAGCCCTAATAATTTCAGCGCCTCAATAAACGCTATAAATGCAACCGCCAACGCTATATATACCTGGCCGCCAGCATTACCAACCGCAACCCATGTTTTAACCAGCGATATTCATGGAAATATGCAATGGGCAAATGCACTAGTCATAAACCATGTAACCAACGGCGTTAATACATTTACTTTCAGTGATGCAATATCAGGCAGTCCTCCTATCATGGGTACTACAGGGCCCGATACCAACATATCAATGGATTTGTCCTGCAAGGGAACAGGGGCGGTAAACATCACAGGCTCAGGCGGCTTAATAACCCCTATGATTGCTGATACTAACGGCAATAAATTATTAACCTTTACCACAACACCATCTTCGGTTAATTATTTATCGATGGCTAATTCTGCCACTGGAAATCCTGTTTCAATTACAGCCGGAGGGACGGACACAAACGTAGGAATAAATATAGCCGCCCAGGGAACTGCCCCTGTTACTGTCACAAGCGCAGGAGGATTAACAGTAGGAACTGGGGGAATTGTTCCCTCCCCTTTTCTTACCAATCCTGGAATAAATTCATATGGCAGCATTAATATATTAGGTACAGGACCCGCTGGAATAGCTAGCAGTTTATATTTATATGGGGTAGGAAATGTTTTCTGGACAGCGATAAGAGCGACCCTTGCTACTACAAACGCTATTTATGTATGGCCAACCTCTCCTCCTTCATCTGTTACTCAATTTGAAGTTTTGGTATGTGTTGGAACAGGAGTACCTCCTTATCTCACATATAATCTTATGGAATGGCAAGGAACCACAGGAGGTACAAATTCTCAACTTATTGTTTTACAAGATAGCCCCGTCTTATGGACCCCAAATATAGGAGCCGCAACTTATAAAACCTTACAAATGGGAGCGGGTGGCGCAGGAAGCGGCCCTGGAAATATTTTAGGATATGATGGCTCTTTAGTTCTAGGATTTTTCCCTGTAAATAGCGGCGCTGGAACAAACACTGCCATAACTATAGGAAATCAATCAGGGGGCGCCCCTCCTATTCTTTATACTGTTGGAAGCAATGTTCTTGCAGATGTTGGCCTTAGTATTACATGCCAACATAATGGCGTTGTAAATGTTACTGGAACTGGAGGCTTTTCTGTTTCAGCGGGCCCTATTGCAATAACTAGTGGTAATCTTTTAGAGTTCATAAATGTTGGAGGCTTTACCACATCAATAACGGGAACTGCCGCAACTTCTGCGGCTGCTTACACATTACCCGCCGGGCTTCCTATAGCAACTCCTGAATTTTTATCCTGTACAACAGCAGGCGCAATGAGTTGGGTAGGTGTAACAGGTACAGGAAATGTTGTATTAGCAACGAGCCCTACTATTAAAACCCCAACAATTATAGATACGAATAACATTAATTTACTAACCTTCGCTACTACCGCTTCCGCTGTGAATTATTTAGAAATACAAAATAATATAGCAGGGTATAATCCTTCCATAATAGCGGTAGGCCCTGTTCTTGCAGATGTAGGGATAACCTTAACTGCTCAAAACAATGGGATAATTAGTGTCCCAGGCGCAGGCGGCTTATCTGTTGGCGGTACTGCAAATTTTGCCGGTCCTGTAAAAGTAAATCTAGGCGGCTCTATAGAATTTTATAATGTTGGTGGCACGTTTTATACTGCGTTTACCGCAGGTTCTACAACTGCTAGCACTACATATACTTTACCGTTAGCTTTTCCAGCATCTTCAGCCTTTCTAACGTCTACTTCTGCTGGGGTCATGTCGTGGACTACATCATCTTCAGTAATACCATCGACCGCTACTGCTAATCAGATATTATTGTCTGGAGCTAATGCTAGTCCCACCTGGAGTACTAGTACATATCCTGCAACAAATGCGATAAATACATTACTT
The DNA here is from genome assembly GCA_964574915.1 of uncultured Candidatus Saccharibacteria bacterium. GTDB lineage: Bacteria > Patescibacteriota > Saccharimonadia > Saccharimonadales > UBA4665 > CAVPPA01. Next base: position 44,560 of record CAZNOW010000007.1, read on the forward strand.
TATGCCTCTGCGGCAAATGTGATGGCTGCTCTTGCTACAGCTAATTCAGGAGTCCTCGTCACCAGTAATACTGGAGTTCCATCAATAAGCTCCATTCTCCCAGCTCACTCGGTCGCTGGGAATATCACAATAAATGCCGGGAATGAATTAATCCTATATAATACAGGAGGAACATATTATGCGTCTATATCAGGAAGTGCTGCTACTTCTACTGCTAATTATACTCTTCCTGTAGCATTGCCAGGAGCTGCTAATCAAGCATTAACTGGCTCATTATTGGGTTGTACCACTGCTGGTGTAATGTTCTGGAATACGGCTTTAACTGTAAACAACAGCAATAGTGGTTACAACTATATAACCGTATCTGATGCGGGAACAGGTGCTTCTCCAACCATCTCATCTGTTGGAACTAGTACAAATCCTGGTATAAATTTAACCTGTCAAGGCTCAGGCTCTGTTACTGTTACTGGCTCAGGTGGTCTGACTGTTTCTACTGGAGATGTCATTATAAAGGCAGCAAATAGCTTGTTTTTATACAATGGCGGAAGTAATGCTGCATATTACACGGCATTGAGCTCTGGGGCTACAGCTGATGCCACGTATGTATTACCTCCGCAATTTCCAGCTTCTCAAGCATTTTTGTCATCGACCTCTGCTGGCATAATGTCATGGAATGCAGTATCAGTAGTGCCAACAACCACTACAGCTAATCAAATATTATTATCTACAGCCAGTGGCTCACCTGTTTGGTCTACTACTACCTACCCAGCAACGAATGCTATTAATACTATGATGTATGCCTCTGCGGCAAATGTAATGACAACTATGAATACAGTAAATAGCGCAGGATTATTAACGAATTCAGGGGGAACTCCAGGCTGGGTTGCATGCACAGGAACAGGTTCTCCAGTATTGGCAACAAGTCCTACGCTAGTGACTCCTACGTTAGGAGCCGCTACAGCGAGCAGTTTAAACTTGGGTAATATTGGTGATTACGCTATTGTTTGCGGCCCTTCACTTGGGGGGACAACATTACAGGGGATCACTAGCCCAATAGTAACAGGTGTGTATGTTTTAACAAATGATTGTATTGGAGCAACAGCAGGCTTTCCTTCTTGGCAAACCATGGCAGCTTTTAGCGAAACCATAGTTACTGTCGGAATTGTTGGGGTTGGAGTATGGGAAGCAACCAACATTGGCCTAGCATACGGCGGAACTAATGCCTCTCTCACCGCCTCCGCAGGCTCAAGCGTATATTGTACAAGCACAGCCCTTGCATTAACAGCAGCCCCAACAGTTGCAGGGCAATTATTATTATCTGGAACGCCAGCCACTTCTCCAAGTCCCACCTGGTCTACCAGTACTTATCCATCTACAAACGCTATAAATACGTTATTATATGCAAGCGCTGCTAACACCATGAGTGCATTAGCAACTGCAAATTCAGGGGTGTTGGTTACAGGTGCAACAGGAGTACCAAGTATTAGTTCTACATTACCGCCAGTTACGGTGGCAGGAAATTTAATAATTGATTTAGATGGTGCTCTTTATGGTGGTGGTTCTTTATTTACCTCCAATGACATTCTGTATATAGGAAATTCCGCTGGAAGTAAATTCTTTATTGACAGACAAACGTTATTTGGGCCAATAATATTTGGATATAATACTCCACAGCCTAGCGGCTCTTCTTCGCAAGCTATTTTCCAAGTATATGATAATGCTACAAGTCAGTTCGAAGTTTTAGAAGTATTTACGGGGGCTGTTAGCGGTGGAACGGATTATGTTTCTATTCCAGTTGGCACTGCTAGTAGTAGTACCAGCACTGGCGCTCTTGTAGTTGCAGGTGGCGTAGGCGTGGGAGGCAAAGTATATGCAGGAAATACTGTATATTTACCAACATTACAGTTTACCACAAATAACGGATTATTAGATTCTAATGGTAATACAATATTGGGATTGTCTGCTGCTGCTAGTTCAGTAGATTATATAACAATTACTAATTCTGCTACTAATAATAATCCTAATTTTACTTATGCCCCTACAATTTCCGTAGCTGGTTCTGATAGTAGTATTAATCTAGGTATTTCTTCTTATGGCCCTTATGGCCGTCTCTATTTTAGCGGACATGCTTTTATAGGATTTTCTGCGTCTGGCAGTCCTGCATATGACGTATCTATTGCGCCTAATGGGGGAGTTGTCACAATAGGAGGAAAGATATATTTTCAAGCAAATATATATGGCCAAGCAACTACCCAAAATTATTATGACACTATGTATTTAGGAGACGCTGGAAATAATTTCTTTTTAGATAAGCAAACAAGCTTTGCTTCAATTATTTTTGGTTACAATACTCCCCAACCTAGCGGCTCTTCTTCGCAAGCTATTTTCCAAATATATGATAATGCTACAAATAGAAATGAAGTTTTTGAAGTATATACCAAAGCTGCAAGCGGAGGAAGCGATTACGTTTCTATCCCTATAACAACAGCAAGTAGCTCCACATCCACAGGCGCTTTAGTGGTTGGCGGTGGCGTTGGAATTTCAGGAGCCTTATATACAGGGGGAGGATTTACCCCCTCCGGAGGAATACTAGGAAATACTTCAGGGAATGCAGCATCAGCAGGATATGTTGGAGAAATTATAACAGAGCAGGTTACTGTTGGCCATAAAGTTACAGTAACGTCAGGGGAGTCCAACATTGCAGTTATTGCAAGTATTTCATTAACTGCTGGCTCGTGGCTACTGCATGCATGTTTTCAACTTAATAGCGGGGGAGGGGCGAATACAATGACTACTGCATATTGTTGGGTAAATGGGACATCCTCTACCCCTGGCTTTGTTGATGGATCGCTTATGGCTTTTTTTGGTGGTCCTGGATTAAATTCGACCACTCTTTCGCCTCCTGTTTATCCTATAAATTTATCGACAAGCGCTACGGTTTATATTGCCGCAGGGGTAACTGACAGTAGTGGTTCATCAGTTGCTTATGGAACGGTATATGCAGTTAGAATTAGATGAGTTATAATTAAGTAAATATTTATTTAAGGGGAATATTATGAAGAAAAGTAAATGTAGTAAAATGGATAAAAAACATGAACGCTCTGAGCTGAAATCAGAGAAGAAAATCGATAAACTTGTTAAAGGAATGGAAAAAGCAGACAAGAAGAAATCAAAGAAGAGGTGCAAGTGATGCCGTTTCGTAGTAAAGCTCAACAGAAATATTTATTTTCTCAGAAACCTAAGATAGCTAAAGAATTTGCTGAGAAAACTAGCAAATCTCAATTTAAAAAATTACCTGAGCATGTCAAATCCTCTAAACCAGCAAGTGTTAAAGGACGTATTAGCAAAGCAGTAAAACCTAAAACGCACAAGACACATAAAGCAAAATAGGGTATACTTAATGAGAAGTTTTACGCCATATTTTAATTCCTCTAAACATGAATATAGATATCATGACAGAAGAGAAAAAATCGGGGTAAAGCATAAATCGGATAGTTTAAATTTTTATAGTACAAAGGAAATAAACCAAATGAAAAAACACAGCGAAAAAAAGGAAGAGCCAAAGAAAGAGAAAGCATTTTCCAAGCATCAAGGAAAAGAGCATGGAAGTAAAGGCCGTGTAGCTTCTGCTTTCTTAAAGAAAAGTAAGTAAACATATATAGTTCTAAAGCAAGGGGGCTTTATGTCTATAACTGCGATCCAGTCTTTCCCTGGAATAACAGGAGAGGCCGGCATATCATTATTTATTATTAATACTAATGACACCGTCGCTAGCGTTACAACCGTTGGGTATTCTTATCTAAATAATGCAATTAAAGACGGGCTTTTGCCGGTAAAGGTAAACTCTAACAATCAAGTTGGAACAGCTGCGATAGTTAATACTAGCGACTATGGGCCTCGTTTTTATTCAATCCAAGCGACCGGAGTTGGTAGCGCAGGGAATTGCGTTTATTCATTCGTAGCTTAAAACCTCTTAGGATGAGAGGTTAAAATTTTAAACAGGGAGGTTTAAATGTCAATTCTCGACGCAAAAATGTGGCTTAGCGGGCTAGTTGATGTTAACCCGTCTCTGTTAAGCATCAGCACAAACGATACTTTATCCAAAATTCTAGGCAATGCGAGTTATCTAAATGCTGCAATTAAAGAGCGCTTATTAAACCTATCGCCTAACAACGGCTATCTCGCTCTAGTTGAAACTTCGGACTCAGGAACAGTATTACTAAACGTAAACGCTGTGGCCTCAGGGGCTGACTTTAACTACGGCCTAACATACCCAGCTTCTCAAAATATACAAATCCTTGGAACAACCAATCAAATTGTCTCTACCACAACAGACGGCAATGTTGTTCTAAGCCTTAGCCCAAATGCAGTACTACCAGGAACAGGAGGGGTAACTCTTCCATCTGGAACCACGGCTCAAAGAGCAGGAGGAGCAGGCAGCATAAGGCTTAATACCACTACCAATGCCTTTGAAGGAACTCTAGACTCCACCAACTGGTCTTCATTTGGTGTACCTGTAAGCAATGTATCAAGCGTTGGCGGAACTATAGGGCAAATTTCGGTATCTACTCCTACAGGAAGCCCCGTAATATCAATTGACCCAACCTATATAGGGCAAACTTCAATTACCACCTTGGGTACTGTTACAACAGGCTCATGGACAGCGTCCGCAATACCTGTAACATCGGGCGGCACAGGATTAACAACGATTGCTGCTAATAAACTTTTGTATAGTTCTGCCCTTAATACAATTGCAGGATTAGCAACTGCCAACAATGGCGTACTCATTACCTCAGGCGCAGGAGTCCCTAGCATTGGCACAACCTTACCTGCAGCTGTTCAAGGCAATATTACCTCTACTGGAATAATTACTAGTGGCACGTGGGCATCTTCTACCCCTGTAGGCGCGGCTTATGGCGGCACAGGAGTTGCCAATACCAATACAATCACGCTGGGAGGCAATATTACTACAGCTGGGGCATTTACTACGGCTGGGGCATATGCAGCCACCTTGACGTTTACAGCCCCTACCAATGTAACATTCCCAGCAAACGGTACTTTAGCTACTACTTCACAATTGCCAGTATTGCCTCTATCTCTTGCTAACGGCGGTACAGGGGCCGCTTTAGTTGCAAGCAATGGCGGAATATTTTATTCAACTGCTACAGCTGGAGCTATCCTTGCAGGAACTGCGATTGCTAACCAGATGTTATTGTCTGGAGCTAATGCAGCACCTGCTTGGAGTACGGCTACATATCCTGCAACTACTACGGTTAATCAAATACTTTATTCATCTGCTGCCAATCAAATTACAGGATTAGCAACAGCATCTAGTGCAACGCTTGTTACTACATCAGCAGGGGTTCCAGTAATGACGGCCCCTATGACAAATGGGCAAATAGTAATAGGCTCAACAAGCGGTACGCCAACCCCTGCAACATTAACTGCCGGGGCTAATATTGAAATCACCAATGCGGCTGGAAGTATTACTATCGCAGGAGAAGGAGCTGGGGCTATTTGGGTAACGGCACAAACTAGCAATTTTACCGCTAATGATGGCTATGGTTACCCAGTAAACACAGCGGGTGGCGCGATAACTGTTACATTGCCACCACTGCCTCTATCGATAGGAAATTTTGTAACATTAGTTGATTACAATGGTAATTGGGGTACTAATTACTTAACGATTAATCCTAATGGCTCCAAAATCAATGGCTTAACTAGTAATTATATTTGCTCTGTTGCTAATGCTGCTTTATCTCTTGTTTATGTTGATACCGTTGAAGGATGGCTAGTATACGACAATTTCAATAACCCCAACACCTATGTTGTGAACTATTTAGTAGTTGGCGGCGGTGGTGGTGGTGGTGGATTTTCTAGTGGAAATTCATGTGGTGGTGGTGGTGGCGCTGGCGGTGTCCTTACCGGTACTGCTATCGTAACCCAAGGTGTTGCATATACCGTAACTGTGGGAACTGGCGGAGCTGGTGGAACTACAGCTAACCGTGGTACGCAGGGGTTAAATTCCTCTATAACAGGAGGGGTTATTAATGTAGTTGCTTATGGTGGTGGTGGTGGTGGAAGTTATAGTCAACCCCCAAGCAACGGCGGTGGTGGAGGCGGCGGCCAAGGTTACAATGGCTCAAATGCGGCCTACCAAATCGGCTATGGTACTCCAGGACAAGGATTTTGGGGTGAAGCTGGTTCAGCGACTGGTACCTCAGCAGGTGGAGGCGGCGGCTCTGGGGCATCAGGAGCCAATCCTGGCTCTACTACAGCTGGTGGAGCTGGAGGGGCAGCAAAATCTCTCACAATATTAGGAGCAGCTGCCTATTATGCTGGCGGTGGCGGTGGCGGAGCCTCTAGTACTGGAGGCACAGGAGCTAATAGTGTCGGTGGAAATGGTGGCACAAGCGCGGCTGTTCCTACAGCAGGAGCCGCCAATACAGGTTCTGGCGGTGGCGGAAGCGGTGGATATACTCCTTATGCTGGGGCTGCGGGAGGCTCTGGAACTATAATTATATACTACACAGGAATTCAGAGAGGTATAGGAGGAAATACCGTTTCTACGGTAGCAAATGTTACTGGACATTATTTTACCTCTACAGGAAATTCAACTTTCACAGCTTAGGAGCTAAAAATGGCTGTTAAAAAAGGCTCTACATTTGGAACAGGCTTTTCAAGCTTCATTCCATCTTTAATATCTCTCAATACTTCAGACACATTGAGCTATATAATAAGCACTCCAGGATACCTTGATGAAATAATTACTGAGGGATTAATTACATTACCAAAAAGTGCCCTAGTTATAACAAAAACAGCAGATTTAGGAACATCATTATTAGCAATAACCCAAGACCAAGGACTAAGTCTGATGGCGACAGAAATAATTTCTATTGTAGGAACTGCTAATCAAATCACGGCCATATCACCAACACAAATCCTTACAGAATTAAATATTGTTTCAAGTCCTATATTTCCAGGAAATTCAGCATTAACACTACCTCAGGGGAATATTGCTCAACGCGCTGGCAATGAAGGAACCATGCGCTTTAATAACCAAATAGGCGTATTTGAAGGCACTGTTGATGGCACTAATTGGGTAACTCTTTCAACGCTTAATACTTTTATAAATACCCTAAACGGAACATTAAACCAAATCGATGTATCTTCCCCCACAGGAGCCACCACTGTATCAATAGATGCTAATTATATAGGACAAAATTCAATTACCACATTGGGGACAATAGGCACAGGCACATGGCATGCTGCGGCTATCCCTGCAACATCAGGGGGTACAGGACTTGCAACTATCGCTGCAAATGAGCTTTTATATGCGCTACATGATAATAGTATTGCAGCATTAGCAACGGCTGCCAATGGAGTGCTTGTAACCTCAAGCATTGGGGCACCAAGCATTGGCCTTGCATTGCCAGCTACTGTTCAAGGCAATATTACCTCTACTGGAATAATTACTAGTGGCATGTGGAGATCTACGCCTATAGCACCAAGCTATGGGGGCACGGGTGTTAATAATGCATCGCATACAATTACAATAACGGGAAATGTTACAACAGCAGGTTCTCTGACATTAACAGGGCCTTTTGCCTCCACGTTTACTTTTGGTGGAGTAACGGGTGTAACTTTCCCAACAAGCGGAACCTTAGCTAATACTGGGCAGTTATTGACTACTCCTTTAATCCTTCCCTTTGGTGGAACAAACATTAGCCTAGCTTCCTCTTTAAGCAATGGCGGAATACTCTATAGCACTGCGACAAATGCTGCTATTTCTGCTACAACT
>CAZNOW010000008.1:0-31821 GCA_964574915.1 uncultured Candidatus Saccharibacteria bacterium
GGGTCACCATGCTATTGCAATAATTATTTATATATAATTGTACAAATATGGAACGAAATCGTACCGAAAGAAGAGATTACCCTTACATGGCAGACTATATGATTAGTGATTTAAGAAGAGGTATCTTACCTACTCCCGGCTATTTAGATTATATGTTCGGCATGAGTGATGCTGGGCGTACACAAGCTCAAAGAGTTATGGACCAGATACATGCAGATCCACAACTTGATGCCCAGTTCGGAGCTGATGTAGCAGCTTATAAAGCACAATTACCGAGAAGCTAGGATTAACTCTTGATACCCAATTAGTTACAGGGTTTAATCCCTTAACCTCATTTACTATTTGCTAATTAGCTATCAGTTCCTGTTTGCTTTGGTTCCAGTTAGATTTGGCTGAGATCACCAGATTATTGGGTGATAGATTATTTATAATTCAGTGTATTTTGTATGCTTCCCTTTGGCTTTATTAATTGGGTATTTGGCTTGATTCTTTATCATTTTTTTAACAAAAGTATCGTTTATCGGTATGTCTAAATCATTAGCTATAAGTAGAACCCAATATAGAACATCAGCTAATTCTTCGGCAACATCATCCTTTTTGGTTTTTAGGTGCTGTTTAATCTCTTCTTCTGTTTTCCATTGAAAATGTTCTAGAAATTCTGTAGCTTCAAGTACTAATGATATTGCCAGATCTTTGGGATTATGAAATTGTTTCCAATTACGTTCATCTCTGAATTGAACAACCATTTCCTGAAGCTTATCTAAGTCTGTCATATTGATTACAGTATATACTGAAATACTATCTTAAAATCTACTCGACTAAGAGCGCCATTTAGCTAGACTTATTTAGGCTCTTCTGACTCGGTAAATGGTACGACCTCCATGAATTTTCTTGTAGCTGATTCTTCAAAAGGTGTTGAATCGAGTCGGTCAGTCATCGTACCAATACATTCTGGCAATGCGTATTCCCCCAGTCTTTGGGAATTTCTTAAAACGTATTTATTTATCACATCTTGGTTACCTTGCACCATCGCCTTGGCATCTTCCATTGGGATATCGATCAATGTAACTGATCGTCCCAGACAGAGCTCTCTTCCAAGTCTTATAAAAAAACCTTCTTTTTTTGTTGGCTCTAGAACTACACGTGCCAAATTGTGAGCAAGTTCATACTTTTCATCCGATAAGATTTCTTTAGGTTTCATTACAGCAACTCCATTTTCTTTATAGATCTATTTAAAAAAGACTTAATCCTCGATGACTTCATGGGGTCGTACTATGCCATGGTCAGAATAGTACATGCAGCTTGAGGTACATATCTGACGCAGTGCTTCTGTAGTCTCAGGCATCCTATCTCGCTCTAGATCGTGCCGGTCTTCAACCCGAACAGTACCGCCTTTACAGGCTTCTTCGCCTAAACAGGTGACAAGCATGCCACCATCACCGTTATTTTGATAACTTATCAACTTGAAATCGCTTCTAGTTCGCTCCCTGAAATCCGGATTTCGTGTTACTCGATCTTGGTTGGAATGGGCAACTCTAATTTCTTTGGCACAGGGCGGTATGAACCACTCTCTACCCTGTTCATCAATAACGTTATTTCTCATAAACTAAATGATATGACAAAGAACGATCTTTGCAAGGATAAGGGGTTATGTTGGGTTTAGATTTAGTTATTATTATTTACTCGATAAATTAAAAATCCAGAAGTCGCGTTCATTTCCAGATTGATCTATTAGTCTTCTGACTTCGGTTTCCTTAAACCCGCAGTTTTCAATTGTCTTCCTGCTTGCGTGATTACCTACAGCTATATGGGCCTCTAATTCGTTAAACATATTATTGGCAAAAACATAATCACATAATGGCCTTAGCGCTTTTGCGGCATATCCATGACCAATATATTTCTTGCCCACTAAATACCCCACCTCTGCGGTATTGCCGCTAATGCTTTCAATACTAACTCTAGCTACCATATTCCCACCGATCCAAACACCATATCTTATTCTCCCTGCTCTCTTAGGATTTACTATTGATTCTTTAATAGATTCAGCATCAGGATATTTATCTCCTGTATTATCACCAAATTGTCTTAAGTGGTCTCGGTCAAAGTCAATCAGTTGATGGTAGGCTTCAACATCTTCTTCGGTTAGTTGTTTTAGGGTTAAACCATCGGCAGTCTCAAAAACAGCCGGAAACACTTCCGAATCAGACCTCTCTAAACCTTCGATTGACATATCTGAATTTTATCAGGTTAATATGATATTTGTAGCTCTTATTTGGGCATAGTATATTGAATTTAATGAAAAGATTGTTTTTCGTGAGACACGGAGAAACCGAGCATAACTTAAAAGGCGTATTTTCTGGACAATCAGAAACCAAGCTAACTAACAATGGTCAGCTTCAAGCCAGACAAGCCGGTCAAAATCTGAAACTCAAGTTGCCGCACATTGATTTAATTATTTGTTCACCATATCAAAGAACTTATCATACGGCTTGCATAATCGCGGAAGAAATCGGTTATCCAGTAAATGCTATTTTGAAAAATGAATTATTTATCGAAAGATCATACGGAGCCTTAGAAGGAACATCAAAATCTAATTATTTTTCTAACCATACATTTAAAGAAGTAGATCAGGAAAAAGGCGTTGAAACAGCCGTCGAGTTACACGACAGAGCAACTCGTGCGCTCAGTTATCTAAATTCACTTGATAACTATGACGATATTTTAGTAGTCAGTCACGGTGCTTTTGGCAGAGCCATTCAAAGGGTTATTAAGAATATGCCCCATACTGACGAATATGTTAAAGAACGCAGAGAAAAATTAAAGCTTGGTAATTCTGAGATTGTTGAACTGATCTAAGTTTTAAGTATCTTCTAAAGTAAACTCTTACTAAATATCGTATGCATTTTTAAGTATTTCGAGTCGATTAAGAATTTGATTTGGACCAGCTGCGACTTAGAGTTGTAATTTAACAAAAATATGATAAAATAATACTGTTTCGTTGAGGTGGTAACATCTCCGAAGCACATTGACAGAGTAGTCAATCTAGTTTAGCTGATAGCCCGTAAAACCTTATAGATTATTAGCTAAACTGGATAAACCAGCTGCAAACAGGAGATAAACCCTTGGCTTTGCGCAATGTCGTTCTTTGCATCGGAGATGTCACCGTCGGACAGCTCGAAACAGCACATGACTCCATCTTCGACGCCGACGAGATCAACACCCAAGTCGTAAACGTTCCCGCCATGTATTTCCAGACGAAGTGTCTCTTGCACGGCGAGGGCGACGTCGAGGATTGCACCTTCCATATCATTGATATCGAGAAGGTCCAAGAAGCTCTCGGAGCCTCTTTCGGGACAATGGGCATCTGCGACACCTGCTTCATCGTGAACGCCTACCTCGGATCGCACTATGCCCCAATGAACACCGTCCTGGCGGTCGTGTTCGCTTCCGATCTGAAGGTGTGGCAGCATCCGAGTCTCAAAACGACGCTGGATCGCATCTTCTGCGGGACCGACTCCGAGATGGTCCCCATCTTCGTGGAGTAAGGAGTTCCGGCAGTGGCGGGGAGTTGATTGATTTTGACATGTACGTCAAGATTCGTCGCTCCCTGCCACTCGGGACCCCAACCACGCCTGCGCGACTACTCTGTCAAAAATATAAGATGATTATTCGAATTTTAAAACAAAGTTCCATGAATCAAAATACCTGTTACAACTAAACTTTCAACAATAAACCATAGCAAGTTAGTAATAACCATTGGTTTAATTTTGTAAGCTAATCCATAAATTAAAAACAAGAACGAAAAAACCATAAAACCAAGCCAAGCCAATAATGAAACGCCGCCGACATTTCCCTTAAATACCTCAATCACTTGGGGTATACCGCTTAAAGGATATAAAAATGCGGCGATAACTGCTGCTTTATCAATTAAAGAAAGTTTGCGTTTCTTACTGATGTGGAAATGAAATAAATGATTCTGCCGCGACATCAAATATAGTGTATATGCTTATTTCATTAGATTCCATCACAATTAAAGTTATACGATAATCTAAATATGCTTTTTATATTCTAATGAATTACCATACACTGGTAATACTGTGAATAATTATCAGTTTGACATCTTAATAGGAGTAGGTTGGGCGCAATTTATCTCTATTGGTTTATTTCGGCTTTTAAAATTAAACGCAGTTCGCATATCTATTGGGGTAATTCAATACTTTTTCGGTTGGCCATACTAGTGGTGGTTATATCTATGTTTCATTTAACCAATTTTAAGCATAACCCGCTAAAATATTCGGCGTTAGATATCCATATTTATGCCGTTAGAATTATTGGAGTATGTTTATTTATCTTGGGCCTTGCTTTGGCAGTCTGGGCCCGTGTTCATATTGGCCGAAACTGGGGAGAACCGATGTCCCAGAAAATAAAACCCGATCTCATTACCTCAGGACCATACCATTTTATCCGCCACCCAATTTATACCGGTATCCTAACGGCCGGACTCGGTACGGCCTTAAATATCAATTTGGACTGGGTTTTAGTAGTGATAGTTGCCGGTGTTTACTTTATATATAGTGCTACCCAAGAAGAAAAATATATGACCCAGCAATTTCCGGAAGCATACCCAGAATATAAGAAAAAGACCAAAATGTTAGTACCTTATATTTTGTAGATTAACCAGTTTTCAAGATTATTTCTTTATTGCGGTTTTCGCCGGTGGTTGGTAGCTGGTGTGGCGATACGATATTTGCGCCAATCGTGACTGCGCTTACCTGGTTGATAAAGTGCGCTGCGGCGCTTCGATACCACCCCTTCAACACCCAATTGACCAACCGCCTCCAGTAAGCCCGCGAGATCGGTATGTTCAAACGCAGTTACCGGTATGATATTCGGCTGCGAATGTAAGACGGCTTGCAACATCTCATGGCGAGCGCTCCAGGGCCAGCTGATGGCCGACACGCCGTTTAAACTTAAGATATCAAACGGAAAATAGGCGGTATTTTGCGCTGTCGGCTGATATAACAGTTCGCGCCGTTCGTGATGATTTTCATCGAAAGCCACCAGTTCCCCGTCCAAAACCGCTTTTAAGCCGTTTAAAGATAAAGCTAGCTGTTCGGTAATCCAAGGAAATTTTGCAGTGTAATCGGCGTTGCGCCTGGAATAAAGCGACCAACTTCCATTAGATTCAGCATCGGCTAACATCCTCCAGCCATTTAACTTTGGTTCGGTGATCCAATCTGAATCTCTCGGCAGATTCTCTAAACTTACGGCGGTTGCCAACATGGGCTCGATGTGCGGTTTTGCCATACTCCTATTTTCAAGAAGTTAATAGTAGCTGTCTGTAAAATTGTTGACTAGTGCAGTTGGATTGATTGAATAATGGCCAGGGTTTGGGTAAAAGGCGAGGTATTTTGCCAGGTATCAAGGGAGATACTTAAGGGGGTCTCACCTGCTCCGCTGCAAGCTTGGGTGCTACAGCTATAAAAGCTGGCGCTGATATACGGATCGAGCGAACTTAAATCGGCAGCGGTGATATTTTCGCCTTGGGTGAGCTGTAACATGCCGGTTATAAAGACTTCCTGAAAGCCGCCGCTGGGATTGCTGCCGCTGTTTAAATTGATAAAACTAAGGTATGGATATTGTTGTTGCGAGGCTAGTGGCTGAGTATAGCCGATTTGGATGGAATTTTGAGCGGCCGTAGCATTACCGGAAGCCAGTTCGCTTAGCTGAGCACTACCGGGCCGAATATTAAGTACTACTTTTCCGGTGACTGTACTGCCGCCGGTGTTCTGGATACTCAGCAGTGGTGAGGTGACGGTGATGGTTTGGTCGTTGGCGTTATCATTGGTGGGCGGAGACACTGTCCAGCTCGTTGGATAACTAAAATCTAAATTAAGATCTTGGCCATTAGATACATACTGCACTGTATTAGTTTGATTAGTGACATTATCTGGTTTGATGATCTGATGGCTAGAAGTTGAAGTTGGCGTTTTAGGCTGATGCTTGTGTAGTAGATAGACACCGCTAACGATGACTGCCAGTACAATAATTAAAAGTGTAACGACCTGCATCCAACGATTTGATTTAACCGATTTTACAGATACTGGGAATTTAGGAGACAAAGGATTATAGTCCGGCTTTTGGGGTGTTTCCGGAGGTGTCTGAGAAGGCGGCATCGGAAAAGGTTTTAATTGTCGCTCCATAATTTCATAGTATACGCCGTTAAATGGCCAAATTAATTAGCAAATGTTGCTACCCGAGTAAGTAATATATTCAAGCATTATTAAATTCAGCTGATAATTTACAAAAGAATAAAAAATGTTTAAGTTAATTATCGAAATTAACCACAGATAGACCTAATCATCAATCTTAATTTTCGCAGTCAAGATCAAGGCTCTAGCCTAACATGTCATAGGCTTTGGATATATTAGTCAACAGATTAAACTTCTAATGCTTGCATTCCATCTGGTGACTGATTATTCTAGGGGAGCGAAAGAGACAATATGACAGAGAAAATGCCAACCGATATCGAAGGAATATTTAAAGATGCACAGGCTGCTAGATTAGATATAGTCGGTTCTTCACCAGAGACCGAACGAATCACCAAACAGCTAGCTGTATATCAGAAACGGATTCGTCGTAGTCAAACATCATTCGGAAGTCAGATTGAAAATTTTTTAATTGGATCTACACCCGTTGAGCAATTGCCTGGCATCGTTACCGCTCGCAGTAATTGCCAGAGATTATTCGAAACCGTTCTTGCACATGGTGGTGAATTAGTAATGCTTAATACTTATCTCGGTAGATCAATGCATATTGATTTTCAAGACATTGGCGTCTTGCCAGTAAAGCCCACTTTTAATATCTTATTTGATGATCAAGATTATCCTGGCGACACCGACAAATTATCGATACCAGTTACTACCGGTGCCGCTATCAAATACGGCGAAATCTATGAGACCCAATTTAATCCGTTATGGATATTTCGTAAAAGTATCGGCAATTTATTAGTCAATGAACGCATTCCTTCTGCTGATTCAGAACAGGCCAGCTTAAATGTTAGTCAAATTATTGTCGGAAATGAAGCGGTTAAAGATTGGTTTTTAAATAAATACGAAGATCCAAAACCGGGGTTAATGGAATTTGAACAATTCTGTACCCGATTTGGCATTACACCAGAATTACCCGGAGCAGCCCAAGGAGATATCAAGCAACAGATGCGGAAAATAGGCTCACCCATTGTTGCCGAACTAGTGTCTATCGACAGTGTCGAGAATTAAATACTAAAATTAATCAAAACTTCTTGCCGAACCTGTCTATAATATAGCCATGGCCTTAAGATCTGCCCTAACCTTACAGAGGTCATTTAGTATCATTCGGTCCAATATCAAGCGCCCTTCACGATACATTACTTATGGCCTGGCGGCTGCCATTGTCTTACTGACCTTTTGTATTATTCTGCGCCCCGAAAGTCTTAATGTTGATAACGGGCTTAGTTATTTCGGAACGCTAAAAACCACCATTGTTCCATATACCATTGCGTATCTGCTTTACGCCTTGAGCTTATGGAAAGTTTCGACCATCAGGTTCGGCAGTCTCTGGCAGCACCGTATTTTTACCTGGGTATTTCGGATCATGATCGTACAAATTATCGGGCTGCTACTTACTCCCGGTAATTCGGTTTATGATATCCATCTGTTTTTCGGCTCCGGATTATTTGTGCTCGAAGTTTTGTTATCGACCTGTCTGGTGGCCTGGTTAGCCTTTAGCTGGCTGAATGTCAGTTTAGTAATGGCGGAAATATTTAGCGGTATCGCATCGTTTTATTTTCTGCCCTGGACCCGCGGGCCGCTGCTGCAGACTCAGGTACTGTTTCAGCTGGCCTTTGGCATACTTCTGATCCGGGCGCTTACCGTTCTGGAGCTCAAACCCTTACATCGATAAGGCTTCGATTTCGGTTTGCGGGTGACTGGGATCGGATTTGGCTTTTTGAATCCTAATCACAAAGATAGCCAGCAGTGATGCAAAGACTCCGAAGCTGCTGGCTACTAAATAGCCGTTTTGAAAACCATGCACGGTCGCGGCGGTGATCACTTGAGCCGATCCGGCATGAGCATGAGTTTGTAAATAATGGGCAGTGGTGCTGGTTAGGACACCGGTTAAAACGGCTAGACCAATCGCTCCGCCGATCTGCTGAGCGGTATTGAGCAGTCCCGAGGCCAGCCCAGCCTCATGATGGGGCACACCGGAGGTCGCGGCAATGGTAATACTGACAAACAAAGCTCCCATGCCCATCCCCATCAGCACCAGTCCCGGAGCGACATTCCCCCAGTAACTACCGTGCACCGGAATATGCGATGTCCAAAATAAGCCGCCACTGACTAGGAGTGGAGCGACTACCAGGATCGGCTTATGCCCCACCAGTTTAATCAGGCGCGGCACATTGGTGGCGACCAAAGCGATGACGATGGGCAGGATTAGAAAATCAAGTCCGGTTTTAACCGGTGAATAATGCAAGATATTTTGTAAATAAAGAGTCGTGAAGAAAAAGACCGAAAAGAGTCCGGCCGCCATAAACAGCATCAGCCCATCGGCTCCCGAGACATTGCGGATCCGGAAGATGTGCAGCGGCATAATCGGAATCCGGGCCCGTCTTTCGTTGATAATAAAGAAAGTCAGCAATATGATGCTCAGGGCTAAGATTATTAATATCCTGGGACTACCCCAACCAACCGTCGGCCCCTCGGTCAGGACATAAACCAGGGCCATTAAACCTCCAGTGGCCGAGATGGCTCCGGGAAGATCCAGGCTTTTTTGGTCGGCTTCGGTTTTATGTTTATCTAATATTCTTAGAGATGTAATGATAATAAAAATACCCACCGGCACATTAATGAAAAAGTTCCAGCGCCAAGACAGGTACTGGGTAATAATACCGCCCAGCAGCACCCCGACGGCAGCCCCGCCGGAAGCCACCGCACCCCAGACACTTAGGGCGACATTGCGCTCCTGGCCTTCCCTATAGGTCACCAGCACGATTGATAATGCGGCCGGCGACATGTAGGCCGCGGCCAGTCCCTGAATCGCCCGAAAGACAATAATCATGGTGCCGGATTGGCTAAGCCCGGTACCCAGTGAAGCCAGCGAAAAGACGGTAATCCCGGCCAGGAAAGTTAGACGGCGCCCGAAGTAATCGGCATTACGCCCGCCCAGCAGCAAAAAGCCGCCGAAAGCCAGCGTATAAGCGGTGATAATCCACTGGAGATTGGTATTAGATAAGGAAAAAGCCCTTTGAATCGACGGCAGCGCCACATTAACGATCGATATATCGAGTACCACCATAAATTGAGCTAGAGCTAATAAAATTAAGATAATCCAATGATTGGTCTGTTTGCTATTGATTACCGATGCCATTCATACCCTCCTACTTGAAAATTGATAAACTAAATCCTAAAATGAAATTATCAAATGATTGTAAATGTCAATTATTGAGGTTGTCAATATATATGGCTACAGCAGACCTTCCCTCTCTGGAAAAATCCTATGTAACTTTCGTCGAGTTCTTGATGATATCCAAACATCATGTGTTTGAGATGGCTATCAAACATGGTTTAACTGGCATGCAAGCCATTACCCTTTGCTTGCTGGATAAACCGAGGCCGATGCATACCTTAGGTAAAGTCTTTAACTGTGATCCGTCTAATATTACCGGCATCATTGACGGTCTGGAGCATAAAGGTTTGGTGGCCCGTTTTGAGAATCCGGATGATCGCCGTTTAAAAATGGTGGAGATCAGGCATGGCGGTCTGGCTATCCGCACTGCCCTGCTTCAAGAATTATGCGGGCCGACCGGTTATCTTATGAGCAAATTAAATCCCTCTGAAGCCAGCCAATTTACCAAATTAGTCGCTAAAATTACTAATGGTGAATTATCTATCTAGTTATAAATCTATCTTAGTCTTAATGTCGTTGATAAATGGTTTCGGGTAGCAAGGGAGCGGTGTTTTTGGGGTTGTGGAGGGGTGCAAGTTAATGCACTGAGTTCAAATGAACCAACTCGACACATTACCCATCACCAGCTCGGAAAGACTTTCTCGATTAAAACATAGCTAAGTCATGTATTAAGAGAAAGCCTTATTTGCTTGAACGATATGACTTCCCGGGACTGGGGACGTGGCAGACAACCGCTCCGAGACCGAAGTCCGAGTGCGGCTGCTGCCACGTCCCCTGGGTATGGAGGTGCTTTTGGTTTGGGGTTAGACGGAATTAGTTATAGCTGGACAACCTTCCCTGCTTGGTTGTGTCTGATACTGAAGACACCGAATCCAAGAAGGGCTAGTCCAACCAGGAACAGGATCAGTCCCATCCCGATGGGGGATCCGGTTCCGCCAGTACCAGCTCCGGTGGGAGGAATGGGCGCCGCGGTAGGCGTGGCGGTCGGCGTGGCAGTCGCAGTCGGCGTCGGCGTGGGCGTCGAGGGTACCGCCATCACGATATCAGCTGTCGTGCAGACGATCCCGCCCGTGGCGTAGTCACCAACAGTTGCTGAAATGTTGACGGTCGCAGTGCTACCGGCTGCGTTGTTGCCGACAGTGAACGTGTAACTGTCGTACTTGTATTGGTGGGCGAAGTCGGTATAGACGCACGAGACGCTATCTGCAGTCGACGTACAGACAGCGGAGGTATCCCCGTTGCCGACGTAGACGAATTGCCCCGCGGTCCAGGTGAGGTCGACCGTAGCATCCGCGTTCTCGGTGTTCTCCTGGTCAACGCCGAGCGTGAGGGTGGTGGTGTCACCAGGCTTCATGTCGGTGTACGGGGGTCCGAAGCACGGGCTTCCCGCGTAAACCAGGTCACAGGTGGTGCTGCCGCTGTCGAAGATGATCGACACGCCGTTGACTGGACCGGGGCCGGTGCATGCTGGGCAGGGCGTAGGCGTTGGGGTAGCACATGCTGTCCCGTTAGCCGTTGCCGAACCGACTGCTGTGTGGTCAGCTCCGTACCAGATGTAGACCACCGTCTCGTTGCCGTCTCGCTGAAGACTGACAACGAAAGTACCGCCGACAGTTGGTTCCGTAAACGATCCGGTCGGGTTGGCGGTGTCTTCACTGCCCCACGAGTAGTCGAGAGTCTGGGTAGGCGCCGAGCTTACCCCGGTCTCGTTGGCGAGTATGACCTGGAAGTCGTAGTTGGAGGTGCTGCTGGCACACAGCGCCGTGACCGCTGGTTGTTCCCAGGCAAGTACGGTGGTTGATGCCATGGCTCCTGCGCCGGCGAGTAGAAACATTCCGCTCGCAAGGAACAGGAATTTTTGCCACCAGTGTGGTCGGATTTTCATCCTTTTCTCCAGAGTATTGCGGAGAGGGCATCTAAGCATTCAGCTTAGTCCCTCGATTCAGGTCGTTCCGTGATTTGCGATCGCTACCAGCTGGATTCCTAACCAGTCTCCGTGTAACCCAAACCAAGATATTAGAGCAACTACACAGCCTCCTTTTTTATTTAATAAGAGTCGTTTTTGTGGCAAGGTGTCACCGCACCGTAAGACAACCCAATGGTTCTCTAACTTTGTGGTGACACATTAACCAATCGACAATATTGATTAGTTTTTCAAGCAAATTAAACCTTGCTACCTTGTTAATTTACTTTTAACCAGTAAGATGGTTAAAGCGACAACATTATATAATTATAGTGTTTTTATGTCTAGAATAAAATCAAGATATTATATGTAATCTAATTTTAATTACCAGTATTTGTTGATCCCCATATTCCGGTAGAAAAAGTATTTCCTGATACTTCCGCACTAGATGAAAAGTAAGCCCCGGACATACCCATCCAAAGTGCTGCAGCAGCACTAAACATGACGAAAATTAAGACAAGTTTCTTGATCATTTAGTTGCCCTCGCCTTCATCGGAGATTTTTTAATAATTCGCTTAGTAATCTTCTTTTCTCCCCTTTCAATTACTTCTTCTAGTTTTTCGACCTCTTTAACTACTTTCTTTCTAGTAGCATATAGCTTTGAAACCTCAAGTTTAATATTTGATATCTCTTCGCTGATGATAATGATAGCCGGGATAAATATCAGAATAATTAAGCCGGGTAATGTCCTAACACTGTTTATAATGTAGCCAAGATATGGTATAGAAAACTGTTCCTTACCGACAACATTGGTTTTAGGGACTCTATTGGGATCTGGAGCATTATTGGCGTCGCCTTTGACAATGTAATAAGTTGAGCCGCTTTGCGTGCCCATTGCGACAATGCGGTGAGTAGTGGTGTCATTCTTATCCCCGTTTTTGAAAGTAATTATATTGCCGATGTTATAGTTCGTTTCTTTTTTATCTATAACCACACTACCTGTTTGAATTATTGGCTCCATTGATCCGGATTTAACAATAAACATTTGAAACCCTAAAAAGTTAAATGAAGTAACAATAATAAACAAAGCAGCAATAATTATTGCTCCCCAAACAATTCCTTTAAATATATTCCATGCTTTTTTCATAAATACATTTTTGAAGCTAATATCTAGCCTCATTTAGTTGCCCCAAATATTATGAGGCAACTAATGAAACGGGATATATTTATTAGAAATTAGTTGGATTTGTTGAACTTTCCAAATACGGAGCCGTTGTCGGCGCACCAGCACCGGTTTGGACCGCATAGAATAGGAAGTCCGTAGTCGTGTTATTGACGTTCTGATTAGTTGCGCTATCAGCTAACGTGAATGTCACATTGTATTCGTACCAACCATTACCTACATTGGAAGCTATCCAGTTCCAATTGTTTTGTAGGTTATTTAGTGTGCCACTGTAGTAAGTAACACCGTTATTGTAGGAGTCAGCTCCAACTACTTGTACATTTAATTCATTACCAATATAAGTTGAGCCACTATATCCAGCTGTGTCAAGCGAACCCAACCAAATATCCGCATTTGAACCACCAGTATAGTGAATACCTACATTGACAGTTTGTGGCACACCCGGCATTAAATTAGTCACAATAATTGGAAGACCATACGAACTATCTAATGTAAGGCTACCTGTTGTAAATTGATTACCAGCTGACACCCAGGAACTGCTAAAATATGCGCCCGTTGCACTAGCAGCAAGCGTGACGGCTGCAGCTATGGTCGCTAAACTTAATGCAATTTTCTTCATTACTAAATTATCCCTTCTTAAGATATTTGCTTATAGTTAAATAGAATTAATCAATGTATTTGATCTAGGTGAAAAACGACGTCGAATGTTAGTGTCTGACCTTGCGCTTGATTATCAACCCAGTCTGGATTGGTTGTCGGCCATACGGCATAGACAACAATCGGTAAAGACTGCCCGGCATTAATGTTTTGCAGATCAGTCTTGACCCCCTGAGCATTATTTAAAGATATGAATGTTCCATACCGCGTCCAAGGAGATTGATTAAGTTGAAAGCTCGCCCATACTAAATTGCCCAATGAATGACGATCTCCACCCGACACATCAACATCTTTTATCTCGACCCAAGCGTGCCCATTTAGAGTTCCTATATTTTTAAGTATTGCTTGACCAGCCAGATCCCATGATCCAGGGTGTAAGCCGCTTACCATATAGACCCTAGAAACGCCACTACTTTTGCTATTAACTGTTAGTTCTATCGTTCCGGAAGCAAATGTATTGCCCGTAGCAGTAACTTGACTTGTAAAATAAGCACCCGTAGCACCAACGGACAATGACAAAATGACTGCAATTGCCACAAAGCTAATTGCTATTTTTTTCATACACTTGCCCTCCTTGAGTTTATTTATGATAGATCGACCACAGCAACAGAGCGCTACCACTTTTTGGCCCACCCTCACACCATCTTTATCTTCTAACTTCACTCTAATACGAAACACAATAATGTCAATATTAATTCAATATATTTTACACATATACCAAAT
Source organism: uncultured Candidatus Saccharibacteria bacterium (assembly GCA_964574915.1). Classification (GTDB taxonomy): domain Bacteria; phylum Patescibacteriota; class Saccharimonadia; order Saccharimonadales; family UBA4665; genus CAVPPA01. The sequence goes on from CAZNOW010000008.1 coordinate 13,917, forward strand.
TAATATTAAGCTTATGTTTATTAATCAAAATGATTATCGTTATTTCTAACAAATTACTGTATTTGTAGTCTTAAATTGTTAACAGTTTATATTGTATATTTCAGGTGATTCTGTTAATGTGTGCCCGTCACGTTGCAATTAGCGACGTCGCACATTATCAGTATCGGATATGGAGGATATCGTGTTTAGGTTGATTAAGTGTCTGGTAGTCTCAGTACTTATACTGGGCTTACTTGCCTGGGGCCTCTACCGTGTCTATCAGCTGGGCTTGTCGGAGTTTGCGTTCGGCATCCTCGGAGCCCTGCTATTGGTCTTCTGGATCGAGGAATATCGACCCTACCCGTTCCCGGCAAAGGTACGTGTATATCGGCAGCAACTGAAGGGCTAGCTACGCAGCGAGCCGTAATGATGACTGTCGCATTCCGCACTAGAGCCGCTAGCATCTGGTCCGCCCTGAAAACCGACGACTCGTCACGTTATCTGTTGACGTCGCCGTTCGGGTTGTTCTGTCCCGGTTATCGCTACCTCAGATGGAAGCCAGCCGTCAGGCAGAATCAGTCATTCGATGGAGGAGATAATCAAGTCACTGCCCTATGCAGCCGTCTCGAGCGGTACCCAAGATCACCTGACCTGCCGCGGAGAACGTCGCTATCCGGCAAACCGTTTAATGGAACCAGGCATCTACTGGTTATCCAAGGCGGTGCCGTTACGCCAAGAATGCCTCGACTGTCCGGCGATAACTACCTGCGGGTGGTGCGGTGAGTGTGGCAGGGAGACCGCTGATACTGTTGCCAAAAGCGACGCCAGCGGTCTCCCCCGCGCTCCTCTCCCTATCCGATACGATCACACATTTGCCAAGTAATTTATTAAATCTCAATAGTTTTTTAATTAGATAATTGTCATAAATTTAGCTACCTAAAAACTATCTTTTATAATCTTTTAGCACAATTGCAATACCATAACTTTTATGATAGTGTATACCCATTGCGTCCGCATTTTTTGATGCGTGGAACGCTCGTACCGAACAAAATGGAGGTTTTTAGTTGCCGCTCGTCAAAAGAGCTTCCCGCTACCTGACGCTAGGCACCTTCTTTGGTGCCCTAGTCATCTTCTTGGCTGTCGTACTCTGCGTCAAGAACCACGAACTGGTGGATGATGTAATCATCGCCGTAGTGGTCTGCGCAGTCATCGTGATCGGCGTGGTCATTGCCCTTGTACTGGGAATCGGATCCGATCGTCGTCATCGAAACTAGCAAGGAGATCTCATGTAACAAGGACATTTGACCCAGTCACATCACCTCGTTCGCAACGGCGTATTTACCGTTGTCGTTGTTGTGTTGCTTCTGGCGTTGGTGTACTTCCTCGTCTGGCTGATCACCGCGTCCTGCAACGCCGTACAGGGATTCACCTGGTTTGGTTAGTCAAGACCTGCCGGTCAAAGCCGACCAAACGATCACTGTCAGTCGATTAAGCGGAGGATCAGGCGTGCCCTATCTCGGCCGAACGATCAACGATCCGCGACGCGTCGCGATAGCAGCGGTCGACCTGTGGTTGCTTCTGGTGCTGCTCGTCGAGAAGTTCGCGGGCATCGCCTGGGGCTTGAGTGTCTTGGTTGGCGTTCCGGTTGCCTTGTTGCTGTTTTGGGTCTCCCGCTATGTGGGGATTCGACTCACCAACTGGCTGTGCCGTGATGCTGACTGGGATGTCAAGTACTTCTTGGAGCACTACGGCTGCCCCAGTATCTTTTACAGTACCTACATCTGGGTACTTAAGGGCTACTCTCCGGACAGCCGCCGCCGTTTACCAATGACAGCTATCGGGCAGCGTGACGTGGCAGCGGGAGGCCCTTAGAGCCGATGCGCCGTACTGGCTCTCTGCGGCCTCCCCGCTCCCTCCATTCGTTCGGTACCGAAAGTTTACGAATGTGTATTCGTACTGATGAGTCCAAAAGGACGAAACTTATACTTTACCTTATTGTATAAACTCCGATTTACTGAGGTAGTTTAATAACAGATAGTTAAAGTCCGTGCTACAATGTGCCTTAGAATTTGATGTTGAGGAGTGAGGTATTTTATGAATTGTTCACATTGCGGTCACGCTAATCCGCCAGGTTTTTCCATTTGTACTGCCTGCGGTCAGCCACTAATCAGTGCTAATCCGCTACCTGGTGCTCGGGCGATTAATACCCAGTACTCCGGCTTATCCGGTAATGAGATGTACTGCGTTAATTTGCTGGGATATAACCCCGGCAGCTTGCTGGTTGGCAATAGTGTCTTTTCGATGGGGGTACTAGGCGGCATACGTTCCAATATCCGGACTTTTATCGGCGGCGAAATAGTGGCCTATACCAATATGATCGCTCAAGGGCGTAAATTATCGCTCCAGCGTTTTGACCAGGAACTACAAAGCAGCGGTGGTAACGGGGCCAGCGGCGTTACTAGTGAGTTAGTATTTCATCCAGGAAATGTCGAATTTTTGACAGTCGGTTCAACTATGAAACGCCAGGAAGCCCAACATACTCCCTTTACAACTTCTTCCGATGGCCAAGAATTATTTTGCCAATGGGATGCCGGCTACGCGCCGATCAGTTTTGTCTTTGGCAATGTCGCTTACTCCATCGGTTTCGGCCGGGGAATATTGGGCAGTTTACGGCAATTGGCCAAAGGAGAAGTTAAACAGTACAGCAATATCTTTAATACTACCCGGAACCTAGCTTTACAACGGATTCAGCAGGAAGCCAAAGAGCGCGGTGCCAATAGCGTTATCGGTATCCGGACGACTATCCTACCGATTGGCATTTCCGGTGTCCAGGAGATGATCATGATCGGCACAGCTTCTTATAATCAAGCTGTTAATCCGCTAGCCGGCCAAGTCGGCGGGGTCACTACCAGCGATCTAACAGCCGAAGAAACCTGGAATATTGCCAAACTGGGTTACGCTCCGTTGAAATTAGTGCTCGGGACTTCGGTTTATTCACTGGGTGTAGCCGGCGGCATCAGGGCGGCCATTCGTAATATATTTAAAGGCGAAATTAAAACGCTGACCGAAATGATCTATGGCGCCCGGGAGGAATCGTTAAAACGGCTTCAGACCCAAGCCGAGGAAATCGGCGCTGACGATGTTCTGGGCATCAAAACCTATATCTATGATCTAGGTAACGGGGTTATCGAATTTCTGGCTATCGGTACGGCCGTCAAGCGTTTGGATGGTATCACCACCCATTCCACACAATTGCCACCCCAAGCCATCATCCGCGATAAGGATACCTTTATTAATACAGCTAATTTAACCTACGGAGCAGATTTACAGAACCCGCAACATTAAGATTAAATTTCGATTCTCTCACTTCTTAAGATATTTTGCAGTCTTTCGTATGCCTGGTTATTAAGCAACATTTGAAGAATGGCATCTAGTACTACTGGATCGTGACACCACTCCCTTAATCTGACTCGGCAAATTGGCTCTGAAGGTAATCCTGATGGAACCTTACCAGTGTTTAAATAATAATTACAAGCCTGAAGCACTTCCCGATTATACCTACGGTGTCTAATCCCAGGACCTCCAGTTTTATCTTCAGGCACTAACTGTTCGTAGTAATTTAGCTATTCTTCAGTTAATCCGGGAATTTCGAGAGGTGCACTTTTAACCATGGCACGATAAATCAAGCGGCGACTGACCATTTTAGTTAGATCGGGTTTAGGTGGACGATTTTTATTGATAAATTCTTTCAAAGCCCTATCTAATAACTCCTGAGCAAATCCAGTGTCATAATAATCTGCCGGTGTTTCGGTTTTGGCTATTTCTTCCGGACTTTTACCATCGACATTCTCGGCATATAAAACAAAGATACGCCGGGCCGTCGGCTCACCTAGACGTCTGACTTCAGCTTCTTGCATATCCTCTAAAGTGATACCGAGCTGCTCCATGTCATATTTACCGCGTTCATAAGGACTAAGCTTACTTAAATCAGGCGGGCCATCGGTATCTGGTTCGGCTAATAGTCTATCTAAGGGAACTATCTTGGGTGCGTTTTCCATTAATTTATAATCCTACCAATTATTATCCCTGTTAGTAAAAAAAATAACTCAATTCTAAATATTATCATAACTAGCGGGTACTATTGCATAATTTAGCAATATATGCTAATATAATACAGCTTTCCGTAAGGTAAAGCGTTCTTTGTAAGAGTTGTACCATACGTCGCAGTAGGAGTCTCACCGTGACTAAGTTTTTTCACTCCGTTTGCATGCTGATCTTTGCTAGCCTGATGCTGGCAGTTGTCATCATCAATCGCGACACCATCTTCCTGGGTAACTACGGTTGGCTGTTCCGCTTCGGCCTGGCATGCATCATGCTGGCGCTCAGCGCTACCGCTATCTGGTGTCACTGGAAGTGGTGTTGGCCCATCGTTGGGGTCTCGTGTGTCGCCGCCGTTGTGCTGGTAGCCAACTTCGCTCCTGAGCAGTCTTCGCTCGTGCGCCTGGTTGGCTTGTCCGCCACTGCGGCTACGCTTCTGTGGATGGTCATCGCTGTCGCGAAGGGCTGGAAGTTTTTCCAGGGTCTTTAGAGAGCGGTATCATAGGGGACCACGATCACGGCGTTCGTGCAAACGGACAAACCAATCGTGGCCACCCGCCATCCCCTCCCGTCTGGTACAACTCTGAAAACTTATTATCAAGTGACATTCTCATTTAGTTTTTTTAAAACCAAAAAGTTGAGAGACTTATGTGTTTGTAGAAATCCAAAGATCGTTTTATAGTTTTTATTAGTTATCTAGACAGCCAATATGGATTCTATGAAAGAACCAGAACCAAGAATACTTTTTGATTTAGACTGGAAAAGATATCGGATGACCCGTAAAAATACCGGTTTATTTGTGTATGCCGGTCAGGCGGCTGCCTACAATCATATTCGCTATATTGATGAAAGACCAAGGCCGGACGGTAACCATCGAGCCCTTTTTATTTTTGAGGGAAATAGATTTTTCCATCAAATAGCCGGAGCATTAATCAGAAATGACTTTACGATCCAAAATGATACGGAATTACCCGAATTATTTACCGAAGATCTGTATTATTGGGACCATTACCGCGATCTAGGAGAAGATATTGTACCTTATGCGCTTGACCCTCGAGAATTAGGCAGATTAATGCTATACGCAGGTTTCCTGCCGATTTCTCCGGAAGCGGATACCTCTTTAGCGTCAGAAGTCTATCAGTTGCACCGGTCAAACCTACTAAAACCCAAACCCAGTGCCGCCGAAGTACCCTATCAAGTGTTTGAGTGCTTCATGCAGCAGGCCGACCGAGGTGTGATGACTCGCGAACAAGCCTTAGCCGCTGTCTATCAAATATTGTCGGAACCAAATTCCGAGTCATCACTTAGCGAGTGATTATCAATCTAAAATTCGGATAACATACTATGCATAGCAGTCTGGGTACTGGTTTGATCCGATTGCCAAGCCATTAGCAAAGATTGAAGCGATAAACTGTCAAGCTCCGGATAGCGGTCATGGCGGGGATTTCGGGAGCGACGCTTATCAAATAACAGACTGTGACTACCCCACGGGTCAGCCTTGAATTGACTGCAGGCAATAGCCTCGTTTTGCCGGGCTTCGGCTAAATTAATCGGGTTGCGGCAGCCGATATAACTGAACTGCTCCTTGGGAATGCCTAAGGTTTGACGATGAAAGTCAAATCGTTTAGTCTTGAATCTCCAGCCGACAACCGAGATATGCTCGGGCGGGGTTTGAAACTGATGACAATAATGCAGTAGGCTAAACAGTAAATTTTGAAAAGAATCGGCCGCATAAGTTTCGCAGCCGATCCTAGATATTAGAGTTTTGACTGAAGCCGATTGCTTGACCCAAAAGTGGTAGTGTCGGGCCACAGCCAAATAGCTGGAAGACTCGCTCCACCCGCCCGATCCTTCTCTGGTCCGTCCGCCGGAAAACAACAAACAAGCATCGTTATCTTTTTGCAGTAACTGAATACCTTTTTTGATGTGGGCTACATAATAAGCCGGTTCACCTTTTTGGAATGGAAGGAGTATCCAGGGATCATCGCTAGATGGATTTTGTGGTACGGACTTTACCGATTTCCGGAAACAAGCATGTCCCGGTACGATAATCAGATGCTTATAACGAGTCATATTAATGCGTTGGTTTGTTTAGCTACTTACGCAATGAATAACCCTATGACAGTCTGTGTTTTCGTAAGCTAATGCTTAGTATAGACCTAAAAACGCCAGTGCGTGAAGCTTTTTAATAAAACCTAATCGATAATGATTTTGTATATATATTTATTTCATGCTACCGTAAGCTCAGATGGTTGAGTTAACGGTCACCAAGTCGTATTACGGCTTCAGGCTGATGAGCCGGCCAATAATTTAAGATTAGTTTAAGCTAAGAATATAAGGATTATCTTAAAATAAGTTATGCCCTTAAATCATGAAATCCCTCTTGAGGGACTCTACGCCGATACTACCCAAGATATTGTCCGTAAAGTACACAGAGCCATATTAACTAAAAAAGAACAAGGCAGATTACGACGCAACCTGCGGGATTCCGATGACGCTCTCGGACAACTTGAAGCAGCTCGCCTAGGCCAACAAGCCGAAAACAAGGCCATTGAGGCGGCCCGTAATTTCTTTAAAAGACATGCCGCTGAAATGCTACTTTCTGGAGATGCATCTCTGGGAGAATGGTTTGATCAATTATTTCTTTATCAAGAAAAATATAACCCGTTTGCCCAGTCTGAATTATTGAATGGCGACATATCCGACGATGAGGTTTTAAGCTTGCCGGATCTGTTTGAGTATGAGCTGCACCGACAAATTCCCGATCCCCGGCCGGAATGGCTGATACATCCGGAAAATATTGAATTTATCGATAATATCGGCCGCATCGGTAGTTTTTGGGAGTTTGAAATTGCTCCGCTAGTCGGCTATCAGGTTGTTCGATCTCGAGAAGGTAGAAGCAAGCGATCACCGCAAAAATTATTAAATGGCATAATCTGGACCTATTGCACCACCGAACTGGGCGAGGATTACCCAGCCCTGCCCGAAAATTATCCATCTACCGGATTATGCGTCCAGCAGCATCAAGTCTGGTCCGAAGCTAGCAGTTATTTAGAAGCCTTACGCCTGCGCACCAGAGAGCTTTTGACTACCCCGAGCGTCAATAATTTTATGCTCACCGATCACCAAGGGTTATTGGAGCTAAAACAAAATTCCTTAGCAGTATCCAGAGAAGTCAGAGCATTTATTAGTGAATTACGTTAAATATTAATATTTTTGTTGTAATATCTTACGCTGAAGTTGACTGTTAGGTAATTACAGTATACTGTAAAGTCATAAAGAGCTGCCGGGAACTATATCGTTACTAATGAAAGCCAACATTAGCTGTCCGTCTGATTTGCCATCCTTCCGTGGATGGTTTTTTTATCTTTCAATCAGACGATTCGGGTTATCTAAAATTAATCACACGAATGTTTAAAATTATGTCAATAGCTCAAGAAACAAGCGAAAATTATTCCTCAATCTTAGATACCCAAAATGCTATTGCCCGGTTATCGATTCGCGGGATGGCTGAGGATCAGCGTCGTCAGGCCTATCGCATGGTGATGGGGTCAATCGACACATTACTTGACAGCTGTGAAGTGTATCAACTAAAAGGTGTTCCTTTGCCCGAAGAAACTGTTACGGAAGTCGGACGCTACCGCCATTTATTCCTGGAGGATGATGACGATAGTGTCAGGGTTATCCCTACCCCCGCCAGTGCCATCAGTCATCTGCTACTGGCGCAAGAGCATTGGCAATCGATGTGGCAAAAAACTAGCGAAACAATCGAGGAGGCACCAAAAAGAATGACCGTTAAGTCGTTATTTGAAGGTGCCGATATTATGCGAATACCCGTTACCCGGAATGACTGGCAAGAAACACCAGAGCACGCTTTTGACTTGGAAATGGAACGAGACCAGTGGGAAAGTGAAATATTAACCCAAATTTACGGTGAAGTAACCGCACATCAAGAAGCTAACGAAATCGCTATTAACAGGGCCAGAATGCAATTTAACGGCATAGTCTGGGCCCTAGTCACTGGTGCAACTACCAAAACCCGGATGCCATATGGTTATCAATCTTTTAGTACTTGCAAAGAAAAATATCTTGACTGGATAGACTTAGGCAACTTTAGAGTGCTACTTCAACAACGTGTTTTAGGTATATTAAATGATCCCAAAAATGATCGAGTATATAACGTGCTGAAACTTGGAGATAAAGAGCTGGCGGGTCTAATGCAATCGCTTAATCCTGAAATTACCGAAAGTCACCCCCCCGGTACAATCGAGAATCTCTTGCAGGCGTTGGTCTATAAATTATCTACGGATATGGCATGGGATAATCTGCCCTCTTTTTTCCCACCGGGTAATTATTGTCTGAATCAGTACTTAGGACTGCGTAAAAACCAGGCATTTTATCAACAATTGAATGAAATAGTACTCCAAAGAACACCGATAGCGATTATGGAAGTTGCCCGGCCGGCCAAAAATAAAAGCGCTAAAATTGTCTCGATAAGATCTAGCAGCTGTGAACCCCAGCCTGAAGTAAGTCTAAATGATCGAGAAATAACCATCCTAGAAATGTTATCTAATGGCCACAACCTCAGAGATATTACTCGTAGGACAGGTACAGAAAAGCATCAATTAGCAAAAACTATTAAAGGAATTTATCAAAAATTCGGTGTCAACTCTATGCCGTTAATAATTAAACAGTGTCTGGAGAATAGCATTATTAGCTCACGTCCCACTTTTAGTCGCCAGCTAAAAGCGTTAAGCAGATACGAAGCCGAAGTGCTTAATTTAGCCATTAATGGCTTTAGTAGTCAGCAAATTGCTGAAATAACTGGCATCAAAGCCTGTAGCGTTTCTAATGGAGTTTTGGGTCGTATTTTTCGAAAAATAGGAGTTAGAAGTTTAAGTCATGCCGCCCGGATTCAACACGAATATGGAATAAAGGTCATCGAACACCCCGACGCTGTTAAAACTCCAGATCCTACCGCCAGAGAATTAAAAGCACTGGATTTAGCATCTCGGGGAGTTCCTCATGAAAGAATTGCTAAACAATTAGGCGTCAGGCGGGAATATCTCCGTAGTCGTCTTCTTTCATCCGTTTATCATAAAATAACAGCTCATAATTTAGCCAATGCTGTTTACATTGGGTTTACCTCGGGTTTACTTAAGCCCCGAGAAAAGACTGACAAGATCGTTAATCCGCTCACCGATTTGGAAACTAAAATATTTGGACTGGCCTGTTTAGGGTTAACAGCCAGACAGGCAGCAGCTTGTTGCGGAATCGATATTAATAAGCAGGAACATGCACTATCTTCCACCTACCGTAAACTCGGCGCTACAGATATAGCCACGGCCATCCGCCTACGTTTTGAAAAACTGTCTATACCATACCTTACAGAATCAGAAAGAGTGGTGTTATTACGAGCAGCTGCTGGAGAAAGTAACTATCAAATTACCTACCACGGCCAGGCGGAAAAGCAAGATAGAATTTTAGACAGACTTTTTGATAGACTTGGTGTCCGGAATATAGTCCAAGCCCTGCATCTAAGTTATAGTCATGGCCTTTTGGAGCATGGCCCACTGCGGACTGAATCGGGTCACCCCCTATCCGCTCAAGATATAGTCATATTAAGATATGTTAGCCACGGCCATTCATTTGCTCAGGTTGCCGAAGAACTTAAGCTACCAGACACTAAGACCGTCCAAGACAATTTGTTAACTATACAGAGAAAATTAAAACTCAATAGTATTACTGAAGTTATTCGTCGATGCTTCGAAACGGGTATAACGTTATAAAATATCAATATGGAACAAAATAAACCGGAATTCTGGCAGCTATATGACAACCAGGGTCAAGCTTTAATTGGCCAAGGTGCCGATAAGCCGTCTATTCGCAAAGGTCTATTACACGGTGCATCTCATATTTGGATTTGGCGTCAGTCCAATAATAGCGTCGAGATCCTGCTCCAAAAACGTGCCGCCAATAAACATACCTGGCCTAACTTATTAGATATTTCAGCTGCTGGTCATATTGATCTAGGCGAAATCCCGCTTGATGCAGCCCTGCGCGAAACTAAGGAAGAAATCGGCATAAATATCAATGCATCTGATTTAAGATTAATCAACGTTTTCAGGGACTATATCACGGTATCGGCAGATATGATTGAAAACGAATTTCAATGGATCTATTTATATCGTTTGGCTGACGATTTTAAATTTAAAATACAAGGCTCGGAAGTCGATTCGCTGATTTGGATAAAATTATCCGATTTTCAAAAAGACGTTCAGACTAAAAAACCGGATTATGTTCCCCACGGTGACAATTACTTCAATATTGTCATCAGTGCGATAAAAGCCGAATCAAACGCTCTTAACAGTTAGTTTATCAATCTCGTTTTTAAGATTGTCGATTTGACCGTGCAAGACAATCGGGTTTAGGGCTATGATCTCTTCGAGTAGTGGTGAGTCACTGGGGATTTCATTTAATAAAAAGATCGGTTTATGCAGATAAAAGGCGATAGCCATTTCCATAGGCGTGGCGCCACCAATATAATTGGCAATTCCCCGCTTTTCATGATTGACCACCAGTATGGCATCGCCTTTTTTAGCTCGGCATTATGACTGCGGATGAGCACCGTTTTCTTAGGGTAATCCTGCGGATTATTAAACCAGGTTTTGAAATGGTCGACATTATAATCCCCAGATCGTTTCATCTGCTCTGCGCCGGCCGGAATAATGACCTTGTAACCTTGTTTTTCTAAAAAAGTTTGAAGATTCACTACCTGTTTGAAAAAACTAGCACTGGAGCAAATTACGATTGTCGTCATAGCTTTAATATAATACAAAATTTCTAATTAACTGTGGGACCAACCATTTAACTGAGATTAACCGATATAGACTAGTTCCAGTCTTCCACCCTCACTCAGTGTTCTGGCGAGGGCCGTTTCTGGCACCAACCTGCCCCAACTTTCACCAACCATGACTTGTTCGGGAGAGTTGAAATAATATTTTTGCGGCGTTGGTTGATCGATTGTTCCGGAAGTATCTTGTAGACGAGAAGTATCAAGGGTTAAAACGGAATAAGGCGGTAACTCTATATGACTGACTTCCATACTATGCGCCCCCGTTTCAAAGACCCAGGCTTTAACACTCTCTCGCCCCACAATCAACCAAAGCTGATGACTGTACAGTTCGCCGTAACAATCGATTATCTCAGTTAGTGTCTGACCGGTAACTTGAAATTTTCTGGCCCGTTCGGTTTGTAAGTCTTCATCATTAAGGCCTTGTTGTTCGAACCATTTAATTAAATTAGCTGAGACTTGATTAAGCTCATCTCTCAGCGCCTCTAATTGTTCGGCTGTAAGCAAGCTAGTTTCTGGATATCTCCGTGGACCATCAATTGTCTCCGACATAAATTCTCCTTATGATCTAATCTCTTACAATTAATCCTAAATAGCAAGCACAAGCATCTGATCTTATATGAATCTGCTCTATCTCCATAATCACGAATTATTAAAAAATTACCCCTGTTATTTGACACTAAAATTCGCCAGTATTGACAGATTGAAATTTGGATAACAGAGGAAAAATGGCTAATTCGTGTATATCGATATACACGAATTATTGATTCAATAACAGCCTAAAAAGGGCCTTCAAATTCTCCTTTTATATATTATATATAAAAGAGCTATACTGTTTTTTATTATGGGTGTTAAGGAAAAAGCAATTAGCTATAGTCAAGTGGCGATCTTTAAGCAGCTTTATAACTATCGGTTTGGTACGGTAGATCTTTTGGCTAGAGATTACGGACTCTCAGGAGCTCATAGTATATACACCAAACTGGCAGTTTTAGTTAAGCACGGATATCTAGGACGGAAATACCAATGCAGCTACCGTCTGGAAGGACGAGCCGCCGAATACTTTTTACTGCCTAAGGCCTTTTCATACCTGCGTTTACTGGATAACATTTCCGGTAATACCCTAAAGAATATTTATAAAGATGTTCACGCATCCAGGCGCTTTATTGATTACTGCCTGGATATTTACCGGGTCGATCTGGCCCTAAAAAGCTATTACCGACACAAGCTTTGGATATTTACCGGCAGCAACCTTAATTTTATTGAATTTAAACATTTCCCCCGTCCCCTACCCGACAGTTTTATATCTTTAAGAGTCAGCAGCGATCCGCAGATTCCGCGGCAATACTATTTCCTGGATATTTACTCCAGCCATGTCCCGCTGTTTGTCCATTCTAAAAAATTGAAAAACTATTGCCAATACCTCGCCGGCGGCCAATGGGAACAGGTCACCCATACCCAGCTGTCGGGTATATTAATGGTAGCCGAAACCCCAGCCTTAGCCAGACGATTACTGGAAACGACTGCCGATATCCTAGAATCAGCCGCTATTAACGACGACCAGTTGTTTTATATCACAACCAAAGATCAATTACTTAATCTGTCCAGTGAAGATCCAGCCATTTGGCAGCAAGTTATCAAGCCGACCATCAGCCGTTCGCTGCCTAATATGTAATCAGCGTTTAATTTACTACAACCGATACTGTTAACTCTTGCTCTTAGACCATAATTTAGCCATAATGCCATTAATGATCGAGGTTCAGCCGGAACAAACAATTGAGACAGATATTCAATTACCGATTCGAGAACGACCGGTTCGCGAATTAGGACGACTGGTCATGATTGTCTCCGCCGCCGATCATGCCACCGAACTGGTTGATTCATTAACTGGTCGCTATCAAACGGCCATTGAAGATACCCAAAGAACTTGGCTGCCATTAATTGATCAGGCCAAACAAGTTAAAGCCAATACCGAGCGCAGCATCAAAGACGGGCTGACCGCGTTTTATCGGGATCTGGCTGAAGCGCACAAGGCCGGTCAGGTGTCCGACGACGATTTGATATATTTGCGGGCCCTTATTCCCGACGAACGCCAAGGCCAAACTTTAGACAAAGACATTGCTAGTCAGACTTTAAGCCAATTTCATAAATTAGTACCCAATACGCCGGTTATCATCGGAAACTTTGAGGGCCAAATCGGGAACCCGGCTAAGCCGGTACAGCAAGTCGAAATCTGTCACAGCGGTATATTGGCCGTCGAGCCTTTGGTCCACGTTAACGGCAATAATAGTGTCGTCATGGATCTGTTAACCGAAGATCACCAAGATCTGCCGACCTCTTTTTTTGGCAAACAAAAGATAATCATTGGTGCAGCCGATATCCAAGCGGTGGTTGAGGCCTGGCTAGATCAATCCGATTCCGAACAGCAGGATAATCGTCAGCAGTTTATGACAGGACTAGGCAGACGCTTGGGGCCGATTGAAGACGATCTGCAGCGTATGGCGATTCTGGTCCCTTTGCGCTTGAAACTGCCCCATTATTTGAGCCATAAAGAGCAGCTGATTTATGATTTTTTCCAGATCATTACTAATAGCAAGAATGACACGGCTATCAGGAATAAATTAATCGATATCCTGCCAATACTAGCCAGGGTCAGTCCGAGAGCTTGCGTGCGAGCCGCTCGGCGTTTAGAGCATCACGATAGGATAGACTCTCGCCGGCAGCTACACGGTACACTTGCCGGAATTGTGGCTTTAAACGGCCAAGGCATCGACCAAATCAGCCATAGTCAAGTTAACCCGAGAGCAGCCTTAAAACACTTGATCCGTATAGCTTGATTTATTGTCAACTTTATGTCTTGTAATTATTGACATTTGGGCTTATAATAAGCGCACTTTGATCGTCTTTGGGACTTGATCGAAGTGTTATTTTACAAGGTAGCCAGCAAATTTTACCCTAAACCAAAAGACAAATCCGGTTTCGTGCATTGGCTAAATTGATGTTGTCCTACTATTAGATAAGGTTTATCTGACGCTACGACAACATCTCTCTTTATCAATGACCACGAAAAGGGACCGACATGCACTGGCCGTAGGATTGACGTTCACGCGTCAAAAGCTTTTCTCTAGTTGTCCGTGCGAAGCAAACAAGAAATTCCCAGCCACCAGCACAACGGTTTCCTGGAACAGGGATGAAGACACCGAACGTAGCACTGGCGGTACAGGATGGACAGTGTCCAACCGACCATCAGTGTTATGGCAGCGTTAGGCGTCAGACCAGAGGACGAACAGGCTCTCGTGCGGAGGAAGAAATTGCTTGACCAAAGTGGTTAGGTGAGATCGGATACTTCGATGGGGCATGCAGGCCTGATATCCCGACATGGCGTTGACGTCTGTAGGTGAGCTCATCTCTATCCGCGGCCTGGGGGTCAGCGCGTTCGGCGGAGGATCATCTCCTGGAATCCTCGGCTAACGGGCCACCTCTTGGTCGCCAAAAAGGACGGGCAGTGATCCGCATGAATGGGAGACCGCCTATTGTGGGAGCACCGTGTGCTTGACGGACCTATGAGGTAATGAAAAAGTTCCGGTAGGGGCGAAGAAGTCACATCAAATACCTTGCAGTGCATGGTAGATGATGGGATTGCCCACCAAGACCCGGAGCGCCTCCATAGGACGTACCACTAGGTTGGTAAGAGTCTCTCAGCGGTGATCTGCCCGTCCCCAAGGCGATTGGCCTTAGCCATATCGGGAGTGATCTCGATTGACACGGGTTTTTGGGTAAAAGGGCTTTTGAGATTGATCTTCGGATCAGCCGCGCCACCAGCGCACCTCAATGCCCCTGGCTACCCGAAATATTTAATCAAATCTAGACAATCGCCAGCCAGCCGATAGCTGACTAGCCGGTGCCTAAGTTTGATTTTCAATCTTTAAAAGATATATCGGTTTGCCGACTATTTAATATCTGCTCGGAAATATATGATTAGTCGTTATTTGTCTCAATGACAGCTGAAATCTAACAAGCAATCCAAACCTTTATATTCCCAAAATAGTATACATCGATGTATACTATTTCATTGCTAATTAACAGATATAAATAACTTAAAAATTTCTCCCCCTATTATATATACATATAAAGAGAACTATATATATTTAGAATACTAAGCATTAAGTTAACATCTCACCAGCCTAGATCAACCTGAAGATATCGCTTAAGCTTGCAATTTGCCTAATTTGCTCTAATACTTAAATACCTAGACGTTTTGAAGATTTTTATGTTAACTCTTGAACATACTACTGGCCCATTTAATAACGCAGAGCAGCGACTACAAAGCGTTAATACCGAATATGGTAATTACCAGAGTATGATTGCTCATCTGGCCGTTTTCGGTAGCGAAGTCGGAAGAGAAACTATAACCAGAACAGAGATAGGCGAAAATCCGGAACACTTGATAGAATATGACGAGCGTCATTTTGTCTTTCCTGGTCAGCCAGACCTCATCGCCAAGCCTCCAGTTATTGAACCACTAGAATTATTTGGACAATCTAATGGCTGGAAACGTGAACGACTTCAAAGAACTGTTGAATTTGCTTTTAGTAAAATGCTGGTAGAGGGTGATTTAATAGTAACTTTCATTAACACCGATGCATCAATAACCAGACAAGCCAGAAGTGATACTCATGCGGCAGAATTACCACGTGATGTGCGGCGAATAGTTGAAAGAGCTTTTAAAAAACCAAACATCTTAAAAAGATCTTTTCAGAAAATAGGCCGTTTATTATTGCCAAAATAGTTTAATTAACCTAGTCGAGAGATGATAGTGGGTATATAATGTCTACTATAGTGCTTAAGGTATGACTGAGGTTATTGCGACAAGACAAAAACCGCAAGGTTTTAATTGGAATAGATCTAAAAAACCGCGTGTCGTCGTCCGGTATTATTGGCTGCGCCTGGGCCGCCTTTATCGTTACTATCTGCTGCGAAATATCCAACGAATCTGGAAATATATATTAGTGAAAGCTGGGCAGTATAGAGTTGGTCGCCGGTTAATCAGAACGGCTTTGCATTGGCGGCAATTGATCAAGGTATATATCAAACAGCATCCAGAGCAATATCGAAGAGTTATCAAACCGGCAGCCGAATCGCTAGTCATCTGTTTATTGATAATTGGCATATTCGGTTTATTTGGTGCTCCTTATGTTTTAAATTCAGCTGATACTAAGCTAATCGGACCGGCCGATACGCTGCTGATGCAAAAAGGTAAGTTTGGCTATAACTCCCAAACTAGCAGCTATTACCTGAATAAATCGGATTTTAACAGTTCATCAGATGTTATTAATTCCGATGCGGTTTCGGTTGGCAATACCTCAGCTAAGGCCAGTTATGCTTTGAAATTACCAGTTTCTTTAAGTCAAGGTGTGACTGTCAAGGATAATTCAAGTGGTTTATCTTTTAGCTTAGTGCCGCAATTCGATACCGAATCAGGTAAAGATATAGCTTCACATTTAGTTTATCCATTAACCGGTGTCAGCGGTGCCGAAGATATCTATACTATTAAGCAAAACGGTCTGCAAGAAGACATTGTTCTCAATCAAACAACTAGCAGTTTTAATCTGTCTTACCGCCTAAATCTACCAAGTTATTTAGTAGCCAGAAGCTTACCAGACGGGGCCATCGGTATCTATTCAGCTGATCCGGCTTTATTTGGCAATATTACCTATGGCAGCAGTGCCGATCAGTTAGCTGTGGCCAAAGCCCGTACTAATGGCCAAAAGAACTACCTAGTTTTTGCTCTACTGCCACCAGTTATTAAGACTAGTAATAGTAGTAGCTATACTAACCCAGATAGTACTAAGACTTCCCTAATCCTTAAAGGTAATACTGTTATTTTAATAGCTTCTAACCTTAACCGAATACCCAATACTGCTTATCCTTTAGATATTGATCCAAGTGTTCTAGTGGCATCAGCTAACAGTTTTGCCGCTACTGGCAACAATGAGGGTGACCTAACCATGGGCACCAGCTCGATTAATGAGGCCGGGTTAACAGGGGGAACTGTTGGTTCGTGGGTCTCGACTACTGCTTTTACTTCTACTACTAGTGGCACTATGCCAGCCCGCTATAACTTCGGTGCGGTGGCCTATAACGGTTACCTATATGTTGTTGGCGGAATAGCTGGTGGTTCCAGTGGTGATTGTACGGCTGCCGGTAATGATTGCAATGGTGTTTGGTATGACTCTATAGGTAGCAGTGGAACACTGGGTGCTGACTGGACTTCCACTACCGCCTTTTCCTCCACCACCAGTGGCATTATGCCGGCTCGTCAAGGTCTTGGCGTAGTAGCCTATAACGGTTATCTGTATGTCTTAGGTGGACTATCTGGTGGTTCCAGTGGTGATTGTACGGCTGCCGGTAATGATTGCAATGGTGTTTGGTATGACTCTATAGGTAGCAGTGGAACACTGGGTGCTGACTGGACTTCCACTACCGCCTTTTCCTCCACCACCAGTGGCATTATGCCGGCTCGTCAAGGTCTTGGCGTAGTAGCCTATAACGGTTATCTGTATGTCTTAGGTGGACTATCTGGTGGTTCCAGTGGTGATTGTACAGCTACAAGTAATTACTGTAACGGTGTTTGGTATGACTCTATAGGTAGCAGTGGAACACTGGGTGCTGACTGGACATCAACGACTACCTTTATATCAACCATGCCAGCTCGTGCTTACTTTGGTGTAGTGGCTTACAACGGTTACTTGTATGTAATGGGTGGTAAAACTTATGCCACTGCTAGCGGTGACTGTGGGGCTGGAATTAGTACCTGTAACGGTACCTTCTATGCTCCGATTAACGCTAATGGCACTATTGGCTCATGGGTAGCAACTACCACTTTTCCCTCCAGTAGTCCAACTATGCCAGCCCGATATGGTTTTGGTGCAGTAGCCTATAACGGTTATCTGTATGTCTTAGGTGGGTCAAACAATA
>CAZNOW010000008.1:31921-51986 GCA_964574915.1 uncultured Candidatus Saccharibacteria bacterium
TCCAGTAGTGGTGGTTGTACTGCTACCGGTGATTACTGTAACGATGTTCAGTATGCCCAGATCAACAACGGCGGTACTGGAACTATCCAAACCTGGACAGCAGGCACTAACAACGCCTTGCCCACTGCCAACTACTTTGCGGCCGCAACCGCATATGACGGTTATATTTATCAACTGGGTGGTTGTACCGGGGCGACTTGTTCCGGATCTGCTATTGTCCAAACGGTTTCTTATGCCAAAATCAGTCTTACTGGTGCTTTAGTAGTACAATCCAGTTGTCCGACTGGTTGGACATTGGGCGGAGCTGGTGCTACGGCCTGGTGTTATAACTTAACCAGCCTACCGGCAGCAGTCTATGAATCAAGTGTTGTAGCGTATAACGGTTATATATATAGTATCGGCGGCTATAGTAGTGGATCGGCTGCCCAGTCAATAGTGAACTATGCGCCAATCAATAGTAATGGATCGGTTGGTACGTGGTCTGATGTCGGAAGTGATTTGCCAACAGCATCATCAAGTCTTACTACGTCAATTTATAATGGCTACATTTATGCAATTGGCGGTCACGGCGGTGCTCCATTAGCTAATGTTTCCTATGCTCAAATTAATGCTAGTGGGACGCTTAATACTTCAATCTCCTGCCATAGCGGCTGGACCCAAGGTGGTGCTGGTTCGACGGCTTGGTGTTCCAATGCTTCCAGTTTACCGGCTGGTGTTCAGCAGTCTTCATCAGTCCAATATAATGGCTATCTTTATGAAATTGGCGGTTATAACGGCGGTGCACTGTCGACAGTTTATTACTCTCAAATCAATAGCGATGGTAGTATCGGGACCTGGAACACAACCACTAGCTTAGAAGTAGCCATGCAGCAGGTAGGTTCAGTAGCTTATAATGGCTACGTTTACGCGGTCGGCGGAACCTCCAGTTCTGTGCGAGCCACAGTCTATATGGCCCCCATATACAATAATGGTACACTCGGTTCTTGGTCGACTACCACCAGTCTGCCATCTGGTGATCGCAGTGCCGATACTGTAGTTTACGGCGGTAATATCTATGAAATTGGCGGATATATTGGCGGAGCTGCTTCTGCCGTTGTTGATTATGTTGGCATAAATTCTATACCCAGAGTTGGAAGTTATTCCGATTTAGTCAATCTTTCGGGTAACACTGGATGGAATACTACTACTAGCATGACGACTGCAATGTATGCCGGCGGTACCGTAGCTTACAACAATTATCTATACGCTTTTGGTGGTGCGACTGGGAGTGCGACTGTTACTAATTCCTTGGAATATGCCCCGATTCATAGTAACGGTACTATTGGTACTTGGACATCAACGACCATACCAACTGCCGTACAGGGTTTTGGCTATGCAGCTTATAACGGCTATTTGTATATATTAGGCGGCATAAATTCCAGCGGCACCACTATTAATACTACGGATTATGCCCAGATTAATTCAAATGGTTCAATAGGCGGCTGGAACCCCACGACAGTTTTGCCGGCAGTCAATGATTCATTTGCGGCTGCTGCCTATAATGGTTATCTATATATCTTCGGTGGTGAGAACACTAACAATGCCGATAACTATACCGAAACTGATTCAATTCCCATTAATTCCAATGGTACCTTGGGTACGAGTTGGTCATCGGCTAATTCCGGTTTTAGCTCGGGCCTTAGAGGAGAATCGGCCGTAGCCTATAACGGCTACATGTACATCTTGGGTGGAGATTATGGGGGTAGTAATGTCAATACCGTCTGGAGTGCAACGATTAATTCTGGTGGCATGCTGAGTGCTTGGGGTACGACTAGTAGTTTTGCGACGACCCGCGTGCTTTTGGGTGCCGTGGCGGTTAACGGTTATATGTATATTGCCGGTGGTTACAACAGTACGAGCGGTCTGTTAAACGACGTCCAAGTGGCCGCCATTAACAGTAACGGCACACTATCAGCTTGGGCTGCCATAACGAGCTTTAATACTCCCAGGGTTTTTCCTGGTTTAGTGACCTCTAGCGGATATTTATTTATTTTTGGTGGATGTTCGGTTTTGTGGACTGGAGTGCAGGCCGATGTCCAGTATTATCCCCTGCCCGGTACCAATGATGTGACACCGACAGAAATTGTTGTTAATGGTACCAATACTGGCAATCCAGGCTTAGGTGGTGTCAGCGGCCCTGGAGGTATCGTGACGCAATCGGCCATAGCTAGTAATAACTGTACGGCTTTCGGTTTTCCGAACACGATCAGTACCGGTACCACCAACCAACTCGGTGTCCTTTACGTATTGTCATATCTACCAACCAATCCTTGCGGTATTTCGACCGATCTTGGTAGTTATGTTTGGTTGCATTTTGAGCTTGACGATTCTTTAACCGCAACTTTTCCGGATATTGGCAGTAATCATACCTCGATAACTAACTTTTCGGTTTATTATCACCCGGCATCTTCTAATCGGCTTCGGGGTGGTGCAACTTTTGAATTAGGCAGCTTACAATCCCTAGATGCTATCCAGAATATGCCGCACCAACTGGCGGGGCTAGTTCCCCAGAGCGTATCAGTCAGTCCGACTTTTGGTCAGGTAGCTACTATGGTTAACATTTCAGCTAGCAGTGGCCTAAGTGATCTGCTTGCGGTGCAACTGGGTAGTACTAGTATTGCTACTGGGCAATTCGGCTCGACCTCCGATACGGCGGCCTGGTTCATTGTACCGTCAGGAACGACCGCGGGTACTTATGACGTTACCGTAAAAAATAATATCGGGTGGTCGACTACCAGTTCCGCGGATCAATTCACGGCCCAGGTACCCCAGAGCGTATCAGTCAGTCCTACTACTGGACAAGTCGGAACGACAGTCAATATCTCAGCCACCAGCGGGCTAACTAATTTGGTATCAGTCAAACTGGGAAGTACAGTTATTGCCTCTGGACAATTTGGCTGGACCTCCGATACGGCAGCCTGGTTCAATGTACCCTCAGGTACCGCCGCGGGTACTTACGACGTAACCGCCGAAAACAGCATCGGTTGGTCAGCTACAAGATCGGCGGATCAATTCACGGCCCAGGTACCCCAGAACGTATCAGTCAGTCCTAGTAGCGGTCAGGTGGGGACTACCATCAACATCTCGGCCTCCAGCGGACTCAGCAATTTGGCTGGGGTAAAGGTCGGCGGTGTTTCAGTTGCTTCTGGGCAGTTCGGCTACTCTTCTGATACATCGGCTTGGTTCGTGGTACCTTCAGGTGTCGGAACGAGTACTAATAACGTAACTGCTGAAAACAGTATTGGTTGGTCAGCTACCGGTTCGGCAAACCAATTTACAGCCTCAGCACCGTCATTGGTTTCGGTATCGCCATCGCCGGTTTCGGAAGGCGGCTCCATAACATTATCTGGAGGTGGCTTTGGACAATCCGGGGACAGTATCACAGTACATGTCACAGCTACCGGTAACGGTACCAATTCAGGATCGAGTACAGCGAGCTACTCTTGGAACAGTCTCTCTAGTCTCAGTGCGACATTGGGTGGTAGCGGTATTAGTGGTCAGATGGCAATTAGCGTCAGTACCTCTGAAGGTACTTCAGGATCGGTAGATATTGCAGTAACCGACGGTATTACGTGGGGTGAACAGCCCAGTTTTACTAATTACTACTATTCAGCGGGGCTTTATGGAAATGAAATTGCTTCCCAACTAATGTCGGTACCGGTAAATATGTATGTGACCTCGGTAAGCTTCTATGGCCAAGGCTGTAACGGCTATGCCCCAACGATGACTTGGGTTATTTGGAATAGTAGTTACGGCGTTGAGGATAATGGAAGTAACATGAACCCATCCGGCGGAGGTAGCTGTACCAGTTCTCCTGGTGGACAAACCTGGCAGACGCAGAGTACCGGGTTTTATCTAGCTGGGGGGCAGCAGGTGCGTATCGGTTGGTGGTGGGATTCAGGTTCTGCTGATCAGATGGTTTGGTCATACAATAGTACTGGCTCTGGCTACTACAACGGGGGTTATGCTAGTTCTCCAGGAACACTAAACGCTATATGCACCTATGGTTGTGGTTCTAGCAATGCGAATAGTATTGGCGCTCGGCTTACCTATTAGACAGTTTATGGTCGCTATTTCCCTAATGAGTCGAAGAATATCTCTGCCGTAATCATATAATTATGCTACAATCAGTCAAATTTATTCTATGTGATTATTACTTTCAAGCCTAAAAGCTATTTAAGGCGTAACTTAGTTGTAGGGCTTTAACACATTTTAATCTCAGAAGAAATCGCTCCATAGAAGCCATACACCTCCGTACTAGCTGTTTTTTTATTACCTTGATAATCAGGTGAATTAAGTCAAGTATAACCAATAATCTAAATTATTAGATGAAGTATTACGGTGTTGTTTAAAATATATTAAAAAACCAACCACACTGATAACTAGAATCACTGTTAGGATAAGTTTTTCCGTATCAATACCAAACGCTTATATGACATCGTTTCGGATAAACAACACCCAGGCAACTATCCAAGACACTAATAAATATGCCCCAAAGACTAATGCAGCATGAAAATGCGAGATGGAATTTTGATAAGTCCCTTGGTCATTGCCGCCCAAGATGCTGCTTAGGGCGGTAAATGGCAGATAGACAACGTGTTGTTTGAGCCAGAGCATTAAGATAGCTTCAACAGTTCCCGGAACAATAAACAAAGTGACTATCGTACCGATTTGGTTGCGGATAATCACTGCTAACACCAAACCAACCATGGTATAACCCCAGCCGTACAGTAAACCGCGCCAAACGATACTACTATAAGTTATAGTCTGAGCGACTAGATGCAGGTTGTGGGCGTGCATCCCCCAGCTAGTCAGTAGCGGTGATAAGGTAGCGGTAATTGCTGTAAAGATCAAAGCAAAGATAGATAGGACAATAATTTTAGCAGCTAGTAGTTTGCTGCGGTTGTTAGACAGCGTCAGGCTGTAGGCTACGGTGTTATAGCGAAACTCATGGGTCATTAAAAGCAGCGCAATTAAAGCACTGAATATCGACAATAACCGAATCGCCCCTTGAATTGCCGCTGTAAAAGTACCTGGATTATGAAGTGTCGGCGCATCAGCTCGCCAGCCGCTAATAAAGAAAGCCAGAAAAAACTCTAAAGCTAGAGCGATACCGATGATCACATAAGTTGAACGGATAGTAAATAATTTACGGACCTCAGCTTTTAATTCAGCAATCATTTACTACCACCTCCCGGTCGGGCGGCGAACTCTTCGGCCCCGACAGTTAATTCTAAGAAGGCTTCTTCCAGTGAAGCAGTACGGGTGGTTAGCTCCAATATCGGAATACCGGCCCCAAAGGCTAATTTGCCAATTTCATCAGTCGAGACGCCGGTGATTTGTATGCCGTTATCGACTTTTTCATTGGCTATCTTTCGTTCTTTTAATAATCTTTCAAAAACCGCTGGTTTGCCGACCCGGACAAACAAACTGGTCCGGACATTTCCGGCAATCAACTGTTTGGTAGTAGTACTAGCCAATAGCTTGCCCTTGCCTATGACAATAACATTGTCGGCCATTTGGGCCATTTCACTCAGCAGATGCGACGAGACAAAGACCCCGTTTGATTGTTCGGCATAGGATTTTAGAAATTGGCGTAGCCAGACCATGCCTTCCGGATCCAAACCATTGGCTGGTTCATCGAGTATTAAATATTTTGGTTGTCCGAGGATGGCCGCGGCAATACCGAGGCGCTGGCTCATTCCTAAACTAAACTTACCAGGTGCTGATTTAGCCTCGGCTTTCAGCCCGACGATATCCAGTACTTCTTCGACGCGGCTAAAAGGAATATTACCGGCGGTTGCTAAAACCCGCAAATGGTTTCGGGCACTGCGTGTTGGGTGGTAAGCCTTAGCTTCGAGTAATATGCCAACTAACTTAGATGGTTGTGGGTAGTGATGCAGGGGTTTGCCGTCATAGAGTGTTACTCCCTGCCCTCTGGCTAGGCCGAGCATTAAACGCATGGTAGTTGATTTACCGGCTCCGTTAGGACCGAGAAATCCGGATATTTTATTAGATTCGACTTCAAAAGAAATATTGTCTACGGCCACTTTCTGGCCAAAGTGTTTTGTTAAATGTTCGGCTTTGATCATTGGCTAATATTGTAGGCTATGAGATAGGTTTGTGGCAAATTATAAGCATTGTTTAGAAAATTAGGTTAAGAAGTTTATTGACTGTGATCTAGATCATAATATAATAGCTAAGTTGCTCAATCAGGAGTGACATTATGGAGGTGGTCGAAATTGACCATTACGGACCTTGACACCGTGGCAAACCACACGAGAGAATCAAATCAGCTGACCGGCAAGGCCATCCTGATCGATCCGCTCGCCATTACCCTTCGTCGCTTAGCCCTGGAATTTCGCAATCTGACCGTTGACGATGCCATGGATGTCTACAACTACCTCGTACCGATTACTGCGCGGATGATGCAAGCCGGCCGTCCGATCTACCTGGAAGAACACGAAATCCTCGAATATCGCTATCGCCTATTCGGGATTGTCTTTCCAGATAGTCTCGTTCGGCCACCAGACTCCACCATCGCCAGTTTCTGCGAGGCGTTGCTCGGTCCAGGCTGGATGCTCGTACATCACGTACTGAGCTACCGTCGCCGCGTGATGGTCGAAGTGGTTCCGACGGACTAGACGTTCCGAGAGGGGGTAATCTGCTGATGGCGGTTCCTGGTTCCGACTACGGACCGTCACAGCAGCCCCTCCGGGAACCAATATCTGACCACCTCCAAATAACAAAATTAGATTAAGGCTAGAATTGTAAATTTGAAGTTATGTTTTATAGATAACCATTTAAAGGTAAGATTAGTTATATGACTAATTCGGAACGTTCCCCGTCTTATATAGGTGTCAGTGGCGTCGTTAATCCCGAACAACAACAAATGATTGAAGAAAGCGCCAGCAGTCTCGGCTTAACTGCTTTAGAAAATAATCATACTATTAAAGAGCGCAAACTGGTTTTGGGTGTTAAAGCCACCCGTAAAACCCAGTATCTCGATCACCCTAATAAATACGGACCAGCTTGGTATCCGGTTGGTGCTGAGGCTTTTTCAAATGCTTTGAGCGCTAATGCGGAGGTAATGGCCGGGCAAACTATAGGGGTAGCTCAGATGTATTTAGAACCAGAACACGTCGATCATGACCTAGTCGATTTTAATCATCAGGTTATTGAGCGCGGCCGACCCTGGTTGGGGGGTGTTCAATTTGATCTTTTACCTTGGCAAGACAAAGCCTTTGAACCCGCCATCATAAATTTATTTGATCAATTGAAGTATAAAGAAGGACTTAAAATATTTTTGCAATGTCACGCCGAAGCCCTATCAGCTCTCGGCCGGGATGGTGCTATCCGCCGCTTAGGCCATTATGCAGCGGTGGTAGATTATGTGCTATTTGATACCTCATCAGGCAGAGGTGTACCACTGGACACCACCTACCTTAAGCCATTGCTCGAAGTAGCTCATTCTTCGGCTCCATTGGAACGTGTCGGCTTAGCCATTGCCGGAGGTTTAAGTGGGCCGCTCATTCGTGATCATTTACCGGAACTTTTAGCTGAATTTCCGAATATATCTTGGGATGCCGAAGCCGCTTTACACCCTGAAACAACTACGAATAGCCGACCACTTGATTTAGCTTTAGTGATTGATTATTTAAAAGCCTCAAGCGAAATAATATATAAGTCAAAATAAGCTTAAATAAGACAATGTAAGCTTAATTAATATTAAGGGTTGTAATTGATTTGACGAATTGTAATATATAAATAGAACCATATTGATATTGAGGTCGGAAAACCAAAAAACATGTTCGAATTTAGTGGAAAAATTAAAGACGATCGACAACGATTAAATATAGAAAGAGATGTCCGTATAAAAAGAAACCGAGGTCGACTATTTACTCGGCCCAATTATGATAGACTCAAACCCTTTAATAAATGTAACGCGGCAGGCTTAATTTTAAATCGTGCCTATGCAGATATAAAAAGCTTCAACGGAATTGATTTAAGATCGCGAAATACCCTTCCAAATGAGCGAGAAAGTATTGATGTAACCCTGCCCGATGAAGAGATACCAGGGGCAAATTATGAAGCCAGAGTCGGATTTTATCCAAAGCAAATAAAAGAAGATATACCCCTCATTCCAGAGATTATGGGATATGACCCGTCAATTATTGTTTGGGTCAGAGAGCATGATCCTAGTACAGGAATTGTTATGGACTGGCATTTAGTAGGTTGGATGGGTTTTGAGAATATTCCAGATGATAATTGGAGTAAGATCGAAACTGTCTTAGCTGATGATGAAATATTTGGGGAGCCTTATATTATGCTTTATGACAGTGGAACTCCGACTAAAGTATCAATCGAAGATCAGAGAGCTGGTGACTTCATTAGGGCAATTAACGAAGCCGTCTATATTAGGATTGTAGATGAAACAATATCTTTCGAGTCCATTGGCAATACGGCTTTGCAAGAAACTGTTGCTGTAATGGCTTAAAATAGGCTATCAGACGAAATTCACAAACCAATTTACTAATTATTAATTTAGCAAAATCGGCTTTTATTAGTATTTTATGTTTTTGATAATAGATAATTTGTAAAGATTTGAACGCTGTGTGGACGTGCAAAGCTCAGTTGGTAAATATATTGCGCTGTTTGTAGTTTAATGATAGAGAATTTACCGGATGTGATTTTTTTAAAATTAATTAGCATATCGTAATTTATTTCCGCCATACTGGCGTAAACTGCTTGGAATTGAAAAAGTAAAATTCGCTGGTTAGTAGCAATCATAATCCCATCGATTATCTTGTTTGATTTAATAGTGCCCGAATAACGGCCCGATACAAAGCCAGCAATATGTTCATCAGTTTGGATAAGCTGTGGTAAATATTTACTGGTAAATTTTGCAATATCGTAGATCGTTGCACCGGCCCGGCGCAATTCGTTTTGGACGCGTAAGATATGTTCACGGTTCGATTGATCAGCTTTTGGAAAGGTTTTGGTTTTATTCCAGACGACCGCCATAATAACATACCTTTCTTTGTGGCGAGTGCTCTACGGCCGGCCATGGTCGTTTGGACAACCGACGGTACTTATTACCGTTAAAGTCAAGAGCGTCTTCTACCACAAAATCATCGCCATCAATATTAACGGCGATTGGCAAGTTCGATAACTCCCGTCACTAGTTCCTCCTTGCCCTTGCAGTATCTGGCTGGAAGGTGCACTAACTAAAAGTAAGTATGATTTTAAGCTGACAAATTTGCATTGATGTTGCTCACGGCTAACTCCTTAGGACTTGTCAAATAGGGAGGATATAACGTAATATGCATGTCAGAAGACCATGAGTACTCCTTCTAATTTAGCTAAAAAAATCGAGACCTTTTTTGGGCAATTCCCTAAGCAGGATTTTTCCAAAGGTCATGTTTTAATTCATGCCGGCGAAAACCCCTCTGCTATTTTTTATTTACTAAAAGGTACTGTACGGGAATATGACATTGCCAATAACGGCGAAGAAGTGGTCGTCAACGTCTTTAAACCTAAAGCCTTTTTCCCCATGTCATACGCAGTAAACCGGACGCCAAATGACTATTTCTTTGAAGCGGCCGATAATATCTCCGTCCGACCAGCGCCTCTCGATGAATCACTTGAATTTTTAAAAGATAACCCCGATGTTTTATTTGATCTGCTTTGCCGGGTATTTTCCGGAACTGACGGAGTGCTACGGCGTCTAGCCCACCTAATGGGTGGCAGCGCCCAAAGCCGTTTAATATTCGAGCTGATTATCACCAGCCGGCGTACTGGTAGATCCGAAAAAGACGGTTATCATATCAATATTAAAGAAACCGAACTGGCGGCTCGAACCGGTCTAACCCGTGAAACAGTCAACCGGCAATTACACAATCTGAAAGCTCACGGCCAAGTCAAAATTATCCAAGGCGGCCTTGTCATAAAAGACTTATCCGAACTTGAGCAAAAATTAGGCACCGGACTGTAAAAGTAAAGTCCAAACGATTAATTTAACTCCTAGGCTATGGTAAACTGAGACCGTGATATTAACATATTTTCAGGCCATTATCCTAGGCCTCATTCAAGGAATTACTGAACCCTTCCCAATTTCCAGCTTAGGACATAATGTTTTAATCCCGCAGCTTTTAGGTTGGCATAACATCGTCACTAGTGAACCGAAGAGCGAATCTTTCTTTTTGGCTTTTTTAGTAGCCCTACACGTAGCGACCGCTCTGGCCCTATTTATTTTTTATCGCAAAATATGGTGGAAATTAATTAAAGCCTTTGTAGTATCTGTTAAAAAACGGCAAATCAACACGGCCAATGAACGATTAATTTGGCTTTTGATTATGGCTACTATTCCGGCGGGCCTCACTGCCCTGGCCTTTGAGCATCTCTTACGCACCCAGTTTGCTAAACCAATGGCAGCGGCTGTTTTTTTGGTTATAAACGGAATTATTTTACTAATCGGTGATCAATATGCAAATAAACAAGCCAAGCAAAGAAGTGATTTTAATATGCAAAGTTCTGTCGATCAGACTGCCAAAGCCATGAGCTTACCAAAGGCCGGCATAATCGGCGTAGCACAGATACTAGCTCTGATTGCTGGTCTGAGCCGTTCCGGTATAACTATGGTTAGCGGATTATTCACGGGTCTTGATTATGAGGATTCGGCACGGTTTTCATTCTTATTGGCAACCCCAATCATCGGTGCTGCCGGTATTTATAAATTACCCGATTTAATCGGGCCAAATGGCAACGGTGTCAGAAGCCAGATTTTTGTCGGTGCAGTAGCTGCTTTTATCGCTGCGTATTTCGCCGTTCGATTTTTGGATAAATATTTCCGTACCAGAAGCCTTCGGCCGTTTGCTATTTACTCCATGGTTTTTGGACTTTTTATGGTGGTATTTATTGCCGCTGGTGGCTAACAACTAAAATCCGAATAGTCCCCCACCTTGTTCGGTACGCTTTTTTGCTTCGGCATTAAATTTTTTCTGCCGAGCAGCTGCCTCTTCTTGATTGGCTTCGGCGATTTGCTGGTCGGCTTCAGCAATCTTTTGGCGTTTTTCTTCTGCCTCTTTACGGAGTCGTTCTGCTTCTTTTTCTAATTCATCGGGCGAATCCACCATGTCTTATCCTCCAATTTAATTACGCTATATAAACTAATGTTTAAATAGTTTTTAGATTAAAAAGTAAAGATAGTTACTAGTTACATCTGCATATTCGGTAAGGGCTGTAGCATACCAAAAATATTACCTTCGGTATCTTTGGCATAAACCGAGTCGCCTACCTCCGGGATAGTTTGTTTGTCACCCATGATCTGGCCTCCGGAGGCTTTGACTTTATCAATCATCTCGTCGATATTAGCAACCGATATCCAATTAATGACGGCTTGCGGTTGATAGCTGCGCGGCATAATCGCCCCATCTATACCCATCTTATCTTTGCCGGTTTTACAGAGCCAGTATTCCGCTCCCGGCATACCGGAATCAACTATTTCCCAGTCAAATATCTGATAGAATTTTTTAGCCCGTTCTAAATTATCAGCCGTTATTTCAAAATGGACAACTCTTCCCATTATTAACTCCTTTGTATTTAATTATCATCATAGTAATGTAATTGGGCTATTCTGCTATGCCAGAATTCTTACAAATATTTTGTAAACCCCAAAAACCGAGAAGTTATGGCATAATAAGGTCATGATTGAACAGCAAGAAACTTCTTTGGAGGATTTCCATTTGTTACCCTCTAAAGAATGGCATGAAAAGGCCGCCCTGCGTGTCGATGAGGCACATGCCAAAGGCACACCGCTCTGTATTATATTTACCGATCTCGACAATTTAAAAGGAGTAAACGATGAAAAAGGACACCCAATTGGTACCGAAGTTATATCTGAGGTGGTGGTCCGTTTAGCCAAGGTTTGTCGCATCAACTCAGAGCGTAGCGATGGTCCAGCCGATTTAATTGCCCATACAGCTCCCTTCAAACTTGATCTGGGCAATGTTCACCCGCAAACTGATTTATCACGAATTGGCGGTGATGAATTTGCAACTTGTGCAGATACTGCTTTAGAGGGTGGTCAGCAATTGGCAAAAAGGCAGCAGGAAGCAATCGAAGCATTTGTTAATTTACCAGAAAACAAGTGGCTAAAACAGCTGGGTTTTGGGGCTTCAGTGGGAGTTGCTGAATTGAAACCCGGAATGAGCGTATCAGATTTATTAAAAGAAGCTGATGACAATATGTATAAGAATAAATTAGAACGAAGAAAAAGCTTTAATTATTTTCAAAGAGTTATGATGTGGGGTGCGGATGTTTTATTGAATTCTAGCCATATCACCCAGCGTGAATATTACTTAGATCGCCGCAGTCACCGCCGCTAATTAGCTGTCCAGGATACGTTATCTAAATATGCGATAATTCCGGAGTTGCCGACTACGATTACTTGGAGGCTGGCGCTGGACACGTTAGTTGAACTTGGTGTATAGGTAAAGCCAATAGTATTGGCGCCTAAAGTATGGTCCCCGACTTTATACTGCCCAGAAATCCATTGCCCGGTGGCATTGTATTCATCGACGTAAAAAGCCACTTCTCCGCTGGTGGTATTGGTGATGTTTTTAAGATTAAGCCAGCTGCTGATGGTGTAGTTTTGGCTGGAACTAACCGTTACTTTAGGCGAGAACAAATGCCCGTTAGTTGAAGTTGTTCCGGACTCTAAGAGTACTGAATCGGTTGGGCTGCTGGGGCTGCCATTGCCGTTGGCATCAGCCATAATATGAGCCGGGTCATCGGTGGTCCAGCCGTCGGTAATGCCGGCCGTAAAGGTGCCGTTGGGCAATAAGTTAGTCGCTGTCGGAACGCTAATTGTTGATGCAAACCACTGGGAATTGTCTAGATAGGCGGTAATACCAGTACCGGCCACGACTACCTGCAAGCTGGCAGAGCTGACACTAGGAGAGGATGGCTTATAGGTAAAGTTCATATCTTCGACAAAGGCGGAATTTTCCTGTTTTAACCACTGTCCGGAAATCCACTGCCCATTGGCATTATATTCGTCAATATAGAAGCCGACTTCCCCGCTGGTGATGGCTTGAACATTCAAGAAATCTTTCAAAACATAGGTTGTGCCAGGAATAACTGCCACCCGTGGTGAGAATAAATGAGTAGGACTACTTATTGAAACTAATTTAATGGAATTAGTCGGGCTGGGGTAGCTGCCGTTATCTAAACTGTCTTTGGTGATAGTGACCGGAGCATCGGTGGTCCAACCATCGGCAATTCCGTCGTCAAATGTCGAATTCGGCAGCAGGTTAGTGCCGCTTGTAACTAATCCCTGATCGACATGGACTGATTGTATCAGTCCGGCAGTTTGTTTAGTTTGCACATAGGCGGCAATTTGTTGCAGTTCGGTAGTGCCGTATTGGTAGTTATTGGGATTCGTACTGGGTTTAGCCATAATGTCATGAAAAGTTAAGACCAGCCACTGGTTGTTGGTGATAGCCGTATTGATCATCGCTTCCACAGTGGCCACCGGATCAGTTTTTTCTAAGATAACCTGATCTTGCAGATAATAATCGCTGTAGGGCCAGACGTTGGCGTTATTGGCGGCATTTTTAAACTGTCGCATAGAGGCGTAATACTTGGCTATTTGAGCCAGGACATTGTTATTAAAATCCCCATAGGGTGGAGAAAAATCGGTAGCGGCAATGCCGTTGGTGGCTAGTGCGCTTTGGCTGTTGGCTAGTTCAGCATCGACTTGAGCGGTAGTGAGAGTATTGGTTTGACAATCACTGGGGTCTTGTTTGGAACTGCTAGCCAGACAATCATGATCGACGGTATGCGAACCGATTTCCCAGCCGTAAGTGTTTTGCAAAGCTTGTAATTGCGCCCAAGACATATAGGTGGTGTCGGTATTAGCCCGGCAGGTATTGGGTTCGGTGGTCATGCCGATACAGCCGGTGATGGCGTAGTCAGTTCCGGTTAACCCGTACTGAGCTAATATCGGAGCGGCACTGGTATAAGTCGAGGCCAGAGAATCATCAAAAGTAAAAGATATTCTAGCGCCAGGCTGTAAAGCCGTGCCAGATGAGGCGGCTTGAGCGGTAAAGCTTTCGGCCATGGATAATCCGAATGTGCCCAGGAATAAAACGGTGATCAGTAGCGGAGCGCGCTTTTTAAGTGTTTTGAGGGATATTATGAAGTTTTGCTGGAATTTCATGCCTGTCTCCTAAAATTGTTACCCCCACCAGCTAGTTATTAATTTATATCACATTGATGAAATATTGGCGAATCTTTTTAGTAATATCTAAATGCTACTGCTTTCCCCTTGCTCATTATGACTTTAAAGCGGCTCCGGCTCTTTCGGGTGATATCCAGGTTTGAGCGGTAGTGCGTTTGACGATTTTCTTATATTCCACCAGGCAGCGGAAAGCGGCGGATACCTGTACGATATCCATAATATATAGCAGCGCATAGATACCGAAGGCCTGTAAGCTCATTTTGAGCTTTTCACGTTTTTTCAAATGTTCATCAGGCCAAATGGTCCACAGCGCATAAAGCGTAATGGTGATGTATGCTCCGATAATTAAAGCCGGGGTGTGATTAGACAAACTCAAATAAATAATATAGCCAAAAGTTACCGGTTCCAGAAGCAGTAAGAGCTCGCCGAAAACGGCCATCGGCAGACGGTAATGGGTTAAAGCGCCGCTGTATTTTTGGTAATTGGGATTACCGATCAATTCGGAGTGCTTAATCAGATTTTGGAGACTGCCGATTTTCCAACGCAACCGCTGCTTATATAAAGCTTTAAAAGTCTGCACGCCCTCGGTATAAGCCGCAACCTCCGCGGCATAGACGATCTTATTGCACCGGTTACCCTTTAGGGCGATCAATTTTAAACTCAGACCAATATCTTCGGTCATCGTATCCATGTCATATAAGCCGATTTGTTTTAAGATTTTAGTGCGGTAAGTCGAGCCAACCCCACCGATGATAAATTCACTGTTAGTTATGTTATAAAATTTTTTAGCCCGGTATCCGATCATATGTTCGAAACGCTGTACGGTACCTAAAAAGGTATTGTTATCCAGGACCCGGACATTCGAGGCTACGCCGCTGACATCAGGGTTAACAAAATACTTCACTGCCCGCTCGATAGCATAAGGATCAAGTATCGAATCGGCATCCAGGCACATGGTGTATTTACCCTTAACATAGTTGGCAATCGCATTATTCATGGCCGCCGCTTTACCTTGGTTGGTTTGTTTAACTAAAATAATTCGGGTTAATTGGTTGTTGGTTCTAACATAACGCCGATGCCGAGAGTTAGTTTTTTGATTCCAGGCTAAATAAGACCTAGTGTTTGATTGAGGTAAATGCTGTAAATAACTACGGAAGACTCTGGCGGTAGTGTCCGTCGATCCGTCATTAACAACGATAATCTCGATATTTTTATAAGTACTGGCAAGAACTGAGTTAATGGTGCGTTTAATAACTTTAGCTTCATTATGGGCTGGTATTACGACACTAACCAGTTCACTGCGCCGTCTTTTAACTTGACGTTTTTTTGACTTGGCTTGGCGGCGAAATCCCCGGATATCATAAATATTGGCACCAGCCACAAATAACCCGATGTGACTGATGGTTATGACGTTGACGGTGACTAAGGCAAAAAATAAGAAACTATGCATTTAAGTTACGCTTATCAAATTAAAGACAAATAGCTGACGGTTTTGGAAAAATAAACCGGTACATGTTTGAATAGTTAATATCGGCGGTCCTTGGTATAGAAAAAGCGAATCATCCGACGGACTAACAACCTCGATTTTAGCTAGCTGATAGGTAAAACTGTGGCCGTTTGTGGTCGTTACTACCGCTTGGGTGCCAATTTGGATCAGGTGTAGTCTGGCAAACACTTCCGGGCGGTAGTGGCCGTATAAAAAGGTATTGCCGCTGGCATTATTGGGTGGCGGTGTGATAGTAGCGTACTGGACTTCGCTTAAGGTCAGGGTCCACTGTTTGGTTGAGCTATTGTAATAACCAGGGATAATTGTCCAGCTCATACCCATACTTGGGATCGATAAGCTGTTGGGCTCACCTTCAATTGTGGCTTTAACCGGTGCTTTGGCCGGCTGATTTGTGCTGGGGCTAGCGGGCTGGGCATCAGTTATTTCATTATCCAGACGAAGATTCCAGAGTATCAATCCTCCGGCGATCAACAAGATTCCGATCAGTGCCTCGATCAGTAATTTTTTCATAACATAAAGGAGTATCACGCGTCCTAAATTAGTACCGTTAATACCCCTTTTGCTTAAGCCTTATAAGCTTTTTTGGCTATAAAGCGGACGATGGTGGTAATAAGGATCAGACCACCAACCGTGATTGTGGTGATGGCGGCGATAGTTAGAGGCACATTACCGCCAGTATTCGGCAGTAATAAAGCTCCCGTACCCACAACCGTTGATGCACCAAGGACTTGTCCGTACATGGCAACTCCTTAATTTATAATGGTTGTTAGAGCACTTCTGTTACCACCCTCCAGCAAGTTGATCCGCTAACAATATAAAAATATTACACTAATGATGCACACGTGTAAATAGTATTGTAAAGTAATCTTGCTTACGCTTATCAGGGTCGCAGTGTACCGGCAAAAACCTGCCAAGCCAGCAGCGATTTGGCTACTAAACTAAGGATAATATAAGCCCTTTCGCCGTAGAGATAGTTTTTCCAGGGACCAATCTTTTTGTATTGTAAAACCATATTAATTCCAAAGCAGCTAAAGAAGACAAAAATTGATACGAATATCCCATAAACAAAAGTCGGAGCCCGACTGCCTTGATCAGCTCCCAGCCACATGTAAAAAGCCACCACTGCCCAAGGAATGATCCCGGCCCAGCAACCGATAAAATAACTTAGCCAATTAGTGCGATTTGTGGTTTGATTATGAACCTCCATAACTAGTCCCATCAGGTTCATGATCGAGGCCAAGACGAAGAGCATTACTAAACTACTTAAATCATAAATACCAACTAACAAACCAATGGCCACCATCATAACGCTAGCCGAAAGCGAATACTCTACCCAGCGGATTTTGTTGATGCCAAGCTTTAAGTTACGGTTATAACGGCTGTTATAAACCGTGGCTATCATTAAATGAGCCGCGGCCGATATAAAGAAAAACAAGGCAATTAAAAGTGGTAGCTGCAGATGGAATAACGTTTTAGTGGCTGGTACTAGATGCAAAGATGCATGGTTATATTTTAAATAAGTTCCGGTAATTGGTAGGCTAAAACTCTTGCTAATCAGTAAAATGGCACAACCCTGCACAAAATGCAGCCCAGCCATAATTATATTAAACTTTCGCAGTCCTTTGAAGGTAATTTTATTGGCCATCGTCTTCTATTTTTAGCATATTATATAAAGCATAACCACGATATTAATAGATTACAACTAATACGTTTTTATTTCGCCACTGTTGATTAAGATAATTTGCATGAATTATTAATTTGAAATGTCACAATACAGTCGAAATAAATAATAAAATCACACCCTAGTTACTAATATTACCAATCAACTATCAAAAAAAGATCAGAGTAATTATTTTAAAAATTACTTACATTAAGCTATATACAATATAAAATCAGCTAAGCGTTAATTAATATCAGATTTTTCGTTATTATTTGGCGACTTATTATTACCGCCACTTAACATCCATGCACCTATCAGTAATACGACAGCCAAAATTATAAAAGCGATACCATGTTTGGTGTGTATAAGGGTTGAATTCTTTAGGTAACCGATAAAGAAGTGCGGTAAATTACCGGCAGTATGGGTTAAGTAAAATAGTCCGACTATAACCGATATTACGGCTAAAATGGCTAAAATAAATACTAACAATTTCTTCATTTCTTCTCCTCTTTTCAGTAATAACATTATAACTGATATATAGTTTTACAAAAATTCACGCTGAATGTCTCAATTCATTATCGACGACTATATTTGTCCATCCTTCGGGAACAATTTCTCCGCTTTGAACTAAAGTATCGTACTGATTAATGTCTACATATAAAGAACTCAAACTTTCACCACTAACTGTACGAATAGCAAGATCAACACCAACTTGAGGTATAATCTTGCAAGCAATTCCAAGATGTAATTCTCCAACTGGGTCGCGCTCGTCTTTTATTAGACCCTTAGGTTCAATAGTGACATATTGCCGCATCAAGGCAATATCAGTAGTGTCATCCGGTTTTTTAAAATCTAAAACTTGACCATTAATTGATAATACAGTTTCTTCATCTATTTCTCGATAAAACGCATCAAACAGTGAAAGATCAGTTGGTTCCATGTGACCGCCAACACCTAGAGAAACCCGCCCCGCTAAGCGACTTTCATCATATCTTTCATGGCCTCGCTGATAAAGCATGAACTTGCCATCAGCTAATTGAACATAACCATAGACTATTAACTGTTGGACGCTCGGGTCATTCTCGACGCTATTTTCACCACCTCGTTCGCGGTAAACACCAGAATTTTCGGCCAGCTCCAATAATGTAGCTAGATCATTCCTATCTTGAAATTTAATATATAGCGCCTGACCGGCGGTTTGTTCAGGAATGACACTGCTTTGCACCAAAGCTTCTCGGGACAACACGAATGCTTTTAGGGCCATAGTGTAATGCTACACGAAGGGTAATTTTAATTCAAAACGATAGATAATATGCATTACAAACAATTACGATTAAAAATAATTTACAGAATTTTTTGACTATTTACTCTATGTAGCGCTAAACCTCCCGGTATCATTGGTAACCAAAACATTACTAAACGGTAAATTAATACTGCTGCTACCGCCTCAGATAAACTAAGACTGGCTGCTACTAGTGCCAGAATTAGGACAGCTTCTGTGGCACCAATACCACCCGGTGTCGGCACAATTTCGCTAACAAGTTGGGATGTTACAAAAATTATAAATACAGCGGTTATGGGGATTGAGGTGTGTACGGCTAATATCGATAAAAATAAAGCCAAGGTAGATAGTATGGCGATGGCAACTGAGCCACTAACCAGTAAAAATAATTGTTGACTACCCTTGATCGCTTGAACAGCTGTTAAAAACTCAGTTATGAGTTTTTTAAATCGATTTCGGTATTTAACTATAGCCAAAATAATAGTTATTAGAAAAGCAACAATTGGTATCATTAGCCACATGTTAAAGTGTTTAGGATGTAAATTATTAAGAAGTTGGATAATTGAAATCGGCGAGATAATCGCCACTAATATAACTGTGATACTAATCTCGAAAATAATTGGTATTGTCGAAATCGTAATCGCGTGTAATCGTTGTTTGCCAAGTTTTTGGTAATATCGTGAATTTAAATGAATCACACCAACACTAAACGGTAAAAAATGATTAACAAATGATCCAGCAAATTGAAGTTGTGTAATACTAGAAAATCGTCCTGATAAATTACCGGCAGCAAATTGCACAATAGCACCAGCAAAGCAAGTTAATAAGCTAGCTATTAATCCAATTATTATCCATGGCCAAAATGCATGCCGTAAGACAATAATTGTATCTTTGAATGATCCTAGTTGTGGTAACAAAAAATACACACCAACCAATACTAATAAAAGTATAAAAACCCGAAATGGAGTAATCGTTCGGTGGGACTTTTCCATAATATATTTATAAATGACCCAGCATTATAGGTAGTTACATCAACGATGAACGCAACCCGCCCAACAACAAGGACGGCGCACACCTTCTAGAAGTTCAGTGATGGTACGATTGATATGATATCTTCTGGTCTCTGATTTTTTGGTAGTGATTATCCAGCAAATCCATTCATTTCGCGCCAACGGTGTAAGGTCATTCCATCTTTCTAGGGCAGATTCATCCAAGATAAGAGCTTGACGTAAATCTGTCGGCAGTTCATGTACTACGCCAGTGGCAACATTTATATTATTCATATTTAAACTATACCAAAAAATGAAAGTACATCGTCAAAATGCTTATGGCTCC
>CAZNOW010000009.1:0-48991 GCA_964574915.1 uncultured Candidatus Saccharibacteria bacterium
CGGTTGGAAGTTGCCGGATAAGGATCAATGCCAAGCTTTTGTAATTCCGCCAGTTTTCTTAAACGTTCGTCCCGAAGTTCTTTTAGTGTTGCCATGGCATCAACAAGTATAACTAATTATATACGTATCAGCCTAATACAATTTGTCTTATAACTGTTTAAAAAATGCCAAAACTAGGTAATATTGGTAATTTTATAAGTTGCAGTTTCGACCGGAGTCTTGATTTCAACTTCTTCGCCGACCGTTTTGCCAAGCAGTGCTTTGCCAATCGGTGATTCGTCAGAGATTTTACCGTCTAAGGGGTTAGCTTCAACCGTCCCGACTACGCGGAACTCTTTTGCCACATTGGTATTGCCTTTTAATTTGACGACCGAACCCAGCTGAACCTTATTGCCACTGCGCGGCGATTCAATGATCACCAGATTTTGTAAAATGTGCTCAATCTCACTGATCCGAGCTTCGTTCTTGTCTTGTTCCTGGCGGGCCGACTGGTATTCGGCATTTTCGGTCAAATCGCCAAATTCGCGTGCCGATTTAATCCGCTCCGCGATTTGGCTGCGCTCTTGCATCAGCTTGGTTAATTCTTCGTTTAACTCTTGAACTCCATCTTTGGTCAGTCGAAACATTTTACGTATCATATCAATACTCCTTTGGCTTGCTGTCTATTCCTAGTCGGATTTATAAGTAGTTTATGTGCCTTAATTCTTTGTAGCAGATAACAAAGATAACAGTTCGTCTCTGTTAAGTTGTTTAATATTATTGTTAGTACGTTCTTTCCACTCATAAGTTCCGTTAGCTACAGTTTGATTGCTTATCACAACCCTGTACGGTAGACCTATGAGATCGGCATCGGCGAATTTTTCACCTGGCCGTATATTGCGGTTATCATATAATAGCGAAATGCCAGCGTCTGTCAATACGGAATATAACTCATCGGCATGTTTTTTAACTTCTTCGCTGTCACCAAGGGCGGCTAAGTAAACTTTAGCCGGGGCGATGCTCTCCGGCCAGACCAGGCCTTTGTCATCGGCAAAGTGTTCGGCAATCACTCCCAGCAGCCGGCTGACTCCGATACCGTATGATCCTAAGATCACCGGTTTTTCGGTGCCATCCTGATCGGCATAATAAAGTCCCAGCTGCTTGCTTTTAACGTCGCCGAAACTAAAGATGTTGCCGACTTCGGCAGCCACCAGTTTTTCCAGTTTAGTTTTATCCAACCCCAGCTGTGTCAGCACTTCATCGCTATAAACATCTTGGTTAACCGCCAGCTTGCGCTCCCGGTCTAGATAAATGGTATCCTCGCCGGCATCGGTAATGGTTTGAAATTCATGGCTATAGGGAGTAAAAGGCCCGCCGGCGGCATAAGTTACAAAAGTCACATCGCCCAACCCGATCCTGGCAAAGACTTTCAGGTAGGCCTTGGTGAGCTCGTCATAAATCTTCTGATGTTCTTCCTGGGTGCGGGAATAAGAATAAAGATCTTTCATGATAAATTCCCGGCTGCGCAAGATGCCGCTCTTGGCCCTCAACTCGTTACGCAGTTTGGTCTGGAACTGATAGACGCTAAACGGCAGGTCGCGGTAGCTGGAGATATAGGATTTCATCATTTCGGTAATTTGTTCCTCGTGGGACCAGCCGAATCCGACATCGGTACCGTTTTTAAGCTTCGATTTAAACCAGATATCGACTTTTTGGTCGTCCCAGCGGTCGGTTTTTTCCCAAAGCTCCTGGCGCTGCAGTGTGGTCATTAGCAGTTCCTGGCCACCGACGGCATTCATCTCTTCCCGGATAATCTGCTTGATATTCTCAATGACTCTCAGTCCCAGCGGCAAATAAGCATAAACACCGGCCATTTCCTTATAGATAAAACCAGCTTTGATTAACAGCTGGGCATTTTTAGCGGTTTCATCCGCCGGCACGGTTTTGCTGGTTTTAGTAAATAATTCAGTCAGTTTCATGGAATACGTTTCTTTCATTAATCAGCATCTATTGTATACCGTTAGGGCCTAGAGTTTCGAGACTAGTTAATTTATCTACCGCCCACCGATGATAAATAAGCTGATAAAGGCGATGCCGTTTTTAATGGCATGGAGCGTAATACCGGCCCACAGATTGCCGGTTTTCTCCCGTAAAAACACCAGCACCAGTGACAAAATGAAGGTATCGATGGCCCCGATCCAGAGCGGTCCGGCGGCTCCGCCTTCAGCCAAATGGGCAGCGCCAAATACCACACTGACCACTACCGCGGCTACGATTTTAGGCATCCAGCGGCGCAGTCCGGTGTATAAAAAGCCCCGGGTGGCAATTTCTTCGGCCAGAGGCGGAATAATCACCAGACTAATTAAAGCCAGTATCAGCGGCAAAAAGCCGTGTACCGAACTAAAGCCGATTTCCTGGGTCTGGCTGACATTTAAGGCCGGGATAATTAAGCTAATAATCCCGACCATGATGATATAGATACCGTAATAGGGCACGGCGGCAACCACCCCGAATAAAATATGCTTTAATTTGGGCTTTTTCAGCCCGATAGTCGACCAGCTCCAGTGCAGCCGTTTCAAAAACCAGGCCACTCCCAGCACGATCAGTCCGTCCGCGATCAGACCGTAGAAAAACTGGGCATAGACCGAATTGTTCAGCCAGTTATCGGCCTGAGATGCCGACCAGTGGCGCAGCGCCGGATAAATACTTAAAATCAAACTGCCGAAAATTTCAGCCGCATAAAACAGCAGCACCGTGGAAAGCAGCACCAAGACGGCTATCTGCCACTGTTTTTGAGGTTTAGGACTTGCCTCCTGAACCGCCACCGGATTAGAAGAATCTTTTGACATCAGCGAATGTAATTAGTATGACAAGCAGCATCAGAAAAGCAAAACCGGTAGCGTTAATTAATTCTTCTCTCTCGGGTTTAAGCGGTCTTTTAAGCGCCCTGGTCAGTAAAATCAGCCAGAGCCGGCCGCCGTCGAGCGCCGGTATCGGCAAAATATTCATAATAGCCAGCGCCAGCGATAAAATAGCCACGATCATTAAGATAAACTGAAAGCCCAGAGCGCTGCCGTACTTAAAGACAAAGAAGATACCAACCGGTCCGACAACCTGAGCCGAAGCTTCGGTTTGGCCGGCTTGCCTGGCCGCCGTATTACCGGTGACGCCGCCGGCCACGATACTGGCCAGTCCAGCAATGGCCTTGCCTAAGCCTTGAAAAGTTAAAACGGTAAACTGCTTAATCAATCCGGCCGCCACAATCGGCGCCGACCAAGTCGATCTGATAACGTCCAATCCTTTTTGGTACTGATAAACACTGACTCCCAGATAGCCGATCTGTTTTCCGGAAGTTAAAGCTTTCTGGACATCGGCGGCGCTTCTTAAAGTGACCGTTTTATAAATGACCGGGCTATGATCGCTGGTTTTATAAGCCAGCTCAACGGTTTGCCCAGCATATTGCTTGGTTAAAACCGGCAGGATATTGACACTGGTGACATTGGATAAATGAGCCGGATTTCCTAAGGCGACGATAATATCGTTAGCCTTCAGACCACTGCCGGCCGCCGGCGAATTGGCCTCAACCGTCGAGGCCTCGATGTCGGATTGGGCCCGCTGGACGTAAGTGGCGTCCTGCTTGATCGTAAACTGGTTGTTAACCAGTTGGGGCATACCAATCCAGGCCAGGATCATTAACAGTACGAAGGCGGCAATTAGGTTCATGACGACTCCGGCCGCCATAATTTCGGTTTTAACTAAAACACTGGCCGCCCCGAAACTACCCGCTACGGTATCAGTATCATGTTCGCCTTTTAACTTAACAAAACCGCCAATCGGCAGCCAGTTGACGGAAAACAGCCAGCCGGCTTTGGTTTTTCTTTTAAATATATGCGGCGGAAAACCCAGTCCGAACTCTTCAACAACTACGCCTCCGCGACGGGCCATTATAAAATGCCCGAATTCGTGCACTACCACCAAGCTTAAAAACATGATCAAACCGATGATCAGTAAAAACGTCGACATATTATTTCTTATTGTACCTTAGCAACCTGAATATATCCGATAAGATTTTAGTAATTTTAAATAGCCTGTGGGAAAAATTAAACTACCGGTTAATACCATGCCCGGTTTAAGTACCAAATCTGCGGTGACACTTAGCGTAATCATCCAGTGCTAACTGAAGATCGTCCTCGTTAAAATCCGGCCAGTATTTTTTATTAAAGGCCAGTTCGCTATAGGCTGACTCCCAAAGCATAAAATTACTGAGGCGCTGTTCACCGGAAGTCCTAATAATTAAATCTAGTGGCGGTACATCGGGCGCATATAAGTGGTGCGTAATTAATTCCGGTGTAATATCTTCCGGATCAATCCCGGAAGCGGCAATTCGTTTAACCGATTCGACAATTTCCTGCTGGCCACCGTAATCAAGACATAATAACAGCGTCCCCCTGGTATTGTCTTTAGTCAGATCTTCGGCGTGCAATATGGCCCTAATCATGGCCGCCCCGAATTTCACTTTGGATTTTGAGCCGATAACCCGCACCCTGATACCTTCTTTGTTCAGCTCCTTGATTTCATGTTTCAAAACCCAGCTTAAAATATTCATGATATCGCGGACTTCGCCTTTATCTCTTTGCCAGTTTTCAGTTGAGAAGACATAAGCCGACAAATAGCGTACACCACGCTTCATGGCGGCACTGCAAATCGTTTTAATATTCAAATAGCCCTGCCGATGCCCTTCGGCGACAGTTAAACCGTGTTCTCTGGCCCAGCGGCGGTTACCGTCCAGTATCAGTCCCAGATGAATTGGCGCGTTAGTATCAACTATGTCTGACATGTTTTTACCCTACTTTGTTTAACTTAAAAACTCATGATTTC
This sequence comes from uncultured Candidatus Saccharibacteria bacterium, assembly GCA_964574915.1. Classification (GTDB taxonomy): domain Bacteria; phylum Patescibacteriota; class Saccharimonadia; order Saccharimonadales; family UBA4665; genus CAVPPA01. The sequence continues at coordinate 4,858 of CAZNOW010000009.1, forward strand.
TTGTTCTTTGGTTTTAGCCAGGTTTTCGATTTCGCTTCGGGTTTTAGTCATCGCCTCATCGACTTGTTTTTCCAGACGGGCTGCTTCATCCTCGCCGATAAGCTTATTTTTCTTATTCTCATCTAGTAAATTAATCGCTTCGTGGCGGATATTACGTAAAGAGATCATCGATTCTTCTTGTTTTTGGCTGACCAATTTGGTCAGTTCATGACGGCGTTCTTCGTTGAGTGGCGGAATTGGCACCCGCACCACTCGGCCGTCGTCCGTCGGATTGAGCCCGAGACTTTGATTATTACGAATGGCATTGGCAATGTTTTGAATATTACTGGGGTCGAACGGTGTAATCTGGAGCAGCTGCCCTTCGGGAACCGAAATCGAGGCGACTTGGATAAGCGGCAGCTGGGTGCCGTAAGCTTCAACGGTCACGCCGTCCAGCATACTGGGATGAGCCCGGCCGGTCCGGACTTTTTTAAGTTCTTCCTGAAAATGAGTTGCGGTAACCCGCAGTTTTTCTTGTGTGCCGTTAATAAATTGTGTTGGATTCATAACTCAATATTAAACTACTTCTCCTAATGCTAAACGCGAAAAGCGGCGGACCACGATGTTTTCACCCAAGCGCGCCATATGCTCCTTAATATATTCGCCAACCGTCTGGTCGGGATTTTTAATAAACGGCTGATCGAGCAGACAGCGTTCGGCAAAGTATTTAGTAACCTGCCCTTCGACTATTTTTTTAACGATTTCGGCCGGCTTATTACCGGTTTGCGCCGCTTCGCTAAATTCGGCGCTGATTTTCTGGCGGACCATTTCCGGCACGTCCTGAATACTGACATATTCCGGGCTGCTGGCGGCAATTTGCATAGCCAGATCTTTGACTAAATTAGTAAACAGCTCGTTGCGGGCGACAAAAGCCGTTTCGCAGTTAACTTCAACAATTACTCCGATCCGGTTGTCGTGGTTATAGGTGCCGATCATGCCGGCACTGGCGACCCGTTCGCTGCGTTTTTCGGCTTTGGTCAGGCCTTTTTTGCGCATGGCGGAAAGGGCTTTATCAAAATCGCCGCCGGTTTCTTCCAGGGCCGCTTTAGCGTCGGTTAACCCTACCCCGGTTAAATCTTTGAGTCTTTTGACTAATGCGATATCGACTGACATATTTTTCCTAGCTTCTATTATGCCACGATTTTGTCTTCGGTTTTTTTGGCTTTCAATTTTCCGTCGGCAATGGCTGATTTAATATAATCGGCAATCAGCTGCAGGGTTTTAATAGCGTCGTCATTACAAGGTATCGGATAAGTGACCAGGTCCGGATCGGCATTGGTATCGACAATGGCCACGATCGGCAGTTTCATTTTACGGGCCTCTTTAACGGCATTGGCGTCATGGACGATATCAAAAATCACCACTGCCCCGGGATGACTATTCATTTCTTTGATACCCCCGTATAAGATGTTCATCTGGGTGATTTCTTCCTGGAAGCGCTGCACCTCTAACTTGCTGTATTTGTTGGCTAATTCGCCGGAGGCCATCCGGGCTTCGAGATCTTTCAGACGTTTGACCCGTCCGCCGATAGTATTCCAGTTAGTCAGCATCCCGCCCAGCCAGCGGTGAGTAATGAAAGGCATACCGGTATCTTCAGCTAATTGCTGGACAATGTCCTGGGCCTGTCTTTTAGTCCCGACAAACAGGATTTGTTTACTACTGGCCGAGGTTTTAGTTAGAAAATCCAAAGCTTCGCGCAATCTTTCGACCGTTTTAGTCAGATCGATAATGTGGGCACCGTTACGTTTGCCGTATATATACTGGGCCATTTTAGGGTGCCAGCGGCTAGTTTTATGGCCGAAATGGGCTCCGGCCTCCAGTAATTGCTTAATATCTACTTCACTAGACATGTTATAGATCCTTTCTCTTCGATTGAGAGCCTTACGGAGTTTACATAACGATCCGTAAAGAGGATTCAACCTCAATCTGATTAATCAAATATCTTTTGAAGAATAACAGATATGAAAAGCGATTGCAAATCGTATTTACAGGGCAAGAATCAGCTTTATCAGCTTATTACTTTGACAATTATGTCCAAAACAGATACAATCTCCGACGTTATGAAGAAAAATTTACATCCCGAGAACTACCGTCCGGTAGTCTTTCAAGACTTGAACAATCAGACGACTTATCTGACTAAATCGACTGTCGACACTAATGAAACCATCGTTCTTGACGGTATTACTTACCCGTTAGTGAAAGTTCATATCAGCAGCAGCTCACATCCCTTTTTCACCGGTGAAGAAAGAATCGTCGATATTGAAGGCCGTGTTGATAAGTATAAAGCGCGGGCCGCCGCCGGCGAAGCCGCTCGCAAAACCCGGATTGACAGTGCCAAAAAGAAAGCCACGCGTCGCCAGGCTCGGGTTGCCAAAGCCGAAACCAAGAAATCTCTCGAAAAGTCTTAGCTACTAGCTAATCATTTATTAACACTGTCTTATTTCAGTGTTAGGTTTATTGTTTGTATAATTTCAGCTAGAGACCATGGATCAAGAAGAACAAAATTTACGCAGCGAACTTTCGGAATTAGAGACCCAGCTGCAAAATCCCCAGATATACGCCGATAAAAGTTACCCTAAATTAGCTAAGCGTCGCAGCCAGCTTGAGACTATTTTAGAGTTATTCGATAAGCGTCATCTAATTCAAAGCAGCTTGGTATCAACCGAAGCCATCAAAACTGATCACGATCCGGAGCTCCAAGAGATGGTGACGGCAGAGCTGGACGATCTAAATGCCCAGTTAAAAACGGCTGAAGAGGCCTTGGTAGCCGCCCTGACTCCCCAAGATTCCAATAACGACCGCGATGTGATTATCGAAATCCGGGCCGCCGCTGGAGGCGATGAGGCTAGTATTTTTGCTGGCGATTTATACAAAATGTATGTCCGCTGGGCGGAGAACCATCATTACCGCGTCGAGCTGATTAGCGAATCGATTAATGAAACAGGCGGCTATAAGGAAATCATTTTTTCCGTTCACGGTGAAGAAATTTATAAACTTTTGAAATTTGAAGCCGGCGTGCACCGGGTGCAGCGCGTGCCGGTAACTGAAAGCCAGGGTCGGATTCATACCTCAACCGTAACGGTGGCCGTTTTACCTGAAGCCGAGGAAACCGACGTCACTATTGACCCCAGTGATCTGCGCATCGATGTTTATCGTTCCTCGGGGCACGGCGGCCAAAGCGTCAATACCACTGATTCGGCGGTGCGCATTACCCATGTGCCTTCGGGCATTGTCGTCACCTGCCAGGATGAAAAGTCCCAACTTAAGAATAAAGATAAGGCGATGGGTGTGCTGCGTTCCCGTCTGCTGCAGATCAAACTGGATGAAGAGCAAAAGAATTTATCGGATGCCCGTAAAAAATTAATCGGTACCGGTGAGCGTAGTGAAAAGATCAGAACTTATAATTTTCCGCAGGATCGGATCACCGATCACCGCATCGGTTATTCGCGCAGTAATATCCCCGGCGCCCTAAACGGTGAGATTGATGATCTTCTAGAAAGACTCCAAGCTTATGAATACGAACTCATCACCCACAATCAGTAAGTGGCTGGCAGAGGCAAGTAAAAAACTGGCCCAAGCCGGCATCTCCACGGCTCGATTAGATTGTCTAGTATTGCTCGAAGACATGACTAAAGTTGAGCGCAGTTCCCTGCTCGCCCATCCCGAAAAAACCCTATCCGAAGCTGAAATTAAGCGGCTCAATGACCAAATAACTAGGCGTATGGCCCAGGAACCGCTAGCTTATATCAGGGGCAGAACTGAATTTTACGGCCGGAGCTTTAAGATTGATCACCGGGTATTGGAACCACGGCCGGAGTCGGAAACGATGATCGATCTGTTAAAGCGGCTGCCCGGTCTTGATCAAAGTGTCATTGCCGATATCGGTACCGGATCCGGGGCGCTGGCGATTACCGCAAAGTTAGAAGTTCCTTATGCCCGCGTCATGGCCATTGATAACGACCCTAAATGTCTGACGGTAGCTAAAATCAACGCCAAAAATCTTGGTACGACCATCTCATTTTATAAAGGAGATTTAATCAAACCACTAGCTAAGTTAAATGCCGAGCGCTTGATACTGCTTTGTAACCTGCCTTACGTACCGGATAATTTTCAGATTAATCCGGCTGCCATGCGAGAGCCGCGTCAAGCCATATTCGGCGGACCTGACGGGCTGGATGTCTACCGTAAACTGTTTGATCAGCTATCGAAGATGTCCAATAAGTCGATAACCGTATTAACCGAAGCTTTGCCACCCCAACATCAAGCCCTGTCGTCAACCGCTTATAACCACGGCTTTAATCTGCAAACATCCCAGGATTTTATTCAGCAATATACTAACTAGATGGCTCGACGCCTAAAGTAACGCTGACATAAATAGTCTTACCGTTTCGGATAACTGTCAGACTGACGGTTTGGCCGGCTTGTTTCTGATCGATCAGTGAAGCCAGACTGTTATTTTGATTAATTGATGTGTTATCGACTTTGGTTATGATATCTCCTGACTTTAAACCGGCTTGATCGGCCGGGCCGCCGGCAATAATCGGATCTTGACCGAGAACGCTGGAGGGCGGGATCCAGGCGCCATTATCGACACTTAAATTATATTGCTGGGCTATGTCGCTGGTGATCGGCACATAATAAACGCCTATATAGGGCTGCTGCAGCTTACCGGTGGTTTCAACCTGCTGAATTAAGCCCTTAACATCGTTAATCGGGATGGCAAAACCAATATTTTGGGCATTGCCGGCCAGAGCGGTATTAATACCGATAACCTGACCGTTCATATTCACTAACGGGCCGCCGGAGTTACCCTCATTAATGGCCGCATCGGTTTGAAACAGATCTTCCAGGTTCTCACTACTGGCTCCGCTGCCCGAATCGCTGGCCTGAACACTCCGACCATAACCGGATATGATACCCGATGTCACAGTATTCTGGAACTGCCCCAGGGCATTCCCGATGGCAACTACCGAATCTCCTACCTGTACCGATGACGAGTCACCCAGTACGGCCGGCGTTAAGGTCTGGCCTTGGCTGTCGTTAATCTTTAAAAAGGCGATGTCCAAGCTACTGCTGGTACTGGTTTCACCGACTACCGAGACATTGCTTAGTTCCGTACCGTTAGAGAGCGTCACACTGACGCTGGTAGTACCCTGGGGGACAACATGGCGGTTGGTTACCACAAGACCGTTAGAGGTTAAAATGATCCCTGTTCCGGCACTTTGTTCGGTTTGCGGTAAGCCCAGATTAAATATGCTGTCGGTACTGGATGAGGTAGAGGTCACATTCACCGATACCACGCTTGGTCCGACGGTCTTGGCGATACTGCTAATCAGTTCTCCCTGGCTGGTGACTACTTGTTTTTGCGGGCTGAGGGTGCCGTTTAAGACTTCGTTATTGCCGTTATTGTGGATGCCCGCCCCTAACCAACCAGCTCCGAAGCCGACCAGACCGCTTATAATTACCCCGGTAACGATGGCCGTGGTAATGCGGTTGAATCTGACTCTTTGCTCGGGTAGCTTTTCCCTGACCCAGGCAACCGCCGGAATACGGTTAATAACCGGCAGAGTTGATTTAGAGCTGACGGTATATTCTTTGGTCGCAGTCTTTCCGCTGCCTTTTTCGGTCATTTTTTCCTCTTCCACGGATTATTCCCTCCTAAACAACTTTATTCACCCAATCAGAAAATGCCAGGATCACGATCAGACCGGCAATCATGATAAATAAAAACTGCCGCCGGAGACCGACACTTAACCGATTGGAATGATCAAAATAATAAAGTACTGCCAAACCGTAGCCGACTAAGCTTAAGATCAGCGTCGGCTGGGCAATTACTCCGTAAAACAGCAGCCAGTGCCCGAGGATCCAGATCAGAGCTGCCCCGAAGTAAGCCCACAGATAGGCCAGCAGTTTGGCGTATGGCTCGTCGAATTCATCGAAGAAGTGACGGGCGGTCACGTAACAAATAACACCGGTGATAAAGATCAGACCGTAAAGCGGACCGTCTGACCAAACTAAGAACAAAGCCATTAATCCGCATAACTGGCCAACCATGGCCTGTGTGGCCACCATAAAGGTACCTGTGGCCGGTTTTAAGATTAATAACCAGGCAGCATAAAGACCGGCCCATAAAAGTTGTAAATAGCCGTTGCTGCTGTTGGCCATAAATAGCACTGCCGATAACCCAACTATGATGTCGACGGCATTAGCTTGAATAATAGCTGGCCAAAATCGAGGTCTAACCGCAAACATACGCCATTTACTTAACAAGACTAGGCTTAAAGCTAGCTGAACAAATCCTCCCTGTAAGCGGACGAATATTAAGGTAATAATCGGCAGCAATAAGACTAGTCCCAGGTGTAATAAATAGGAAAAACCGCGAGCTGGTTTAATTTTATCGACCATCAGTATCGCCATAGCTTTAGATCATTATAAAGTTAGCCAATGATTTTTGCATGTTTTATAGCTTTAATTAATATTCTTACCATCAAATATACTATATAGCTGTACTGTAATAGTATTAAAAGGTTAGTATTATATTATTCTGAACTTTCTAAGTATAGCCTATAAGATCGTTGGTGAATTAAGGCTAATAGTCTACAATTAGAAAATTGCTATGGAAGATAATTCAGATATAAGTATAAGTAATAATAAGACTCCTCCTGCCAAGCCTATGACATATTCATCTAATAAACCCAAGCGCCATCACACACGAGTAGCTGATATTTTATCGACTTTCTTTGTTATTGTGGCCGCTTTGGCTCTGGCCCTGCTTTTAATTACTTTTGTCTTCCAATCTTATCAGGTGGACGGTCCTAGCATGCAAAACACTCTTCAAAACAATGACCGATTAATTGTCTGGAAGGTCCCTCGGACTATTGCCCGAATTACCGGGCATGCTTATGTGCCTAATCGCGGTGATATTATAGTTTTCAACGAAAGTGGCTTAGCAGTATACGGACAAGCTAACACCAAACAACTAGTTAAAAGAGTTATCGGATTACCCGGAGACCGGGTGGTAATTAAAAACGGCAGTATTATGATCTATAACAAGCAGCATACTAACGGCTTCGATCCGGATACGACCTTACCTTACGGCAAAGCCCACCCCCTGCCCTACACTGAAGGAACTATTGATTTAACACTCGGTAAAAACCAAATATATGTCTGCGGCGATAACCGGACCGACTCACTTGATTCACGCGCTTTTGGACCGGTCAATGTCAACCAGATCATCGGTAAGCTAGTAATTCGAATCTATCCGTTTAACACCATTGAAGCGTTTTAGTTATCAGATTAACGCAGAGCTTTGATCAGCTTGATAATGCGCTCTAGATCCTGATCGGATTTGAAGGTGATCTCCAGGCTGCCGCCGTGGGCGGTTCGCCGGATATGGACCGGCGTCTGATAGCGCTTGCTAAGTAATCTGGTAAAGGGTGTATCGGTTCTGACTCTTTGCCGGACGACAGATTCATCTTTGAAACCGTGTTTAACGCTGTTTTCGTAACGTTCGGTTTGCCTGACCGACCAGCCGTATTTAAGGATATTATTCAGCAGGGCCATCTGTCTGTCCGGATAATCATTTAAGCCTAAAATAGTCCGGGCATGACCGGCGCTGATTTTCTCGGCAACTAAGGCGTCTCGGATGGCGGGAGGCAGATTGACCAAGCGGGCGGTATTTGATACCGTTGAGGCGCCCTTCCCCAGCCGTTTGGCGATATCGTCGTAGGTTAGATTAAACTGCTGGTGGAGCCGTTCAATCGAAACGGCTTCTTCCATCGGCGATAAATCGACGCGCTGCACGTTTTCAATTAGAGATACTTCCAGCTGCTCCAGCTCCTTAAGGGTCCGGACGATTACCGGCAAGCTGGCTAGTTTGACCATCTTGGCAGCTCGCCAGCGCCGTTCGCCGGCAATGATCTGGTATTTGCCGTCTTTGGCCGGAACCACCACTAACGGCAGCAAAACACCGTGGGTTTTAATCGAGCTGGCTAGTTCTTTTAGGGCTGTTTCATCAAAATTCTGACGCGGTTGTCCGTCTCGGGGAAGCAGCTTATCGATCGGAACCTTTTGAATCCGTTCGTCTTCATTAACTAACAGCGAGGCATCGAAATTTTGCGGTATTAAGGTCTCAAAACCGCGGCCGAGACCTCTTGGATGCGATGTCATGGGTTGGTCCTCTCCTTTACTCGATTATGCACTTCTTTAGCCAGTTTTTTGTAAGCTCTGGCACCCTTACTCCATTTATCATACTCGACAATCGGCTTGCCATAACTAGGTGCCTCAGCCAGCCGGATATTCCTGGGTATAACTACCTTAAAAACTTTGTCGCCAAAATGCTTTTCAACTTCTTGCTTAACTTGGTTGGACAACATTGTGCGACTGTCATACATAGTCACTACTACGCCAAGTAGATCCAGCCCGGGATTCAGTCCTTGCCGCACCATCTGGACCACTTGTAATAATTGCCCCAGTCCTTCCAGGGCATAGTATTCGGCCTGTACAGGGATAAGCAGACTGTCAGCGGCCGTTAAGGCATTAACCGTCAGTAGTCCGAGCGCCGGCGGGCAGTCAATTAAAATATAATCATAATCGGCAGTACTTAAAACCTGCTTTAGAATTTGTTCCCGGTCAGGATGATTAACTAGCTCAACTTCCAGGGCAGCCAGTTGCCCGTCAGTTGGCAGTAAATATAGCTGTGGCGAAATCTTAGTCTGAGCTTTATCGATGGTAGCACCGCCCAGCAGTACTTCATATACACCGGGCTGATCACCGGCTTTTTGCCTGCCAAGTCCGTTAGTGGAATTAGACTGAGGATCAAGATCAACCACCAGAACGGAGTGACCTTGTTTGGCTAAATAAGCAGCCACGTTGATAGCGGTAGTCGTTTTACCTACCCCGCCCTTTTGGTTTAATACTGCGATTCTATGGCTCACGTTTTTGTCTAAACCCTTACACCCAGATTACCACTGATCAGCTGCTGCGTAAACTAAAGCGTTATTATCTATTTAAGCAAATATTAGAAGCTACTCTTGTAGGACATGACAATATCGCCAACTTCTGTCGTGCCGGAGGGCGGTGCTTGTAAGTGCAGTCTTAGGGTCGCCACACCGCCAGCTGTCCAGGTACCGGAAGAAATTGCACATGCCGTGGGTGCATTGGTGCCACCGGCACCTGAAGTTACCCAACCAGTTGCTGTCGGGGTTAAGGTACAGGTATTCCAATTTGTAACAGCAGCGTTAGCGGTGTCGAGCAAAGTGCCGATGACCGCTCCGTTAGTAGTACTACTAACATTAATATCAACTGTTAACGGGTTAGTGACGGCCCAGCTACTGAAGTCCGACGGGATAGGAATTTGGATAACAATATCATATGTTTGATTGGTACTTTGAGCGGTAGTCCATTGGTAGTAGTTTTCCTTTTGAGTGCTGTCATAACCAGCAATCATGGTACCTATATCGCTAGAAGCACCACCGTTATCTAAGACTGCCCCGGCATATTCGGCAGTAAGGATTATTTTCTTAGTATGCTGAGCGGTACCGTAAGCAACCAGACCGTTGGTAGCTGACAAGACTATGCCGTTAGTAGTAGAGCCTATTACCACCTGCATATTTGTTGTATCGGCATATAAAACTGTACTGCCACTGGAATTTTGAATCTGAAAAGCTGAGGTAGAATTAGTAGCGTCTTGGAGTAAGGTGGTGCCATCAGCTACGAAAGATCCGGCCGTGTTGGAAGTCGGGATACTACCAGTAGCAGCAATCGCTTTATCTAGGAATGATAAGGATGCGGCGCTGGCATAAACCGTGCCGATATAACCTGTAGTGGCCGGTGATCCACCGCTTGGGACAGATGACCGATAAATGTTATAGCCGACGGCACCGGAAACTGCTGTCCAGGTTACAGTATTGTAAACTGAGGAAGTGAGTGTCTGGGCGCTGGTAGTTGTCGTGCCAACAGTCGAGGCCGGTGAACTGCCGCTGGCATCGAAAGCAGCTACTTCATAACCCCAAGTATAAGTACAACTAGTCGCACAGTTATTAGAGACCGACGGAGCGGCAGGTGTGGCTAGGCCGGTGATCGTTAGCCCACCTAAGGTTGCGTTACCGGCAGCCTGAAGGGTGGCACCAATCGACAGGCCTCCTTGAATAGCCGAACTGCCGCCAATTGTTTCATTGGTATCAACCTGTAGCGTACCAGTTTCTGTGCCACCAGCCTGGAGCTGTTGGGTATAAGTCCCGCCTAAGTCTAAAACAACCAGTTGGTTGGTGCCCGCGGATGCTACATAAGCATAACGTCCCTGAACATAAAGGTCATTGGCGGTGTCTGATGTTGTGGACCAAGAAGACTGAGTAACTAATACCGGATTAATCGGGTTGGAAATATCGAATACAGTTAATTCGTTATTTGACATTGTATAAGCATAGCGGCCCTGGACGTAAACCGATACAGTCCAGCCTATATTAGTCAAACAGTTAACAGAAGTCGGGCTGGCGGGATTAGAGACATCGTAAATATGGAGATTGCAGTTTGGGCTGCTACCATTATCGGCAACGTAGGCGTAACGGCCGGAGACGTAAACCCCATTTGTACTACCACTAGTAGCTACCGATCCCACTATTACCGGATTAGATGGGTTGGAGATGTCGATAATGTCCATCACAGGTGTAGTTGTACCGCCATCAGTCACATAAGCATAGTTACCCTGAACGTAAACACCAACACCAGTTCCTCCTACACCTGTAGTGCTCAGCAGAATCGGGTTAGCCGGGTTGGATACGTCATAGATGTGCAGACCGTTATAGCCGACTTCATAGGCATAGCGGCCCTGGGCATAAATAGTGGTATTCCAGTCACTGTCCGCAACTGAACCCATTAATATCGGCAACGTCGGGTTAGAGATATCATAAACCTGAAGATTGTAGGTACCATTCACAGCAAGGTAAGCGTAGCGTCCGGCAACATAAACTCCATTCGCGTAATTATTATTAGCAGCTGTGGTACTGATTAGCGTTGGGTTAGCCGGGTCAGATATATCGTAAATCTGAAGATAACCGGCATTGCCTGCAGTCGTCACGGCCATATAAGCATAGTTACCCTGGACATAAACCGAGTTGGCGGCGCCGACAGCCGCAGCGTATCCGACAACCTGAGGCTGCATACCAGATACATACAGCTGCCCGGTCGGTGTCCCGTTACCTCCAATAGAAAGCTGTAAACTATTATTACTGACATTGGTGGCGGTATAGGCATTAGTGGAACCCGGTGGCGAAGCGGTAGTGTTGTTTTTAGTAGCATTGGTATCGGTAAAGGTTAAGTTTGAACCAGAAACTGTACCAAGAGTTGAATAGTAACCGACACCGGTATAGGTACCACTGGTAGTTGAGCGGTAGATGTGGTAAGCAGCTGCACCGGTGATTGGGGCCCAGGTCAGAGTAATGGTGTAGGTATTGGTAGCTGGGCTGGCGGCAGTAGCCTGGGTGACTTGAGCTGATGGAGTGGTTTCTCCACCGGTGGCATCGACAGCCGTGATCTCATAGTAGTAAGTGGTGTTATAGGATAGTGTACCGCCGCTGTTAGCGGAAGAATGGGCTGAGATAGTCGGGCTGGTCATGGCTGCATAGGTGACATCTACACCCAGGCGCATGTTGGTAGTGTCGGCAGTCAGGAGAGCCGCTGTACCGGTATTGTTTTGTATTTGGAAGGCGGTAGTGGAGTTAGTCGAAGCTTGGAGCAACACATTACCGGTATTTCCGAAAGTAGCCACATTAGTACCTCCGCTGTTCCGTAAATCTAGTATGTCAGCTGTACCACCTGAAGCGGCCTGTAAAGCACCAGCTATTGAGCCGCTGGAAGCGGCTTGGACATCAAAGTTAGCCTGTTGTAAAGTAGTTGAGTTATTAATTGCCGTACTACTAACAAAAGCGGTAATAAGAGCAGCCACTGTATTGGATTCACCAGCCGTACCTTCGCTGGCCGTTGGTTGGTATGGGTTTCCAGCTAGGGTCGGCGAAGTATAAGCAATGATGTTACTCTGTTGCGTAGGAATGTAAGAGAAGCCTGTACTGCTACCGATTGAACCGGGATTTTTAGTCTGGGCATAGCCGACATACAGCTCACTAGGACCGGCTGAAGTTAAGCTGGGATAGGTCACCGTATTAGAAGAGGAATTAAGTAAAACCCCACTGGTGTCAACTCCCCAGGCAGTATTAATACTGACGCCGTTAGCAGTAAATTCAGTGGTAGTAATTTCATTGGTGGCTCCGACTGTACCATTGTAAGTTAGGGTTATAGTTCCGGCACCAGTGCCGTTAGTTGCTACTTTACCCATCCACATTTCTACCTCATCAACCGTTCCGTCTCCGCTATTAGTCTTAACTTTAGTCCAACCGGCTGATGTTACCCCACCGCCAGATACAGTAGCTACCGATACGCTAGTTCCGGGTAGTTGAACAGTTAGAACTAGTAGGTCACCAGCATTAACTGGCGAATCACCAAGTGTGGTAATTGCACTGCTGGTTCCGTGATTATCCCATTCATTTACCTCTGTTATACTGGCGTTGTTATCAACACAGGATCCAAATACTAAAGGTACATTGACACCTGAGACTGTGCCGGCCTGCAGACATTGACCAGTAGAGGCTTCTGAGGTTGGTAATGTCATGGTATATGAGGCGCTGGTTGAACTGGAGGCATTTAGGGTAATGGCATAATTTCCAGCTGTAGCTGAGTTAAACACTAACTGACCGTTGACACCGCTACCGCCGGTGGTTCCTAAGACTACTTGGTTACCGGTAGTATTAACAGCTAAGACACTATTACCGGCAGCATTCTGCACCTGGAAAGCAGTAGTAATACTATTGGTAGCCGGAGCGGTAAATGAGGTGTTAGCCGCATAGCCAATATCTATAAAGCTGGTACTTTGAGTAGTTCCAATGAGACCTAGACTGGAAGGAGCACCGCTAGAAGCTGTTCGGTATATATTGTAGCCATAAGCTCCGGTTACTGCTGTCCAAGTAATAGTGTTATAGGCACTAGTTGTTAGCGTAGCTGCACCAGAGGCGGTTGAACCGGGACCGGATGCAGCAGTAGTTTGATCACTACCGTTAATGGCGGCTATTTCATAACTATAGCCAGTTGAGCTACCACCGGTTGAGGTAACTGTTGGTGCACTAGGAGTGGATACTGGACCACCAGTGACGGTCACTACTGATCCGAAGTTAGCGGCTCCAGCTACTGCTAGGTTACCAGCATCCTGAACCGAAGCACCTGTACTTAAACCTCCCTGGATAGATTCATCACCAAAGATGCTGGCATTATTATCTACTTGTAGAGTACCTGTTTCGGTACCACCAGCTTGAAGTTGTTGGATATAGGCACCACCGAGATCAAAAACCTGAAGAGCACCGGCAGATCCATTTGCAATATAGGCATAGCGACCAGAAACGTAGACGTTATCTTGGTAACTGCCACTACCACTACCAACTGAACCGATAGAAATAGGGTTTGCAGGATTACTAATATCAAAGACCTGAAGAGTATTAGATGAATTTGTAACATAGGCATAACGACCCTGGACGTAGACGGAATAAGGCGAGGCGGAGTCAGAAACTGAACTAATTGATACCGGAGAGGCCGGGTTGCTTATATCATATATTTGGAAGGTATTACTATTCACACTAACAACGTAAGCATAGCGACCGGAAACGTAGACGAATTGGGGATCAAGACTAAATGATCCGACTAAGCTGGGAGTTACAGGGTTACTGACATTAAAAATCTGAACAGTCCCGGAGGATAAGTTAGAAGCTACATAAGCATAAAGACCTTGAACATATATAGATTCGGGTTGATGTCCAGCAGTATTAGTGGTGCTTATCAGAACCGGCTTGATCGGGTTACTGACATCAAAGATTTGCATCGTGTAGGAAGATTCATTCGTGATATAAGCGTAGCGGCCTTGGACATAAATTGCCCAAGGGGTTGTACCAGTAGTGGTCGCACTGAGAAGAACAGGGCTGAAAGGATTACTAATATCATAAATATAAAGACTTGATGATCCATTCACTATATAGGCATAATGACCAGAGACGTAGACAGATTGGCCACTGCCTGCTACCGAAGAGATCAGTGTTGGGGAAGCCGGGTTACTAACATCAACTATCTGAAGTAAATCATATGCACCAGATACATATGCATAGCGACCAGAAACGTAGACGGATTCACTAGTACCACTCGTTTGGGTAGCAGCTGATCCAATGGCGGTCGGAAGAGTGCCGCCAACATACAGCTGCCCGGTCGGTGTCCCGTTACCTCCAATAGAAAGCTGTAAACTATTATTACTGACATTGGTGGCGGTATAGGCATTAGTGGAACCCGGTGGCGAAGCGGTAGTGTTGTTTTTAGTAGCATTGGTATCGGTAAAGGTTAAGTTTGAACCAGAAACTGTACCAAGAGTTGAATAGTAACCGACACCGGTATAGGTACCACTGGTAGTTGAGCGGTAGATGTGGTAAGCAGCTGCACCGGTGATTGGGGCCCAGGTCAGAGTAATGGTGTAGGTATTGGTAGCTGGGCTGGCGGCAGTAGCCTGGGTGACTTGAGCTGATGGAGTGGTTTCTCCACCGGTGGCATCGACAGCCGTGATCTCATAGTAGTAAGTGGTGTTATAGGATAGTGTACCGCCGCTGTTAGCGGAAGAATGGGCTGAGATAGTCGGGCTGGTCATGGCTGCATAGGTGACATCTACACCCAGGCGCATGTTGGTAGTGTCGGCGGTTAATAACACAGCATTTGTAGTCGCTTGAAGAATTTGTAGGGCCGTAGTAGAAGTAGTAGCGTCTTGGAAAGTAGCCCCACCTTGAACTGTTAGTGTTTTATTTGCAGCAATAGACGTATTTTGATTAAGGTTAATACCGCTTGCATTTGTCGTGCCAATGTTTAATGTCGTATTAGAAGCAGTATCAAAAGTGCTTGCCTGTAAAATACTGGCAATTCCAGTACCGGAAATATTAAAATATCCTGTCTGAGCAGTACCGGGTGTGCTACCCTGCAATTCAACATAAGCGCTATTAGCTGCTGAACTAGTTAAAAACCCACAATTCGGATCATTATTAAGACAAACCGTGTTATAGCTACTCCCGTCATTAGGTACAGTAATAGTTATGCTGCTAGACAAAGTCGATGGAAGAGTTAATGTTTCGGTGTTACTACCAATAGTCTCAGATAACTGTCCGGCCTGAAATGAATAAGGAGTTGCCGTCAATAGTAGTCTTGGATTCATTTCAATATCCCAAGATGGAGTAGACCCTGTGCCACCTATACGCATAGTTAACCAAAGTTGCTGATTCCAGTTCATATTTGTCGGAAATGAGTTGTAAGTTCCAAGATTAACCGTTAAATACCCATTAACTACTTGGACACCATGAGAGGCGCTGACTAGATAATCTTCATACCAAAGACATGATGCATCACCAGTACAACTTCCCTGGCTTGAACCTGATGAACTTGAAGTGTTATACAACTTAAATTCAACATTATAGGTACCATCGCTCGCGATATTACCCGAAAGATTCTCTAATCTAGCCTGAAAATTAACGGTACTTGAGGTGGCTGCATCGGTTTTGAGCGGTGATATGCAAGTTATAAAAATTGCCCATGCACAAACAGCAAACACCCCTAGAAAACCTAATCTAAGGGTACGTCCAAACAGTTCCGCTTTTTGCGATGTTTGTATGTGCATTTTTAGTTTAATTTTTGTATTTGTGACTTTTATGTTTATTTGTCACACTCGGGACAGTGATACTTTTTATCCTTATCTCGTAATTTAAATTATCCTCTTACGACAAGTGTTAAGCAAGATAAATTGAATAAAATAGTTATCCGTGGTAACAGATGACAATATTAAACGAAAGCCACTGTTGTTGTGATAATTATTACGTATATATACAATCTACATCTTATTTCTAATAATTTCAGTAGTAACAATTAACTACTAAATTTTTATATTTAAATCACTTATCCACAATCTACCTATATTAAATTTACAAATATTTTCTAACGATCGATATGCATTGATAATAAAATTATCACTATTAATTTATTCGCTAAAATTTTTTAAATATATTAATTACAAATTTAAAGAGAACTAATTTTAGTTGTTTTTATTTTTACTTAACCTTGGGTGAGGCCAAAAGTTTTATCAACGAGATTACGTTAAATAATCAACAGGAGACGTCATGTAATTGATTAATGTGGCTCGAGAATAGTGCCACATTACAGGATTTGATTAACTTTTTATTCGTATTTTTGTTTTAATTTTACATTTTGCTACCTCCTTTATCGATTGATCAACCGTTTAGGAAGTAATTGTATCATCTGTAATTATCAACCTAATGCTTAGTTTGTAATTGATACCTATCACGTAATACTTTACTCATCTTATGATTTATTACTGTTAACATCCCTTTTATAAGCAAACGCCCTCAGAATAATTATCTCTGAGGGTGCTTGCAAACAGTTCCGCTTTTTATGATTTTTGTATAAACGTTTTGTGGTTTTAAAATGTCTGTATTAATTTTAAAACCAATTTTTCTATTTGGATTAATTTCAGAATTACATCTGAGTTAATCCTGTAGCAATTATGCTACTGTTAACAGATAGCATCAATACTCAAGTGAATAAAAAATGGTTGCATTATATTGAATAAAAAAACTAATTTTAACAGTAATATCATTGTATAAATTAATACAAACTCGTTCTCACCCTTGGAGTAAACATCAATAAATGGTTAAAAAGCCCTCAAATATTGTTTTCTTTGGTAGTTATATTAACTACAGGGCTCATTTGCCTATTTAGTTATCCACAAACATTAGAAACATTTGTTATTTGTAATTTAAAAGACGAATTTATTATCAAGTAATTTTAGTAATCTTCAGATTTGTTAGTTTCTGACGATGGCCGCGAATTTTATGTACCCGTTTTTTAGCTTTATAGCGAATAGACATTACTTTATCCGCCATTACCATTGGTTCAACAACTTGCGCTGTTACTTTAGAGGTTGCTACTTGTGGCGAACCGACTTCAATTTTATCTTCGTCAATAACTAACAGAGGTACAAATGTGATTAGACTGTCGTCTGATTTTATCAACTCAACATTAAAAGTCTCACCTTCGTGGACTAAATATTGTTTACCGCCAGCCTCAATTACAGCTTTTTTCATGCAATGATTAACTTTCTGTTAGTAAGAATTAGATTACCATCAGATACTATCAGATAAGGTTACATCTGTAAATAGTATGGGGTTTAATGACGCTTTTTTTAGGATCTTATGTAAAGATTTTTTAATTAGGGTTTAGCTTGATCGTTCTTTTGAATGCTTATCTGTAATTTATTACCCTCAACATTTACTTCACATCGAAAACCATCAGGGATATTAGTAGTTTGATCTAATTCTGATGCCAATGTTTCGGCTTTAATCGTTTGGGAGTGTTCTTTAACAGCTCTTTCGAGTTCCTTATCGGCTGTCACCAAACCGAGGTTTATTCGGTCATCAACGTTTAGGCCTGCATCTTTTCGGGTATTTTGGACAAATCGAATAATATCTCTGGCCATTCCTTCTCGTTTTAATTCAGGGGTAACTTTAGTTTCAATTTCGACTATTTTGCCCCACATAACCTGTTTGACATTTAATTCTTCGGCAATGACGTCTTTATACTGCTCTGGTAATTTAAGAACTATGGCTTTAGATAGCGGCTGCCTTACCTTTATCCCAGCTTCAGCCCGTTTTGCTAACCCAATAGCAATCGATTGCCGGGCTTGAGCCATTTCGCATAGAAGTTGTTTGTTAATAACACCTACTTCAGGCCAGTCGCTTAAATGAACCGACTTTGGTAGTTCGGTTTCTTGAGTAAGTTCTTGCCAGATATAATCCACCAGAAATGGTGCGAAGGGCGCTAATAGCTGGCATATCCTAATAAGAGTAAAATACAACGTTTCATATGCATCTCGCTTATCTTGATCATTTTCACCTTTCCAGAAGCGGCGACGTGAGCGTCGAACAAACCAGTTACTGGTGTCATCTAGAAGATCATATAACGGTCGGGTAGCTTTATCGAGGTGATATCCGTCCATAGTCTTAGTTACTTCTTTGGTAACCTCGTTTAGCCGAGAGATCATCCATTGATCAAGTACATTGCCACTATTTGGAGCAATTAACTTCTTAGGCGGGGTCCAGTGGTCAACATCGGCATAAAGTTTGTAAAAATTATAGGTATTAAAGAGCGTCATAAAGATTTTTCGCTGAACGTCTCTTAAGTAATCGACGCTAAAGCGGACATCTTCACCGTTAACTACCGGGCTGCTGGCCAAAAAGAAGCGTAAGGTATCTACTCCGTATTGATCAAATACTTGATCCATTGGAGCATAATTTTTCTTTCTTTTTGATAGCTTTTCGCCGTCTGCCGCCACGATCCAGCCGCTGCAGATAACATTTTTAAAAGCCGGCTTATCGAATAACGCCGTAGCTAGTACGTGCAAAGTGTAAAACCAGCCTCTGGTTTGATCTGTCGCTTCAGCAATAAATGTCGCCGGAAAGCGTTCTAACCATTCTTCGCTATTTTCAAATGGATAATGGTCCTGAGCATACGGCATCGATCCAGATTCAAACCAGCAATCGAAAACTTCAGGTATTCTATGGGCTAATTTGCCATTATCAGTTGTAATTATTACATTGTCTACAAACGGTCTGTGTAAGTCTTTAACAGTCTCCGGATTGACCGCCTTCTCTTTAAGCTCTTTAACACTGCCAATAACCGTAACTTCCCCGTCATCGGTTACCCAAACCGGTAGCGGAGCTCCCCAAAAACGGTTACGGCTGATTGACCAATCTCGGACATTACTTAGCCACTTTCCAAAACGACCATCTCTGACATGCTTAGGTACCCAGTTAATTTGCTGGTTATTTTTTACTAGTTCGGATTGTTCGGCTGTAACTTTTACCATCCACGAATCAGTTGCGTAATACAAAAGCGGCGTATCACAGCGCCAACAGAAAGGATAAGTATGACTAATGGTTTCAACGGCATAGATATCATTTTGATGGGCTAGATATTCAACGATCTTTTCATTGGCTTTTTTAAAGAAAAGCCCTTCTATTTCTGCCGGCAGGCCTATACCGTGTTTAATGCGGCCAAATTCATCGACTGTAATCAGTACCGGTAAATGCTGTGCCTTGCCAAAAGACAGGTCATCTTCCCCGTAAGCCGGTGCGACATGTAAGACACCGGTACCCTCTTCCACACTGACAAATTCCGCCGACCATACGCGGTATAAATTATCCATATCCGGATATTCTTTAAGGTTAGTCAGTTTAAATGGCGGCCGGTAACGTAAACCAACTAGTTCACTGCCCTTTATTTCTTTAATGACGCGGTATTTATCAACATTGAGGCTTTTTAGGCAGTCTCGGGCCACTATAAGCGTTTCTGACTCGTTATTGTCGTCTTTCAGCTCTACATAGACATAATTAGTGTCTGGATTAACGGCGATCGCCGCATTACCCGGTAAACTCCATGGCGTAGTAGTCCAACCCAGCAAGTATGCATCCTGATCGATGATTTTAAATTTTATAAATAAACTGGGATCTTCGATATTGTCCTGATAGCCCTGGTTTAACTCAAAATTACTGAGCGGCGTAGCACAGCGCGGACAGTAAGGCGTTGACCGAAAATCTTTATAGACCAAACCCTTGTCATAGATAGTTTTAAACACCCACCAAACACTTTCAATATAATCCTGGTCAAGGGTGGCGTAAGTTTTAGTATAATCAGCCCAGCGGCCGACTCTTTGAAACATCTGTTCCCAGACATCTTTAAATTGAAACACCGATTCCCGGCACTCGGCATTAAACCGATCAATCCCGTAGGCTACGATGTCCTGTTTTCCCTTAAATCCGTGCTTTTTTTCGATAGCATATTCCACCGGTAAGCCGTGAGTGTCCCAGCCAATCCGCCGCGGCACATAGTAACCGCGCATCGTTTTATAACGGGTTACGGTATCTTTAATAGTGGTTTGCAGAATATGTCCATAATGCGGATTACCGTTAGCGAAAGGCGGCCCGTCATAGAAACTAAATAACTCTCTGTCTTGACGCAGCTTCAGACTCTTTTGAAAAGTCTCGTCCTTATCCCAAGTTTTCAGCATCTTTTCTTCTATTTCAGCCAGAAAATGCTTTTTTTGATCAGCCACTCAATCTCCTTAATATAAAAACACTTCTCTTAATCACTGGAGTCCAAAATGATTTTGGGCGGTACCATCCAGTTTCTAAAAGAAGTGGTTCCTTTAGCGCTTAGTTAGGCTGTTACGGGCTCCCCGTCAGGTTCTACTAGAGTGCTTTGTCTGGTTCTTCCTGCTGCTAGCGGTTGATAGCCGCTTCTTCACCGTTGTTTAAGGTGAAATGCTTTACCAAATTGTCCGCTCGTACTATACCTCAAGAGAAGAATAATCGCAACCGAAGAATCTTAGGTCTTAAACATCAGAAAAAGTATAATAAGCCAGCTCGTCCATCATTGGTAAACTTTCACCTTCCCAGGATTTCAGAATTGATCCATCATCACGCAAAACCAAGATGGCCGGATACTGCATAATATCGTATAGAGTCGCCGTAGCATAACCATCCCGGGTATTAACATCCATTACTTCCAGCCGGCCTGGTTCATGATGAGTTTGAAAATCATGAATAAAGGTTTCAACGCTTCTGGCTTCTTCGGAATTCGGCCGGTAAAGTATTAGCACTTTCATTGGCTAAAGTTTATCATATATTTTTATATCTGGTCACGTCATTAACTAACCGGTATCCAGTTTATTTTAGGATATTTACTTTATTAGTATTTACTTAAAAGATTAACTGCAGCCGGTCGTTGAGCCACAGGCCGTACAGACATAACAACTGCCTGAGCGCTGGGTTTGGTTACCGCAGTTGAAACAAAGCGGCGCAGTGTTATCTTTGGGAACAATTTTAGCCATATTGTGGCTGGTTACGTCGGTATTTTCATTACTGATCTGGTTATTGGGTGATTCGGTCGCTGCCGGCGGATCAATCAGACTCGATTGGTTGTCGTCAATATTTCTTAGATTTGCATTTCGTTCATTAACTTCAATTAGTTGACCGGTAACTGATTGATCATCCGTTAAAAGTGTCGTTTGTTGTTCGGGCATATCATCTAATGAGGCTAATCCCAACTCCAGACGGTCGTCAAAGGACAAATAATCAAGAGCTAATCTTCGGCAAATGTAATCTGTAATTGAACTGGCAGTCCGAATTTCTTCGTCATCGGTAATTCCGGCCGGAGCAAATCCGGTACTCATTAAGGTCCGGACATAACTCTTTAAAGGTACACCGTACTGTAACCCGTGGCTGACAGCTATCGCAAAGGAATCCATTAATCCGGAAAGGGTTGATCCCTGCTTGGAGACACTGATAAACAGTTCTCCCGGCGTGCCATCATCGTATTCTCCGACCGTAAAGTATCCTTTTAAGTCGGCAATCCGGAATTTATAGGTTTTACTGTTGCGTCGTCTTGGTAAGGCTCGGCGTATAGCTCCCTTAACGATAATGCGCCCGTCTGAGGTGGTAGTGGTGGTAATATTTGCACCAGTAGTTACAACTTCTGCTGGCTGATCTACCGCTTTTTTGGCCATGGTCAGCGGTTGAGCTAGTTTGCAGTTATCGCGGTAAATAGCTACGGCTTTTAGGCCCATCTTCCAAGCATCAATATGCAACTGCTCAACTTCTTCTACGGTTGCCTCTTCTGGCATATTGACAGTTTTACTGATGGCACCGGATAAGAATGGCTGAACGGCAGCCATCATCTTAACGTGTCCTAGGTAGTGAATGGCGTTGTCCCCCATCGAACAAGCAAAGACCGGTTCGTGTTCTTTTTTAAGATGTGGAGCACCAATTATGGTTTTTTCAGTATCAATATAGCCCACAATGTCATCAACCTGCTCAGCTGTATAGCCTAAGGCCTTCAGGGCGCGCGGTACGGTCTGATTAACAATACTCATCGTACCTCCACCCACTAACTTTTTAACCTTAACCAAGCCTAAATCAGGTTCGATACCGGTAGTGTCGCAATCCATCATCAAACCGATTGTACCGGTTGGCGCCAAGAGACTGACTTGAGAATTACGAACACCGTATCTTTGGGCGTACTCAACCGCTTCATCCCAGACATTAGCTGCGGCGCTGAGTAACTCTTCAGAGACTAAACCGGCATCAATCTTCGATACTTCTTCGCGGTGCATCTGTATGACGTTTAACACCGACTCACGGTCTTTAAGATAACCCACAAAGGGACCAACTATTCGGGCAATCTTGGCGCTGGTGGTATAGGCATGACCGGTCATTAACGCTGTAATGGCGGCCGCTTGAGCTCGTCCTTCTTCTGAATCATAAGGTAAACCTTGGGCCATCAATAAGGCCCCGAGATTGGCATAACCCAGTCCCAGCTCCCGGTAAGCCCGGGCGTTTTTAGTAATATTCTCAGTCGGATATTCCGAATAACCAACCAGTATTTCTTGGGCTGTAATTATCAGCTCGACGGTGTGCTTGAACCCTTCGATATCAAAAGTATTGTCTTCTTTCAAATAGGTTAGTAGATTGATACTGGCCAAATTACAGGCGGAATTATCTAGGTGCATATATTCACTACAGGGATTACTGGCATTTATCCGTCCGGCACTTGGAATGGTGTGCCATTTGTTAATCGTGGTATCAAATTGCATACCCGGATCAGCACATTCATGGGCCGCTAAGGAGATCTGCCGAAAGAGATGCCTGGCTTTGACAGTTTTGACCGCTTTGCCCGATTTTACTTCGCGCAAAGTCCAGTCCTGATCATCCAGTACTGCTTGCATAAAATCATCAGTTACCCTGACGGAGTTATTAGCATTTTGGTACTGGACACTGAAGAAGTCTTTTCCGTCTAAGGTCATATCGAAACCGGCCTCTTCCAAAACACGGGCTTTGCGTTCTTCAATCGCTTTACACCAGATAAACTCTTCGATGTCTGGATGGTCGATATTCAATATCACCATCTTGGCTGCCCGTCTGGTTTTTCCGCCGCTTTTAATAGCACCAGCCGAGGCATCGGCTCCGCGCATAAAACTTAACGGTCCGGAAGCGGTACCGGCGCTTTTGCCTAAACGCTCGCTTGAACTTCTCAGGGGGCTAAGATTAATCCCCGAACCAGAACCGCCCTTGAAGATCAGGCCCTCTTCGGTATACCAATTCAAAATCGACTGCATAGTATCTTCAATTGCCAATATAAAGCAGGCACTGGCTTGTTGGGGTCGTTCCGGCGCCCCAATATTAAACCAAACTGGTGAGTTAAAAGCGGCTTTTTGAGTCGCTAATATATATTTAAGTTCTTCCCGAAAGTCTTCAGCTTCGGTATTAGATTCAAAGTACCCCTCTTGGAGACCTTGGCGTGTAATAGTATCAACAATTCTGTCAATCAGACCTTTAAGTGATGCTTCTCGTTCGGGAGTGCCCGGCGTGCCAGTAAAATATTTTTGAGCCACAATATTTATCGCATTTAAAGACCAAGTACTGGGGAATTCCACACCCTGCTGCTCGAACACCGGTTTATTAGTTGACGGGTTAATAATGACTGAGTCCCGTTTAACCCACTTCAGTTGGCTATATGCCTTATTTTGGGGGCGAGTAAAGTAACGCCCGATTCTTAGGCTCGTAGTTTGGCTCATATTTCCCTCACGTTTTAATTAATTATGTTTAGTGTTTGTTTAGAGTTCACTCGACCAGTTGCTCTCATCAACTGGTGACTGAAGCTCCCTGTGAGTTTTATGACTTAAGCATAAAACTCCTAGGGAACTGTCAAGATTAGGATTTCTTGACTAAATGTTTGGTCCCTCTGTGTTGTCTTATATTAGACAGCTCCTTTTCGAACCCGGTTATATCTTTAAAGTGTCTGTAAACACTTGCAAAACGGACATATGCAACCTCATTAATTAAAGCCAGACGCTCCATCACTAGCTCACCGATTGCCGAACTTTTAATCTCAGGTTCACCGATGGCATATAAATGATCTTCGATGTCGGCTACCAATCTTTCAAGCTGAACACTGTTTATCGAAGTTTTTTCACTGGCTCGGTTGAGCCCGGCAAATAATTTTTCACGATTAAACAGCTCTCGATTGCCATTATTTTTGATGACTACCAGTTGAGGACGTTCAATTCTTTCATAAGTAGTAAATCGATAATTACAGGCGGTGCATACCCGGCGGCGGCGTATTGACTGGCCATCCGCCACATCGCGTGACTCAATTACCTTGGTGTCATCATGCTGACAGCGATTACATTTCATTACATATCTCCTTTATTTTTCGATCATAATGTACGAGCTGATCTATTCCATATATAGCGCTCTAACATACTATCCTAGCTCTACCTATAGCGTTTTGCAACTAAAATCTGCTGTAATTTGTAGAACATGATCATATTATTTTTGTTCTTTGGTGGTTTTTTTGCTTTTTTTAGCCGCACGATCTCTTAATCGTCTTAAAAATGCCGGTCTCGCCGGAGCTTCGCTTCCCACATCATCGCTTGATACGACTTGTTGGTCGTCATTACTTGCTTCGTCGCTATCTGTCGCCCAAATATCCGGCATTGGTTCGTGTTCGTCGTCTAAATTAAATCCTTCAGCGGCTTTATTTTGTTCTTCCAAAGACATATCCATGTTGGAGATTGCGTTTTCTTCGTCTCGGGTAAAGCCGGTTGTTGGAGCGCTAACTGCTGCGGTCTCGGGCTCCGTCTCACTATCTTTTTCATCTGTGTTCTCTCCCCAATTTTGTACTGGAGCCTGCCGTTTAGCGAAATATGAGGCATCGAATCCGGTCGCAACTACTGTAACGATAACTTCACCTTCCAAATCGGGATTAATCGTAGCACCGAAAATAATGTTAGCATCCGGATCGGCGGCATTAGTGATAGTCTCAGCAGCCGCATTAATCTCATGCATCGTTAAGTCATTACCGCCGATAACGTTAAACAGGATGCCTCTAGCGCCGTCGATAGATATTTCAAGTAACGGCGACTCTATTGCCTGCTGAGCGGCCAATACAGCACGATTTTCGCCGCTGGCTCGGCCGATGCCCATTAAGGCAGAACCGGCGTTACTCATAACTGTTTTAACGTCTGCGAAGTCGAGGTTAATTAGTCCATGGACGGTAATTAAATCGGAAATCCCTTGGACCCCTTGGCGTAAAACATCATCGGCGACTTTAAAAGCTTCCAGTAGCGGTGTTTGCCGATCAATAGTTTGTAGTAAGCGATCATTCGGAATAACGATTAAGGTATCAACCGTACCTCTTAGATTGTTTATGGCAACTTCGGCATTGCGTCGGCGTTTCTCACCTTCAAAGGCAAATGGTTTGGTCGCAAAGCCGACCACTAAGGCTCCTTGATCACGAGCCGCTTGGGCGACAATGTAACCGGCACCACTGCCCGTACCACCGCCCGCTCCGAGAGTCACAAATACCATGTCAGCATTGGCCATTTCTTTCCGAATATCTTCAAGTGATTCTTCGGCGGCCCGCTCACCAATAACCGGATCGGCACCAGCCCCTAAACCACGGGTGGTTTCTTTGCCAATGTGCAATTTTACATCAGCTCTTGAATGGTGCAGTGCCTGAGCATCGGTATTAATGGAGATGTATTCAACCCCGTCTATGCCTGCCTCAACCATACGATTAATAGCAGCTCCGCCTGCTCCACCTACCCCAACAACTTTTATTTTTGCAAACGTTTCTATAGCTGGTTCTATTACTTGCGGCATGAATTCCCTCTACTCATAATCTTAAATTGTACACCAGTAGTATACGCTAGCTATTTTGGCAGTTCAACAAATTATACAGTGAAATTTAGGGTGTGGATTTTTTGTGTTCAATGATCAAATGATAAAATAAGAAATTTAATTGCGCCGAAAACGTCGTAAAATTGTATCCATCATTCCCATGGCTCCGCCAATTGACAGTTTGGAAGAACCAAGTAATGGTTCCGGCAAAAGCAGCATATCCAGAATCATGAGACCAACAACTGTTGTATAAGATACATCCTCTACGATATCTACTAGCCCAGAAATTGGCTGAAGCCGACCAATTCTAGCTGCCAGCTGGAGCTTTTCCCGGGCGAAATCTGCAATTCCAGGCAATTTAGCAGTTCCACCTGTTAAAACGACACCTCCTGGTAGTTTTCGAGATCTTCCGACTCTGCGCAACTCTTTATCGACATACTCAAAAAGCTCGTCTACTCGGGCCTCGGTTATCATCTGTATCTCATCCATTGGAAAAGTATGATGAGCGGTACCGACCGTTAGCGTAGCGGTTGATCTTTTTCTTTCGCCTAAGGTGGCATGCTCCACCTTAACCCGCTCAGCAATATCTAAATCTGTCTTTAACCCGATGGCCAGATCATTTGTAATATAAGATCCGCCGATACCGATAATCGCAATGTGGTGGACTTCACCATCTTCTACGACAATTAAATTCGTTGTACTGGATCCGATATCCAATAATAAGGTACCGGCTTCTTTTTGTTGCCGGCTCAAGACTGCTTCAGCCGAGGCTAGACTGGACACGGTGTGATGATTCGGGGCAACGCCGGCTTT
This sequence comes from uncultured Candidatus Saccharibacteria bacterium, assembly GCA_964574915.1. Classification (GTDB taxonomy): domain Bacteria; phylum Patescibacteriota; class Saccharimonadia; order Saccharimonadales; family UBA4665; genus CAVPPA01. Next base: position 31,584 of record CAZNOW010000009.1, read on the forward strand.
TTCCAGCGTTAAATCCAGATTTCGGATATTCGGCGTAGAGGCCGTAACAATATGGGCATCAACTTCAAGCCTGACACCCCTCATTCCTACTGGATCTTTAATACCGTATTGTCCGTCCAGACTGTAATTTTTCGCAAAAAATTGAACAATTTCCCTGTTTGGTGGGAAATTTACTACTGTTGCAGCTTCTTCGACTCTTTGACGATCCTGTGGAGTAATTTCGCTATTGGCGGCACTGACCGCAATAACTCCCTTAGAATCTACACCGCCAACATGAATTCCGTTAACATTTACGGTTGCCCGGCTGATATGGACTCCGGAGATTCTTTCAGCTTCGGTTAATGCTTGGGCAATTGCTTCGGCAGTATCATCTACATGAACTACTACCCCTTTACGCATCCCGATATTCGGTGATGAACCATGGCCGATAATTGATAATCTTCCGCTACCATTAGGGTCTAACATCCCCACTACACATCGAACCATACTTGTACCGACATCTAGACCAACAAAGTGATTAACAGTAGTATCGCGCATCTTGCAGTAGTATACCGCCGATCTATCTGTTAGGGCAAGTCTAAGCAAAAGGACTATACCTTTGTAAGTATTTCAGCCCCGTCTTTAAGAATAAGAATTGTATGCTCAAAATGGGCTGACCATGAACCATCGATGGTTTTAATTGTCCAGCCATCATCAGTCATATAAACTTTTTCACTACCTAAAGTTATCATTGGTTCAATTGCAATTGTCATACCGGCTAATAACCAAGGACCGGTATTTTTGCGACCATAATTTGGAATATTAGGATCTTCATGCAGCTCATGACCAACGCCATGTCCTACTAGATCACGCACTATACCGTAATGGTGCGGCCTAATGACTGATTCAACGGCAGCGCCAATATCACCTACCCGAATTTTATCGTGAACCACATTTATAGCTGCATATAAGGACTGCTCAGTTAACTGAACTAGTTTTCTAGTCTCTTCCTTCCCCGAGCCGACTATCACACTAATTGCACCATCGGTAATCATACCCCTATAAGTAACTCCGAAATCCAGCCCGACAATGTCGCCATCGGCAAGTAATCTTTGAGGACTAGGGATACCATGAACTACTTCATCATTTAATGATATACAGATTACGTCTGGGAAACCTTCATAACCCAGAAAACTCGGTTGGCCACCTAAATTTGTTAGTTCCTTAGCGGCAAAATCAGCTAATTGTTTAGTCGATATGCCTGGTTGGCATTGCTTAGACAGCAGCTGCAATACTGTTGCAAGCATCTTACCGCTTTCTCTTAAAGCTAAAATTTCAGATGAGGTTTTAACCTTTGTTGTCATTTGTAACGATATCTAAGCTTTTAACATAGCCCCAAATTGATTGATGGATGGCCTGCGGTGTTTGATTGGCGTCAATATCGTATACCGGCAATCCTTGTGCTTTTAATAAGTCGATTACCGGATGTGTAATACGGTTATATTCCTCGAATCGACGATTAATAGCATCGCTTGTATCGTCAATCCGGCCGCGGGTCTCCAACCTTTGGCGGACTGCATCGGTTGTGATCACTAGGTTAAATACCGCTTCAATCTTTAATCTACTTGATTTGATCTGTTTAAGTAGCCATTCGGTTTGGCCGGCTGTACGCGGAAATCCTTCTAGCACGATTTCTTCTTTCAAATTCATTAGATCAAATATCTTATCTAGGATATTGATCATCTCTTCATCGCTTAAAAGCTTTCCCTGAAGCATTTCACGCCGTCTCTCGCCGGTTACTAGTATTCTGACTAGCTCACCAACGGATAGCCAGGCAAAGCCCTTTTCTTCGGCCAACAAACGTCCCTGCATACTTTTGCCACTGCCGGTAATACCTACCAATAGAATCATTTTGTCAGCCTTTCCTTGGCGATCTGTGCAATTAATGCCCCTTCTGTTTGGCCAATAGTTTGAAGTCTAACTTGGTTTATTACCGCTCCCAAAGAAGACATATCCTGAGCGTTTAACTCCTTGATAGCTTTGTCGACTTGTTGTCGTACTTCTTCCTCACTAAGCTGCGCCGGCAGATACTTTTCAATAATCGATTTTTCAGTCAGCTCGGTCTTGGCCCGATTTTCATCTTTACCTTGAAGATATAAGTCGGCACTTTCCTGACGTTTACCGGCTTCTTTCTTCAATATTGCTATGACTGCGTTATCTGGCATTTCCTGATCGCGGCTATTATTGGCGACTTTATAGTTTAATATGGCATTTTTGATACTCCTAAGAGTACTGACGGCCAGTTTGTCGCCACCGAGTAAAGCAGTTTTTATATCCTGATTGATTCTATCTTCAAGCATGAGCGAGCTGATTAACGCTGACCGAGCTTTATTTTCTTTAATTTAGTCGCCTTATATTCTTGACGCAAAATAGCTCTAATCCGTCGCTCTCTCTTGCTCATCGGTTTTTCAAAATATTGACCGCGTTTAATCGAAGTAACTATGCCAGATTGCTGTACCTTGCGGTTGAATCTGCGTAATAGATTTTCGACTGATTCTTTAGGATCTTTTCTAGTAACCTGTATCATCGGTAGTATTTTACCGTTAAAGAAGTAAATTTACAAGAATATTAAGGCGTAAAAGCTTTCTTCTGGCTAGTACGTTGTGATTTCAACACAATACTTTGTAATTCTTTAAAAATCGGGAACTGCTTATTGGTGTAGTAAACTTTGGTGTTACCCTGCTTCTCGGAAATTAAAAATCCAACCTTTTCTAATCTCTTCAGCTCTCTTTGGATATTCCCGGCATCTTCCTTGATTAGTTTAGCGAGGCCTCTGACATGGGTCTTAAAATCAGGATACTTTGCGTAAATTACAATGATCTTACGCCTAACCCTCGATGTAATAAATATATCTAGCATATCTTTGCTATCCTTCACAACGTAGACAAATTTAATTAGCCTCTCTTGTTGCCTTTTTTATAATAAAGCGTCTGCGAACATACTGCAAGTTAGTTATATACTAATAACTGTCAGATGACTTATTATCACGTTTGGGTAAGATCTAATCAATACCGCAGTAATGAACCACTAACTTACGAATATGCGGATAAACTAGCTATTGGCAAAATTATTGAAGTTCCCTTGCGCAGACAAAGAGTTTTGGGAATCGTCGTTAAATCCGTTCCCAAACCCAATTTCGCCACTAAAAGTATTTTCTCTGTTTATAATTTACCTCAGTTACCGATCAATACATTAGCCATTGCTGTTTGGCTGCAGCAATATTATCCCTCTCCTTTAGGTGTGATAACTCAGTTATTTTTACCTCGTAAAATCAGCCAAAAATCTATTGATCTACCTCTAAACCAAAATCCAAATTTTGAAAATATAAAAACCACTAAACTGCCACCGATCACTAAAGAACAGCGCCTGGCGCTAGATCTTATTAATCAACCGGACACTTACATTGTTCACGGTCGAACGGGCAGCGGAAAAACCAGGCTATATATAGAATTAACAAAACGGGCATTAAGCGGCGGAAAATCAGTCTTAATACTTTGCCCGGAAATCGGTTTAACTTCTCAGCTTGCAGCTAATTTTAAACAATCATTCAAAGACCAGGTGGTAGTTTTTCATTCTCAGTTAACACAAAAAGAACATGAAATTGCCTGGTTAACGGTATTAAAAGCCAACTCACCCCTTATTGTTATCGGACCTCGGTCCGCACTTTTTTGCCCTATTAATAATTTAGGATTAATTGTGGTTGATGAATCACACGATCAGGCTTATAAGCAAGAGCAGCAACCTTACTATCATGCCGCCCGAGTAGCATCGCAGCTTCGTAAAATCCATAATGCTGTCCTGTTATTCGGCTCGGCAACTCCATCGGTCAGCGAATATTACTTGGCGACCCAGAAAAATAAGCAAATCGTGCAACTGGAGCATTTAGCCTTACCGCATAATCTCAAACATGTCCTGACGGTAGTAGATTTAAAAGATCAGGATCAGTTTTCACGTTCGCCTCACTTGTCACTGCCGCTGATTCGGGCAATCGACCATAGTTTAAAGAAGAAAGAACAGTCACTTTTATACTTAAATCGCCGCGGTACCGCCCGGGTCTTGCTCTGCCGAAAGTGCGGTTGGCAAGCCATTTGCTCACACTGTAACCTGCCCCTGATTTATCACGGTGATGCTTTTCGTTTACGCTGTCACGTTTGTGGCTTTCAGCAGGATCCAGTTACCTCTTGTCCTAATTGTGGAAATGCCGAAATAACCCTGCACGGATTTGGTACTAAGGCCATAGTTGAGGAGGTGCAGCGCATTTTCCCAGAAGCGCGTATTATGCGCTTTGATACTGACAACAAGAAGCCGGAGCGACTTGAAAATCAGTACCAGCATATCTTAAAGGGTGAGGTCGATATTCTGATCGGTACGCAGGTATTAGCTAAAGGCTTAGATTTGCCAAAACTAAGTACTTTGGGTGTTATTTCTGCGGACACGAGTCTATTATTACCAGATTACACTGCCCAAGAACGAACCTATCAGTTACTCACTCAAGTTTTGGGCCGGATTGGTCGGGGTCATGTCATTAGTCATGCCATTATCCAAACCTTTCACCCAAACAGCTTATTGTTGCAATCAATACTACAAAATGATTGGAAAAATTTTTATGATAACGAAATCAATGAACGTCGTAATTATTATTTCCCGCCGTTTTGTCACATCATTAAACTATCTTGTCGTCGATCATCCGTAGCTAATGCTATAAAAGCGGCTAATGTACTAAAAAATACTTTGACGGCGGCAAAGCTTGATATCCAAATTGAAGGCCCGGCACCGGCTTATCATGAAAAAATAGGCAGTAAATATCAATGGCAGCTTGTTGTAAAATCTAAAAAACGCAGCCAATTATTAGAAACCATTAAACTTCTTCCTTCAGGCGGTTGGAGTTATGACCTTGATCCGGCTGACCTGCTTTAATTTAGATACAGCCAGTTCCAATCAATCTGTTCATAATATATACTACTTGCTGAAATGACTATTACAAAAGACAACGTTATTGCCCTGCCCAACCCTAATTTGCGTAAAATGTCACGTAGAGTCGGGATAATTACTCCTGAGATATTACAGATTATCGAAGATATGAAGCAGGCTACCATCAACTGGGATCGCAGCCGGGACCATGAAGTCGGCGTGGCTATGGCAGCCATACAGATCGACCGACTGTATAAAATAGTGGTGGTGCGGAATAATTATGAAGATAAAGAAGATCTGACATTTTCCACTTTTATTAATCCGGAAATTACCAAATTAGAAGGCGCTATAGAAGAAGATTTCGAAGGTTGTATCAGCGTCAAGGATATATATGGAAAAGTCCCCAGATTCACCAAAGTCAAAGTTAAGGCTATGGATGAGCGGGGTAGGCTGTTTCGGATTACTGCCGAGGGGTTTTTAGCGCGCATTTTTCAGCACGAAATCGATCACACTAAAGGAGTCCTTTTTATTGACCACATTAAAGATAAGGCGGATGCCTTTTTTAAATTAGAGGATGACGGTACTTTAAAACAACTCGATTACGATACTTCGGTTAAAAAAAATCGGGTTTTATGGGGTAAATATATTGAGTAAAATAATCGGTCCTGCGGTATTTTTCGGAAGTGGTCCATTAGCCGCTAAAAGCCTTGAACTGCTAACCCCAGATATCGAGTTTGAAGCGGTGATTACTAAACCAACGACCGCTGAGACAATGAAAGCTATCGCTCGGCATACCCCTGTTTTCACAGTTAGCAATAAACAGGAGCTTGATCAATTGTTTACCGACCGTCATTTTAAAAGCAATTTTGCCATTCTTATCGATTTTGGAATTATCGTCAGCCAATCAACCATTGATCGTTTTCCCCAAGGCATCATTAATAGTCACTTCAGTCTGCTTCCGGAATGGCGCGGAGCTGATCCGATCACTTTTGCTGTCTTAAGCGGCCAAAAACAAACCGGGATCAGTCTGATGCTGCTCGCAGAACGTATGGATGAAGGACCACTGCTGGCTCAAGCAAGTTATGACATTCCGGCAAATATAACCACGCCAGAATTAACCAAAGGCCTGATGGAATTAAGTGTCGTTACCCTAAAAACCATCCTGCCGCTATATTTGGAAAATAAAATCACGGCCGTACCTCAGGACATTGGTAATGTTATCGGTAATAAAACCGCCACTTACTCCCGTAAAATAACTAAAAATGACGGAGAAATTAAATGGACAAAGCCGGCAATTCAGCTCGAAAGAGAAATACGGGCCTTTAAGGATTGGCCGCAGAGCCGCTGTTCATTAGCCGGCCGAGAAGTAATTATTACCGAAGCAATTGTCAGCGATTTACAGGGACTTCCGGGATCGGTCTATCTTAACGATCAGCACTTACACGTCTACTGTGCCGATGGCTCGCTGGATCTAATCAAAGTTAAACCGAGCGGTAAGCCAGAAATGCCAATTAAGGCCTTTTTAGCTGGTTATCGACGCTATTTATAATCTTATTGGGATGGCTGATTAGATTCGCTTGGATTGGGCTGTATTGCGGCCAGGATCTGGGGTGCGGTTTGGGATACTTCGTCTTTTAATTTAGCGAATTCTTCGGCGACAATCTCTTTATAATTTGGGAAATTGGACTCTAGCCAGTGAAAGGCTCCGGCATCGTCTTGGGCATTAAAAAAGCGTTCGAATTCATCAAGCTGTTCATTAGTCATCAAATCGGCCAGACGCATGCCGACACGCATTTCTAGAGTTTCATAAATGTGTTTTAATAGACTGGATTTATCTTCCTGCGGCATCTTACCAAGCCCCAACTCTTGTAGCAAGCTGTCATCGATTCGGAGAGGATTAGTTGGAGCGTCCGCCATAATTGCCATTATAACATTAGAGAATCCGAGTTACTGACTCTCGGCGGAAAAATTCGATACGGTCGCCTTCTTGCAGAACAATCCGATGAGTAGTTTTCAAGTTAACACCGCACATCTCACCCTTTGCTACCGACTTGGCATCTGTCGGACCGCGTTTGAAATTAATTACTTCGACTTCGGCTAATTGGGCGTCGTCGCGCCAAATTGTCGCCATGGCTGGCAAACTTAACTCACCTTTAGTAACTTCCCCACCACAGATGATTTCCGATTTAGTGGTATTAAAAACTGCCCGAACAATTAATCTGCCTAGTTCAGTTTCGACAATTTTCGGACGCAGCAAAGCGCTCAGTTCATTTCGGACATCATCAATTAACTCATATATGACGTCAAATAGCCGTACGGTTACGTTCTGTCGACCGGCTTGCTGCTTGATATTGCTGGCCATGGTGACATTAAATCCATAAACGATGGCTTTACTGGATTGAGCAATATAAAGATCACTTTCGGAAATAGCGCCGATTCCAGAACCGACTACTCGCACCATCACTTCTTCGGTTTCAAGTGTCTTTAGGCTATCGATCACCGATGTTAATGACCCTTGGGTATCGGCTTTGACGATTATATTAAGCAAATCGGTTTCATCACTGCGCTTAATCATGTGCAATAATTCGCTGCTGGTTACTCCCTGAGTCCGATTGACTTGGGCTTTACCAAGAGCGGCCGCTTCCGCTAAGGCTCTAGCTTGTTTTTCATTCTGCGCTACCGAAAACTCCTCACCAAACTCCGGTAAGACTTTAAATCCGCTCATTAAAACCGGTGTTGACGGAGTCGCTTCTGTAATCGGCTCGCCTTCGGTTGATTCCAAATTACGCAGTTTGGCATAGGTGGCACCAGATACAACGAAATCGCCTTTGCGGATAGTTCCGGCTTCGATTAAACCTTGAGCAATTGGACCTCGCCCCTGTTCGACATGTGATTCGATAATCAAACCACGAGCCGGGACATCAACATCAGCCCGCAAATTATCAACTTCAGCCACCAATAATATCATATCGAGTAATTCTTTAATGCCCTGTCCGGTCTTGGCACTTAATTCTAGGGCTATGGTATCACCGCCCCATTCTTCAATCAGCAGTTTTTGCTCGGATAGTTGCTGCTTGACCCGATTCGGATCGGCGCTGGTTTTATCGACTTTATTGATTGCCACAATAATCCGGGCGCCGGCTTTACGGGCAAAACGAATCGCTTCAATAGTTTGCGGCTTAATACCGTCATCGGCGGCAATCACGATAATAGCAATATCTGTCAGATGAGCCCCGTGTTCCCGGATAGCGGCGAATGCTTCGTGCCCGGGAGTATCGAGAAACGTGATTTTACGGCCGTTATGCTCTACCTGATAGGCCGAGATATGTTGGGTAATCCCGCCGGCTTCGCGCTTAGCCACATTGGTACTTCTGATAATATCCAGCAGTGATGTTTTACCGTGATCCACATGACCCATCACCGCCACTACAGGGGGCCGGGGTACGGCTTTATCGCTGATCGGTCTGTCGCGTTTTAAAAGTGGTGATTCTTCTTTGATCAACTTCTGAAGATTAACCTCTAATCCTAATTCGGCGACGATAATCTGTGCCGTATCAAAATCAATCTGTTCGTTAACAGTGACCATCACTCCGTTTTTCATGAGTTCGGCAATCAGACGGCTGACAGGAATCATCAGTCGGTTAGCTAAAGTACCGACAGTAATCATGTCTTCAATTTCGATTGTATTCATGATTGTGGTACTCCTTTCTTGATATGCTCTATGCTGTTACAACCTCGGCTGGTTAAGTAATGTAACTGTTATTTGCCAGACTTAGTATCCTTGAGACTTAAGGCTATTTTCCGGCCATCTTTATCGATGTCGATTACTTTAAATTTCTTCTTCTCATTCAGCTTAAACAGTTGTTCTGGATCGACGGCTTCGCTTTCGCCCATTTCAGATACATGAACCAAGGCTTCCACCGACGGACTTAACTGAACAAAGGCGCCGAATGGTGTGATTCGGGTAATTTTACCTTCGACTATGCCATCCTTTTTGAAAGCTTTGATCTCAGCTAGCCACGGATCTTCAGTCATTTGCTTAAGACTGAGCGACAGCCGGTCTTTATTGATAGCAATAATCTTAGTCTTGATGCGGTCCCCGACTTTGACGTAATTGCGCGGATTATCAACTCTTTCCCAGGAAATCTCGGAAATATGGATTAAACCTTCAATGCCATCGACATTAACAAAGGCTCCGAAATCAATGACTCCGGTTACGACACCTTCCACCACGTCACCGACTTTTAGCTCGGCAAACCTGCTTTGCATGTCGTCTTTAACGGCTTCTTTCTCTGAAAATATCAACTTATTATCTCTTCGGCTGACATCCAAAATCCGAACGCGTAGTGGCTTATTAACCAGAGCGTTCAGTTTTTGCAAAATTTCATCCTTGTCGGCGCCCGAAACACGGGGATAGTGGCCGGCAGCCAGTTGTGAAACCGGCAGAAAACCCCGGATTCCTTCCAGCTCTACCAAAAGACCGCCACGATTGGCGTCATGCGGTACGACTTCGGTAATTTCTTGGGTATCAAAGACTCGCTGTAGCTCGTCCCATCCGCGGTCCTTAACGGCTCGCTTCATACTTAACAGAGCGTAACCTTCTTCCATCTCGGGATCGATAACGCTGACAGTCACTTTTTCGCCTACTTCCAATTGGGGACTGTGACTGATTTCCCGTCTTAATACCACTCCGATACCGTTTGGACCAAGATCCACCCAGACCTCATGTTTTTTAACAGAAGTGATGATACCTTCCACCACACTGCCTGCTGTCAGGTTTTCAATTGCGCTGTCCTTCAACAGCTCTTCCATTGTAATAGCAGTGTCTTTAATCATTTAGACACTCTTTGCCTCCTTAAAAATGTATTCCGCTTTAGATAGACTCAATAACTTACAAAAACTAAAGTTTGGTCTTGTCCACAACGTTATCAGCATTATACCTGTTTATATCCTTGCGGTAAAGATAGGGCCGCCAACTTGTGCTACACTTAAACTAACATGTTCGCAGGGGTAGATATTGGCGGTTCAAAAACGCTGGTTGCGGCTTTAAATGATAACGGCGTTATCGCTGAAAAATTTCGTTTTAAGACCCCGGCCGATTATTCTTTATTTTTAAAAGAGTTAAAACAAGCTGTTAGCACTTTAAAAACAACTGATTTTAAAGCCGGCTGCGTGGCGGTACCCGGAAAGGTCGACCGTAAACGCGGTATTGGTGAATATTTCGGTAACTTATCATGGCACAATGTGCCCATCCAAGCTGATGCGGAGAAAATATTCCAATGCCCGATCCTGATTGAAAATGATGCCAATCTTGGGGCGCTATCCGAATCGATGCTTCGGCCAAAGGATAAACGACTACTCTATATGACTATCAGCACCGGAATCGGCACCGGATTTATTATTAATCGCACGATTGATCCAGAACTGGCCGATAGTGAGGGTGGTCAGATGGTGCTTGAATATCACGGTAAACGGGTTCCCTGGGAAGATTTCGCTTCGGGACGGGCTATCGTTGAGCGCTTTGGCAAAAAAGCAAAAGAGATAACTGACGAAAAGACCTGGCGGCGGATTGCATATGATCTGTCTTTGGGCTTTTTTCAGATAATTGCTATCGCCCAACCGGATATTATCGTGATTGGCGGCGGGGTTGGCGATTACTTTGATCGTTTCAAACCGTACCTGCTTGAAGAATTGAAACGTTACAACAATCCGCTCGTCACCATACCGGAAATTCAAAAAGCAACCCGACCGGAAGAAGCCGTTATCTACGGGTGTTACGATTTAGCGCATAAACATTATGGAACAGATAATTAATCGTCTTCAAAAACGCTACCCGACGCTCCATTACAAATTGGGAGCAACTTTTTATTGGTCACCTAAAACCAATGAGGTTTTCTATAATACCAAATCCGACGAACCGACTTCAATTTGGTCTTTACTGCATGAAACCAGTCATGCCCTACTAGGGCATACCACCTATAAATCAGACTTTGAGCTGCTACATTTGGAAGTGGCTGCCTGGGAAAAAGCGAAGGAGGTGGCTGCCGAGTTTGACATTATAATCGATGAAGATCATATCCAGGATTGTTTAGATACCTATCGGGACTGGCTTTATGCCAGGAGTATTTGTCCGTACTGCAACAATAAAAGTTTGCAACAATCGAATTTAAGGCACTATCAATGCTTTAATTGTCATGCGGTCTGGAAAGTAACTCCGTCCCGATTTTGTCGAGCCTACCGATCTACTAAACGGACCAAACAACCCTCGACATTACTTTTTTTTGAACCGCAGATGAAATTACAAACAAATAAGGCTAAAACAAATTAAAGTCCCCAAAATCTGGGGACTTTAACCTTATTTTAATTATAAATTATTAGTATTTAAGCAACTTTTTTAGTGCGACGTGAGATACGACCCCCACGAGCGCCAGCAATCCGAGCTAACTCGCGATTAACGAAGAAGCCACCAGTGTGACCCTTGCGTCCCCCGACTGCGCCGATTTTTGCGTAAAAATCTGCACCATATTTTGCTTTGTTAGTTGCAGCAGCAGCTTTGCCGCCAGCTTTAGTTCCAGCCATGTTAATAGCCTTCCTTTCGTTAGTCCGGTATCGAAATTAAAAGGGCTTCGAATAGTCGAAACCCTCGGTTAACTCCTCACGAAACTATGCTTATGATAGCATGCTATTATGCTCATGTCAAACTTATTTATTTGTAATAAAACTATGGCCCCATCAATAAGTGAATTAACTGGGAATCAGTACTCTAAAAGTACGCATAAGCATTATGACGTTTCCATAAATATAGCGAAGTAAGATAATTAACACGCTGATGCTTAAAATATCTAACCCATAAAGAAAGACCTCCTATTCGGAGGTCTTTCTTATAATTTGGCACCGTGCTATTTTCCCAGGGGTGAACCCCAAGTATTGTAGCCGCTGCGAGGCTTAACTGCTGTGTTCGGCATGGGAACAGGTGTTTCCCTCGCGCTATGGGCACCAAGCACAAACTATTAGCATTACATTTAAATTACAGTCTGTACTTGACGTCCATGAGATAAGTTAATTGTTAATGACAAACGGGTGCTTGGCGAGCACCAATAACTAGTCAACTGCTATTTCTGATCCAAACATCAATTAATGCCGGATCAGAAATCGTAAAAAGTCAGTGGGATTATTAGTACGCTTCGGCTCCATACGTTACCGTACTTCCACCTTGCGCCTATCAACCTGATAGTCTATCAGGATCCTCATAGGGAAATCTAATCTTGAGGTCAGTTTCGCGCTTAATATGCTTTCAGCGCTTATCTGTTCCGCACATAGCTACCCAGCAATGCCATTGGTATGACAACTGGTACACCAGTGGTGCGTCCATTCGGGTCCTCTCGTCGTATTTCTTCCTTTATTCCTAAAGGTACAGACTATATCTTTACCCTGCTCGCACGAAACGAATTAGGGTAGTGGCGTATTACTCGATATATATAATACTGGGTCCGAGTTTAGACGGTTAAATCTAAATCTCAAGTCGTTACGGGGTCAAACCAAGTGTTTTCAAAAGTTCTTCTCTGTTCTTCTTTCGTCTGGTCGCATAGTTAGCGTTTTGGATAGCTAAAACTAAATTAACCAACTCAAGCAATTTTTTACCAGAAAGTTTACTCCTATTACCGTTCCGTAATATTCGGCAAGCTTTTATCATAGCTTCAGATTGAATTTTCTTAAAGCGGATAAAAGGCCTCAACTCTATGAGTATATTTAAGATGGTAGTAAACCCGTTAATCCGCAACTCAGTTATTGAGTCGCTTCTTTTCGAGATATAACCGATTCCTAAAATATTACGTATCCAGTAGAGAGTTTCATCGTGACGAGAATCTTGATATAAGCAGATCGTTGCCATAAAGCGATAACCACGTACTGTGTTAAGCTTTTTTATTTGCAACATTAAGCTGCCATCACCATCAAGAAATCCCGCAATATATGCTTTATCTACACTTAATCGACTTCCCACGGTATTGCCATTCAGAGGTTATTGGTCCTCAAGTGAATTGTAATACAAGTAGACCTACCTGCAAAAACAATTCTCGAATCAATAACATATGAGGGTTTCACCGTTATTAGCCACATTGTCATTGCGCATTACTGCGCAAAGTAGCAATTTCTTACTACGAATAGATCCTCTCAAATTTCCTAACGTCCACAGCGGATATAAACCGAACTGTCTCACGACGTTCTGAACCCAGCTCACGTACCTCTTTAACCGGCGAACAGCCGGACCCTTGGGGCCTTCTCCAGTCCCAGGATGAGATGAGCCGACATCGAGGTGCCAAACAGCGCCGTCTATGTGAACTATTGGGCGCTATAAGCCTGTTATCCCCGGGGTAACTTTTATCCGAAAGCGCTGCCGATACCACATTCATGTGCGAATGCACGGACAGCGGAAAACTTACTCCGACTTTCGTCCCTGCTTGGGTCGTCGCCCTCACAGTCAAGCTGGCTTATGCGTATACACTATCGATTCGATTTCCATCCGAACCTAGCCAACCTTTGAACGCCTCCGATACTCTTTAGGAGGCAACCGCCCCAGTTAAACTACCCGCCAGACACTATCCTCAAACCGGATAACGGTTTGAGTAAGAATAAGATCATAACAAGGGTGGTATTTCACTGGTGACTTCACCGAGGCTAGCGCCTCAGCTTCAAAGTCTCCCACCTATGCTACACATGTTATAACCCAACTCAATGTCAAGCTGTAGTAAAGCTCCACGGGGTCTTTTCGTCCTGCTGCGGACAGACGGCATCTTTACCGTCAATGCACTTTCACCGAGCTCTTCGTCGAGACAGTACCCATGTCATTACGCCATTCGTGCGGGTCAGAACTTACCTGACAAGGAATTTCGCTCATTGTCATGTTAATCACGCTTGTTTTATTGCGACACGTCTTTTGTCGCTCCCTATATCGCTATAGGGATCGGACTATATCTTATCCCAATATTATTTGGGTTTTGGCATGTAGTCTCTGAGGGTTTTAAATTACCTGATTTTGTGTCGGTTCATTGTTGATGCTAACGCTCGAATCTTTTCTATTCCTTCAAGACTTAAATGGCTTTTTTGATCAATTAGCTTTACTATCTCGCAAAATACTAAATAATCTTGGTACTTTGCCGTTTGGAGTGTATATCGATCAAAAAAAGGAATTATTTTTTCTTGAATATCTTTTAGATTACGGACGCAATAGCGATAAAGGTTTTCTCGATGATTGTCTTTTCTTCTATTCACATAGATATTTCCGCATCCAAAGAATATTTGTAAATTCTTTAATACGGATAGACTTTTTGTACCTTGTGTTACTACAAACTCCGGGAATACTTGTACCCCTGATTTAGTTGTAACATTTCTAAAGATACTGATCGAAAAACACCCTTCGCCATCAACAAAACCAACGACCCACCATGGATTTAATCTTCCCTGCTGATTGTCTGCACGGATCTGATTTTCACTTGGATTTATAGTTTCCATCTAAGGAAACATTTTACCATAGTACAGTCCGATACACAGATATTCCAGCATATAGCCAAATTTTACTAAGGCAGCATTCCACCTTAGGACGGTTATAGTTACCGCCGCCGTTCACCGGGGCTTCAGTTCAAACCGTGAAGCTCTCCCCTTAACCTTCCGGCACCGGGCAGGCGTCAGCCCCTATACATCCACTTTCGTGTTAGCAGAGACCTATGTTTTTGGTAAACAGTTGCATGGGTTCTTTAGCTGTGACCTCCCGAAGGAGGTAGGCCTTATTCCGAAGTTACGGCCGCTTGTTTGCCGAGTTCCTTGACGAAGAATCACTCGTACACTTTGGTCTACTCGACCTGAGCACCTGTGTTGGTTTGCGGTACGGATAGCATCATACATGCGTTCGGACGCTTTTCTTGTCAGCACCTTTATTGGAATCCAACCATAAGGTCGTTTCATTCGTAGGCATTTTTCCTACTTAGACGGGCATAACCATGAGCCCGCTCCAACTAATATGCCGCGCACGCCGAACAATATAACACTAGTACGGGAATATTAACCCGTTGTCCATCGCTTACGCTACGCGCCTCAGCTTAGGACCGACTAACCCTGGGACGATAACCGTGGCCCAGGAAACCTTGCTCTTTCAGTGGGCAGGATTCTCACCTGCCTTATCGTTACTCATTCCAGCATTCTCACTTGATACCGCTCCACCATGTCTCACGACACAACTTCAGTGCAATATCAACGCTCCTCTACCACTCCTGATAAATCAGAAGTTCATATCTTCGGTAATACACTTAGCCCCGTTACATTTTCCGCGCAGGGTCTCTTGACGAGTGAGCTATTACGCACTCTTTAAATGAATGGCTGCTTCTAAGCCAACATCCTCGTTGTTTAAGAAACCCCACCTCGTTTTCCACTTAGTGTATATTTAGGGACCTTAGATGATGATTTGGGCTGTTTCCCTTTTGAGCGACGAGCTTAGCCCCGCCGTTCTAACTGCTGTAATTCCACCGACCGTATTCGTAGTTTGTCAAGGGTGAGTATCCTTACGGACCTCATTCCGAAACAGAGCTCTACCCCAGTCGGCTACTGTACAACGCTAGCCCTAAAGCTATTTCGAGGAGAACCAGCTATCTCCAAGTTCGATTGGCATTTCACCTCTAACCACAGATCATCCGGGCGTATTGATCATCGCTACGGTTCGGCCCTCCACACAGTTTTACCTGCGCTTCAGCCTGCCCATGGTTAGGTCACCTGGTTTCGGGTCTACTCACTAGTACTCGGTCGCCCTATTCAGGCTCGCTTTCACTACGTCTCCGCCAAATGGCTTAGACTCGCACTAGTAAGTAACTCGCTGGATCGTTCTACAAAAAGCACGCCGTCACCGGACAAGCCGGCTCCGACTCCTTGTACGCACACAATTTCAGGATCTATTTCACTCCCCTTCCGGGGTTCTTTTCGCCTTTCCCTCACGGTACTTGTTCACTATCGATCGTAAGATATATTTAGCCTTGGGAGGTGGACCTTCCAGCTTCAGTCAGGGTTTCACGTGTCCCGACCTACTCGATATATAAATGATAAGGTTTGCGATCCTTGGCATACCAGGCTATCACTGTCTTTGGCGCAGCTTTCCAGCTGCTTCTGCTCGTCTCGCAAATTTTTAACCTTATGTAAACTGGTGGTAGCGTTCACTCCCAATCCCAAATCCTCCAATAATGGAAGTTTCGGAACTGGTAATTTACATATCACAACCCCTTAATAACATTCGTCTACCAACTTATTCACCTGAATTAACAGATGAAAGTCATTAAAGTTTGGGCTCTTCCGGGTTCGCTCGCCACTACTACCGGAATCATTGGTTATTTTCTCTTCCACAGGGTACTAAGATGTTTCAGTTCCCCTGGTTCCCGCTCTTAAATCCTATGAATTCAGATCTAAGGCCATTGGACATGACTCCAATGGGGTTTCCCCATTCGGATACCTTCGGATCAAAGCTTGTTTGGCAGCTCCCCGAAGCTTATCGCAGCTCTCCGCGTCCTTCGTCGGTATCTTACGTCAAGGCATTCTTTGTGCGCGCTTGAGTAACTTTTTACGTTATGTGCAATTGACTAGTTATTGGTAATTACCAATAGCCGTTTGTCATTGTAGACTCCGCTATGCGCCGAGCCTACTTAATTGCTTATCTCTTGTGCTAAATTGTTAAGTTACGAACTCAATTAAGCCACTCTAAAAATGGAAAAACTTGAGTTCAGGCATAAAACTTGGCGGTTTAGAGCATAAAATATTCATGTCCAAACTCAAGCAGGTTAATAATAGCAATAAAAACAGGGGCGGTCAAGCCAAGAGTGTAGCTACATTTGCTACAATTTGACCTCTATATAAAAGTGGTGGAGCAACGGGGACTCGAACCCCGGACCCCCTGCATGCAAAGCAGGTACTCTAGCCAACTGAGCTATTGCCCCCCGAAATATGAAATGGATAAAGTTTGTATACATCAATTACCAGTGGCTAAATCCATTGAATACTTGGTGGGGCTATATGGACTCGAACCATAGACCTCGTCATTATCAGTGACGCGCTCTAACCAACTGAGCTATAGCCCCGTGGTCAATTACCGCTGTATTCTACCTAAAAACCAGGCTAAAAACAAGGATATGAATAGCTGTTGTGTAATCTGCCTTAGCAAAATAAAAAAGCGCCTCTCGCAGGGGCGCCCTTTTATTCAGCTTAAAAACTGAGTAGTGCATTCAACGTCAATCATAACTGTACAGTGCTGATATCTCGTCCGTTAAAAACGGAAGCATACATTGTCAGTACTGAATTTACAATGTATCAAGATCGACCTAGCTAGCTGACAATTACTCGTCGAGCTGCTAGTACTCCCTAGAAAGGAGGTAATCCATCCGCACGTTCCCGTACGGATACCTTGTTACGACTTAACCCCAATCATC